>JAEUJY010000172.1 GCA_016794525.1 Myxococcales bacterium
GCGGCGGCCAAGCCTGCGGCGGCGGCCAAGCCCGCGGCGGCGGCCAAGCCCGCGGCGGCGGCCAAGCCTGCGGCGGCAGCCAAGCCTGCAGCGGCGGCCAAGCCTGCAGCGGCGGCCAAGCCTGCGGCGGCGGCCAAGCCCGCGGCGGCGGCCAAGCCCGCAGCGGCGGCCAAGCCTGCGGCGGCCAAGAAGCCGCCGGCGAAGAAGAAGTAGCGGCCGCGTTGGAGCTGCTGTTCTGCGGGTCGGGGTGGCTGGACGTCGTCGACGTCATCGCGGCGCGCCTGCCCGCCGGGTGCCGGCTGCGGGCGTGGGATCGCCAGCGGCCGCTGGTCGACGAGGTGCAAGCCGCGCCGCCTGACGTGCTGCTGCCGTCGAACGCCCACGTCGACGCGGCGGTCATCACCGCCGCCGCGCCGCGCCTGCGGTTGATCCAGCAGCCCGCCGCCGGCACCGACGCGATCGATCTGGCCGCCGCGCGCGCCCACGGCGTCCCGGTGTGCAACGCGCCGGGCGCGAACCAGACCGCCGTCGCCGAGGCGACGCTGCTGCTCCTCTTGATGCTGGCGCGGCGGTGGCCGCTGGCTCAGCGCGCGTTCGCGTCCGCGACGATCGGCGCGCCGCTCGGCCGTGAGCTCGCCGGCCGCCAGCTCGCGATCGTCGGGCTCGGGCGCATCGGCCAGGCGGTCGCGGCCCGGGCCCAGGCGTTGGGCATGCGCGTCGTCGGCGCCACGTCGACCACCTCGCGGCCCGCGCTGCACGCCATGCTCGCCGCCAGCGACGCGGTGTCGCTGCACTGTCCGCTCACCGCGGCCACGCGGGGCCTGATCGACGCCGCGGCCCTGGCCGCGCTCCCGCCGCACGCGCTGGTGGTCAACCTGGCGCGCGGTCCGGTGATCGATCGCCCGGCGCTGGAGGCCGCGCTGGCCCGGGGCCACCTCGGCGGGGTCGGCCTCGACGTGTTCTGGCACGAGCCCTGGGACCCCGCGGACCCGCTGTACGCCGATCCCCGGGTGGTGACCCTCCCTCACGTGGCCGGCTCGACCCAGGAGGCCTTCGCGGCCATCGCCGGGATCGTCGTCGACAACGTCGCCCGCCTGCAACGCGGTGCGCCGCTCGTGCATCGAATCGCCTGAGGCCCGCGACCCACCCCCCTGCGTCCGCGAACCGCCCCGAGAAGGCCCGGCGCCGCGTTGCCGGAAACGGCGGATTGTGTTTACCTTCGCGCGCTTCGCCCCGCCGCTCGTCGACGGGGCACACCCTCCACGAAGGATCCGTCATGAGCTGGTTCGTCAGCTACGTCCGCTCCTCGGTCGGCGCCAAGCAGTTGATGGCCGTCACCGGGCTCGGGCTCGTCCTGTTCGCGATCGTCCACATGATCGGCCACCTCGGCATGTTCAGCGGGCGAGACCACTACAACGCGTACGCGCACTTCCTGCAGGGCCTGGGCGGCCTCAAGTGGATCGCCCGCGGCGGCCTGCTCACGATCTTCGTGGTCCACATGATCACCGGCATCTCGCTGGCCCGCGCCAACGCGGCCGCGCGGCCGCAGAAGTACGTCGTGCAGCGCTACACCCGCACGACCTTCTACGCGCGGACGATGGCGCTGACCGGCCTCGTCGTGCTGGCGTTCATCGTCTACCACCTGATGCACTTCACGCTCGGCTGGATCCAGCCCGACTACTTCCACCACCTCGACGACAAGGGCCGCTACGACGCCTACTCGATGTTCGTCCTGGGCTTCAAGAACACCGGCATCCTGATCTCGTACCTGGTGGCGGTGACGCTGCTGTGCCTGCACCTGGCGCACGGCGCCGGCAGCTGGCTGCAGTCGCTCGGCCTCAACCACCCGAAGTACGCGGTCCTCACCAAGAACGCGGGCCCGGCGCTCGCGCTCATCCTGATCGCCGGATACCTCGCGCCGCCGCTCGGCGTCGCGTTCAACCTCATCAAGCTGTAAGGCCGCCGCCATGAACCTCGACGCCAGAATCCCCAGCGGCCCGATCGCCGAGAAGTGGAACCGGGCGAAGTTCGAGCTCAAGCTCGTCAACCCGGCCAACAAGCGCAAGTACAGCGTCATCGTCGTCGGCAGCGGCCTGGCCGGCGGCGCCGCCGCCGCGACGCTCGCCGAGCTCGGCTACAACGTCGCCTGCTTCTGCTTCCAGGACACGCCGCGGCGCGCCCACTCGATCGCCGCGCAGGGCGGCATCAACGCCGCCAAGAACTACCAGAACGACGGCGACAGCATCCACCGCCTGTTCTACGACACCGTCAAGGGCGGCGACTTCCGCGCCCGCGAGGCCAACGTCCACCGCCTCGCCGAGGTGTCGGTCGACATCATCGACCAGTGCACCGCCCAGGGCGTGCCGTTCGCGCGCGAGTACGGCGGCACGCTGGCCAACCGCTCGTTCGGCGGCGCCCAGGTGTCGCGCACGTTCTACGCCCGCGGCCAGACCGGCCAGCAGCTCTTGATCGGCGTGTACCAGGCCCTCGCGCGGCAGATCGCGGCGGGCAAGGTGACGATGTTCAACCGCACCGAGATGCTCGACGTCGTCACCGTCGACGGCCGCGCCGCCGGCATCGTCGTGCGCGACCTCGTGACCGGCAAGATCGAGTCGCACTCGGCCCACGCCGTCATCCTCGCCACCGGCGGCTACGGCAACGTCTTCTACCTGTCGACCAACGCGATGGGCTCGAACGTCACCGCGACCTACCGCGCGTACAAGCGCGGCGCGGCGTTCGGCAACCCCTGCTACACGCAGATCCACCCGACCTGCATCCCGGTCAGCGGCGACTACCAGTCGAAGCTGACGCTGATGTCCGAGTCGCTGCGCAACGACGGCCGGGTGTGGGTGCCCAAGAAGGCCGAGGACGTCGCCAAGGCGTCCAAGGATCCGGGCTCGATCCCCGACGAGGACCGCGACTACTACCTCGAGCGCAAGTACCCGTCGTACGGCAACCTGTCGCCGCGCGACATCGCCAGCCGCGCCGCCAAGGAGGCGTGCGACGACGGGCGCGGCGTCGGCCCCGGCGGCCGCGGCGTCTACCTGGACTTCCGCGACGCCATCAAGCGCGACAGCCAGGCCAAGATCGCCGAGAAGTACGGCAACCTGTTCGACATGTACGCCCGGATCACGGGCGAGAACCCGTACCAGCAGCCGATGCGGATCTACCCCGCCGTCCACTACACGATGGGCGGCCTGTGGGTCGACTACCACCTGCAGTCGACGATCCCCGGCATGTTCGTGCTCGGCGAGGCCAACTTCTCCGACCACGGCGCCAACCGCCTCGGCGCCTCGGCGCTGATGCAGGGCCTGGCCGACGGCTACTTCATCATCTCGTACACGCTCGGCCACTACCTCGCCGGCATCAACGCGGCGACCGGCAAGGTCGGCACCGACCACCCCGAGTTCAAGCGGGTCGAGGCCGACGTCAAGGGCCGCATCGACAAGCTGATGAGCATCGGCGCCAAGGGCAAGCGCACCGTCGACTCGTTCCACAAGGCGCTCGGCCACATCATGTGGGAGAAGTGCGGCATGGCCCGGACCAAGGAGGGCCTGACCGAGGCGCTCAAGGCCATCCCGGCGCTGCGCGAGGAGTTCTGGCAGGACGTCAAGGTGCTCGGCGAGCGCGAGACCTTCAACCAGTCGCTCGAGAAGGCCGGCCGCGTGGCCGACTTCCTCGAGTTCGCCGAGCTGATGTGCCAGGACGCCCTCGAGCGCGAGGAGTCGTGCGGCGGCCACTTCCGCACCGAGTACCAGGAGGGCGGCGAGGCCAAGCGCGACGACGAGCGGTTCTGCCACGTCGCCGCCTGGGAGTACCAGGGCGAGGCCAAGAAGCCGGTGCGCCACGTCGAGCCGCTCACCTTCGAGACCGTCAAGCTCGCCACCCGGAGCTACAAGTAAATGAGCGACATGAACCTGACCCTCCACATCTGGCGGCAAGCCAAGGGCACCGCCGCCGGCGCGATGAAGACCTACCAGGTCAAGGGCATCAGCGAGCACGCGTCGTTCCTCGAGATGCTCGACGTGCTCAACGAGCAGCTGCAGGAGAAGGGCGAGGAGCCGGTCGCGTTCGACAGCGACTGCCGCGAGGGCATCTGCGGCATGTGCTCGCTGGTGATCAACGGTCGGCCCCACGGCCCCGACGCCGGCACCACCACCTGCCAGCTGCACATGCGGCGGTTCAAGAACGGCGACGAGATCTACATCGAGCCGTTCCGCGCCGGCGCGTTCCCGGTCGTGCGCGACCTGTGCGTCGACCGCAAGGCGTTCGACGACATCGTCGCCGCCGGCGGCTACGTGACCGCCAACGTCGGCTCGGCGCCCGACGCCAACGCGGTGCCGATCCCCAAGGAGCAGGCCGACCGCGCGTTCGACGCCGCGGCGTGCATCGGCTGCGGCGCCTGCGTCGCCGCGTGCCCCAACAGCTCGGCGATGCTGTTCACCGCCGCCAAGGTCGCGCACCTCGCGCACCTGCCGCAGGGCCAGCCCGAGCGGCTGCGCCGGGTGAAGGCGATGGTCACCGCGATGGACGCCGCCGGCTTCGGCAACTGCTCGAACCACTACGAGTGCGAGGCGGCCTGCCCCAAGGGCATCAGCAAGGACTACATCGCGCTGATGAACCGCGACTACGCCAAGAGCGTGTTCGTGGCCAAGGACGCCAAGGCCGTCTCCGACGGCGCCGGCTGATCGCCGCGGCGAACGCGAGGCGGCGGCGGGTAGACCGATCCCCACGCTCGCGCGTCCGACTCCGCATGGAGGCAGACGTGGAGCGACGTGCGTCACGGGCGCGATCGTCGGGGTGCGCGCGGTCGGGGCGGGCCGGCGCGCGGCGGCGCGGCGCGCTGGCCGCGCTGGTGGCGGTCGCGCTGGTGGGGCTGGGTGGATGCCACGACGAGGCGTCGCCGCCGGCGGGCCGCGGATCGTCGTCGAGCACGGCCCCGGTCGTGGCCGCGGGACCTGCGGGCGCCGCGGCGGCGGCGGCGGCGACGGCGGTCGACGCCGGGACGCTCGCGGGCGTGGTCGACGCTGGGGCGCTCGATGCGGTGGTGAGCGCCGACGCGACGTCGGCCACCGCGACCACGCCGCCCGACGCGACGTCGTGCGGCGGACGGACGTGCGCCGCCGGGACGCGCTGCTACCGGCTGGAGATCGGGAACGGCACGCCGATGGTCACCAGCCCACCCGAGATCCGGTTCGAGTGTCGCCGCCGGGCGCCGCGCGGCGCGTGGGGGTGCCGCCGGCGCGGCGCCGGCTTCACCTGCACCGCGCTCGTGCCGATGCAGCCCCCGATCCAGTCGACCGAGGGGCCCGACGCCGACCGATGATGCGTCCGGCTCACCCGGCCAGCGCGTGCAGGCCGGCCAGCGCGGCGTTCCCGGAGGGTGAGGCGAAGCGCCGCAGGCGACCGCGGTTGCACCGGCGGCGCGCGGCCCCAGCCTGTTCGCGAGAGCCCGAGCGGCCTCTCGCGAGGAGCGTACGCCATGTCTCGCAGTCCCTGCTGGTTGTTGGCCCTGGCGGTGGCGGCGTGTGGCTCGGCGCCACCGGGGGTGGCGCGCCCCGATCAGCACGGCGCGACCGGCCCGGTGGTGGGGCCGACCGCGGCGACGCCGCCGTCGTGGGGCGACACGCTGCGCGGCGAGAACCTCGCCGACGTGCTGGTCGACTTCGTCCAGGGCCGGGCGGTGCCGTCGAACTTCTCGTCCCTGGCCCAGGGCCCCGAGCTGGCGCTGGGCAGCGTCTACGTGGTCAAGGCGCGCCCGGGCAAGACCTGCGCGTCGACCAGCGCCGCCGACTACGAGGACGCGCGGCTGCCCGACTTCCGCCTGCGCACGCCGGCGTGCGTCGTGAAGATCTTCCCCAAGGCGCAGCGCAAGGACCAGACGGTCCGCGGCAGCGTCCGCGGCGGCCTGCAGTTCATCGTCGGCGGCAGCCAGGTCAGCGCCGACGCGGTCTACCAGCTGTCGTTCGAGGACACCCAGGCGGTGTTCGAGAGCACCTCGGACTGCATCGACCTCGAGCGCCTGGCCAAGGCCCGGCTGCCCGAGCGCACCTGCGCCGCCAAGTACATCAGCGGCGCCGTGCTGACGACGATCACCTGGCGCGACTTCCAGAAGGCCGACGCCGCGGTGACCGGCTCGTACACCTCGCTGGTCAAGGTCGGGCTCGACATCTACGGCTCGACCTCGGGCATGACGATGACGCCGGTCCTGAGCTTCGACACCATCGACCTCGAGGCGTTCCGGCTGGTGACCCAGGGCCCCGACGGGTTCCTGCAGGTCGCGCCGCCGACCAAGGCGATCGCCTTCGACGACATCCGCCACGCGATCGCGCTGGGCGACGACGCGTTCCGGGCGCTGGCGCGCGGCGACGACCCGCGGTGGAGCCAGCTGTTCGGCCCGGGCGCGACCTACGCGGTGAAGCTCGACGGCGTCGCCGACGAGTAGCCCGACCGGCGGGGCGGCGGCGGCAGGGCTACGACGAGGTGACGTGGCCCGTGCCGTCGAGCCAGAGGTCGTTGCCCCAGTACAGGACGAAGCAGCCGCGGTCGACCCACGCCCGGATCGACGCGAACCGCGCGGCGTGCTCGTCCTCGGGCTCGCTGTCGGGATCCTCGAGGAAGTCGACGTCGTGCGAGGCGAGGTCCTCGATGCCGACGCCCAGCTGCGCGACGTAGAACTTCTGGACGCGGATCGGCTGCGGCGTGAAGCCGAGCTCGCGCTGCCACGCCGCGAGCGCCGCCGCGTCGGGGGCCGGCGTCGCGTTGGCGCGCTCGACGCACTCGATGAACGCGCCGTCGGGCGCGAAGAAGATCGCGAACGTCGCCGGGTAGAACGCCGCCATCAGGGCCTGCCGGCCGTCGCGGGTGACGCCGGCGTCGAAGTAGCCTTCGCCGGCCAGCAGCGGATAGCGGCGCGGCGCCTCGTCGGTGCCGTCGTCGTCGTCGTCGTCGTCGTCGTCGTCGTCGCGCGCCGCGCGCTCGCACAGGCGGGCGACCCGCGCGTCGAGCGACAGCGTCGCGCGGCCGGCGATCCGATCGCGGACCTCGTGCCAGGGCCAGACCTTGATCGCGCGCGCGCCGAGGAGCAGCCCGCCGGGCACGTCCTCGCCGAACAAGCGGCCGACGCCCCACGCGCCGCCGACCCGGGCGCGCAGGTGCTCGCCGAGCCAGCTGCCGAGCGCGCGCGTCAGCGACGCGAGCGCGGCCTCGTCCGGCGGCTGCGCGGCCAGCTCGTCGAGCCGCCGCGCGAGCGCGGCGAGGTCGGCGATCTCGACCGACGCGGCGAGCGCCTGCGCCTGCGCCGCCATCGCCGGATCGGGCTGCAGGTCGAGCATGCTGAAGTACATGGCCGAAGCCTACGCCATCGGCCCCGGCGAGGACGTCCGGCCGGCGGGGAAGGCCGGCATCCGCGTCACAGCGCGAGCATGGCGATGACCACGACCAGGGCCGCGGCCAGGAGCGCGGCCGCCATGAGCTGCGCGATCAGGTCGAGGCGCGTCATCGGCCGCGGCGGCGGCGCCTCGTCCGGATCGGCGATGGGGCGGGGCGGGCGTGGCGCGTCGGCCTCGGCGGGCGCGCGCGTCAGCGCGTCGGCGAGGCGGGCCCGCTCGGCCTCGCTCGCGTCGAGCGCCTGGCGCGCGGTCGCCGCGTCGGCGCGGGCGGCCGCGAGCTCGACCTCGAGGGCCTCGGCCCGTCGCAGCGCCGCCTCGTGGTCGTCGCGGTAGGTCACGGCGTCACCTTAGCGCGCCGCGCCGCCGATCAGCGTGGCGACGGCGATCGACAGCAGCAGCACCGCCAGCAAGACCGCGACGGTGAAGCCGACCGGATCGTCGGCGGGCGCGGCGGGCGCGGGCAGCGCCGGCCCGGTCGGGGCCTGCTGCCGCGCGCGGCGCTCGGCGGCGGCGGCGCGGCGCTCGGCGGCGGCGGCCTGGTCGCGGGCCCGGCGGAGGTCGCGCTCCAGGGCCGCGGCCCGGGCGACCGCGGCGGCGTGATCGTTGCGATAGCTCATCGAGGGATCAAGCTGGGGCCGCCGCCGGGGCCGGCAACGGCGAACCGGACCGCGGGGTGTAATCGTGCAGCGCGCGGCGTGGGAAGAAGTCGGAGGTGGCGCGTTGGGCCGGCGCACAGCGGGCCGCGATCGCGGCGGCCGGCCGAGCGCGCCGTGCGGGCGCGCGTGCGCCTTGTCCCAGGAGCGACCGATGTCACGCACCCTCCGTCTCACCACCCTGGCCACGCTCGCGCTGGCCACCACCGCCGCCGCGGCCCACGCCGAGACCATCCGCGGCGTGCTCCGCTACACCGACGCCGACGGCTCGGCCAAGCCGATCCGCAACGCCAAGGTCGAGGTGTGGCGGCTGCGCCCCGGCGCGGTGTTCTGGAGCAACGATCTCACCACCGCCACCGACGGCAACGGCGGCCTCGACGCGCCGATCGGCTTCGTCGGCGTCGGCACCAAGACCGCGCTGCGGGTGTTCGCCACCAACGACGCGGCCCAGGTCATGACCCAGGACCTGCTGGTCCCGTTCTACCGCGAGCCCGGCCGGCCCGGCACCGAGATCCAGCGCACCACCGCCACCGCCGGCGACTTCCTCGACTTCACGTTCACGTTCCCCGACGCGTGGGCCAACAACCACTTCAACATCGCCGACGCGATCAAGTGGGCGCGCGACTACGCGCAGGGCCGTCGCGATCCGCGCGAGACCGACCTGATCAACCGGGTCGACGTGCACTTCAACAGCCTCAACACGTACTACGACCCGATCCTGCACGCGGTGCGGCTCGATCCGACCTTCGCGATGGACGACTTCACCGTGGTCCACGAGTACACGCACTACCTCGAGGAGTCGATCGGCAGCTTCTACGGCATCGCCTCGATCCACGATGGCTGCGCCGCGACCACCGCGGGCGTCGACGTGCGCGGCCCCGGCCTGGCGTGGATGGAGGGCTTCGCCAGCTACCTGCCGCAGGCGGTGCAGCGCGCGACCGGCGCGCTGGTCGGCACGCCGGTCACCGGGAGCATCCCGGCCGGCACCCTCGAGAACCCGGCGTGCCCGCCGACCAACCTGCCGCCCAAGTCGCTCGAGCGGCCGGTGGCCGGCGCGCTGTTCGATCTGCTCGACGATCCCAACGAGCCGTTCGATCAGCTGGCCAAGCGCGACGTCGAGATCTTCCAGATCTTCGATCGCGAGCTCGACCTGGGCTGGACCAACCCGACCTTCGATCAGTTCGGCGCGGCGTGGATCGCGCGCGGCCTCGACGCGCCGCAGTTCCTGCAGTCGATCGGCGCCAACGGCATCTTCCTCGCCGGGCCGGCGCCGACCGAGTTCGTCGCCTACGACCACGCGCCCGCCGCCAACGTCGCGGTGTACCGATCGAGCGACGCCAGGTGGTACGTGCTCGGCGGTGAGCTGGCCCCGTTCCCGTGGGGCGGCGTGGCCAACGACATCCCGGTGCCGGCCGACTACGACGGCGACGGCCTGACCGACCTGGCGATCCGCCGCACCGCCGACGCCACCTGGTGGGTGAAGAACTCGGCCAACGGCACGATCCGCACCTTCACCCAGGGCATCGCCACCGACCGCCCGCTGGTCGCCGACTACGACGGCGACGGCGAGGACGACTTCGCGCTGTTCCGCGCCAACGGCCAGCTCACGGTGTTCGGCGACACCGCGCTCGAGCAGCGCACGTTCTACTCGTTCGCGATCCCCGGCGGCATCCCGGCGGTCGGCGACTTCATCGGCGACAGCAAGCCCGACCTGGCGATCTACGAGCCGTCGACCGGCGCGTTCTGGATCACCTCGCTGTTCGGCACCGGCGGCTGGTCGTTCCCGACGGTCGGCCGCGCCTTCGCCGACGACGTGCCGGTGGTCGGCGACTACACGCTGGGCGGCAAGCAGGAGCTCGCGGTCTACGAGCCGTCGACCGGCAACTTCCGCGTGCTGCCGTTCATCGGCGGCACGGTCACCGCGACCTGGTGGGGCGTCACCGGCGAGCGCCCGGTGCCCGCCGACTACGACGGCGACGGCGACACCGACATGGCCACCTGGAACCCGAGCAACGGCTGGTGGTACATCCGCACCAACACCGGCGGCCTGCGCAGCCAGCAGTGGGGCACCGCCGGCGACGTCGCCGTCCCGGCCCCGTGAGCCGGTGCAGCGAGGAAGACGTGCGAGAGAGGGGACTCGAACCCCTACGGGTGATGCCCGCTAGTACCTAAAACTAGTGCGTCTACCAATTCCGCCACTCTCGCGTGGCGGATCTCTTAGCACGGCGGCTGCGGCGCAGGCCACGGCCGCGGATCAATCCACGGCGACTCAATCCACGGCGACCGGGCCGAGGTGCCACAGGGCGGGGCCGCGGTAGGTCGGCGTGCTCCAGACGCTGCGGCTGGTGCGGGCGCGGCCGAGCAGATCGATGGCGTCGCCGCGCAGCGTGCCGCCGCCGAAGCCGGCGCGGAACCAGCCGGTGGTGGGCTCGACCTCGAGCCAGTCGAGCGCGTCGATCACCAGCGCCCCGTCGGCGCGCAGCTGGTCGTCGTCGGCGTCGCCGGGCGGGACCACCAGGCCGCGGACGCCGCCGTTGGGCAGCTCGCCGCGCAGCGCGGCCTCGCGATCGTCGAGGCCGAGCCCGACGGCGACGCCGCGGTTCACCAGCGGGAAGCGCCGCACCGCCTCGCCGCGCGCGCCCAGCGGCGCCGAGTACCAGCCGAACGGCAACGTGCCATCGCTGGTGAGCGTCAGGGTCGCGGCGGCGCCGATCGCCTGCCCGGGCCGGTAGCGGACCAGGCCCTGGCGCTCGAGCCGCGGATCGGCCTGGGCGACGAACGCCGCGAGCAGGCCGCGGTCGCCGTGCAGCAGCGCGGCGGCGGTCAGCACCACCGGGTAGCGGCCGGGCGGCAGCGGCGCGGCGGTCGGCGTCGCGCGCGCGCGGGTCAGCGCGCCGGCGAGATCGAGGTCGGCCGCCCGGCGGGCGCGGGCGTCGATCGCCGCGCTGGCGGCGCCGCGCAGCGTCGCGCGCGCGGTGACCGCGGTCTCGCGCCAGGCGGCGCGCTGCGCGCGGCGGGTCACCAGCTCGACGTCCGCGACCTCGGCGGTCACGTCGGCGGTGGCCAGCTCGGCGGCGGGCAGCGCGGCGAGCAGCGCGTCGACCGCGCCGGCCGGATCGGCGGCCACGTCGGGATCGCTGGTGTCGACGCGCGCCGGCGCGGCGGGCGCCGGGCTCGCCCACGACGGCCCCAGCGCGGCGTCGGCCCGCGCCACCGCCATCGCCAGCAGCGGGCGCGCGTCGGCGCCGGCGGCCACCGTGAAGCTCGCCGTGCCGCGACCGGCCGGTGCGTCGCGGTGCAGCGTGACGGTCAGCGTCGCCCCGGTCGCGGTGCCGCGGCCGGCGAGCTCGCCCAGCCGGCGCCACGCGCGCTGGGCGGTCACGACCCGCACCGACCAGTCGGCGAGATCGCGGCGGGCCCGCAGCGCGTCGAGCACCGCGGCGCGATCGGCGGCGACCGTCACGCGGCGCCTCGCGATGGCACCAGCGCGGCCCGGGTGACCAGGCCCGGCGTCACGATCGCCTGCGGCACGTCGTCGTCGCCGTGCGCCACCGTCACCGTCGCGACCCCGACGGCGGTGGTGGCCGCGAGCAGGCCGCGCGCCGACCCGCGCAGCTCGACGTCGCGCCACGCGTGGCCGGTGAGGCGACCGCGCTCGAGGCGGCGCACCCGGGTCGCCCGCAGCGCGAGCTGATCGCCGCGGCCGCCGACGTCGGCGACGCCGTCGACCAGGAACGCCTCGGCGCCGGTGGCGGCGGTCAGGTCGGCGACGGTCCCGGGGGCGACGACCAGGTTGGCGAACGCCGCGACGGTGCGGCCGTCGCGATCGCGGCGCAACCAGCCGGCGCGCTGACCGGCGGTCGGGCGCCCCAGATCGTCGACCGCGAACGAGCCGTAGCCGGCGCCGTCGGCCAGCTCGCCAGGATCGTCGACGATCGCCACCGGGCCGTCGGCCACCGCGCCGACCCGCGCGATCAGCGTCGCGGCCACCGCCGGCGCCAGCACGACCGTCGCGTCGGGCTGCGCGGCGAACGCGCCCGGCGTGGTCAGCGCGAGCGCCTCCT
This sequence comes from Myxococcales bacterium, assembly GCA_016794525.1. GTDB lineage: Bacteria > Myxococcota_A > Polyangia > Haliangiales > Haliangiaceae > UBA2376. Next base: position 12,109 of record JAEUJY010000172.1, read on the forward strand.
GGTTGATCGCGGTCAGCGCCGCGGTGGTCAGCCGCGCCGTGTCGGGGCCGAACGCGCCGGCCACCTCGACCGCGCCGGCGATCGGCGCGCTGCCGTGCCACGCGACCGCCACCGCGCCGATGCGCGAGCGCACGCGCCGCTCGCGGTGGTCGCCGGCGGCCGACACCACCCAGCGGGTCTCGTCGTCGGTGATCGCGTAGACCGCGCGGTAGACGACGCGGCTGTTGCCGCCGCTGGCGGCCCGGGTCGCTAGCTCGTCGAGCCGATCGCGCCAGTCGGTCAACGCGAGCGTCGCGGGATCGCGGTCGACCGGCGGGGCGAGGTCGGCGATCGGGCCGGGCACCACCGCCGCGCCGGGCCCGGCGGGCGCGGTGGCGATCAGCGTGCGCGCCGCCGCCTGCACCAGGGCCGGCTCGACGCGGTCGATCGCGTGCTCGCGCCACTGGCCGTCGGCGCCGCGCCCGGCCAGCACCACCAGCGCGACGGTGTCGTCGGCGACGTCGCGCTCGAGCAGGTCGACCGCCGCGCGGATCCGGCGCCGCAGCCGCGCGAACACGACCGGCTCGGTCAGCCGGGTGGCCAGCACCGCCAGCGCGTCGCGCAGCGCCGGCCGCAGCGCGGGATCGACCTCACGCACCGGCGCCGCCGGCGGCGTCGGGGTGCGGCAGCCGAGGTCCCCGACGATCGATGCCGCGACGCCGACGCCGGCGGCGCGCAGCAGATCGCGGCGGCTCCACACGCGCCAAGGGTAACACCGCGCCGCTGTCATCGGCACCACCGGGCGTCGTGACGACGACGACGCGGCCCCGCCAGCGGCGCCTGGCGCGGCCTGGGGCTGGTACGGCCGGTGCACCAGCGTCGCGCGGTGCCGTCGACGGCGCCCGAGGAGGAACCCATGAACAAGCTGGTCCCCATCATCCTCGCGGTCGGCGTCGCCGCCGCGTGCAAGAAGTCCGACAAGCCCCAGGCGCAGCCCGCGCCTACCACCGCGGCCCAGCCCGTCGAGGCCAAGCCCAGCGCGCCGCCGCCGCTCGATCCCAACAACATCGTCTCGATCGCCGTGAGCTCGAAGGACCACACCACGCTGGTCGCCGCGCTGCGCGCCGCCGACTACGTCACCGCCATCGCCAACCCCGGTCCGCTGACCGTGTTCGCGCCCACCGACGCCGCCTTCGCCAAGCTGCCCGCCGGCACCGTCGACGCGCTGGTCAAGCCCGAGAAGCAGGCCGACCTGAAGGAGATCCTCAAGTACCACGCGACGACGTCGGTCTGGGAGGCCAAGGACCTCAAGGACGGCATGACGCTCGGCATGTCCAACGGCAAGAAGGTCGCGATCAAGGTCGTCGACGGTCAGATCATGGTCAACGACGCCAAGATCCTCGCCTCGGTCCGCGCGTCGAACGGCGTCGTCCACGTGATCGACACCGTGCTGCTGCCGCCGCAGTAGGGCGGGGAGCGGGGGAGCGGGGGAGCGGGGGCTGGGACGGAGATCGGGGATCGGGGACGGGGACGGGGACGGGATCGGGATCGGGATCGGGGACGGGATCGGGATCCGGATCCGGATCCGGATCCGGAGCCGGAACCGGAGTCGGAGCCGGAGCCGGAGCCGGAACCGGAGCCGGAGCCGGAGCCGGAGCCGGAGTCGGAACCGGAGTCGGAACCGGAGTCGGAGTCGGAGCCGGAACCGGAGTCGGAACCGGAGCCGGCGTCGGAACCGGAGCCGGAACCGGAACCGGAGCCGTTGTCGGCCCCCGCTACGCCGCCGCCGGGCTCTCGGCCACCGTCGGCGCGGCCTTCGCGGCCTTCGCGGCGCGGTTCGCGGCGATGCGGCCGGCGACCAGGTGCCACGCGGCGATCCCCATCACGCCGGTGGCGAAGACGCCGATCCAGATCGTCCCGCTCTGCGGGTAGCTGCTCGTCGTGAAGTTGGCGATCTGCTTCGAGCCGAAGATCGCCGGCGTGAACGGCTTGATCTTCAGCGGCGCCTCCGGGTCGAGCTCGTGCCCGAACACGTACAGCTTGTAGACGAACCGCCCGAACGCGAACGCCGACACATATCCGGTGATGACCACCAGATCGAGCAACGCCCGGACGTTGCCGATCGCCGCGCACCGCAGCGTCAGCACGACCAGCAAGCCGAGCGCGAACGGGATCCAGTCGAGGTCCTTGAGCTCGGCGCGATCGATCTTGTGCATGCCGATGTAGTGGTTGAGCGTGTTGATCTCCTTGATGTCCTGCCCCTTGTGGCCGCCGTCGACCTTGTACGTGTAGACGTCCATGTACAGGCCCTGCGGGTACTGCGGCGCCTTCATCGAGATCCGCCACAGCGGTCGCGACGCGCCGATCACCAGCGGGATCACCAAGAGCGCCAGCACCAGCCGCGACGACAGGTACAGCGGGCGATCGAGGAACTCGTAGAACTTCTCGAGAGCAGACCGCATGGGAGACTCCTCGGCGCCAGGCGCCGTTCACACCAGGTCGCTCGTGCGGAACCGCACGAACGCGAACAGCCAGGCGCCGGCGCCGACCACCGCCGGCCACGCGACGCCCAGCGCGTACAACGTCGAGGCGCCGACCTTGTTGGCCAGGTAGAAGCCCACCGGGCCCAGGTTGGACAGCTCGGGCTCGAGCCCCGACAGCAGCGCCATCCGCGCGTCCTGCACCGGGTTCATCGCCGCCAGCGTGAACACCGCGCGGGCGTCGACCCGCCAGCGCAGGAGCACGCCGATCAGCCCGAAGTCGAGCAGCGCCACGCCCAGCGCCCACGCCAGCACGACGTAGGTGGTCACCCGCGCCGGGTTGCGCACGACCGTCGAGATCGCCAGGCCGATGCCGGCGAACGCGGCGAGCAGCGACGCGCTGACCGCCAGCGCGCGCACGACGAACGCCCACGGCACCCGCTGGCCCATCGCGAGCTGGCCGTACAGCGCCAGGCCCACCATCAGCGCCACCAGCGGCAGCACCAGCACCGCGTAGCGGGTCGCCGACACGCCGACGAACCACGCGCTGCGCGACAGCGGCTGGCTGAACAGCAGCTCGAGCGAGCCGTCGTCGCGGGCCCGGCCGATCACCGACGCCACCGCGGTCAACGCGAGCAGCGGCAGGATCAAGAGCAGCGCGTTGCACAGGGACATCAGCACCCGGCCCATGCCGGTGAAGCCCATCACCGTCGACTCGCGCAGCCCGACCAGCACGAACACCACCGCGAGGATCAGGTAGGCGGCGCCGCAGAACCACAGCCAGCGCGAGCGGCGTACCTCGGCGAGATCGAGCCGCGCGGCGGCCAGCACCTGTCGTCCGAACGTCATGGCATCGCTCCGGGTTGGGCCGGGCCGCCGTCGCGGGTGGCGACCACCGCGCGGGCGCCGGCGAGATCGAGCAGGCCGGGGCGGCGCTCGGCGGCGGTCAGCCCCCAGCCCATCGGCGTCATCGCGCCCTGGGCGAAGCCGACCTCGTCGGCGCCCAGCCAGCGATCGGCGCTGGGGTGGTGGAACCACAGCCGGTGCACCCGCGGGTGGTGCTCGTCGAGGTAGCGCAGCAGGCAGCCGACGTCGTCGAAGTTGGCGACGGCGCCGTCGGTGGTGACCAGCTGCGCGGCGTAGCTGGGATCGCCGATCGCCATCCGGCAATGGGCGCAGCTCTCGCGGTTCCACACCACCGGCACCGGGCGATCGGGAGCGCGCGGGCTGCCGCCGAGCACCACCACCACCACCACGCCGACGGCGAGCAGCGCCGCCAGCGCCGCGCCGATCGCGCTCCACGGCAGGGCGCGCTCACGCATGGCCCACCTCCCCGAGCTCGAGCCGATCGCTGTCGCGGATCACCAGGTCCTCGACGCCGGCGCCCAGCGCGGCCAGCGCCGCCGGCACCAGCGCCAGCTTCTCGGCGGCGGCCACCGCCTTGGTCCACCAGCCGCCGTGGCCGGCGACGAAGCCGGCCGCCGCCAGCCAGCGCGGATCGGGGCCGCGGTAGCGCAGCTCGATCACCGCCGCCAGCCGGTCGGCCAGGTACGCCGCGGCCGGGCCGTCGTGGACCACGCGGCCCTCGGCCAGCACGACGACGTGGTCGACCAGCGCGCGCAGCTCGTCGAGCCGGTGCGAGCACAGGATCACCGTCGCGTCGGCCGCGACCCGGGCGAAGTGGTCGAAGAACCGGGCCCGCGCCGTGGCGTCGAGGCTGGCGGTCGGCTCGTCGAGGATCAGCAGCTCGGGCCGGCTGGCCAGCGCCAGCGCCAGCAAGAGCTTCTGCCGCATGCCGCCCGACAGCGCCCGCATCGCGCGGCGCCCGACCTGCGCGAGGTCGAGGCCGAGGTCGCCGGCGATCGTCGCCACCGCGGCGCGGGGGAAGCCGCGCAGCTCGCCGATCGCGCGGACGATCTCGTCGACCGAGGCCGCCATCTGCGGCGCGATCTGCGGCACGTAGGCCAGCCGCCCGGCGATCTGCAGCCGGTCGGTCAGCGGCGTGCCGTCGATCAGGATCTCGCCGTCGGCGGCGATCAGGCCCATCAGCGCCCGGGTCAGCGTGGTCTTGCCCGAGCCGTTGGGCCCGAGCAGCGCCACCTTGGCGCCGCGCGCGATCGTGAGGTCGACGTCGGTGAGCGCCGCGGTCGCGCCGAAGCGCTTGCCGACGTGCTTGAGGACGAGCTGCACGTCACTCCTCCTGGCCGCCGGCGCCCGAGGCGGCCGGCTGCATGCGCGGGTGGGGATCGATCAGCACCGGCTTGGCCGCGAACAGCGGGTCGAGCCGGCTGGCCGCGTCGGCCATCGCCAGCGCCGGCGTGCCGGTGAAGAACTCGAGGTTGGGGTGGCGGTCGAACAGCGTGTGGGTCCACGAGCGCAGCTCGTAGGGCACGTCGCCGCGGCCGTCGTCGTCGAGGTCGTAGCCGGCGTAGTCGTCGAAGTAGTTGCCGGCCCAGGTCACGTCGAGCGCGTCGCCGCCGCCGTCGACCCGGCTGTGGGCGTCGTTGGCGATGAAGTCGTTGCCGGTCACGTCGGTGGCGTGGCCGCTGGCGTGGAACACCAGCGCCGCGCGGCACAGCCGCAGCTGGTTGCCCGCGATCACGACGCGCTGGTTGGGGCCCTGGGGCGTGGCGTCGAGGTAGATCCCGACCTGATCGTGGACCAGCAGGTTGTCGGTGATCGTGACGTTGCCCGAGTCCTTGAGGCCCAGCGCGATGCCGGCCGAACCGGCGGCGTTGGCGACGACGTTGCCGATCAGCCGGATGTCGTGGCTGTACATCACGAACACCCCGACCGTGCCGTCGACGTACTGGTTGCGCTCGACGTCCGAGCCGTCGCTGTACATGAAGTGCGTGCCGTAGCGACCGCGGATGATCCGGTTGTCGGTGATGCGGTTGCCGCGCGAGTACCAGACGACGACGTCGCGGCCGTCCTCGATCAGGTTGCCCGACACCTCGGAGTCGTAGGTCTCCCACAGCCGCAGCGTGTCGCCGCGCAGGCCGATCGACGGGTCGGTGCTGCCGCGGATGTGGTTGGCGTGCAGCGTCACCCGGTGGGCCTTCTCGACCAGCAGGCCGTAGACCGCGTGCTCGATCGTGACCCCCGCGACCTCGACCTCGTCGGCCGCGATCAGCACCGCGCCGTCGAGCTTGTCGTACCGCCCGCCGGAGCCGTCGACGGTCAGGCCCAAGAGCCGGGCCCGCGGCGCGACGATCCGCACGGTCGTGCCGCTGCCGGTCGACGCGATCACCGCGTCGGCCGGCCCCCACAGCGTCACCGCGTGGCGCACCTCCACCGTCCCCGGGTACCGCCCCGGCGCCAGGCACAGCGCGTCGCCGTCGCCGGCGGCGTCGAGCCGCGCCTGGAGGTCCTCGCCTTCGGCCACGGGCGCGCACGCCTCCGGGCGCGGCGGCCGGGGCAGCTCGCCGGCGGCGTCGTCGGCGACGGCGCGCCCGCCGCAGGCGGCGGCGAGCGCGAGGGCGGGGAGGGTGAGGGCGCGCACGGCGGGCTCCTTGGCGGCTCGCTACTTGGGCTCGACCAGCAGGTAGCCGGCCATCTCGAGGTGCAGCGCCGAGCAGAACTCGGTGCAGTACATCGGGAACACGCCGGCGCGATCCGCGACGAACGTGATGTCCGAGGCCTCGCCGGGCTCGATCGACACGTTGACGTTGTACGAGTTGATCGCGAAGCCGTGGGTCGCGTCGTAGGCCTGCTCGAGGTTGGTCAAGTGCACGTGCACGGTCTCGCCCTCCTTGACCCGGATCACGTCGGGCGTGAAGTGCGAGCGGATCGCGGTCATGTAGACGTGGACGCCATCGGGCCGGCGCTCGATGCGCTCCTTGCCGCCCTCGGTCGCGTTGGGCGACAGCTGGCTGGTGACCGCGTCCTCGCCGGGCTTGTAGACGTCGACCGGCGCGAGCTTGTCGGCCTTGATCATCTGCGCGTAGTGCGGCTCGCCCAGGCCGATCGGCAGGTCGTACAGCACCGTCATCTTCGGCGTGGTCAGGTCGACCAGCTGGAAGTTCTGCGGCAAGAGCGGGCCGACCTTGTTGAACCGGTCGAGCGCCCACTTGTTCATCGCGATGAGGTACTTGCCGTCGGGGCTGACGGTGTCGCCCTCGGCCGCGGTGAGGTGGCCGATGTTGTAGTGGGTCGACACCTTGTCGACGACCTTCAGGTCCTTGAGCGACCACTTGGCGACGACGGTCTCGAGGAACATCGAGGTGTAGGCGAAGCCCTGGTTGTCGTAGACCGTGTGCAGCGGGCCCAGGCCCAGCTCGACCTGGCCGCGGATCGACTCCTTGAAGTCGAGGATCGGCACGCCGAAGTCGTCCTTGCCGGCGTACTTCTTGGCGTCGATCAGCGCCTTCATCTTGGCGAACGAGTAGACGGTGCCGTGGGTGTCGAGCTTGCCGCCGACGACGATGTCCTGGCCGTCGGGGGTGACGTCGACGCCGTGCGGGCTCTTGGGCTCGGGCACGAAGGTCAGCACGCCCTCGGCCGCGGCGACGTCGAGCCGCAGCACCCTCATGCCGCCGATCATCTCGGTCTTGCCGGCCTTGACCAGCTCCTCGGCCTTCTTCCAGTTGACGACGTGGAGGTAGTCCATGTCGTTCTGCGAGCTCCCCGACTCCATCGGCGGGTTGCCCTCCATGTTCCCGCCCCACGACAGCTCGGTGTTGATCGAGTTGAAGAACGCGTAGCCGTCGCTGGCCAGCTTGCCGGCGTCGGCGAGGTCCTGGGTGTACGGCGGGAACTCGACCGCGAACGACGCGTCCTTGTCGATGCGGCCCTTGGCGCGATCGAACTTCCAGAACACCGCGGCGCCGCGGTACTTGGTCTTGTACTCGGTCTTGGGGTCGGCGAAGCCACCGCCGAACGGGGTCGGGTACTGGGTGGTCTCGATGACGTAGTCGGTGTTCGGGGTGACGAACGCCGCGCCGTGATCCGAGCCGATCAGCTGGGACGACACGATCTGCTTGGTGGTGAAGTCGGCGAGGTCGATCACCGCGACGCGGGCGTTGGCCTTGTCGCCGATGAACAGGAACTTGCCGTCGTAGTCGCCGCCCTGCTCGGACAGCGCCGGGTGGTGGGTGTCGGCCCAGCTCAGGTTGCGGCCGTGGCTGTCCGAGGCCAGGAGCCCCTTGGTCTGGTCGTCGAAGCCGTAGCCCTGCCACGGCTCGGGCGTGAACACGGCGATGTACTTGAGGATGCGCATCGACGGCACGCCGATGACGACGACCTGGCCCGAGTGACCGCCCGACGCGAACGTCAGGTACTCGTCGAACTTGCCGGTGGGGGTGTAGGTCTTGAGCGCGGCGGTGACGTCGGCCTCGCTGAGCCCGCGGGCCTTCATCAGCTCGACCACGCCGCCCGACGGCGCCGGGCCCGAGCCGCCGCCGGCGGAGGATTGCTTGCCGCCGCTGCAGGCGGCGACGACGAGGCCGGCGGTGAGCCAGCCGAGACCAGACAGGGGCAGACGCATGGCGCCTCCTTCGAGAGTGCGGGCCGGGGCCCAGGTGATGCCGGCGTGCCGGCGGTGGACGTGCGCGGCTACTTGCCGCCCAGGCTGCGGACGTGAGCGCGGAGCGCGGCGAGCACCGCCGGATCCGACAGGTCGGGGTTGGCGGGCATCGCCGGCGACTTGCCGACCGCCGCGCCGCCGTAGTGGACGATCTTCTCGATGTGCTCGTCGGTGACCGACGCCTGCCACGCCGGGTCGCTGAAGTTCCGCGGCGGCGGGGTCAGCCCCTTCGACGCGACGCCATCGCCCTTGCCCTCGGTGCCGTGGCAGGGCACGCAGCGCTGGGAGAAGATCTCCTTGGCCTTCGCGGTGGGATCGCCGCCACCAGCCGGCGGCGTCGGTGCGGGCGCGGGCGCGGCGGTGCCGGAGGCGGTACCGCCGCCGGTGTTGTCAGACTTGGAGCCACCGCAGGCAGCGGCGGTCAGCACGATCGCAAGGGTAAGGGAGCGTCGGTTCATGGTTCCTCAACGAGCAAAGGTGATGCCGATCTCAGGTGCGCAACCGCTGCGATCGGCGCGAACGCTGCGCAACGGGTGCGCGTTTCCTGAGCACCGCGTCATGAGGGCAGGATCCCCAGCCGGCTCGCGGTGCGGTGCAGGTTACCACGATCGAGGCCGAGCGAGCGCGCCGCGCCGGCCCAGTTGCCGCCGGCGGCGGCCACGGCCCGCAGGATCCGCCGGCGCTTGAACTCGTCCACCGCGTCGGCCAGCGACAGCTCGCCGAGCTCGTCGCCGCACGGGGCCGGCGACTCGCGGCACGGCAGCGCCAGGTGCGGCGCGTCGATCGTCACCGGCTGGCCGCGGCTCGCCCCCGCCGCGCGCAGCGCCGCCCGCAGGATCGTGTGCTCGAGCTCGCGCACGTTGCCCGGCCACTCGTACTTGCCCAGCGCGGCGCGCGCCGTCGGCGTCAGGCCGACCCGCCCGAGGCCCAGCCGGGCCCGCGCCTCGTCGAGGAAGTGGCCGGCGAGCATGACGACGTCGTCGCCGCGCACGCGCAGCGGCGGCACCGCGATCCGCAAGACGCTGAGGCGGTGGAACAGATCGCTGCGGAACCGGCCGGCGGCGACCTCGGCGACCAGGTCGCGGTTGGTCGCGGCGATGATGCGCACGTCGACGTGCAGCGGGTGGTCGGCGCCGACCCGCTGGATCTCGCCCGACTGCACCGCGCGCAAGAGCTTGGCCTGCAGCCCCAGCGGCAGCTCGCCGATCTCGTCGAGGAACAGCGTGCCGCGGTCGGCGACCTCGAACTTGCCGGGGCGGTTGTCGACGGCGCCGGTGAACGCGCCGCGCACGTGGCCGAACAGCTCGCTCTCGGCGATCGACTCGGGCAGCGCCGCGCAGTTGACGTAGATGAGCGGCTGATCGCGGCGCAGCCCGTTGCGGTGGATCGCGCGCGCCACCACCTCCTTGCCGACGCCGGTCTCGCCGGTGATCAGCACCGAGAGGTCGGCCCGGGCCGACATCGCCAGCTCCTCCCGCAGGGCCCGGATCGACGGCGAGGTGCCGAGCAGCTCGTCGCGGGTGCGCGCGCGCACCTCGGCCAGGAGCTCGGTCGAGACCCGCGCCGCCCGGGTCGCGGCGTCCTCGAGCGCGTCGATGAGCTGGCTGGTGCGCAGGCCGGCCGCGGCCAGCGCCGCCGCGGTGGCGACCGGCTCGTCGCTCAGGTCGTCGAAGGCCTCCGGGGTGAGGTCGTCCAGGGTCAGCACCCCGATGATCTCGCCGCCGACCGACAGCGGGCAGCCCATGCAGGCGTGGACGCGGCGCAAGCCCGCGGGATCCGCCAGCAAGAGCCCGTCGAAGGGATCGGGCACGCGGGGATCGGTGAAGCGGGTGGGCCCCGGCGCCCGCAGGATCTGCGCGAGTCGCGGGTGTTCTGCGACCACGAAGCGGCGCGCCATGGTCTCGGGCGCCAGCCCCCGCGCGGCGACCGGCACCAGCGCGTCGCCGTCGACGCGGAGGATGGCCACGGCGTCGGCGGGGATGAAGCGCTGGATCGCGTCGACGAGCCGCTCGTGGCGGTCGGCTGCGGCCAGGTTGGCGGTCAGGTCGACGGCGATGTCGGCCAGCGGCGCGATGGTTGTGTCTGTATGACGACGCGTTGTCGGGCGGAGGACCGGCACGTTGTCGCGGGCACAATGCAGCCATCAGGCCAACGGCCTGTGGGGTGGCCGGCGCGAGCGATCCGCTAGCGGGTCGCGGTGCCCTTGACCCGACGGCGCGCGCCCGTGGCCTTGGCCCGGGCGGCGGTCGGGGCGGGCTTGATCCGCGCGCCCGGCGCGCCGGCGTCGAGCCAGGCGGCGGTCCGCGCGAAGTCGGCGAACCGGGTGGCCTTGGCCTCGGCGCCCAGGAACGCCAGCAGGTAGCGATGGCCGTCGATCTCGGCGCCGGTGATGAAGCAGTAGCCCGCCGCGCGGGTGAACCCGGTCTTGCCGCCGGTGACCTTGTACGTGCCGGCGACCATCGGCTGGTTGGTCGAGCCGTAGGCGATCTTGTTGGCGCCCGAGCGCGACTTCACGACGTAGTAGGTGGTCCCCATGATCTCGGCCAGCACGGGGTCCTTCTGGGCCGCGCGCAGCGCCAGCGCCATCTCCCGGGCGGTCGAGACGTTGCCGCGCAGGCCCGACGAGTCGGTGAACTTGGTCTTCTTGAGGCCCAGGTCCTTGGCCACGTCGTTCATCGCCGCGATCAGCTGGTCGCGGGTCATCCCGGCGGCGCGCCCGAGCGCGGTCGGCGCCCGGTTGTCGGACGAGATCAGCATCGCCCGCAGCAGGTCGTGGTTGCGGAACGACTGGCCCACGTCCAGCCGCGTCCGCGAGCCGCCCTTCGCGGCGCGGGCGTCGTCGCGGGTGATCTCGGTCCAGTCGTCGAGGGCGATCTTGTGCTTCCGCACCGCCATCGCCACGAAGATCTTCGTCGTCGACGCGATGGCCCGGACGGAGTCCGCGTCTTTGGCGAAGATCTCGGCTCCGGTGTCGGCGTCGATCACGACCGCCGAACGCGACTTGATCTCGGGGAGTTCCGACGGCTTATCGGCCATCGCAGGCCCGGAGATCAGCCCCCACAGCAGCAGGGATGTCACGAACGCGGCCGTGCGCATCGATCCAGATGTACCATGCACCACTCGCGGGCGCGAAAAACCAGCAAGACGGACGCCCAAGCCGCCCCCGGGCCACAGCGTCTTACCCGTCGCCACTGTTTGCCGAGGTGACGGTACGCCGCCCGGCCGCTGGATGCGTTACACTCGAGACTGCGGGAGGACACATGGATCCGAATTACCCCGGGGGGCCGCCCCCTGCTGATCCGATCATCGGCCTGACCATCGGCAACTACCTCGTTCGCCAGAAGCTTGGCGAGGGAGGCATGGGGTCGGTGTACCTGGCCGAGCACCCGCACATCGGGAAGAAGGTCGCGCTCAAGGTCCTCCACGCCGAGTTCGCGTCCAACACCGACGTCGTGACCCGCTTCTTCAACGAGGCCAAGGCGGTCAACGACATCGGCCACCCGAACATCGTCGACATCATCGACTACGGCGTGCTGCAGACCGGCCCCTCGGGCGAGGGGCTCGTCTACTTCATCATGGAGTTCCTGCCGGGGCTGACCCTGTCGCAGCTGCTCCAGCGCGAGGCGCCCCTGTCGCCCGAGCGCGCGATCGGCATCGCGCTGCAGGTCGCCGACGCGCTGTCGGCGTCGCACAAGTCGAACATCGTCCACCGCGACCTCAAGCCCGACAACATCATCCTGATCCACCGCGGCCGCGAGCACGACTTCGTCAAGCTGCTCGACTTCGGCATCGCCAAGCTCACCGGCGACCAGCCCGGCTCGCGCCGGACCCGCACCGGCCTGGTGATGGGCACGCCCGCGTACATGTCCCCCGAGCAGTGCGAGGGCCGCGGCAACGTCGATCACCGCTCGGACATCTACGCGCTCGGCATCGTGCTCTACGAGATGATCGCCGGCCGCGTGCCGTTCTTCGGCGACGGCTACGGCGAGGTGCTGGTGCAGCACCTGACCCAGCCGCCGCCCCCGCCGTCGACGATCCGCGGCGTCATCCCGCCGCACGTCGAGCAGGTCATCCTCAAGGCGCTCGAGAAGCGCCCCGAGATGCGCTTCCCGACGATGGACGAGATGGCCAAGGCGATGGCCGATCCGGTCGGCTACGTCGAGGCCCACGGCGGCATCGCCGGCTTCCTGCAGACGCCGCTCCAGCCGACCAACGACCCGGTGCCCCCGGTGTCGCGGCTGACGCCGTCGCCGCTGACCAGCCCGCTGACCCCGGTGCCGGGCACCACCGCCACGCCGACGACCCTCGGCGGCGCGGCCGGCGCAGCGCCCGCGAGCGGCGGCAAGAAGCCCATCGGCCTGTTCATCGGGATCGGCGCGGCGGTCGCCGCCGCCGCCATCGCCGTCGTCGTCATCACCAGCGGTGGCGGCAAGAAGTCCAACGAGGATCCGGGCACCGGCACGCAGACCGCCGCGGGCACCGCCGATCCGGGGACGGGCACCGCCGCGGGCACCGCAGGTCCGGGGACGGCGGCCGGCACCGCCGCCGGCACCGCCGATCCGGGGCCGGGCACCGCCGCCGGCACCGCGGATCCAGGGCCGGGCACCGCCGCGGGTACCGCCGATCCGGGGCCGGGCACCGCCGCCGGCACCGCGGATCCCGGCCCGGGCACCGCCGGCGGCACGGCCGATCCAGGGCCGGGCACCGGCGCGCCGACCACCGGCGAGAAGGTCAGCATCACCGTCGCCTCGAAGCCGGCCGGCGCGTTCATCACGTTCGGTGACGAGACCGAGCCGCGCGGCAAGACGCCCTTCACGTTCGACGTCGACAAGGCCGATCGCGACGCGACGATCGTCGTGTCGATGCCCGGCTACAAGGACGAGGAGCGCAAGGTGCGCCTGAACGCGCGCGTCGACCTCGAGATCGCGCTCAGCAAGAAGTCGCGCGGCGGCACCAAGCCGCCCGGCGGCGGCGGTGGTGGCGGTGGCGGCACCGGCGGTCCCCTCGGCGACAACCCCATCGATCCGTTCGCTCCCAAGAAGAACAAGTAAGCCGCGTCTCGCGCGCCTCGCGTCTCTCGTTTCCGGAACCCGACCATGACCCACGCCTATCGCCTCGTCGCCCTGCTCTCGACCGTCCTCGCCGTTGCCGTCGTCGCCCCTGGCGACGCGGTGGCGCAGCAGAGCGACACGATCCAGCCCAACGACCCGGAGCTGGTCCCGCCGTCCACCAACGATCCGACCGAGCGCGCCAAGGCGTTCTACATGCGCGGCCGGAAGAACTACGACCTCGGCCGCTTCCGCCGTGCGATCGCGCTGTACGAGCGCGCGTACGAGGAGCTGCCCGACGCCGCGTTCCTGTTCAACATCGCGCAGGCCTACCGCCAGCTCGACGAGTGCAAGGACGCCCAGTTCTTCTACAAGCGCTACCTGTCGGTCGCCAAGGACGTGACCGCGGCGCAGAAGAAGGAGATCGAGGGCCACATCGCCGCGCTCACCGAGTGCGTCAAGAAGCAGGAGGACATCCGCAACCGCCCGCCCGGCGGCACCATCCCGCCCGACGGCATCGGCACCACCGGCGGTGGCGGTGGCGGCACGGGGGATGGCGGCACCGGCACCGGCGGGACCGGCGGCACGGGCACCGGCGGGACCGGCGGCACCGGCACCGGCGGGACCGGCGGCACGGGCACCGGCGGCACGGGTGGCACCGGCGGCACCGGCGGTGACACCGGCGGCGATCGCGTCGGCGACACCGGCGGCGGCGGCGGGGGCGGTGGTGGCGACATCGACGACGGCGGCGATGGCGGTGACGACGGCGAGCCGTCGGCCACCAAGCGCCCGCACCTGGTCGCGCTGTTCGCGCGCGGCGGCGGCGCGCGCTTCGCCGCGGGCGACCTCTCGACCTTCGTGTCGGCGGCGGGCCTGACCGCGGGCTATCCGCTCGGGCTGAACGACAAGCTGACGCTCGACCTGGGCGCCGCGTTCGGCTTCATGCCGGTGCCGTGGAACGGCGCGATGAGCACCTCGGGCACGTCGTCGCTCATCACCGTCGGCGCTCACGCCGGCGCGACCTACGAGGTGGCGCCCAAGATCGGCGTCCGCGGCGAGTTCGACATCGGCGGCCTGTTCCTGACCGGCCTCGAGGAGGGCAACCCCTTCACCACCGGCGCCCGCGCGGCGACCGGCGCGCTGAGCATGCTGTCGGTGCGCGCCGCGGTGGCCGCCGAGTACGCGTTCAACGCCAACCTGTCGCTGGTCGTGACGCCGGTGGCGTTCACGTACAGCCCGCCCCACGCCGACCTGGCGATGGGGGTCGACTCGATCACGCGGATCGAGTTCCTGGGTGGCCTCGGCTACCGCATGTAGCGACGGGCCGAGGTCGCGCCATCCGCTGCGGTTGGCGCGTCGGCCGATGAGTGGCTAACCGTCGCGTGCGGGGGGCGAAGGCCCGCCGCGCGCGCCGCCGGTGATAGGATGGCCGCGCGATGAAGAAATGCCCGTTCTGCGCCGAGGAGATCCAGGAGGAGGCCATCAAGTGCCGCTTCTGCGGATCGTTCGTGAGCGCGGCGCCGCCCACGGCGGCCCCCGCCGGAGTTCGGCCGGCGGCCGCGGTCCCGCCCGCCGCCGCGCCCGCCGCGCCGGCCCCCGCGCCTGCGCCCGCGCCGGCGCCGGCCCCCGCGGGCCCGTTCCAGGCCGCGACCGCGTCGCACCACGACGCGCCGAAGGAGCGCAAGACGCTGTACGACGGCGCGCCGTCGTGGCGGGCCTACTTCGGCCACTACTTCTTCGGCGCGCTGGCGACGCTGATCGTGCCGGCGCTCTTCTACAAGATCTTCTCCTGGATCGGCGCCACCTCGAAGAACCGCTTCCTGGTGTTCCTGGTCCTGCTGACGTGCTGCGCGATCTACTTCTTCGGGCTGTACCTGTACCGCAAGTCGATCCGCTTCCGCGTCACCAGCACGAACATCGAGACCGAGCGCGGCGTGCTGTCGAAGAAGATCGACATCCTCGAGCTGTGGCGCTGCCGCGACGTCCGCTACAAGCAGAACCTGCTCGATCGGATCCTCGGCATCGCCCACATCGAGATCTTCACCGCCGACGTCACCACGCCCCACATCGAGATCATCGGCCTGCCGGCCTCGCGGCAGCTGTTCGAGCAGATCCGCGACAGCATCGAGCTGCAGCGCCAGGCGCGCAACGTCTACGGCGTCGTGAGCTGAGCGGCCCCGGTTCCGACTCCGGTTTCGGCGCCGCCTCCGGTGACGCTCGTCGCCAGCGCTGCACGATCTGGTTCACGCCGCGCGACCCGCCCGACCGTCGCGCCGCGCCCGGGAGGCCACGCGGACAGTCGTCTTGGCGGGGAGGCTCGATCCCGGCTTTGCCGGGGTCGAGGGGAGGTTTGGCGACAAACCTCCCTGTCTAACGGATGCCGCCCTTCTTCTTGAGCGACTTGATCTCGGCGGTGGCCTTGCCGCGGTCGCCGTCCTCCTTGGGGGCGAGCGACAGGTACTTCTCGAACGCGTCGACGCCGAGCTTGTACTTCTTCTGGGCGCTGTAGACCCAGCCGAGGTTGTAGTAGAGGCTGGCGTTCTTCGGGTCCTTGGCCAGCATGTCGGTCAGGAACACCTCGGCCTCGGCGTACTGGCCGGCGTCGTACAGCACCAGCGCGAGCTTGACCGCGGCCTTGGGGTGCGGCGGGGTGCCGTCGAGCGCCTTCTGGTAGGCCGCCTTGGCCTCGTCGATCTTCTTGTTGATGCGCAGCATCTCGCCGTAGACGTAGGCGTAGGTGCCGACGTGGGGCGCCAGCGCGGCGGCCTTGGCGGCGCTGTTCTCGGCCTCGATGTTGTCGCCCATGTCGTTCTGGGCGATCGCCAGGTTGAACCACGCCTCGGCGAAGTTGGGGTCGATCCGCACCGCCTGCATCAGGTAGCCGATGCCCTCCTTCACCTCGAACTGGGCGCGGCGGACCACGCCCAGGTGCATCAGCGCGCGCGGCTCGTCGGGCTTGAGCTTGAGGGCCGAGCGCAGGGTCAGCGCCGCCTCGTCGACCTTGGCCGCCTTCTCGAGGCCGATGCCGTAGGACAGCTGGTACTCGAACTCCTGGGGCGCCAGCTCGACCGCCTTGCGCAGGTCCTCGAGGCCCTCGTCGGGGCGGCCGGCGCCGACCAGCGCCCGGCCGCGGGCGTCGAAGCCGGCCGGGTTGGTGCCCTGGAGGTCGACCACCTCGCCGGCGATCTCGATGGCGGTGGTGAAGTCGCTGGCGGCGATCAGCGCGTTGGCGTAGACCAGCGAGCCGTTCGAGTCGGACGGCTTGGCCTCGTAGTAGGTCTTGGCGACGCCGACGGCGTCGGCCGCGCGGTCGTGCTTGATCAGCAGCGTCACGTGCTCGGTGACGACCTCGAGGGTCAGGTCGGCCTTCTCGACCTCGCGGTACTTGGCGTCGGCGGTGGCGACGTCGCCGGCGGCCGCCGCGGTGCGGGCGGCCTGGAGCACCGCGACCACCGAGACCTGATCGGGCTTGGGGGTCGGCTTCTTGGCCTTCTTGGTCGACGAGCCGCCGCACGCCGCGACGGTGAGGGTGGCGGCGGCCAGGGGCAGGGCGGGGCGAGCCGCCAGGGCGGCGGCCACGAACAGGCGGCGGAGCGTTGTCACCCCGCGAGGCTAACCGCTGCCGGCGCCTCACGCAAAGCCCGGCGCGGCGATCCGCGACCCGCGGTCTCTGGTAGGATCGACCTGCCCCGATGGCCCGGATCCGGATCGTCGATGAATGGCTGCGCTCTCCGGCGTCGCCCCCGACTCACTATCGATCGATCATGGTCGTCGCGGAGCGCTGGGCCGAGCAGCGCGTGCTGATGCGCGCCTACGCCGAGAGCGCGGATCAGACGCGCCCGACGATCGTGCTGCACGGCACCGAGCTGGCGATCGGCCCGGCCTCGACCGACCCCAACGGCTCGTGGGGCATCCACGTCCAGCCGCCGATCGACGGCCGCGCCCAGGAGCTGCAGGCCCAGCTCGAGCTCGCGGCCCGGCGGATGGCCGGGTCCAAGGGCAACGCGCCGCGCCTCGAGGACGAGGGCGGCAACTTCGAGCGCAAGCGCACCAACAACTGGGCGCCCGGCTCGCCGCGCGACGTGCCCGACGCGCCGATCCCGCGCGCGTCGTGGGATCCGGCGGTGGCGGCGTCGCAGCACCTGCCGGCCTACGTCGCGGCCGGCGCCAGCGCGGCGACGATGGCGCCGGGGCAGCTGGCGACCCTGGTGCCGGCGCCGACCGCCGTGCCGGTGCCGGCGCAGCCCGCCGCCAGCTACGTCGCGAGCGCGCCGGCGGCCGAGGTGGTGCCGCGCGGCGCCGCCCACGAGTCGAGCCTGGCGGTGGTCGCCCCGACCAACGCCGCCGTCCGCAAGACCCCGATGCCGACCCGCCACGACGGCGGCCGCGCCCGGCGCACCACCGGCGTGAAGCACGCCCGCACCGCGCTGGGCTACTCGTCGGGCGCCGGGGCCCAGAGCGCGATCATCCGGCTCGGCCTCAAGCCCGCCGCGGCGGCGCGCCTGGGTCGCCTGGCCGAGCGCACCGTCCCGGCCGACTTCCAGATCTCGTCGGTCGAGCGCGACCTGCTCAACGTGCTGGCCGAGCGCGAGCGGCTGAGCGCGCGGATGGTGCGGGACCTGGTCGGCGTGATCGACGCCGTGGCGTGGATGGAGTCGCTGATGGCCAAGCTCGAGAGCTACGGCCTCGACCTGGTCGCGCCGGGCGAGCCCGACGGCAGCGAGCCGACCTACCGCGTGCGCTGGTAGCTGGTTGGTGGGCGGCTGAGCCGCGGTGCGCCGCGCCGGTTCGGGACCGGATCGGGCACGGGCACGGGCACGGGCACGGGCACGGGGCAGGTTGACGTCGAACCGCCGCCGGCGGTTCTCCGCAACCTGCTAGTGCGCGGTCGGTCCGAGGTAGCCGCGGCGCTCCTGATCGCGCTCGATCGAGCGGAACAGCGCGCCGAAGTTGCCCTCGCCGAACGACAGGTGGTTGCGGCGCTGGATCAGCTCGATGAAGATCGGGCCGAGCAGGTTCTTGGTGAAGATCTGCAGCAGGTAGCCCTGGTCGTCGCCGTCGACCAGCACTTGCCGGCGGGCGATCTCGGCCCGGTCCTCGCGCACGCCGGGCACGCGGTCGAACACCGTCTGGTAGTAGTCGGCGTCGATGTCGAGGAACTCGATCGGCGTGCCCTCGAGCGCCGCCAGCGACGCCAGCAGGTCGTCGGTGAGGAACGCCAGGTGCTGGATGCCGGGGCCGTTGTACTCCTCGAGGTACTCGTTGATCTGGCTCTTGGCCTCGGTGCCCTCGTTGATCGGGATGCAGAAGCTGCCGTCGGGCGAGCGCAGCGCGTACGACGTCAGCCCGGTCTGGACGCCGCGGATGTCGAAGTAGCGCACCTCGGTGAAGCCGAAGACGTCCTTGTAGAAGCCGGCCCACCGCGGCAGCTCGCCCTTGGCGACGTTGTTGGTGAGGTGGTCGATCGTCGTGAAGCCCTTGCTCGGCACCCGGTCGGGGGCGGTGAGCGGCGCGAAGCCGAGCGCCTCCCAGGTGGCGTTGGCGTCGACGAAGTACAGGAGCGAGTCGCCGATGCCGAACACCGCCGGCACCGGCGGGCCGTCGCCGCGGCGCAGGTCGCCGTCGGCGGGGCGGGCGCCGCGGGCCACCGCGGTGGTGGCCGCGGCCTGGGCGTCGCCCACCTTCCAGCCCATCGCGCAGATGCACGGGCCGTGGGCCGCGGTGAAGCGCGCCGCGAAGCCGTCGGGCGCGCGATCGAGCAGGAGCGCGATGTCGCCCTGCTGGTACAGATCGACGGCGCGGCGCTGGTGGCGCATCGTGCGCGAGAAGCCGAAGCCGAGCAGCATGCGGTGCAGCGCGTCGGGATCGGGGCCGGCCAGCTCGATGAAGGCCAGGCCGCGCAGGTCGCAGGGGTTCGCGAGAGAAGCGGTCATCGGAGATCCTCGTCGGGGCGGTGGGGGGCGGTCGCGGTGTTTCGCGTCGCGTTCGGTCGGGCACCGATCAACGCGGTGGGTTCTCGCGTATCGGGCGGGGGACCCACGGGGGCATGACCCCGTGGGGGAGGGTTTGTCGACAAACCCTCCCAGACGTTCAGCTCAGCGCTGCCAGCTCTGCCAGTAGTCGGGGCGCTCGAAGGCGGTCGCGGGCGCGCACACCTCGAGCGGGCGGCGGGTGTCGATCATCACGGCCACCTCCTCGGTGCGGGTGGCGGCGCCGGTGCGCTCGAAGGCCCGCGCCTGCGGGCCGTGGTGGATGCCCTGCGGGTGGAACGTCAGCATGCCGGGGCGGATGCCGTCGCGGCTGAAGAAGTCGCCCGCGTGGTAGAAGAGCACCTCGTCGAAGTCGATGTTGGAGTGGTAGAAGGGCACCTTGAGCGCGCGCGGGTCGCCGTTCTCGAGGGGCCGCGGCGCGAACGTGCAGATCGCGACGCCGGGCGCGATCAGCGTGGTGTGGGCCGACGGCGGCAGGTGGTAGCGGTCGCTCGACACCGGGCGGATGTCGCGGACGTTGAGCTGCCAGACCGTCAGCGTGCCCTTCCAGCCGACGGTGTCGAGCGGGCAGTGGCGGTAGTAGACCGAGGTCAGCGCGCCCTGGCGCTGGATCACGACGCGCCACTCGTCGGGCGCGCAGGTGGCGAGGCCGGCGGCGAGCGTCGACCGCTCGTCGGGCGACGGCACCTTGATCACCGCCGGATCGAACAGCGCGTGCTGGCCGAGCATGCCGCGATCGGGCACCGCCAGCTCGCCGGCGGTCTCGACCACCAGCAGCCGGGTCAGGCTGGTCGGCGCCAGCCGGTAGGCGGTGCCGCGCGGGATCACCAGGTAGTCGCCGGGCTCGTAGGCCAGCGGGCCGAAGTCGGTCTCGAGCCGGCCGGCGCCGGCGTGGACGAACAACAGCTCGTCGCCGTCGGCGTTGCGGAACAGGTACGGCATCGGCTCGGCCAGCGTCACCGTCAGCACCCGGGCGTCGGCGTTGGCCAGCACCGGCACCCGCGCCGCCAGGTAGTCGCCGGCGGCGACCTCGCCGAGGTCGTACAGCCGCGGCCGCAGCGGGCCCTCGATCCGCGACCACGCGACCGGCGCGTTGGTCCGGTACAGGTGCGCGTAGCGGCCGAAGAAGCCGTTGCGCGCGTACTCCTCCTCGACGGTGCCGTCGGGCAGGGCGACGTGGGCTTGCTGCGCGACCCGGCCGCGCACGTAGGGGATGTCCATGGGCCCCAGGCTGGCCCACCGCGCCGTGGCAAAGAAAGGACAATCTTTGCGGTTACAATGTGCACAAGATGCACAGAGTCGACATCACGCTCGACCAGCTGCGCGCGCTCGAGGCGCTGGCCCGCACCGGCACCTTCGCCGCCGCCGCCGCCGCGCTGGGCCGCGGCCACACCTCGGTGCTGTACCTGATCCGCACGCTCGAGGACGCGCTCGGCTTCGCGGTGGTCGACCGCAGCGGCTACCGCACGACCTTGTCGGCCCACGGCCGGCGGGTGCTGGCCGGCGCGCGCGAGGTGCTGGCCGCCGAGGCCGAGCTGCACGCCGCGGTCCACGAGCTGCGCGCCGGCTGGGAGCCGACCTTGCGGGTGGTGTTCGACGGCATCGTCCCGATCGAGCCGCTCCTGCACGCCGTCGGGCAGCTCGCCCGCGAGCGGGTGCCGACGCAGATCGACGTGCGGGCCGAGTTCCTGGCCGGCGTCGAGGACACCTTCGTCCGCTCGGCCGCCGACCTGATGATCGCGGTGGTGCCGCCGAGCGTGGCGCTGACCGCGGTGCCGCTGCCGGCGCTGCCGGCGTCGCTGGTCGCCCACCGCGATCACCCGCTGGCCCACGGCCGCCACGACACCAAGGCGCTGCGCCGCCACCTCCTGCTCACGGTGCGCGGCTCGGATCCGCGGCTCGAGCTGCCGACCGCGGCGATCGAGGCCCACGCCACGGTGCACCTCAACGACTTCGGGGCCAAGCGCGCCGCGGTGCTGGCCGGCATCGGCTACGGCTGGCTGCCCGACGCGCTGATCGCCGACGACCTGGCCCGCGGCCGGGTCCGCCGGATCGCCTGGACCCGGGCGTCGCGCCACCGCTTCGTGCCGCGGCTCTACCACCGCGGCCACCCCGGGCCGGCCGCCCGTCGGCTGATCGCCGCGATCGCCTGACCGGCGGGCCCCGCGGCGCCCCGGACCGCCGCCGGCAGGCGTACACTGGGGCGGCGTGGCCGAACTCTCGACGACCCGTGGTCTGCGCCTGTGGCAGCGGTTCCACGTGCGGCTGTCGGCGATGTACGGCGGGCTGGTGCTGGCGGTGCTGCTCAGCGTGACCGGGTTCTTCTACCTGCGCGGCGTCGAGCGCGAGCTGGCGGCGCTGCAGGCGCGGCTGCGGATCGCCGCGATGACGCTGGCCGCGTCGACCTCGCCCGACGACGTGCTGGCGATCCGCGGCCCGGCCGACGTCGAGAGCCCGGCCTACCGCCGGCTGGCGGCGCGGTTCCGCGCGGTGGCCGCGGCCGAGCCCGACTTCAGCGACATCTACGTGTTCCGGCGCGGGCCGACCGCGGCCACGCTGATCTTCGTCATCGACGTCGTCATCATCGGCGACGCCGCGCCGGGCCAGCCCGGCGAGTCGTACGACGTCGGCAGCGCCCGGGCGATGCTGGCCGGCTTCGACCAGCCGACCGTCGAGGATCGCCCCTACCGCGACGCCTGGGGCAACGTCCTGTCGGGCTACGCACCGATCGTCGACGCCGACGGCCAGGCGGTGGCGATCGTCGGCGTCGACGTGCGCGCCACGCGGCTGGCGGCGATCAAGCGCGAGGCGGCGGTGGTCGCGGTGGCGGTGCTGGCGGTGGCGATCGTCGCGCTGCTGCTGCTGGCGGCGGTCGTCGCCCGCAGCGTGCGCACGCCGCTGGCGCGGATGGTCGAGGCCACCAACGCGATCGCCGCCGGCCAGCTGTCGGTGCGGGCCAAGCTGCACCGCTCCGACGAGTTCGGCGTCGTCGGGCGCCACTTCGACGAGATGGCCCACGGGCTCGAGGAGCGCGAGTTCATCAAGGCGACGTTCGGCCAGTACGTCGCGCCCGAGGTGGTCGAGCGGATGTTGACCGATCGCTCGCACGCGGTGCGCGGGCAGCGCCGCCACGCCGCGGTGATGTTCGTCGACGTCCGCAAGTTCACGACGCTCTCCGAGGGGCTGGCGCCGGAGGAGGTCGTCGCGATGCTGAACGACTACCTCGACTGCATGACCACCGTCATCACCCGCCACGGCGGCCGCATCGACAAGTTCATCGGCGACGCGATCATGGCCGACTGGGGCGCGCTCGACGGCGGCGCCCGGCCCGAGGCGCCCGCGGTCGAGGCCGCGCTGGCGATGCTGGCCGCGCTGGGCACGTGGAACGCGGCGCGGGTCGCGCGCGGGGCCAAGCCGCTGGAGATCGGCATCGCGATCCACGCCGGCGACGTGGTGGCCGGCTCGATCGGCAGCGCCAAGAAGCTCGAGTACACCGTGATCGGCGACGCGGTGAACGTGGCCAGCCGGCTCGAGGGCCTGTGCAAGACCTACGGCGCGCGGCTGGTGGTGTCGGGGCCGACGGTCGTCGCCGCCGGCGTCGAGGCCCGCGCCCGCTGGCTCGACACGCTGGTGCTGCGCGGGCGCGCCGAGCCGACCGACGTCTACGAGGTGCTCACCGACGACGATCCGCGGCGGGCCTGGCTCGACGACTACCGGGCGGCGGTGGCGCTGGTGCGCGCCGGCGATCCCGGCGCCGCGGCGGCGCTGGCCGCGCTGGCCGGCCGGGGCGACGACGCCGCGGTCGCGTACCACCAGGCGCGGCTGGCCGGCGCCGCCGCGGAGTGATCGCCTAGGCGAACAGCCGGTACTCGGGCGGGATCTGGTCGGGCGAGCTGATCACCATGCCGAGGTCGCGGATCAGGCCGTCGCCGAGCGCGTAGATCCAGGCGTGGACGGTCAGCGACTGGCCGCGCTGCCAGGCGTCCTGGACGATCGTCGTGTGGCAGACGTTGGCGACCTGGGCCTCGACGTTGAGCTCGGCCAGGCGGTTGGCGCGCGCGTCGGGATCCTCGATCGCCGACAGCTCCTCGCGGTTCCACAGGTGGACGTCGCGGATGTGGCGCAGCCAGTTGTCGATCAGCCCCAGCCGCTGGGCCTGCATCGCCGCGCGCACGCCGCCGCAGCCGTAGTGGCCGCACACGATGACGTGCTTCACCTGCAGCACGTCGACCGCGTACTGCAGCACCGACAGGCAGTTGACGTCGGTGTGCTCGACGACGTTGGCGACGTTGCGGTGGACGAACAGCTCGCCCGAGGCCCGGCCGATGATCTCGTTGGGCGGCAGGCGGCTGTCCGAGCAGCCGATCCACAGGAGCTCGGGGCGCTGGATCGCCTCGAGGCGTTTGAAGTAGCCGGGGTCTTTGGCGACGGCGGCGGCCGCCCACTGGCGGTTGGCCGCGAAGCATTCATCGAGGAGGCGGCTCATCGGCGACCCTGTAGCACGAAGCCGGGGTCCCCCGCTCGCGGCCGGATACCCCGCGCAAGGTCTTGAAAGCACGTGGCGTCACTGGCTGAACGCGGGCGTTCGCTTTCGCGCCGGGCTGTGGTAACCACGCGGCCCCATGCAGGTCCGCATCGAAGACGTGTCCCCGGTCGAGAAGAAGCTGTTCGTCGAGGTCCCGTGGCAGACGGTGGCCGATCGCCTGAACGTCGCCTACCGCGAGCTCGGCAAGGGCGTGTCCCTGCGCGGCTTCCGCAAGGGCAAGGCGCCGCGCTCGGTGCTCGAGCAGATCTACGCGCCGCGGGTCCACGCCGACGTGGCCGAGCAGCTGATCCGCGAGTCGTTCTTCACCGCCAACCGCGAGCACGGCCTCGGCGCGGTCGCCGAGCCGCGCGACCTCGAGGGCGCGCAGATCAAGCGCGGCGAGCCGTTCGCGTACGCCGCGATCGTCGAGATCAAGGGCGACGTCCAGCCGGCCGGCTACGAGGGCCTGGCGATCGAGCGCCGCAAGCTCGCCGTGCCCGAGGCCGAGGTCGACAAGGCCCTCGAGCAGCTGCGCAAGGAGCACACCGAGCTGGTCCCGATCGAGGGCCGCGAGGTGACCGCCGCCGGCGACGTCGTGATCGCCAGCATCGTCGGCACGATCGGCGAGCACCCGGTGAACCAGCCGCGCTTCGGGGTCGACCTCGACGACGCCGAGCGCGAGCCGCTGCCCGGCATGCGCGCCGCGCTGACCGGCCTGCCGTTCGCGACCAAGGATCACGCGATCGAGATCGCGATCCCGGCCGACCACGCCGACGACAACCTCAAGGGCCGCACCGCGCAGCTGACCGCGACGATCGTCGAGGTCCGCGCCAAGAACGTGCCCGAGCTCAACGACGACTTCGCCAAGGACACCGGCAAGGCCGAGACCATCGACGGCCTGCGCGCCGCGATCCGCGCCGACCTCGAGGCGCGCGAGAACTCGATCATCACGCAGGAGGCGCGGCAGAACGCGCTGCGCGCGCTGGTGAAGGCCAACCAGATCCCAGTGGCCCAGAGCCTGGTCGATCGCGCCGTCTTCAACCAGTACAACCGGCTGCGCCAGATGCTGGGCATGCCGCCGGACCGCGAGGGCCAGGGCCTCAACGCCGAGCTGGTGGCCAAGATGGCCCCGGGCGGCGCCGACGAGGTGCGCGGCCAGCTCCTGCTCGAGGCGATCGCCGAGAAGGAGAGCATCACGGTCGCCGAGAACGAGGTCGACCTGCAGGTGGCGATGGCGGCCAAGGCCAAGAACCAGGCGCCGCAGAAGCTCAAGGCCGAGTGGGCCAAGGACGGCCGCCTCGACAACGCCCGCTGGTCGCTGCGCCAGGACAAGGTGCTCGACTTCCTGGTGAGCAAGGCCACCGTGACCGAGGTCGAGAAGCTGTCGGAGCCGGTCGGCGCCGAGCTGCCGAGCGCGCCGGTCGGCCACGACGAGCCGGGCCACGTCCACGGCCCCGACTGCGACCACTGAGACCCTCGAGGGTCTTTCGCAAAGACCCTCCCCCACAAGACGTGGGGCCCCCACCCGAAACGCGAGATCCCACATCACGGGGCCCCCACCCGAGACGGCTGTCCGCGTGGCCGCCCGGGAGGTGCGTGGCGGTCGGGCGGGTGGAGCGGCGTGAACCGGAGCGTGTCGACGACGGCGATGTCGCGACACGGCGTTGCGGTCAGGCGCGGGGGCGGCGGCGGCGGGTGGCGAGCCAGGCGAGGACGAGGCCGAGGGCGGCGGGAGGGAGCGGCCGGTTGGTCGCGCAGCCGCCGGTGAGCTCGGTGGCGCCGCCGCCGTCGGCGCAGTCGGTGTCGTCGATGGCGGCGCACCCGGCGGGGCAGCAGCCGTCGTCGTCGACGCAGGCGGTGATCGCCACCGGGGCGCAGGCGGCGGTGCACGCGGCGGCGCTGCCCGAGAGCGTGTTGACGGCGCAGGCGTCGCCGCTGGCGGCGCAGCTGGTGGGGCAGCTCGCGCCGTCGCAGGTCTCGCCGGCGTCGACCGCACCGTTGCCGCAATTCGCGCTGGGCGCGCCGGGCGCGAACTCGATCGCCACGCCGGTGAAGCCGCCGTTGGTGAGGCCGGTCTGCGACTGCGGCGCGGCGCCCTTCACGAACGTGAACGTGCCCTGGGCGTTCTGCGCCGCGGTCGACGCGTTGCTGTCGGCCAGCTCCATGCGGATCGTGTACGTGCCGTCGGGGATCTCGGTGCCGGCCCGGCTGGTGAGGTCCCAGGTCCGGGTCAGCGCGCCGGTGTGGCTGGCGCGGGTGGCGCCGGACACCGCGTCGGTGTCGGCGTTGCCGGCCTTGGCGATCCACCCGACGAGGTGGCTCTTGCGGGTCGCCGCGTAGCGATCGATCGTCCGCACGAAGTTGCCGGCCGCGTCCTCGACCCACACCGCGACGATGTTGCGCGGCGCGTACGGCCCGCCGTGCGGCTGCGTGGTGTAGGTGATCGTCAGTGAGCCCGCCGCCCCCGCCGGTGGAGCGGCGAGCCCCAGCGCGATCGTGGCGAGCGCGGTGACCAGCGAGGTGCGGAGCATCATGGGGCTGGACACTGCAACCCGGTGGCCAGCGCCAACCCCGTGATCGCAGAAGGCTCGCTGTACGAACGTTGCACGATCGGGCTGGGGGGCGCGGGGCGGCCGGCCCCGGCCCCGGCGCGATCCGGCCCCCGGATCCCACCCGAAAGGGCAGGCGGCGGTCGCGTTGCGCCGAGGCCGGCTGCCCCGTACAGTCGGGGCCAGATGGACATCAAGAACTACCTGATCCCGACGGTCATCGAGCAGACCCACCGGGGCGAGCGCGGCTGGGACATCTTCTCGCGCCTGCTCAAGGAGCGGATCATCTTCCTCGGGTCGGGCATCAACGACGACGTCGCCAACGTCGTCATCGCCCAGCTCCTGTTCTTGGAGTCCGAGGATCCGGACAAGGACATCATGATCTACATCAACTCGCCGGGCGGTCACGTCACGGCGGGCATGGCGATCTTCGACACGATGCAGCACGTCCGCTGCGACGTGGCGACCATCTGCATGGGCCAGGCGGCGTCGATGGGCTCGTTCCTGCTCGCCGCCGGCACCAAGGGCAAGCGCTACGCGCTGCCCAACTCGCGGATCATGATCCACCAGCCCCTCGCCGGCTTCCAGGGGCAGGCCACCGAGATCGAGATCCACGCGCGCGAGCTGCTCAAGACCCGCGACAACCTCAACCGGCTCCTCGCCAAGCACACCGGCCAGCCGATCGAGAAGATCCAGCAGGACACCGAGCGCGATTACTTCATGAGCGCCGAGGAGGCCAAGACGTACGGCCTCATCGACGAGGTGTTCATCCGCAAGAAGGTCGAGAAGGACGCCAAGTAAGGGCCCACGGTCATGCCGGTCGACAAGCGCGACTCCTCGCTCACGTGCTCCTTCTGCGGCAAGTCGCAGAAGGAGGTGAAGAAGCTCATCGCCGGGCCGACGGTGTACATCTGCGACGAGTGCATCGGCCTGTGCAACGACATCATCGCCGAGGAGATCGAGAAGGATGATCCCGGCTACGGCGCCGGCGTCATCCCCAAGCCGGCGCAGATCAAGAAGGTCCTCGACGAGTACGTGATCGGGCAGGACCGGGCCAAGAAGATCCTGTCGGTGGCGGTGCACAACCACTACAAGCGCATCGACCAGAAGGGCGACAAGCACGACGACGACGTCGAGCTGCAGAAGTCGAACATCCTCCTGCTCGGGCCGACCGGCTCGGGCAAGACGCTGCTCGCGCAGACGCTGGCCCGCATCCTCAACGTGCCGTTCGCGATCGCCGACGCGACCAACCTCACCGAGGCCGGCTACGTCGGCGAGGACGTCGAGAACATCATCGTCTCGCTCCTGCACAACGCCGATCACGACATCGAGCGCGCGCAGCGGGGCATCGTCTACATCGACGAGATCGACAAGATCGCCCGCAAGAGCGACAACCCGTCGATCACCCGCGACGTCTCGGGCGAGGGCGTCCAGCAGGCGCTGCTCAAGATCATCGAGGGCACGCTGGCCTCGGTGCCGCCCAAGGGCGGCCGCAAGCACCCGCAGCAGGAGTTCCTGCAGGTCGACACGACCAACATCCTGTTCATCTGCGGCGGGGCGTTCGTCGGCCTCGAGGACATCGTCGAGAACCGCATCGGCCAGAAGATGATCGGGTTCGGCGCGGCGATGAAGAACGGCCCGCCCAAGCTGTCGCAGTGGGAGCTGCTCCAGCAGGTGCAGCCCGAGGACCTGCTGAAGTACGGCATGATCCCCGAGTTCATCGGCCGCCTGCCGGTGATCGCGCCGCTGCACGAGCTGTCGGAGGAGGCGCTGGTGCAGATCCTGACCCAGCCCAAGAACGCGCTGGTGAAGCAGTACCAGAAGCTGTTCGAGATGGACGGCGTCAAGCTCAAGTTCGGGCGCGGCGCGCTGTCCAAGGTCGCGCAGATGGCGTCGACCCAGAAGAGCGGCGCCCGCGGCCTGCGCGCGATCCTCGAGAGCGCGCTGCTCGACATCATGTACGAGATCCCCGGCCAGCCGGCCAGCGAGGTGATCGTCAACGAGGACGTGATCGAGAAGCACGCCCAGCCGTTGATCACCTACGCCAAGGAGACCCGCGCCGCCGAGGCGTGAGTGGGGCGGGCGGCGGGTTGCGACGAGTCGGCGGGACGCGGCATCGTGTCGCCATGCCGAAGATCGACGCCGAGACCGCGCCGCGCGGGCAGGGCAGCCGCTACCCCGCGCCATTCGACGTGCCGTGCCGTGAGCGGCGCTGGCTGAAGCTGGGCGACGCCGCCGGGCTGACCCAGTTCGGGGTCAACCTGGTGACGCTGCCGCCGGGCGTGTGGTCGAGTCAGCGCCACTGGCACTCGCGCGAGGACGAGTTCGTCTACGTCGTCAGCGGCGAGCTGGTGCTGGTGACCGACGCCGGCGAGCAGGTGCTGCGGCCGGGCGACAGCGCCGGGTTCCCGGCGGGCACGAAGGACGGCCACTGCCTGCAGAACCGCAGCGCGGCCGACGCGTCGTTCCTGGTGGTCGGGTCGCGCGACGACGCCGACGCCGGCGAGTACCCGGACATCGACCTGCAGTTCTTGCCCGGGCGCTACAGCGGCGGCGGCGGCTACGCGCGCAAGGACGGGACGCGGTACTGATCGCGCGAGCTAGCGGCGCGCCCGCGGCCGGTGTCGTGAGCCGCCCTCGCCGGACGGACGACGCGGTGCGCCGGCGCCGTCCTGCATGACGTGCGCGTCGCATGGCCTGGCGCCGCCGGCCCCATCGGGGGCGCTGCTGGCGGGCTTGCACGAGGGCGTCCTCGAACCACGCGGCGACCCCGCCGGTGTCGTCGCGCTCCGTCACGGTCACGACGTCACCGGCCTCTCGAGGTTGGACTGTTACCAGCCTCCACCTGAACAGACTCGGTGATCCCTGACGTCCGCGCTCGCGGAACGCGGGACTGTGGCAGCCGGCACGGCGACCACGGCGAAGTCGCGCGGCCGAGCCCGCGCCAGCGGGCTCACAGCCGCGAGCGCCCCGTCGAGCGAGCGGTATAGCGGCGCTCCCGGGCCGGCGACATCTCGCCGGCGAGGGCGGTCGAGATGAACACGCGCCGTCGGTCCCAGCGGATGAATCCACGCTTGTCGACCGGGGGGCCATCGGGGGCCTTGTCGGCGCTCGTAGGTGTACGCGTACCGGAAGTGCTCGAAGACGCGCTGCGGGGCACGTGCGTGCTCGGCCGGCTCCCGCTCGAGCTCGGCCAGCGTCCGGGGCTCCATCGCTCGCCGGACCTGTCTTCCGTCGGGCCGGCTGAGCGCGGCGCACGCCACCAAGTACCGGCTGAACGCGTCGGTGATGGTCAACGCGTGCGCCAGCGGAGCGGAGTGCTCTGGCGTGCAGCGCCGACGTCGTCGCGGTCGCACCAGACCGTTGCGCCGGATGATGAGCGCAAACGTGCTCACCGACGGCAAGTCGGCCTTGGGGTTGGCGCGGAGCATGGCCTGCCCCAGCTTCCGTGGCCCCCACCTGGGGCGCTGCTTGCGCGCGTGCACGATGGCGTCCTCGAGCCAGCCGGCCACGGCCCGTGGGCTGTGGTGCGGCCGACTCGAACGATCGTCGAGCTCGCAGCCCGCCATGAAGTCACCGGCCTCTCGAGGTTGGACTGTTACCAACCTCTATAGACCGGACCCCCGTGACGGGGCCTTGACGAATGGGGCGGTCGTTGCTATCTATGCCGTATTCAAATGGGGCCGCCACGCTGCCGCCGCACGCCGGTCCAGCTCACGCTGGAGCAGGCACGTCGCCCCACGGGGCATGGCGGCTGGCGTCCCGGCGCCGGTCGGCCGAAGGGCCGCGCCACCTGCTCCCACCAGGCCCGGCCGCGGTTCCCGGCGTCGGTGCCGCTGCACGTCACGCTCAAGCTCGCCGCCGGCGTGCCGTCGTTCCGCCGCGCCGCGACGATGCGCGTCGTCCGCGCCGCCATCGCCGCCGGTGGTCACCGCGGCGACTTCCGCGTCGTCCACTACAACGTCCTCGGCGACCACCTCCACCTCGTCGTCGAGGCCGCCGGCGCCGCCGCGCTCGCCCGCGGCATGCAGGGCCTGTCGGTCCGCCTCGCCCGCCGCGTCAACGCGCTGCTCGGCCGCCGTGGGCGCCTGCTGGCCCAGCGCTACCACGCGCGCCCGCTGCGCACGCCGACCGAGGTGCGCAACGCCGTCCGCTACGTGCTGCTCAACGCCAGACACCACGGCGCCGAGCGCGGCGCCGTGATGGCGCGCGGCTGGGTCGATCCGTACTCGAGCGCGCTGTGGTTCGACGGCTGGAAGGCCGCGATCCGCACCGACGCTCCGTGGCTTCGCGCGCTGGCGAAGGAGGGCCGCCCCACCGCCGATCCGCACACCTGGCTGCTCGCCATCGGCTGGCGTCGCGGCGGCGGTCTCATCGACATCGACGACGTCCCGGGGCCTGCACCCTGAGCTGGTGCGGGCGCGAGGCGACGCGGGGGCGGCATGTGGGCGCTGTCCGGGAGTGGCCGGATCCCGGACGAGAATGGCCGGATTCCGGACGATTTGTCCGGCAAACCGGACAGACGCGACGAGGTTCTCGAGGGTTGCGACGGGCACGCAACGTGCTCTTGTCGCGGCGTGGGAGGTGGACGGGGTCGGAGACGGGGACGGGGATGGGGACGGTGAGCGGGGACGGGGACGGGGACGGTGAGCGGGGACGGTGAACGGTGACGGTGACGGGATCGGGGACGGGGACGGGGACGGGGACGGGGACGGGGACGGGATCGGGGACGGGGACGGGATCGGGGACGGGATCGGGATCGGGATCGGTGACGGGATCGGGGGCCGGGGCTCTTTGACAATCAGGTGCGGCCGGCGAGGCCGAGTTCGGTCGCGTGGGGGCGCAGGGCGTCGATGAGGAACGCCAGGTGGTCGTCGAGGGTGACGTCCAGGAGCTGCGCGCCGGCGGTGACCTCGTCGCGGTCGACGGTGGCGGCGAAGCGCTTGTCCTTGAGGCGCTTCTTGACCGACGCGACCTCGAGCGAGGCGATGCCGTCGGGGCGGACCAGGCAACAGGCCATCACGAAGCCGGTGGGCTCGTCGCAGGCGAGCAGGGCGCGGTCGAGGCGGGTGTCGTAGGGCACGCCCCACCTGGTGTAGTGCGCGCTGATGGCGTGGGCGATCGCCTCGTGGCCACGCTCGCGGAGCCACGCGACGACGCGGTGCGGGTGCTCGTCGGGCCAGCGCTCGTAGTCGGCGTCGTGCAGCATGCCGGCGATGCCCCAGGCCTCGACGTCGGCGTCGCCGGCGCCGTAGCGATGGGCCGCGGCGCGCATCACCAGCTCGACCGCGCGGGCGTGGCGGCGCAGCGAGTCGCCCGGCGTCCAGTCGAGCAGGAGGGCCCAGGCGTCGTCGCGGGTGAGCGTCATGGCCGACAGTCTAGAACACCACCTCGCAGGCGCGCGCCTCGCGACGGCGATGTTCCCGGGCGGGGCGCGCGGCTCAATGCGTCGGGAACGAGAGCGTGCCGACCGCGTAGGCCGACAGCGCGTCGGCGTCCCACGAGCCCATCGAGATGCCGACGGCGAAGGTCGCGAACTGGTCGAGGCCGACCAGCCAGCCCGCCGGGTCCATCAGGTCGATGGGGCCGTTGAGCTGGTAGGTGCGGCTCTCGATGAACGTCATCGACACCGTGCGGTGATCGTTGGGGTCGGTGATCTCCAGCTCGCTGATGCGGCGGGTGAGCCCGGCGCGCAGGGCGGGGTCCTTGGTGAGCGGCAGGTCGGCCTGGAGCTGCGCCAGGCGGGCGGCGCGGAACGCCACCGGATCGGACCCGCCGGTGGCCTCCTGCATCAGCTGGGTGCCGAGCGCGAAGCTGGCGGTGCGGCGGGCGGCGAGCAGCGCCGGCGGCGCGGTGTAGACCGTCAGGTCGGGCTGGCTCGGGTCGAGGTAGTCGCGGCGGCGGAACCGAAACTCGCCCTGGGTCAGGCTGACGTCGAAGGGCTCGAGGGCCTCGAAGCCCTGGGCCATGACGACCTCGTTGACCGACTCGAACATCGGCCGGTCGTGGAGCTCGACGATCGCGCCGATCAGCGGGTGCCGGGGCACGTCGACGCCGTCGACCGAGACCGCGCGCACCGCCAGCCCGATCGCCGGGCCGTGGCTGCGCGGCGCCACCGGATCGTGGGTGCGCAGCACGCGGTCGAGGTCGGGCTCGCCGGGCAGCGCGAAGGTGTAGCCGCTGATGCCGCGGGTCTCGTCGGGCGGATCGGGGTTGGTCGCGAGCCGGACCTGCAGCCAGCCCGCGAAGTGGCAGACGGTGATGCTCATGGGTTGGCCGCCACGTAGGCGCGGACGCGCTCGGTGAGGTAGGCGACGTTCTTGGCGACGAACGCCATCCGCGCGGGCACGTCGGGCGCCGCGGCCAGCTCGGCGAAGCCGGCCGCCAGGTGCGCGAAGCGCTCGACGAGCTGCTGGTGAAAGCTGACGCGGTCGCGGTAGGCGCGGATCGGGCCGTCGAGCTCGAAGGTGAACGCGGCGGCGTGGCGACCGTCGCCGGCGGGCAGCTGCACCAGCATCTCGCCGACCGGGCGCACCACCATCGTCATCAGCGGGAAGAACGCGATGCCCTGGTACATCGCCAGGTCGGCGGCGGTGGCGTCGCTGGCGCCGTACTGCCGGGTCAGGAGCAGCAGCATCAGCTCGTAGGCGCGCGTGCCGAGCGTGGCCAGCGCCACCGCGCGGCGGTCGGTGAACAGGCACACCTCGGCGCTGGGATCGACGTCGCCGTGGGGGTAGCTCTGCGGGTTGGCCGGCACGGGGCGCAACGCCGCGGCGCGGGCCGCCGGCGACAGCGCGTCCCAGGCCGCGCGCATCTCCCGCACCCGGGCGTAGTGCGAGGTGGTGTCGGCGGGCACGCCGAGCATCACCGGCGTCGCCAGCAGGGTCGGCGTCGCGCCCTCGCCCTGGACGCGGATCAGATCGATCGCCGCCAGCGCGCTCGCCAGATCGTTCACCCGGATCAGCGTGATGCCGTACCAGATCTGGCCGGGGCTCGCGCCGAACGCGGCGTTGTCGAGCTGCGGCGCGGTGGCGCCGAGGAACAGCGTGTCGGCGGTCGGCGCGCCGGGGGAGCCGAGGGTGACGAAGCCGGCCCGCAGCCGCTCGTAGACCTCGGCGATCGACGCGTAGTACGGGCCGAGCGGGTGATCGGGCGGCTCGTCGCACGGCGCCTCGAGCCGCTCGGCCAGCGTCAGGAACTCGTCGCCGAACGGGGTCAGCGCCAGCGGCAGCTCGACCTGGTAGAAGCGCGGCGGCAACGGCAGGTTGGGGCGGTCGAAGTTGGGCGGCGCGCCGACCGCGACCAGCAGGTTGGACACCAGGCCGAGGTGCTCCATCTCCTGCCGCGCGATGTGCAGGCACGAGATCACGAAGCCGCGCACGGTCTCGCTGTCGGCCGGCGACAGCCCGGGGGCGGTGACGTCGAGCGAGAACGCGGCGTACAGGTACTGCGCCATGATCGCGTGCTCGAGCTCGGCGGCGCGGCCCAGCGCGTCGATCAGGTCCTCGCGGGTGCGGATCGGCGCGATCGGCGGCGGCGCCAGCACCGCGGCGATGCTGGCCAGGCTCACGGCGCCCCCGCCAGCCCGAAGCGCCGACCGTCGAGCCCGAGCCGCGCGATCATCGCCGGGTCGGCGGCGCGGCGCTCGCGCGGCGGCACGAACAAGGTCGACGCGGTGGTGAGCGGCGTCGCCGGCAGGTCGGCCAGCCGCACGTGGTCGATCCGCGCCCGGCAGGTCGGCAGCTGCGGCGCCTCGTACACGACGACGACGTGATCCTCGCCGTACACCGGGGCCAGCTCGGCGACCAGCACGCGCAGGTTGTCGGCGTTGGTGCGGCCGGGGTTCCAGGTCAGGTCGCCGACCACGCCGATCTGCCACAGGATCATCGCCGCCGACGGATCGGGGCGCCGGCGGTAGACCAGGAAGTCGGTGACCTCGTACTGGGCGCAGCCGACGACCGCGGGATCGAACCCGAGGTCGGCGAACAGGCAGTCCTCGGCCGAGACGCCGGGCTCCATGATCGCCCGCAGCCCCTCGGCGCGCGCCCGCCGGATCGCGTCGTGCGACGGATACACGAAGACGCCGGGGTGGCCGTAGAACGCGGCGCACACGGTGCGGCCGGCGCGCACGCCGGTGAGCAGCGACTGCGTCATCGCCTCGTAGGTGTCGTGGCGCGCGCGGCCGATCGCGTAGAAGCGCGACAGCGACTGTGCGTGCGGTGCCAGCCCCCGGATGGTGGCCTCGGTCAGCGGATCCGCGGCGACGTAGTGGACCTCGTCGGCCGAGGCGATCCACGCGCGGGCGTCGGCGGTCAGGTGGCCGACGGCCTTGATGCCGGTGCCGACGACGGCGAGCAGCCCGCTCACTTGGGATCGCTGCCGGTGTCGGTCGGGCTGGCGGCGTAGACCACCGGCGCGGCGGGGGCGGCCGCGTAGACGACCTGGGCCTGGGGCGCGGCGGCGTAGACGACGGCGGGGCTGGTGCCGGCGGCGTAGACGACCTGGCTCTGGCCGGCGGCGTAGACGACCTGCGCCTGACCGGCGGCGTAGACGACCTGCGCCTGACCGGCGGCGTAGACGACCTGGGCCTGGCCGGCGGCGTAGACGACCTGGGTGTGGCCGGCGGCGTAGACGACCGGCGCGCCCGCGGCATAGACGACCGGCGCGCCCGCGGCGTAGACGACCATCGGGTGGCCGCCGCCGCCCGCGGCGTAGACGACGGCGGGGTTGTTGCCACCTGCCGCGTAGACGACGGCGGGGTTGCCGGCGCCGGCGGCGTAGACGACAGCGGGGCTGGCGCCGGCGGCATAGACGACCTGCGCCTGACCGGCGGCGTAGACGACAGCAGGGCTGGCACCGGCGGCGTAGACGACGGCGGGGCTGGCACCGGCGGCGTAGACGACCTGGGCCTGACCACCGGCGGCGTAGACGACGGCGGGGCTGGCACCGGCGGCGTAGACCACCTGCGCCTGACCGGCAGCGTAGACGACCTGGGCCTGGCCCGCGGCATACACGACCGCGGCGTGCGGCGCGCCGGCGGCGTAGACGACCGCGCCCTGCGGCGCGCCGGCGGCGTTGACGACCTGCGACGGGCTGGTGGCGTAGACCACGGCGGCGGCGGCCTCTTGCCCGATCGCGGCGTGGAGCCGGCCCGGATCGCGCGAGCGCAGGGTGGCCTTGTCGGCCTCGGACAGGTCGGCGGCGGCGATCGCCGCCTCGGGCTGCGCGGCGAAGGCCTGCTGGGCGGCGGGATCACCCGCCAGGTGAGCGAGATACGAGAGCAAGGTCTGCATGAGGCTCCTGGTCGTGGGACGGCGGCGTCGGTGGGCGGCGGTCAGCGCCCGCGATCATCGAACGAGCGCGCCAGCCGGAACCCGACCGAGATGTCGCGCATGATCGACATCGAGTCGTGCCGGGTCGCGGCGCGCAGCAAGAACGAGTCGAACAAGAAGCAGCCGCTGCGCAGCGTGCGGTTGGCCGGCGGCGCGGCGCTGCCGTCGAGCGGCGGCGCGTAGCGTCCGTCCGGCAGCGGCGGCCCCTCGCGGCGGTAAGCGTCGCCGCACCACTCGCAGACGTTGCCGGCGAGGCTGCGGGCCAGGTACGGGCTGGTGTCGATCGGGAACAGCGCGATGTCGCGCGGGCGCAGGCCGTCGTCGCAGCTGAGCCGCATGTTGGCCCAGGTCGGGTCGAAGTGATCGCCCCACGGGAACGCGCGCCCGTCGGTGCCGCGCGCGGCCTTCTCGAACTCGAGCTCGCCGGGCAGGCGGTAGCGGCGGCCGCCGCGCTGCGCCAACCACTCGGCGACCGCGACCGCGCCGTGCCACGTCACCATGCAGGTCGGCATCTCGGGCTGCCAGGTGATGCCCTCGTCGTCGGTCGCGAGCGTGAACTCGCCGCGCTCGTTGCGCGGCCAGATCAGCGTGCCGGCCTCGCCGACGGTCGAGCCGCGGTGCCGCGGGACGATGCTCAACGCCAGCGCCTCGGCCTCCGGCGTGCCTTCGGCGACCAGCGCGTTGGCCATCGCCAGCAGCTCGCGGTTGGTCACCGGATCGCGGCGCAGGATGAACGAGTCGACCCACACCCGCTGCCGCGGCATGACCTCGCCGGCGGCCTGGGGATCGCCGCCGCACCAGTACGGGCCGCCGGCGACGAACACCTCGTCGTCGTCGACCTCGCCCAGCCGCGGCAGCACGACCGGCGTCGTGGTCGCGTCGCCGGGGCGGATCGGATCCCAGTGCTCCTGGCGGCCGATCGCCACCGGGTAGCGCACCTCGTGGTGGCCC
Organism: Myxococcales bacterium; assembly: GCA_016794525.1. GTDB lineage: Bacteria > Myxococcota_A > Polyangia > Haliangiales > Haliangiaceae > UBA2376. The sequence continues at coordinate 48,487 of JAEUJY010000172.1, forward strand.
GGGGCGCGCAAGATCAACAGGTAGCTGCCGCGCGGCAGCTCGAGCGCGCGGATCGGCGTGACGCCGAGGTCGCGGACGTGCTCGTCGACCAGCCGGCGGCCGCGCAGCTCGTAGCGGCGCAGCTCGACCTCGGCCGGCGGCTCGGTCACCAGCGTCAGCGCGCCCATCCCGGCCAGGTACGCCGCGTGCTCGCCGCGGTCGTGGGCGCGCAGCAGCTGCTCGATCGTGCGGGCGTTGGGATCGTGGCGGGCCTCGGCCGCGACGTGCAGCGCGCGGTAGTGGCGGGCCAGCATCGCGTGGGCCTCGGGCAGCTCGGCCTCGATCAGCGACAGGTCGATCAGCCGGTTCATCTCGACGGTGGCCAGCTCGGCGTCGAGCCGCTTGCCCGCGGCCGCGTCCTCCAGCTCCCAGCCCGGCTGCTTGGCCTCGGCCGGCGCCGACGGCGGCAGCCCGTCGAGGATGGCCCGCGCCTGGCGGGTCAGGTCGGCGGCCTCGCGCTCGAGCTCGGCGATCCGCGGGCCGACCGCCTCGGCCTGGGCCAGCAGCTCGCGGGCGCGCTCGCGCTTGCGGGCGCCGTCGAGGAACGCCTCGACCGCCCGCGCCAGCTCGCCGCCGTCCGGGAACCGCTCGGCGATCGCGTGGCGGGTGGCGCGCTCGGCGATCGCGATCAGCTCGTCGGGGAGCGGCCGCTCGGCGGTGGCGACGATCGGCGCCAGCACGCCCATCCGCTCGGGCAGGCTCGGCGGCTTGCCGGTCAGGATCTCGCGCAGGATCATGCCCAGCGCGTAGACGTCGGCCGGCGGGCCCAGCTCGACCTCGCCGGCGGCCTGCTCGGGGGACATGTAGCCGGCGGTGCCGGCGATCGAGCCGGCCTGGCTCATCAGCGCGTCGTCCTCGCCGCGGGTCGTCGACGGCCCGCGCACCGCGGCGTCGATCTGCTTGCCGATCCGCGCCAGCCCCCAGTCGAGCACCAGCACCTCGCCGAACGGGCCGAGCATGACGTTGTGCGGCTTGAGATCGCGGTGGACGACGCCGCGCACATGGGCGAAGCCGACGCACTCGCACACCCGGTGGAAGTAGTCGATGAGGCGGCGGAACGACACGCCGGCCGGCTCGGGCGTCCAGCCCGCGGCCGACGCGGCGTGCACCGCCTCGATCACCGACGCCAGCGTGCGGCCGCGGATCTCGGCCATCGTGTAGTACGGGCGGCCGTCGGCGAGCGTGCCGATCTCGTGCACCGGCACGACGCTGGGGTGCTGGAGCTGGGCGGTGACCTGGGCCTCCTGCACGAACCGCGCGATCGCCACCGGATCGTCGCACCACCACTCGCCCAGGATCTTCATGACCATGTCGCGGCGGAGCTGGCGGTCGTAGACCCGGTACACGTCGCCCTGGCCGCCGCCGGCCAGGTGCTTGCCGAGCTGGTAGCGGTCGGGCGGGGTGATCCCGCCGACCGGGTGGACCTGGCGCGGGCGCGCGTCGAAGGTCTCGCCGTGGCGGATCGCGCTGCCGTCCGCCATGGTCGGCGCCTGGCTGGTCGCGGCGGGGTCCGCGCCGTGGTGGCCGAACGGCGTGGTGTCGGCGCCGGTCGCCGCGCCGCCCACCGGCGGCGACTCGGCTCCTGGGCTCCCCTTCGGCTCAGTCACGAGCCCCGAATCTACCAGCCTTGCGCGCGGGTCTGGTAGTCGCCGGCCGCGGGTTTCCGCGGCGTGTCGTCGGGGACGACAGCCGACCGCGCCTGCCGGCGACTGGACTAGCCACGGGCCCCGGAGCCGCGCGGAATTGCAGCGGTTGTCGACGCGACGCGGGTGGAACGTGGCTTGCTCTTGGGCCCGCCACGATGTCGCTCCGCACGCTGTCTATCGCCGCCGCCCTCCTCGCGTTGCCTGCCTGTGTCGAGAGCGAGCTCGACAAGGGCGAGGAGGCCGAGGTGCCGGCCGACGGCAAGCTCGACTCGTTCGCGCGCCCGACCGATCACGGCGCGATCGCGTTCGACGCCCCGGCCGAGGGCGTGCTGTCGACCACCGCGCGCTACCACACGTGGACCTTCGCGCTCACCGGCGCCGCCCAGATCCACGCGTTCACCGGCCCCAGCCTGACCAGCCGCTACAACGTCGACACCGTGCTGTACCTCTACAAGCAGCGCGCCGACGGCAGCTGGGGCCCGTACGTGGCCCGCAACGACGACTACCAGGGCTCGGTGTGGTCGCACCTCACCCGCGACCTCGGCGCCGGCAGCTACCGCATCCTGGTGAAGGGCTACGCCGCGTCGACCCGCGGCCAGTTCTCGGCGTCGGTCGCCTGCACCGGCGCCGGCTGCGCCCCGGCCAACACCTGCCTGTTCGGCGCCACCTTCGGCGACCTGCTCGCGAGCACCGCCTACGCCATCACCGGCGATCGCGAGCTGCACGCCAGCGACTTCGCCGGGGCGCCGGCCGACGCCCTCGACGCGGTCCGCGTCGTGCGCGCGGTGCAGCAGTCGGCGCACACCGACGTCACGACCGTCGCGCAGGCGTTCGCCGCGGTCGACCAGCAGGTCATCCGCCGCGTCGACATCTACGACGAGGCCGGCGCCCGCGCGTTCGTCGCGCTCGAGTACGGCGCCGGCGACAACAGCTACGGCGCGGTGTTCGCGTACGGCTCGGCGGCGGTGGTGTCGAAGATCCACGACGGCGACCTCGAGGCGTGCACGCCGCGCGCGCAGACCTGCGCGCTGGGCGCCGACTGGAGCGCCACCCGCGCCAGCGCCGACTTCACCCGCATCAGCGCCAACGTCGTGACCTCGGCCGGCCAGCTCAGCGGCGCCGACGCCACCGACGCGCTGGCCGCGATCCGCGTGGCCTACGCCGACGCCACCAGCCTGGCCGACGGCCTGACCAAGATCGACGGCCGCACGCTCAACGTCGTCGACCTGCGCCACGGGCCGACCGGCACGACGGTGCGCGCGTTCGAGTACGGCGCCGGCGACAACAGCTACGGCGCGATCTTCAAGGCCGGCACCACCGAGCGCCTGGCGTCGATCGTTGACCTGACCTACTACGACTGCGCGTTCGCGCGCTGAGTTCCTTGGAAGGGGCTTTCGCAAAGCCCCTTCCCCGCCGGGGGCAAGCCCCGACGGGGCCCCAACCCGAAACGCGAGAGCCCACAGCGCGGGTCGGTATTGGGACACCCTCCGATGGGGCTCCCTCCCCCCGGCGGGGCCGGCCCGCGCGATTGACGACGGCGGCGGCGGCGGGCAGGCTGCGGAGATGCTCACCGCCAGCGACCTGGTCGGGCTCCGACCCGGCACCGACGCCGATCTCGCGACGATCAAGAACGAGGACTGGAAGGACGCGGTCGAGGTCGACGAGCTGCGGGTCCACGAAGGCGACCTGGACCTCGACGAGGACTTCAGCGGCTCCGACGCGGCGCTGATCGTGCGCGGCGACCTGACGGTGGCGGGCACGGTGTCGCTCGACGAGACCGCGACGCTGGTGGTGACCGGGCGGCTGCGCTGCCAGAACCTGGCCTGCGAGGGCAACCTCGAGGTCCAGGGCGACGTCGACGTGGCCGAGGCGATCTTCGGCTACTACGAGGCCGGCATCAGCTTCTTCCTCGGCGCGGTCCGGGCGGCGCTGTTCGTCCAGGGCAACCACGCGTTCGAGTACGCCCCCGAGCGGCTCGCGGTGGGGACCCACCTGGCGTTCGCCAACTTCCGCGGCCTGCGCATCGGCACCGAGGCCCAGGCCCGGGCGGTGCTGTCCGACGACGCCTACGCGGTGCTGGCGCCGCTGATCGGGCTGGTCGAGGGCGGCCCGTCGAGCCAGGAGGCGACGCGCCTCCTGCGCAGCGACGGTTTCCTGCGCGGCTGAGGCCAGCGGCGGGCTTGCCCGCGCGGCGTGGGTCAGCCACGGTGGCGGCCCATGCATCCCATCGCTCGCCTGTGGCAGTACGCCCGGGCCTACCGCACGCGCATCCGGCTGGCGGTCGTCTACACGATCCTGAACAAGCTGTTCGACGTGCTGCCCGAGGTGCTGATCGGCATCGCGGTCGACGTCGTCGTCCGCCGCGGCGACTCGTGGCTGGCCGGGTTCGGCGTCGAGTCGGTCGAGACCCAGCTGTACCTGCTGGCCGGGCTCACCGCGGTCATCTGGATCTGCGAGAGCGGCTTCGAGTACCTGTACGAGGTGGCGTGGCGCGATCTGGCGCAGGCGCTGCAACACGATCTGCGGATGGACGTGTACCGCCACGTCCAGGCGCTCGACGTCGCGTACTTCGAGGACAAGCAGGCCGGCGCGATCCTGTCGACGCTCAACGACGACATCAACCAGCTCGAGCGGTTCGTCAACGACGGCGCGTCGCAGATCATCCAGGTGGTCGCGTCGACGATCCTGTGCAGCGTCGCGTTCGTCGTGCTGGCGCCGGGCACCGCGCTGTTCGCGCTGGCGCCGATCCCGGTGATCCTCTACGGCGCGTACTGGTTCCAGGGCCGGCTCGAGCGGCGCTACCTGGCGGTGCGCGCCGAGGCGGCGGGCCTGAACGGCCTGGTCGGCAACAACCTCGGCGGGCTGGCGACGATCCGCGCGTTCGGCCGCGAGGACCACGAGGCGGCGCGGGTGCAGGTGCAGAGCGACGCGTACCGCCGGGCCAACGGCCAGGCGATCCGGCTGTCGAGCGCGATCACGCCGATCATCCGCATGGCGATCATGATCGGGTTCATCGCGACGCTGGTGGTCGGCGGGCAGCTGACGCTGCGCGGCGAGCTGGCGGTGGGCGCGTACTCGGTGTTCGTGTTCCTGACCCAGCGCCTCCTGTGGCCGCTGACCCGGCTGGCCCAGGTGACCGACATGTACAACCGCTCGATGGCGGCGATCCGCCGGGCGTTCGCGCTGTACGACACCGAGGTCGCGCACCCGGTGGGCACCGCGCCGCTGGGCGACGCCGCGCACGGCGACGTCGTCTTCGACGGGGTCGAGTTCGCGTACGCCGCCGGGGCGCCGGTGCTGCGCGGCCTGAGCTTCACCGCGGCGGCCGGCAAGACCACCGCGCTGGTCGGCACCACCGGCGCCGGCAAGAGCACCGTGATGAAGCTGCTGATGAAGTTCTACCGGGCCACCGGCGGCGCGGTGACGCTGGGCGGCCAGCCGCTGGCGCCGCTCGACGACGCCGCGGTGCGCGACGCGATCGGCTACGTCGGCCAGGACGTGTTCCTGATCGACGGCACGATCGCCGACAACATCCGCTACGGCCGGCTCGACGCCACCGACGCCGAGGTCGAGGCCGCGGCGCGGGCGGCGGCGGCCCACGAGTTCATCGTCGCGATGCCCGACGGCTACGCCACCCGGGTCGGCGAGCGCGGCCAGAAGCTGTCGGGCGGCCAGCGCCAGCGGCTGGCGATCGCCCGGGCGCTGGTGCGCGACCCGGCGATCCTGATCCTCGACGAGGCCACCAGTGCGGTCGACAACGAGACCGAGGCCGCGATCGCCCGCGCGCTGGCGCAGATCACCGCCGGCCGCACGACGCTGATGGTCGCGCACCGCCTGTCGACGATCCGCCACGCCGACCAGATCTGCGTGCTCGAGGACGGCCGGGTGATCGAGCGCGGCACCCACGACGCGCTGGTCGCGGCCGGCGGCGCCTACGCCGCGCTGTGGCGACTGCAGACCGGCGCGTAGCCGGCCCGAAAATGCGCCGGCCCGCCGCGGTGGCGACGGGCCGGGGGAGGAGACGCGGCCGAGGCGCGTCAGTTCGACGTCAGCGTGCCCAGGTTGTTCGGATCGAACGACAGCCCGGCGTTGCCGCCGGCGCCGTTGAGATCGCAGTAGGTCCAGTTGACGCCATCGAGCGAGAAGCGCGACGTGAAGCCGTAGGTGCCGGCCGCCGGCGCGGTGAACTGCGCCTGGTACTCGTCGTCGTTGCCGACCTGGACGTTGAACGTGCCGTTGACCCAGGTGTAGCCGGCCTGGTTTTGCGGGTTCACCGAGCGGGGCCCGAAGCCGAACTGGCTCCGCACCTGCGGGTCGCCACCGGCCGGCGGGGTGACGCCGGCCTCGAACACCCGCGCGTAGAGCATCTCGGTCAGGCTCCCGGCGGTCGCCGAGGTGGTGGGCGGGAACTGCAGGTTGCAGAAGTCCGCTTCGATGCCGAGGCCGCTCTCGTTCATCGAGCACGCACAGACCAGGTCATTGGCCGCGACGCTGTTGCGCGGCACCGGCGCCGCCGCGACGAAGTCGGTCGCGTTCTGGTTGGCGTCGGTGCAGCCCGAGCGCCGGCGCTGGACCGACGTGCTGTTCGACGGCGCCGGCGTCGGGCCGGTGCCCTCGAAGCAGTTCGCCGTGGTGCCGAAGCCGACCAGGTCGACGATCGCTGTCGAGGTCGGGCAGGCGCCGCTCAGCGCGGTGGTGGTGTTGGTCAGGGCGACCTTGCCCGAGGTCGCGCCCATGGTGAACGGGGACGCCGGGATCAGGTCGGGCGTCGGCAGCGGCGCTGGCGCGGCGGCCCCCGCCGCCTCCTGGATCAGGTAGTAGCCACCCGGCGCGATGGTCACGGTCGGCAGGGTCTGGACGGCCCAGCCTGTACCCGTCGCGCTGACGAACTGGATCGCGTGGCCGGTCATCGTGATCGGCGCGGGCGTCGGGTTGTGCAGCTCGATGAAGTCGTTGTTGAACTGCGCGCCCGAGTTGCCGCCGCCGCCATAGACCTGGCTGATGATGAGGCCCGTGCCACAGCGCGCGTCCGCCGCGGTGGTGAAGCCCGTCGCCTGGGTGAACGTCGCCGCCAGCGCGTTGCCGAACGTGCTCTGCACCGCGGTGGTGACCCGGATCTTGTAGCCACCGGTGCCGTTGGCCAGCGCCGGCGCCGGCGTGGCGGTCGCGACGGTGTCACCGGCCGACATCGTCGGCGTCGCGGCGGCGAAGCCGAGGCAGCTGGCGAAGTCGTTGACCGACACCTGGATGCTGCCGGTGCAGGGGCCGGAGGCGGTCTGGGTGGTGAGCGTCGCGGTGTTCATCGCCTGGCTGAACGTGACCGCGATCGTGGTCAGCGGCGTCACGGCGGTCGCCGCGTCGGCCGGGGTGGTCGACGCGACGGTCGGGAGCACCAGGTTGACCGTGATGCCCACCGTGGCGGCCGCCGAGGTTAGCGCGCCATCGTTGGCGGTGAACGTGAAGCTGTCGGGGCCCGAGAAGGCGCCGGTCGGGGTGTAGATCACCGACGCCGAGAAGCCGTTGATCGGCGTGATCGCGCCCAGCGTGCCGCCGGTCGGCGCGGTCCCGATCGCGAAGGTCACCGACGGCGAGTCGACGTCGGTGGCGGTCAGCGTGATGGTCACCGGCGCGCCTTGGTTGGTGTTGACCGTCTGGCTGTTGGCGACGGGCGGGTCGGCCACCGCGCCCATCGTGACGTTCACCGTGCCGGTGGCGGTGTCGCCGTCGGCGTCGGTGATCGTGTAGGTGAACGTGTCGGTGCCGTTGTAGTTGGCCTCGGGGATGTAGAGCACGTTGGTCGCGCCCGGGGTCACCGTGCCGTGGGCGGCGGCGGTGGTGGCGGTGATCGAGACGCCGCCGTCGCCGAGGCCGGTGTCGTTGGTCAAGACGTCGATGAACACGCCGAGGTCCTCGGTCGTGAACGCGTTGTCATCGACCGCGACCGGTTGGTCGTCGACCGGGTTGACGGTGACGGTGACGTGGGCCGTGGCCGTGGCGCTGCCGTCGGTGATCGTGTAGTCGAAGCCGGCGGTGCCGCTGAAGTTCGCGGCCGGGGTGAAGGTGGCCACGCCCAGCACCAGCAGCACCGAGCCGTTGGTGGCGTTGCTGACGCCGGTCACGTTCAGCGCGTCGCCGTCGAGGTCGGTGTCGTTGGCCACCAGCGTCGCCTCGGTGAGGGCGAGGCCGGTGTCCTCGTCCGTCGTCGCGCTGTCGGCGACCGCCACCGGCGCGTCGTTGACGGAGGTCACCGTGACGGTGACCAGGCCGACGTCGGTCGCGAAGCCGTCCGAGACGGTGTACTCGAAGGAGGCGGGGCCGTTGTAGTTGGGGTCGGGGGTGAAGGTCACCAGGCCCAGCGCGAGGATCACCGAGCCGTGGACGGGGTTGCCGACCGCGGTCACGCTCAGCACGTCCGGGTCGGGGTCGACGTCGTTGGCGAGCAGCGTCGCCGCGGTGACGCCCAGGCCGGTATCCTCGGCGGTGGTGGCGGTGTCGTCGGTCGCGACCGGCGGCGTGTTGGTGCTGTCGACCGAGATGGTCACGGCGCCGATGTCGGTGAGCGCGCCGTCCGACACCGTGTAGGTGAACGAGGCCACGCCGGAGAAGCCGGCGGCGGGCGTGAAGGTGGTGACGCCGGCAGCGCGGCTCACCGTGCCGTTGACCGCGTCGCCGACCGCGGCGACCGTGAGGGTGTCGCCGTCGACGTCGGTGTCGCCGGCCAGGAGCACGGCGTCGGTGAACGTGATCGCGACGTCGCGGCTGGTGCTGCCGGTCTCGTCGTCGGCGACCGGCGCGTCGTTGACCGCCGTGACGGTGACCGTGACGTGGGCGCTGGCGGTCAGCGCGCCGTCGGTGATCGTGTAGTCGAAGCCGGCCGCGCCGTTGAAGTTGGCGGTCGGGGTGAAGGTGATCGTCGTGCCGGCGAGCGCGACGGTGCCGTTGGTCGCGGCGCTGACCGCGGTGACGGTCAGCGTGGTGCCGGTGTCGACGTCGGTGTCGTTCGCCAGCAGCGTCGCGGCGGCGATCGTCGCGGCGGTGTCCTCGGCGGTGGTGACGGTGTCGGCGTTGGCGACCGGCGCGTCGTTGACCGGCGTCACCGTGACCGTGACCGTGCCGGTCGCGGTGGCGGTGCCGTCCGACAGCGTGTAGGTGAACGTCGCGGTGCCGTTGAAGTTGGCGGCGGGGGTGAACGTGATCGTCGTGCCGGCCAGCGCGACGGTGCCGTTGGTGGCCCCGCCGACCGCGGTGATCGACAGCGTCGCGCCCTCGAGGTCGGTGTCGTTGGCCAGGAGCGTGGCCGCGGCGATCGTCGCGGCGGTGTCCTCGGCGGTGGTGGCGGTGTCGGCGCCGGCGACCGGCGGATCGTTGACCGGGTTGACCGTGATCGTCACGTGCCCGACGTCGGTCAGCGTGCCGTCCGAGACGGTGTAGTCGAAGCCGGCGGTGCCGTTGAAGTTGGCGGTCGGGGTGAAGGTGATGGTCGTGCCCGCCAGCGCGACGGTGCCGTTGGTGGCGCCGCTGACCGCGGTCACGGTGAAGGTCGTGCCGGTGTCGACGTCGGTGTCGTTGGCGGTCAGCGAGGCGGCGGTGATCGTCGTCACCGCGTCCTCGTTGATGGTGCGGGTGTCGTCGACCGCGACCGGCGCGTCGTTGACCGGGGTGACCGTCACGGTCACGTGGCCGACGTCGGTCAGCGTGCCGTCGGAGACCGTGTAGTCGAAGCCGGCGGCGCCGGTGAAGTTCGCGGTCGGGGTGAAGGTGATGGTGGTGCCGGCCAGCGCGACGGTGCCGTTGGTGGCGGCGCTGACCGCGGTGACCGTCAGCGTGGCGCCGGCGTCCAGGTCGGTGTCGTTGGTGAGCAGCGTGGCCGCGGTGATCGTCGCCGCGGTGTCCTCGGCGGTGGTCGCGGTGTCGTCGACCGCGACCGGGGCGTCGTTGGCGGGCGTCACGTTGATCGTCACGTGGCCGACGTCGGTGAGCACGCCGTCGGAGATCGTGTAGTCGAAGCCGGCGGTGCCGTTGAAGTTGGCGGCCGGGGTGAAGGTGATCGTGCCGGCGCTGAGCGCCAGCGTGCCGTTCTGGGCCGCCGCGAGCGACAGGAAGGTCAGGGTGTCGCCGTCGACGTCGACGTCGTTGGTGAGCAGCGACGCGGTGGTGATCGCCAGGGGGGCGTCCTCGGCGGTGGTGCCGGTGTCGTCGGTGGCGACCGGGCCGTCGTTGACGCTGGTCACCGTGACCGTGACCAGGCCGGTGTCGCTGTCGGCGCCGTCGGTCACCGTGTACTCGAAGCTGGCCGGGCCGTGGTAGTTGGCCTCGGGCTGGAACCTCGCCTCGCCGCCGACCAGCGTGACCGTGCCGTGGGTGGCGGCGCCGACCGCCGAGACCGACAGCGTCTGGCCGTCGGCGTCGGTGTCGTTGGCCAGGAGCGTCGCGGTCGTCACCACGCCGAGCGTGTCCTCGGCGGTGGTCAGCGCGTCGTCGGTCGCGACCGGCGGGTCGTTGGCGCCGCCGACCGTGACGGAGACCGTCGCGGTGTCGGTGGCGGTGCCGTCGGTCATCGTGTACGTGAACGTCGCCGCGCCGCCGAAGTTGGCGTCGGGGGTGAACGTGACGGTGTCGCCGGCCAGCGCGACCGTGCCGTGGGTGGCGCCGGCCACCGTGGTGATCGTCAGCGTGTCGCCGTCGACGTCGGTGTCGTTCGCCAGCAGCGCGGCGGCGGTGACCGTGGCCGGGGTGTCCTCGGCCGCGGCGATCGCGTCGTCGACCGCGACCGGCGCGTCGTTGACCGGGGTCACCGTGATCGACACCGTCGCGGTGACGCTGAAGCTCGCGTCGGCGACGGTGACCACGACGCTGTCGCTGCCGTGGAAGTCGGCCTCGGGCGTGTACGTGAGGCGGTCGCCGGCGACGGCGATCGTGCCGTGGGACGGCTGGGTCGACGTGAACGTGAGGCCGGCGCCCTCGGGGTCGCTGGCCGTGACCGTGAACTCGACCGCCGTGTCTTCGGCGGTGGTCACCGTGGCGTCCTGGGCGGTCGGCGGCTGATCGCCGGGGAGATTATCGCCGCAGGCCGCGACCGCGGCAGCGAGGGATAGCGCGAGCAGGTAGTGCCTCATCGGGCGGCACTGTAGGCGATCCTCGGAGGCGGAGAAAGCGAACTCCGGGGGCGGTTCGGTTAGCGTCCGGTGACAGGGATCACGCTACTTTGCGGCCTCCTGCGCACCCTCGCCATCGAGGGGCACCCACTTCTTGTCGCGGGCCGCCCACACCTCGCCCTGGATCTTGCCCTTGGCCGGCGCGTAGCCGCCCTCGTCGTCGGCCGCGGCCTTGGCCGAGGCCTCGATGGTGCGGGCCAGCTGCTTGGGCAGCCGCGACTTGCCGAGCGTGAAGGTGTTGTCGGACGACGGGCTGTCGCGGTGCGAGTCGATGCAGAAGACGTCGAGCTTGACCACCGCGGTCTCACCCGGGGCGATGTCGATCGCGGCCTGGCGGTGGTCGTCGTCGGCGCTGGCCAGCTGCAGCGGGCCGACCGCGCCGAGCCGCTGCGGCGCGGTGTCGGGGTCACCGTCCGGCACGAAGTACAGGCCCTCGGCCGAGAACCGCTGCGGCTTGCCCGAGGTGTTCTTGACCGCGACGGTCAGGACGCCGTTGGTGGCCCCGTCGTACGCGACCACCTTCACCGCCAGCCGGCCCTTGCCGCCGGGCAGCGGGTGGAACTTCTTGTCGGCCGCCGCGGTGCCGAGCGCCGCGAACAAGGCCAGGAGGAACGCCAGGACCGGGAGGGAGGTGCGCATGCCGCTGGTTGACGCGCGCCCCACGACGTCGATCTAACCTTCGCCGGCGGTGCAACCGCGGCGCGGCGGCGGTGTCATCGCTGGTTCACACGAAGCGCGGCATCAACACGTGGTTCTCGATGTGGACGTGGCGGAGGACGTCGGCCTCGAGCGCGGCCAGCTCGGCGAACAGCGTGCGGTAGGTGGTGCAGGCCCACGCCGGCGGGGTGAAGTCGTCGGTGATCGTGCGCAGCCTGCCCAGGCGGTCGCCGATCGCGACGTGATCGTCGAACATCGTGGCCAGCTCGGCGGTCAGCGCGCGGCGGTCGCCGCTCGGGGCGATCAGCCCGGGGAACAGGTGCTGCTCCTCTTGATCGAGGTGGGCGTCGAGGTCGGCCGCCAGGGTCTTGCACAGCGCGTCGACCTCGGCCAGGCGCGGCTCCTTGTCGCCGTGGACCCGGTGGACCTTGGCGGCGAGCCCGCCGATGAACGGCAGCGCCTTGCGCAGATACGCGTGGTGGGTCGAGACGATGTGCCCGATCAGCTCGGGCGTCGGCAGCGCCGCCGCGGCGATCGCGCCATCGCCGCGCTCGGCGATGGCGTCCTCGAGCTCGGCCAGGATCCGGGGCAACGCCACGCCGCGCTGATCGCAGGCGTCGGCGATCGATCGCGCGCCCTGGCAGCAGTAGTCGATGCGGTGGCGGTGGAAGACCTCGGCGCAGGCGGAGTGTGCGAGGACGGTCTGGGCAACGCTGGCGTGGGGATCGATCATGGGCCGGCGAGCAGCAACGGTCGTGCCGTGGCCCGGCGCGCGTGCCGTGAGGTCCTTGCCCCAGATCCACGCGCGGCGTCGATGTGGTCGCGATGGGCGTCGTTGTCGACGACACAGCGCGAGAGTTGCGCGCGATCGTCCGCGCCGCGCCTCGATCGGGCCGAAACGCGCATAGGTTTCGGTGGAACGGTCGGTCGCTGCGGCGCTTGCGCCCCGCGGGTCGCGCGCCGTGCCCGCGGTGGGCGCCGCACGCACCCGGCGTCCGCGCGCCCGATCGCCGCCGGCAGTTGTTGTGACCGCGACACCGGCAGCGCATGCTCGTCGATGCGGTAGGCCTCGCCAGCGCACCAGGGCGCGCGGCGTGGTGCTTGCTACCGGCGGTCGCAGGAGGTCTCACGCATGTCGAAGATGCTTCGGGTGGTTCTCGGGCTCGGGCTGGCCGGAACCCTGGCCTGCAAGGGTGGCGGCGGCAACGCGGCGGCCGGCGGTGGCAACCCGCCGCCGTCGGCGGCGCCACCGCCGGCCGACGTCACGAGCGCGCCGGTCGGCGATCCCGTGGTCGCCCAGCTCACCCCGCCGCCGTTCGTCCCGCCGCCGATCACGCGCGACAAGCCGGCCAAGGTGATCGTCAAGCTCGAGGTGCAGGAGAAGGAGCTGTCGATCTCCGAGGGCGTCCGCTACACGTTCTGGACGTTCGGCGGCACCGTGCCCGGCAGCTTCATCCGGGTGCGGCAAGGCGACGAGGTCGAGTTCCACCTGCAGAACCACCCCGGCAACAAGATGCCGCACAACATCGACCTGCACGCGGTGACCGGCCCCGGCGGCGGCGCCGCCAGCTCGTTCACCGCGCCCGGGCACGAGTCGCAGTTCTCGTTCCGCGCGCTCAACCCCGGCCTGTACGTCTACCACTGCGCCACCGCGCCGGTGCCGATGCACGTCGCCAACGGCATGTACGGGCTGATCCTCGTCGAGCCGCCCGGTGGGCTGCCCAAGGTCGACAAAGAGTACTACGTCGTGCAGGGCGACTTCTACACGGTCGGCAAGTACCGCGAGAAGGGCCTGCAGCCGTTCGACATGCAGAAGGGCATCGACGAGAGCCCGACCTACGTGGTGTTCAACGGCTCGGAGGGCGCGCTGGTCGGCGACAAGGCGCTCACCGCCAAGGTCGGCGAGAGGGTGCGCATCTACTTCGGCGTCGGCGGCCCGAACCTGTCGTCGAGCTTCCACGTCATCGGCGAGATCTTCGACCACGTCTACCAGGAGGGCGGCAGCAACACCCAGGACAACGTCCAGACCACGATGGTGCCGGCCGGCGGCTCGACGATCGTCGACTTCACGGTGAACGTGCCCGGCACGTACATCCTGGTCGATCACGCGCTGTTCCGCGCGTTCAACAAGGGCGCGGTCGGCATGCTCAAGGTCGAGGGGCCGGAGGACAAGATCGTCTACTCGGGCAAGGAGGTCGACTCGGTGTACCTGTCGGACAAGGCCGGCTCGGGCGTCGGCACGACGGTGGCCGAGGCGACCGCGTCGGCCGAGGCCGGCACGCTGACGCTCGACCAGCAGATCGCCGCCGGCCAGGCGCTGTTCGCCGGGACCTGCTCGACCTGCCACCAGCCCGACGGCAAGGGCCTGCTGCCCACGTTCCCCCCGCTGGCCGCGTCGACCTACATCGCGGCGACCCCGATGGACACGCTGATCAGCGGCGTGCTCAACGGGCTCACCGGGCCGGTGCAGGTCAACGGCGTCGACTACAACGGCGTGATGCCGCCGATGTCGTACCTGGCCGACGACGACCTCGCCAACATGATGACGTACGTGTTCAACACGATGGGCAACAAGAAGGGCGCCGTGAGCAAGGCCGACGTCGCGCGGATCCGCGCGACCACGCCGCGGCCACCGGGCGCCGCGCATTGACCGCGGCCGCGATCGCGACGCGACGGAGACGGACCGAGACCGGAGCCACCACCATGCTCGCTCGCACGATCATCACGTTGGTGCTGCTCGCGACCGCGACCGCGAGCGCGGGCGTGGGGCCGCGGGTCGTGGTGGGGCCGGGCACGTATCGGCCGGTGTTCCCGACGTCGCCGGGCGAGGCGACGGTCGCGGTGCCGGCGTTCCAGCTCGACGTCGTGCCGGTGACCAACGGCGAGTTCCTGGCGTTCGTGAAGGCCAACGCGCCGTGGCAGCGCGGGCGGGTCAAGGCGGTCCGCGCCGACGCCGACTACCTCGCGCACTGGGCGGGGCCGCTGACGCTCGGGCCGCACGCCCCGGCGAAGGCGCCGGTGGTGCGCGTGAGCTGGTTCGCGGCCAAGGCCTACTGCGCGTGGCGCGGCGGGCGGTTGCCGACCGAGCGCGAGTGGGAGCTCGCGGCCCAGGCCAGCGCGACCGCGCGCGACGGTACCGACGAGCCGGGCTGGCAGGCGCAGATCCTGGCGTGGTACGCGGCGCAGACCCCGGAGGTGTTGCCGGCGGTCGGCCAAGGCGCGCCCAACGCGTGGGGCGTGCGCGAGCTGCACGGCCTGGTGTGGGAGTGGGTCTACGATTTCGGCGCGGCGCTGGTCGCGTCCGACGACCGCGAGCGCGGCGACGCCGACCGCGCCAAGTACTGCGGCGCCGGCGCGGCGCTGGCTCGCGATCCGCGGCAGTACGCGACGTTCATGCGGCTGGCGTTTCGCAGCTCGCTGCAGGCTCGCTACACCACCCCCAACCTCGGCTTCCGGTGCGCCGCGGACGTGCCCCGGCCGGAACAGGAGCGATGACCATGCGGCTCATCGGTGCGCTCGCGATGGTGGCGGTGCTCGCCGCGTGCCGCGACGAGCGGCGGACCGCAGGCGCGGCGGGGCGCGTCGACGCGGCGGTGGCGCCAGCGGCGGTCGCGCCAGCGGCGGTCGCGCCCGCGGCGGTCGCGCCGGTCATGGCCGGCGACTGGGCGTCGCCGCTGGGTGACGGATCGATCTACGACCTCGAGCTGAGCGTCCGCACCGCCGAGGGCGCCACCGTGCCGCTGGCGTCGCTGGCCGGCGCGCCGGTGGTCATCACGATGTTCTACGCGAGCTGTCCAGCCGCGTGCCCGCGGCTGATCGACGACCTGAAGGGCATCGAGCAGGATCTCGACCCGGCGACCCGGGCGCGGGTGCGGTTCGTGCTGGTCTCGTTCGACCCGGCCCGCGACACCCCGGCCGCGCTGCGCGCGCTGGCCGACGAGCGACGGCTGGGCGCCGGCTGGCTCCTGAGCGCCACCGCCGACGATGCCGCCCGCGAGCTGGCGGCGGCGCTGGGCATCAAGTACCGCGCGCTCGACAGCGGCGAGTTCTTCCACACCTCGGTCCTGACCGTGCTCGACGAGACCGGCCGGCCGCGGGCCCGGGTCGAGGGCCTCGGTCGCGGCCACGACGCGGTCCTGGCCGCCTTGCGCTGATCGGAGCCCATGCCCATCGCCGTCCCCACGCCCGTGTCCTCGCCGCCGCCCGCCGTCGGCGCGAGCCGCCTGGTGGCGCTGTTGCGCACCAGCCACTTCCTGCGCGCGGTGCCGCTGCCGGTGATCGAGCGGCTCGCGGCGCACGCCACGCTGCGCGACCTCGCGGTCGGCGCGCGGCTGTGGCGCGAGGGCGACGTCGCCACCGGCTTCCACGTGATCGCGGCCGGCCTGGTGACCGTGCGCCGCAGCCTGGCGTCGGGCGCCGAGGTGATCGTGGCGATCTTCGGCTCGCGCGAGAACGTCGGCGACACCGCGGCGCTCGAGGGCAGCCGCTACCCGGCCGACGCGGTCGTGACCTCCGAGGCCGCGACGGTGATCAAGGTCGACGCGCAGCGCGTGCTCGAGCAGTCGGCGCTGTGCCCGGCGCTGGCGCTGGCGCTGCAGCAGGCGTTGTGTCGGCACGCCGCCGCGCTGCGGACCAAGGTCGAGATCCTGTCGGCGGGCACGGTGCGGGCCCGGCTGGCCAACCTGTTCCTGCACCTCGCGTCGCGGTTCGGCGACGACCTCGCCGACGGCACGGTGGCGGTGCCGGTGGCGCTGTCGCGGACCACGCTGGCCAGCCTGGTGTCGGCGCGCACCGAGACGGTGATCCGCGCGCTGCGGCCGTGGGAGCGCGCCGGCGTGGTCGTCACCGATGGCGGGCGGTTCGTGCTCGGCGACCTGCCGACGCTCACCGCGTGCGCGGCCGAGGGCTAGCGCGTCAGGCGCTGCTGGTAGAGCCGGCCGACCGCGGCGACCAGATCGCGCGGCCGGGTCACCACCGCGAAGCCGCCGGGGCCGAACATCTGCGGCAGGTGGTGCCGGGCCCGCTGGTCGAGCGCGACGGTGAAGACGTGGACGCCGGCCTGGGTGGCCTCGGCCACCGCGCGGTGCACGTCGGCGATCCCGTAGCGGCCCTCGTAGCGATCGTAGTCGGTGGGCTTGCCGTCGGACAGGAGCACCAGCAGCTTGCGCCGCGCCGGCTGGCGATCGAGCAGCGCGGTGACGTGGCGCAGCGCCGGCCCGATGCGGGTGTAGCCAGCGGGCTCGAGCGCTGCCAGCCGGGCGTGGGCGGTGGCCCACGGCGCGTCGAAGTCCTTGAGCATCGCCAGCCGGCAGTCGCGGCGGGTGTGGCTCGCGAACGCGACGATCGCGGTGCGCGCCGCGACCCGCTCGAGCGCGTCACCCAGCGCGACCAGCGCGCCGGTGCCGACGTCGAGCACGCGCTGATCAGCGACCCAGGCGTCGCTCGACAGGCTGCGATCGAGCAGCAGCGCGACCGCCAGCTCGGGCGGGCGCCGGCGCGGCGCGACGTACAGCTTGTCGGGGCCGGTGCTGCCGTGGCGCAGCGCGCCGTGGCGATCGACCACCGCGTCGACGTCGATGTCGGGGCCGTCGGCCTGGCGCCCGACCCGGGTCGGCTGGGCGTCGAGGCGCGCCACCTGCGCTGCCAGCTCGGCGCGCTCGCGGCGGTGGCGGGCGAGGGCCGTCGCGACGAAGCGGCGGGTGCGCTCGGGCGCGGCGGCGGTCGGCGCGGCGTCGACGCGCACCTGGCACCAGCCGCGGCGGTAGCGGCGCGCGGCCTCGTCCCACTCGTCGTAGGCCAGCGCGCCGGGCGCGGGCGCCGGCGTCGCCGCGGCGAGGTCGCCGGCGTCGTCGAGGCCGAGCACCTCGGCCCGGTAGACGCCGCTGGTGGTGGTGCTGGTGCGGACCACCTCGTCGAGCTCGAGCTCGTCGAGCGCGTCGCCGTGCGCGGCCAGCTCGTCGGCGCCGTCGATCCGCTTCTTGCCACCCTGGTACTTCTCGAGCGTGTGCACCTTCTCGAACGAGTGCACCAGCGGGTTCTCCTCGAGCGTCTGCGGATCGAGCTGCCGTCGCTTCAGCCGATCGCGGGCCCGGCCGGCGTGCTCGCGGCCGCCCGCGCCCGGGCGCGGCTCGGCCCCCGGCGTGGGCAGGTCGGCGTCGTCGAGCCCGGGCCCGCCCAGCCACCCGCACAGCGGCACGACGACGAGCCGGCCGCCGGCGCCGGGCCCCGGGCCCACCGCCGGATCGCCGGCGGCGATCGCCGCGAGCCACGCCGCGAGGTCGGGCGGGGACGGCGCGAGCTCCGCCAGCGGGCGGCCCAGCGCCAGCTGTGCGGCGGCCTCGAGCGCGCGGTCGGCCGCGGTCCGCGGCGTCAGGCGCGACCGGGCGGCGCGCAGCGGGGGCAGCACCTCGGCCAGCAGCGCGCCGGCGCCCGGCAGCTCGTCGGCGATCGCGCGTCGGGCCCGGGCCAGCGCCGCCAGCGTCGCCACGGCGCAGGCCGCGTCGTCGCGCGCGGCCGGCGTCGGTGCCCGGGCCATGATCGCGCCCACCGCGACCCGCGCCAGCAGCAGCGCCGTGTTGGCCTCGGGTGTGGCGAGCGCGTCGAGCCGCGCCGGCAGCACCAGGTGGGCGCCGCGGACGCCCCCGTCGCCGGCGGCGATCGTGATCGTCATCCGCCGGCCGGCCAGCGCGCTGGCGAGGAGCTCGAGCCGCCGCCGCTCGGGCGCGACCGCCGCGCCGCGGGCCGCCGCGTCCTGATCGCGGCGCTGACGCAGGCGCGCGAACAGCCGGCCGAACAGCCGCTCGTCCCAGCTCATAGCGCCAGGTCCACCAGGTCCTGGAGCGCGCGCAGCGTGTCGGCGTCGTCGGACAGGGGCGTCACCACCGCCACCGCGCAGGCGCGCCGCGGCGGCACCCCGGCGCCGATCAGCTTGCCGGCGTTGACCAGCAGCCGGGTCGACACCGTCTCGGCCAGGCCCAGCTCGTCGAGCTTGCGGATCTTGCCGGCCAGCGCCACCAGCCGCTTCGCCACCGCCGGCTCGACCGCGGCCTCGGTGGCGACGATCTCGGCCTCGAGCTCGGCGGCCGGATAGCCGAACCCGATCGCCACGAACCGCTGCCGGGTCGACGGCTTGAGCTCCTTGAGGCCGCGGCGGTAGCCGGGGTTGTAGCTGGCCACCAGCATGAAGCCGGGGCCGGCGTCGAGCGTCAGGTCGAGGCGATCGACGTGCAGCTGCCGGCGGTGATCGGCCAGCGGGTGCAGCACGACGATCACGTCCTCGCGGGCCTCGGCCACCTCGTCGAGGTACAGCAGCGCGCCCTGCTTGACCGCGCGGGTCACCGGGCCGTCTTGCCAGACGGTGTCGCCGCCCTTGACCAGCCAGCGGCCGATCAGATCGTGGGCCGACGTCTCGTCGTTGCACGCCACCGTCACCAGCGGCCGCTCGAGGCGCGCCGCCATCGCTTCGACGAACCGCGACTTGCCGCAGCCGGTCGGCCCCTTGAGCAGGACCGGCGCGCGGGTGGCGTGGGCGGCGGTGAACGCCCGCACCTCGTCGCCGACCTCGCGGTAGTACGGCGCGGTCACGCGGCCTCGGCGACCGGCGCCGCCCGGCCGTCGTCGGCGCCGCCGGCGCCGCCCTGCAACTCGGCCACCGGCTTGCCGTGGCGGATGAAGTTGTAGATGAACGCGCTGACCCCGAGGATGAACAGGCACGCCGCGAGGATCAGGCCCCAGAAGTGGACCTCGATCTCCTTCTGCACGGTGACGAAGTCCATGCCGACCCGCCGCTCCAGCACCACCTGCGTGACGCCGGCGACCGCGAACGCCAGGGTCATCGCGATCATGCCGACGTTCGAGGTCCAGAACGCGAAGCTCGCGGCCGGCGTGTCGTGGCGCTTGCGCCCGGTGAGCAGCGGCAGCGCGTAGCTGATCATCGCCAGCACCAGCATCGCGTAGGCGCCCCAGAACGCCATGTGGCCGTGCATCGCCGTCACCAGCGTGCCGTGGGTGTACCGGTTCACCTGCGGGATGGTGTGGGCGAAGCCGAGGAAGCCGGCGCCGACGAAGCTCATCACCGCGCAGCCGACCGTCCACTGCAGCGCGACCCGGTTGGGGTGGGCGCGGCCACCCTTGCGCGCCATCGTGATCGCGTAGATCGCCATCGCCAGGAACGCGATCGGCTCGAGCGCGCTGAAGATGCCGCCGATCATCAGCCAGTACCGCGGCGTGCCGATCCAGTAGTAGTGGTGGCCGGTGCCGAGGATGCCCGACAGGAACGTGAAGCCGACGATCACGTACAGCCACTTCTCGATGACCTCGCGGTCGACGCCGGTGAGCTTGATCAGCAGGAACGACAGGATCGCGCCCATGATCAGCTCCCACACACCCTCGACCCACAGGTGCACCACCCACCACCGCCAGTACGAGTCGACGGTCTGGTTGTCGGTCGGGATCATGCCCGGCAGGTAGAGCAGCGCCGCCATCAGCAGGCCGAAGAACAGCACCATGCTGGTGGTGGTCATGCGCTTGCCCTTCCAGATCGTCATGCCGATGTTGGCGATGAACAGCAGCACGTCGATCACCACCAGGAAGTCGAGCGGGCGCGGGATCTCGAGGAACTTGCGGCCCTCCCACCACTGCAGGTGGAAGCCGATGATCGCGGTGACGCCGACCGCCACCAGCGCGATCAGCTGCACGTAGGCCAGCTTCGGCCAGTACAGCTCGCGGTCGGCCTCCTCGGGGACGATGAAGTACGCGGCGCCCATGAAGCCGGTGAGCAGCCACACCACCAGGAGGTTGGTGTGCACCGCGCGGGCGACGTTGAACGGGATGATCGGGTGCAGCGGATCGTGGCCGGCGTGGGCGTAGGCCATGATCAGGCCGTAGACCAGCTGCAGCCCGAACAGCAGCATGCAGGTGGCGAAGAACCACCAGGCGACGCGTTGCGATTCGTATTTCATGGCGGGTCTCCTACTTGAGCGTCGACAGGAAGGCGGTCAGCTCCTGGCGCTGGCCGACGGTGAGGGGCAGCTTGGGCATCTGGGTGCCCGGCTTGATCGCCGGCGGATCGGCCAGCCACGCCGCGATCTCGGCCGGGGTCTTGCGGTTGCCGACGCCGTCGAGCGCCGGCCCGACCTGGCCGCCCTGGCCGCCGAGCGAGTGGCAGGCGACGCACAGCTGGTTGAAGATCTGCGGGCGATCGGTGGTGGTCGCCAGGCCGGTGGTGGTGGCCATCTGCGCCAGCGTCGGCTTGGGCGGGAACCCGTTGAGGTCCATCTTGCCGATCCACTGGAAGAACGCGATCAGGTCGTCCTTGTCGCGCTCGGAGAAGTCGTACTTCCACATGCGCCGCTGCCCCGGGTACATCTTCTCGGGGTCGGTGAGCATGGCGCGGATGAACACCGGGCCGCGCCGCTCGAAGACCTTGGTCAGCTCGGGTGCGTAGTACGCGCCCTCGCCGAGCAGCGTGTGGCAGCCCATGCAGTTGGAGCGGTCCCACAGATCCTTGCCGCGGCGGACCGCGTCGGTGATCTCGCCCTGGTGGGTCTGCGCCGGGATGCGCGCGAAGGTGTCGACGGTCAGGCCGAGGAAGGCGACCGCGCACAGCGCGGTGCCCCCCAGGAAGAACGCTCGAGCGGCGGACTTGGATAGCATCGATGGCTCCTTCAGCAGGCGGGGACGGACCCCAGGGCGAGCTCGCGGGTCCGGGCCCGCGGCAACAACGACTCGACGGTGAAGCGGTGGTGGGCGGCCAGCGCGCCGGCCAGGTCGGCGGCGGCGTCCGCGGCGGTGACGCAGACCGCGCAGCGGTGCTCGGCCGCCGCCAGCGCCGCCCGCAGCTGGCCCAGCGCCGCGGTCGCCGCGCGCTGGTCATCGGCGAGCACCGGCGTCAGCGCGGCCAGCGACGCGAACAGCGTGTGGTCGGGGACGCCCGCCGCCAGCGCGCGCAGGTGCGGCACCAGCACCCGGGCCTCGCGGGCCAGCGCCGCGCCGATCACCGCCTCGAGCTCATCGAGCGCCGACGACAGCGCCGGCGCCTGGGTCGCCAGGTGGCCTCGCAGCGCCGCCAGCGTCGCCACCGCCGCCCGCACCGTCGGGTGGTGGCGGACCGCCAGCTCGTCGAGCGCGGCGTCGAGCGCGGCGTCACGCCGCGGCGGCGACGGCAGATGCAGCGGCGCGACCATGGCGCCACCTTCGCCGGCCCGCCCGATCGTGTCAACGGGCGGGGGTACTGATCGCGCCAAGGGCGGCCAAACTGATCGCGGTTGTCCACAGGGCCTCGAGGCCCGGATCGGGGTCGGCCAAGTGGCGCGGTCGAGGCGGCCAAACTGATCGCGGCCCGGCTCAGCCGG
>JAEUJY010000138.1 GCA_016794525.1 Myxococcales bacterium
CTCATGCAGGGCGGCTGGAAGCGCGGCGGCCCACCGCTCAGCCTCTGGGAGCGGCCCGGGCCGCTGACGTGAGGCAAGCAGCGCAGCCGGGCGGCGCCGGCGACCACGCCAGCGGGCGGCGGAGATGTGATGAATGCGCAGGTCTTGGGAGGGGCCCGTCGGGGCATGACCCGACGGGGGAGGGCGTGGCGACACGTGGCGACCAGCCCTCTAGAAACTCAGAACGACGACTGCACGCCGAGGCCGCCGCCGAAGTTGCCGGCGCCGTCGCGCGAGCCGTACGAGATCGCGCCGCGCACCGCGAAGCCGCGCTCGAGCTGGTAGGTCACGTCGTACTTCAGGTACAGGCCGGACGACGAGATCAGCGCGCCCGGCAGCTCGGTGCGCACGATCGCCGCGCCCATCAGCATCGCCGGCACGGTGTCCCACTGCAGCCGCACCGCCACCGTCGGGCCGAGGTCGTCGAGGGCCTCGCCGGCGACCGACAGGTTCGAGCGCCACGGCTTGCCGAACGTGACCGCGCCGGCGACGCCGCGCATGAACCCGGCGTGCGAGACGCCGAGCAGGAGCCGCGCGTCGGCGTAGATCGAGCGATGCAGGCGCAGCCGGACGTCGGCGGCGCCGTAGCGCGCGGCGTGGTGGGCCGACGCGAGGTTCATGTCGGGCCGCGGCGTCTTTCCCTCGATCACCCCGAAGCCGAAGCCGATCGAGTACAGCCCGCGCGAGATGCGGTGGGTCCACTCGATCTCGCTGCGCAGGAAGCGATCGTCGTTGCCGAAGCGGTTGCCGAAATCGTGGGCGTCGACGTCGAAGCGCACGGTCTCGGTGCGGCCGGCGGTGCGGACCACGTCGATCGCCGCCAGCCGATCGCTCTCGTCGGGCTCGACCCGGACCAGGTGCGGCGCCTGCGCGCTGGCGAAGTGGACGCGCTCGCCGGCGGGGCCGCGCCCGACCAGGTAGTACTCGGTGCCCGGGGCGGCGACCGCGTCGCCCGGGATGGCGGCGAACCAGCCGCCGGTCGACGAGTGGCGGAACGCCACCTCGTCCCACGCGGTGGCGCCGGCGCCACGGTAGCGCGCCACCAGCAGCGGCTCGGCCCAGGCGGCGTCGACGACGGCGTCGAGCTCGATCACCTGGCCGGCCTTGGCGGTCGCGACCGGCACGTGGAGCAGCGTGGCGTGGGCCTCGCCGGGCGGCAGCGCGGGGGCGCCGCTGGGCTGGGCCGCGGCCGCGGTCGGCGCGGCGACCAGCGCCAGCGCGAGCAGGATGTTGCGGAGGGTGCGCATGGTCGTCCTCACCAGTCGAAGTTGAGCCCGAGGCCGCCGGACACGCCGACGTGGTCGATGTCGCGCGCCTGGTACGACACCCGCAGCGACGGGTAGACCCAGGCCACGCCGCGCCAGCCGACGTCGGCGAGGAGCCGCACGCCGAAGTCCTCGGGCACCGGCAGATCGGTGACCTGGACCGCGAGCTTGACCGGCACCTTGGGCGTCGGCGCCCAGTTGTACAGCGCCTCGAACAGCGTGCCGACGCCCTGGGTGAAGCCGGCGCCGAGCTCGAGGTTGGTGCCCAGCGCGTCGCCGATCCGCGCCCGCACCCGCAGGCCGACGCCCTTCTCGAAGTCGCAGTCAGCGAGGTCGGTGGCGTCGCTGCAGCGGCGCGGCCCGCCGTCGGGGCGGCGGTCGGTGGTGATCAGGCCGGCCTGGGGCCGCACCATCAGCGCGAACTGCGCGCGGGGCCGGAACTCGAACTCGGTGTAGACGTAGCTGAACGTCACCGCGCGGCAGCGGAACTGGCCGCCGCCGTCGAGGCACTGGCCGGTGGCGTCGGCGTCGATCACGTCCTTGGGGCCGCCGGTGCCCGACATCGTCCCGAAACCGACGCGCGCGGTGTGGACCTGGGCGCGGAACTGGTAGGCGAAGTCGAGCTCGGCCTGGGCGTACTGATCGAACCCGTCCTCGAGGCCGCCGTCGAAGTCGACGTAGTCGAGCGAGGTGTGGATCTGGGTGCGGCCGCGCTCGGGCGAGGTCTCGGCGAGGTCGCGCTCGACGGTGATCGTCTGCGGCGCGTCCTCGTCGCCGACCAGCGGGCGGTCGGCGGCGGTCACGTACCAGGCCAGCGTGCCGGGGCGCACCAGCTCGGCGGGGATGGTCGCGCGCAGGTAGGCGTCGCCGTCGGAGGCCAGCGCGACGCGCGCGAACGAGCGGGTGCCCGGCGCCTGGACGTAGAGCCACACCGGGTCGGCGAGCGGCTGGGTCTTGGTGAAGACCACGCCGATCGGGCGGCCGGGGCTGACCCGCCCCGGCACCGCGGCGTACAGCGAGCCGATCGGGCGGCCGGCCAGCTCGGCCAGCGCGTCGGCCAGCGCCGGACGCTGCGGCGCGCCCTGGTCGGGCGCGTTGGCCGCCGCCACCGCGGCGTCGAGCACCGTGGCCTGGCCCTCGAGGCTGGCGATCTCGGCGCGGATCGTCGCGGCGTAGGGCGAGCCGGGGTTGGCGGCGAGGAACGTGCGCCACGCGGTGGCGCGATCGCGCGGCGGCTTGCCCAGCGTCGTCAGCCACACCTCGCGCGCGGCCTCGGCCGCCGCGACCGCCGCCGCCGCCGAGGCGTGGACGTCGCCGCCGACGGTCACCGTCGGCTCGCCGCCGTCGTCGCCGCCGCCCGCCGGGGTCTTGGACGCCAGCACCTGCTCGGCCCACGGATCGGCGAAGCGCCGCGCGGCGCCGGCCAGCGCGATGTGATCGCCGACCGCGACCCGGCCCTTCAGCTCGGGGCCGATCGCGACCTCGCAGACGTGCTCGCCGGCGCGCTCGACCACGAGCGTGCCCAGCGCGAACGCGTCGCGCAGCGTCTTGCGGGTGACGGGATCGGTGACGACGACCTCGCGCACCAGCTCGAGCTCGGAGCCGGCGCCGACGCCGTCGCGGGCGCCGAGATCGACGTAGGCGTGATCGCCGGACACGCCGAGCACCACCGGGTCGGCCGCGGCGCGGCCGCCGCCGATGGCGAGCACCAGGCAGGCGATGAGGAGGGCGGAGCGCATGGACACCTCGCGGCGCAGAGCGGTTGAGGGAGTTGGGCGGCGCATGGTCAGAAGTCGTAGCTGGCGCTCACGCCAGCGCTGAGGCCGCCGATGATCTGGTCGCGCGCGGCGTAGCCGATCCGCCCGCCCAGCCGCAGCCCGGTCGGCAGCGGGTAGAACGCGTCGTACAGGAGCCGCACGCCGGTGGCGCGCTTGCTCGACGGCAGGTCGGTGACCTCGACGGTCATCGCCATCGGCACCTTGGGCACCGTCGCCCAGCCCAGCCGGAACGAGCCGATCGTGCCGACGTCGGCCATGTACTCGACCGCGAACGCCAGGTGGTTGCCGTCGGCGATGCCGGCGCGCAGCTCGCCGCGGGCGCCGAGCGCGAAGCTCTCCTGGTTGGCGGTGAACATGCCGCGACCGTCGAAGCGCACGCCCTCGGCCAGCGCCAGGCCCAGCTCGAACCAGCCGCCGACCTTGAAGCCGGCGTCGAGCCGGCACGCCGCGCTGCCTTCGGTGGCAGGCGTGCAGTCGGTCGGCACCCGCCGGTCGGAGTTGGGCACGATGCCCTCGAGCCGGGTGTAGCCGAAGCGGATCTCCTCGAGCGGGTACGCCAGCAGGCGGTACGCGAAGTCGAGATCGATGCGGTAGTAGCGATCGGGCACGACCGCGCCGCCGTCGTTGTGGCGCTGGCCGAAGTCGACCCACTCGAACGCGGCGTGGGCGCGCGAGCGGCGGCCGCCGGTGCGCATGAGGTCGCGCTGCCGGCGCGCGTCCTTGTCGCTGGCGCGCACGACGATCGGGTGGGGCGCGGCGGCCGACGCGAACTCGTCGACCGCGACCGGCGCGGCGCCGTCGGCGGCGGCCGACGACGACTGCAGGTAGTACTCGAGCCCGGGCGGCAGCACCGCCTCGGCCGGGATCGCCGCGACCCACTGGCCGCCGGCGGCCTGGGTGAACACGACGTCGGACCACGCCGCCGCGCCGCGGGCGCGGTAGTGCAGGACGACGTTGCGGTGGCCGGCGTCGGTGACGCTGGCGGCCAGCTCGATCGGCGCGCCGGCCTCGGCCTCGGCCGGGGGCAGGTGGCGGACGCCGTCGGCCACGGCCGGGCCGGCCGCGAGCGCGACCGCGACCAGCGCGAGAGTGAAGGAGGAGGAGGTCATGGTGGGCTCCGAGGGGATCGTCACCAGTCGAACACCAGGCCGAGGCCACCACCGACGCCCGCGTGGGCGGCGGTGCGGCCCTGCCACGAGACGCGCACGGTGGGCCGGACCCACGGGCGCAGGCGATAGCCGACGTCGCCGGCCAGGCGGACGCCGAGGTCGCCGTTGCCCGGCTGATCGGTCACCGCGACCGACAGCCCGACCGGCAGCTTCGGCGCCGGCCAGGTCTCGAGCATCAGGTCGGACAGGAAGCCCACCTGCTGCACGCCCGAGATGCCGACCGACAGGTTGGTGGCGTCGGGATCACCGAGCCGGATCCGGCCGGCCACGCCGACGCCGAAGCCCTCGCGGCCGACGCCGGCCACGAAGCGCCCGGCGACGCCGAGCGACGGGCCGCGGTCGAGCGGCAGCCGCAGGTCGGCCTCGACGAAGCCGTACTGGAAGCCGATCACCGGCGCCGGCTGGGCCTCGGTCCACACCTGCTCGGAGAAGCCGCCGCGGCCGCCGTACGCGCCGAAGCCGAGGCGCACGCCCTCGACCACGCCGGCCAGCCGGTACAGCACGTCGATCTGGGTCTCGGCGAACCGATCGCGGCGATCGAGCGTGTTGCCGGCGCTGTCCTTGCGATCGTCGAACGTCGCGAAGTCGAGGTAGCTGCCGATGATCGTCAGCCGCGTGCGCTGCTTGGTCGGCGTGAACCGCTCGACCAGCGCCGGCGCGTCGACCTCGATCGTCGCCGGGGCGACGTCGCTGGCGTAGGCGGCCCCGGCGCTGCCGTCGGTGCCGATCGCCTCGACGAAGTACTCGACGCCCGGCGCGGCGACCAGCGCCGCCGGCAACGCGCCGCGCAGGTAGACGCCGTGCTCGCGCACCAGCTCGACCCGCTCGAAGACGGTCTGGCCGCGGGTGCGGACGTGCAGCGACGCCGCGACCACCTGCTCGGGGTCGGCCAGCACGAACGCCAGCGGCACGTCGAGGCCGGCCATCGCCCGCCTGGGCGCGGCGTGCTCGACGTGGAGATCGAGCGCGCGGGTCCGGCCCGGGAGATCCGGGGTCATCGCCTCGGCGGTGGCCCGCAGCACCTCGAGGTCGGCGCGCACCGCCTCGGCGTACGGCGAGGTCGCGTGGCTGGCCAGCCACCCCGACCACGCGCCGATGCGTTCGTCGATGGCCTTGCCGGTGGTGGCGCGCCACACCTGCAGCACCTGCGCGGTCTCGGGATCGACCGTCGGGATCGGCCGATCGTCGGGGCTGGGCTTGGGCGGCGGCGGCGGCGGCGGCGGCGCGGCCTCGGTCCGCTCGACGTAGATCTCGGCGATGTCGCCGGCCTTGATCGTCGTCAACAGCTCGGGCGCGAGCTCGATGCGCGCCAGCTGGTTGCCGACCGCGGTCACCGTGCCGTCGCCGAGCGGCAGCCAGTCGTTGACCGCGGCGCGGGTCACCGGGTGGCGCAGCGCGATCGGTCGCTTGAACCGGATCCGCCCGCCGACCTCGACGCCGACGCCCTCGCCGAGGTTCACGTAGACCTCGCGGCGATCGGTCTTCACCACCCGCCCGGCCACGACCACGTCGGCCGCGACCGGCGCGGCGAGCAACGCGACGGCCAGCGCCGCGGCCCACGTCCACCGGGCGGTCACGGCGCCACCTCGCGCCAGAACGCCGACCAGTCGCCGTCGCCGGCGGCCGCGGCGTCGTCCGCGTCGTCGCCATCGCCATCGCCGGGGTCGGCGGCCGGCGTCGGCTTCACCACCGGCGGTGTCGTCGGCTTCACCACCGGCGGCGTCGTCGGCGTCACCACGGGCGGCTTGCCCACGGGTGGCGTCGGCGTCACCGCCGCGGTCGTCGCCGGCGGCGGACGCACGGCGACGCCGCGCGCCGCGCGGACGGTGCGCCGCTCGTCCTCCAGCTCCTCGACGCGCCGCGCGGTCAGGAGGCCCTCCCATTCCTCGAGCGCCTCCTGGCAGCGGTCGGCGCTGCGGCTGCCGGCCACCGCCGACCCGATCAGGCCCGCGGTGGCGAGGCCGGTCAGCGCGGCGATGGCGCCCTCGTCGGCGGCGGCCAGGCCCAGGGTCGAGATGCCGAGCACCGTCGCACCCAGGCCGTCGGCGACCACGCCACCCTTGCCGGTGTTGCAGTCGGGGCGGTGGTCGGCCCGCACCGGACCGGGCTCGGGGCCGCGGGCCGCGGCCACCGCGCACCCCGTCGCCCCGACGGAGATCGCAACCAAGAATGCGACTGTTCGCATGATGTCCTTCTTCACCCGCCGGGCGGGTCGCTGGCCTCGAGAGCAAGGCGCAGACCAGCCCACAGCGCACCGCAACTCTACGACATCGCACGGGCCGCCATCGCTGGCGACCTGGTGATTCGTCACCGTTGGACAGGGTGCACGTCAACGATTGGGCGTCAGCGCCGGATCGTGGACAGCGCGGTGGCAAAGAACGGCGAGGTCTGGGCCAGGGTCTCGACGTAGCCGCGCACGTCGGCCAGCGCGACCGCGCCCAGGCGCGCCACCGGCACGACGTGCGCGGGCGGCACGAACCGGAACGTGAAGTTGACCCGCCGCGTGCGGAAGCCGTCGATCCGCGGCGGCAGGTCGAGGCCGCGGCGGTGATCGACCCGCTGCACCCGGTGCAGGAGCTCGTCCTTCCACCGGCGCCCGCCGAACGCCTGCAGGCTGCCGTCGTCGAGCCACTGCGCGCGCGCCGGCCGGTGGTCGGTGCGCTGGCCGCGGGCGACGAACTGGAACAGCGCGCGCTCGCCGAGCGACAGCGACACCACCGGCCCCGGCTCGAAGTCGCGGTGATCGCCGACCCGCGCCGCGTCGACCCAGCGGTCGCCGTCCCGGCGATCGCCGTAGAAGTTCACCAGGCAGGTGTTGAGGTGCCAGCCGCGCGGCACGTCACCCGGCGCGAACCGCGCCCGCACCCGGGCCTCGGCGTCGGCGGCGATCGTCGCCAGGCACGGCGGGAACGGCTCCGCCGCGACGCAGCGGTCCTGCACGCCGCGCGGCGGCTCGTAGTAGCCGAGACACGCGAACTGCCAGTTGCCGAGCCAGTACACCGGGCGCAACAGCGGCCGCTGCGGCTTGCCGGGCGGCGGCGGCCGCACCGTCGAGTAGCGCTGCTCCCACAGCGGCGTCAGCGTCGCCAGCCACGCCTCGATCGCCGCCCGCGCCGGCGCCGTCAGGTAGTCGGGCACGTACAGGTAGCTGCGGGCGCTGGTGTCGGGCGGGCCGGACCAGCGCCGGCCCGGCGGCGGGGTCACTTGAGCGCGAACCAGTACAGCGCGAACCCGCCTCCGCCGAGCACGATCAGCGTGAGCAGCAGGCGATCCCAGCGGAGGCGCGCGCGCGGAGGCGTCGGGGTCATGGATCGTTGGTATCACGATCCGCGGCGGCCGGCGGCGGCGCCGCGACCATCTGCCGCAGCTGCCACGCCTGGATCGCCAGCCGGTCGCGCGCCACCCGGCCCTCGATCGCCGGGCCCTGCGCGGCGTACGCGTTGGTCAGCATCAGCACCACCGCGTGCCCCACCAGGATCGCGGTCATCGTGCCGCCGGCCATCGCGAAGCTGCGCGCGTGCACCACCAGCGCGCCGTCGCTGATCGCCGTCGTCGTCGACAGCAGCCCGGACGCCTCGGCCAGCCACGGCAGCACCACCGCCAGCGCGGCGATGCCGCCCAGCACCGCCGGCCGCGGCGCCATCGGCAGGCCGGCGAACGACACCACCACCGCGGCGGCGACGGTCGGCACGATCAGGAACGGCCCGAACGCGTAGCTCAGCATCCCGACCAGCACGACGTTGGCCACGAACGCGCGCAGCATCCGCGCCGGCGTGACGTCGACCCGGCCGGTCGCGATCGCCGCCGCGTGCGCCGCGTTGAGCGCGACGATCACCAGGAACACCGCCAGGGCCAGCGGCCGGCGGGTCCCGTGCCACAGCGCCAGCGGCAGCATCGCGCACAGCGCGGCGAAGCTCCACAGCGCGCGGCGCGCCGACCGCCGCGCGGCCTGCACGTCGGCGGCGTGCAGCTCGGCCGCGACCTCGGGCGGCGGCCGCGCCGGCGGCTCGAGCATCAGCCGCGACACCAGCGCCGCCGCGGCGTCCGAGTCGGGATCGAGCGCCAGCGCGTGGCCGGCGCCGCGCATCGCCGCGGCCCGCGCCGCCGGATCGTCGGGCCGCGCCAGCGCCGCGGTGGCCGCCGCGAGGTGGTCCTGGGCCCGCGCGCGGCGCCGCTCGAGATCGCGATCGCCGTCGAGGTAGCCCTGGACCGCGTCGGCCAGCGCGCGCGCCGACGCGAACCGATCGGCGGGCGCCGGCGCCAGCGCGCGGGCGCAGATCGCGTCGAGCTCGGGCGGGACGTCGGCGCCGCGGTGGCTGGGCACCGGATCGAGCCCGCTGGTGTCGAGCACGCCGCGCGCGAACGCCGCGCCGGTCAGGATCTCGAACAGCGTCGCGCCGAGCGCGTACAGATCGCTGGCCGGCGTCACCGCGTCGCCGCGGGCCTGCTCGGGCGCCATGTAGCCGGGCGTGCCCAGCACCGCGCCGGCGTGGGTGCCGCGGCCGTCGAGCGAGACGATGTCGTCGCCGGCGCGCTCGGGGCCGTCGCGCAGCACCCGGGCCACGCCCCAGTCGAGCACGTAGACCTCGCCGAAGTCGCCGAGCATGATGTTGGCCGGCTTGAGGTCGCGGTGGATCACGCCGCGGGTGTGCGCGAACTCGACCGCGAGGCACACGTCGACGAACGCCGCCAGCAGCCGCCGCCGCGCCCGCGCGTCGGGCGGGCCGCCGGCCAGCACGTCGGCCAGCGCGGTGCCGGCCAGCCGCTTCATGACGAAGTACGGCCGGCCGTGCTCGTCGACGCCGAGGTCGTAGACCGGGACGATCGCCGGGTGATCGAGGCGGCCCTGGATCTGCGCCTCGCGCAGGAACCGCGCCGCCAGCTCCGGGCCCGGCACGCCCTTGGTCCGCTTGACCGCGACGTCGCGGCCGATCCGCCGGTCCGACGCCGACACCACCTCGCCCATGCCGCCGGCGCCGATCGCCGCCCCGAGCTGGTAGCGCGCGCCGTCGGCCACCGCCGGCGCCGCCGGCCCGCCCGCGCCCGCGGCCAGGGTGTCGGCGTGGCTGTCGCCGGTCGACGCGGCGGTCGCCGCCAGCGCCGCCGGGGTCACCGTGTCCGCCTGGGCGTCGTCGTCGCGGCTCACCATCGCCCGATGCTACCGCGGGCGCCCACCGCCTCGCGCCCGACGGCGCGGCGACCGCCGCCGTGGCGATGTCGGCCTGATGTCGGCGCCCGCGACCGCCGATGGTACCGGTGAGCGACACCCGCAAGGAGCCACCATGCGACCGCGCCTCGCCATCCTCTCCCTCGGCCTCGTCCTCGCCAGCGCCGCCTGCGTCGTCGGCGACGACCCCGATCCGACCGCGGGCCACGCGCCCTTCGCGCTGCGGCCGGTCGGCTGGTTCGATGCGATCAGCGACGCCGGGGTCGCGTCGGGCTGGGCCCGCGATCCCGACGACGGCGCCCGCGCGATCGCCGTCCACGTCTACGTCTACGGCCCCTCCGGCGCGGTGGTCCAGGTCTACGGCCTCACCGCCAACCAGTTCCGCGCCGACGTCGGCGCCCACGCGTGGAGCGTCCAGATCCCGGCGGCGTACCGCGCGGTCGGCTACCGGTTCCGCGCCTTCGGCATCGACGCGGTCGGCGGCGACGGCAACGTCGAGCTGGCCGGCGGGCCGCGCTGGTGGCAGGTCGCGCCCCCGCCGCAGGCGATCGTCGACGGGTGCCTGGTGGGCTACCGCTGGGACGCCGCCACCGCGAGCTACGTCGGGCGCGACGGCGTCGCCAGGCCCAGCGGCCTCGGACGCGGCTTCAACCCGGGCAAGCCGACGGTGGTCGTGCTCGGCCAGAGCGTCGATCTGATCCTGGCCAACGCGCTGCAGCGCGTCGATCCGAGCCGCAACTACGTCGCGATGCCGTGCGACGATCCGCCGGCGGCCAGCTTCGACTACGGCCGGTGGACCGCGGCGGTCCGCGACTGGCTCAAGCCCGAGCTGCCGCGCATCGACTACCTCTCGGTCGGCATCACCCACCGCGGCCTGTGCCCGCGGCGCATCGCCGTCGGCGACGTCGCCGTGGCCCGGCTCAAGGAGCTGCGGGCGCTGCTGCCCGGCGCGGGGATCGCGGCGCTCAACTACCCGCTCCACCTCGACCGGGCCATGACCGACGCGGCCTACGCCACCTACTTCGCCTGCTTCGATCCGGGCTACCCCAACAACGGCACCGCCCGCGCGTACGCCTACGAGCAAGCGCCGCCGCTCTACCGCAGCTTCGTCGAGACCGCCAGCGCCGGCCCCGACATCATCGACGTCTGGACCGGCACCTACCAGACCACCGACGGCATCCACGCCGACGCCGCCACCGCCGAGGCCGCGGCCCGGACCCTGATGAGCTACCTGCGCTGACGGTCGACGCGTGAGGAGGCTCGCGTCGCGGAGGGAGGCGCGGCATCGGCGTGGACGACTCGCCTCGCCAGGTCGCGGCCCGTCGTGCCGGGCTCACGCCAGCGGCCCCGGCCGCTCCCACAGGCTGGGCGGCGGGCCGCCGCGTTTCCAGCCGCCCTGCATGAGCCAGGTCTGCGGCGCCGCCGTCGGCATCGGCTCGAAGCCCTTGGGCCACGCGAACGGCACGCCGTCGC
>JAEUJY010000094.1 GCA_016794525.1 Myxococcales bacterium
CGAGGTCGAGGCCGTGCGGCGCCGCCTTCACCTTGCCCAAGGACAGCCGGTGCGACCCGGCGCGCAGCCCCAGCTCGAGCATGCGCTCGGGCGGCAGCGCCCGCGCCGCCCGCGCCGCGAACCCGGCCAGCGGTGCCGGCAGGTGGACGCGCGCCGCCAGCTCGGCGGCGATCTCCCAGTCGTGGCGCTGGTCGTCGCCGCGCGCGAACACCGCCGGCGAGTAGCGCGCGACGTTGCGCACGCTGAACGCCGCCAGCGCGACGTCGTAGTCGCTGCGCTCGAGCGCCGACGTCGGCGGCAGGATCACGTGGGCGTGGCGGGTCGTCTCGTTGAGGTGCGGATCGATCGACACCATGAACTCGAGCGTGGCCAGCGCCCGCTCGAGCCGCGGCCCGCCCGGCGTCGACAGCGCCGGGTTGCCGGCGCTGGTGATCAGCGCGCGCACCTGCCCCGGCCCCGGGGTCTCGATCTCGTCGACCAGCGTCACCGCCGGCAGCTCGCCGCCGAACTCGGG
This sequence comes from Myxococcales bacterium, assembly GCA_016794525.1. Classification (GTDB taxonomy): domain Bacteria; phylum Myxococcota_A; class Polyangia; order Haliangiales; family Haliangiaceae; genus UBA2376. The sequence continues at coordinate 515 of JAEUJY010000094.1, forward strand.
CAGCCCGCGCACCCGGCTGCGCCAGCGATCGAAGCCGCCGTCGAAGCCCAGCGTGCGCGCCAGCGGCAGCGCGTCGATCGCCGGCGTCGTGAACATCAGCCCGCCCGGCGCGTCGAGCGCGCCGAGGACGACGTTGACCGCGTAGCACAGCCACGCCGCCAGCCCGCCGAACGCCTGCGTGCAGACGCCGAGCCGGCCGTACACCACCGGCCGCGCCGCGGCGGCCAGCGTCCGCGCCAGCCCGGCGACGTCGTCGGGCGCGACGCCGGTCAGCGCCGCCGTGCGCGCCGGCGGGTACGCCGCGGCGATCGCCGCCAGCGCGTCGAGCCCGTCGGTGAACTTCGCCAGGCGCCCGGGCCGGGTCAGGCCCTCGGCGAACAGCACGTGCAAGAGCGACAACAGCAGCGCCGCGTCGCCGCCGGGCCGGACGAACAGGTGGCGGCTGGCCAGCTGCGCGGTCTCGGTGCGGCGCGGATCGATCACGATCACCTGCCCGCCGCTGGCCAGGATCGCCTTGAGCCGGCCGCGCACGTCGGGCGCGGTCATCAGGCTGCCGTTGGACGCCAGCGGGTTGGCGCCCAGCGCGACGAAGCAGTCGCTGCGATCGATGTCGGGCACCGGCATCAGCAGCTGGTCGCCGAACATCTGCAGCGCCGCCAGCATGTGCGGCAGCTGATCGAGCGACGTCGCCGAGTACGCGTTCTTGGTGCCGAGCCGCCGCAGGAACAGCTGGCCGTAGGTCATCAGGCCGAGGTTGTGCGCCGTCGGGTTGCCCTGGTAGACCGCGACCGCGTCGGGGCCGTGGGCCGCGCGCACCGCCTTGAGCCGGCTGGCGACGCGATCGAACGCCTCGTCCCAGCCGACCTCGCGCCAGCTCGTCCCCTCGCGCACCAGCGGCCGCTTGAGGCGATCGGGATCGTGGTGCAGGTCGGCCAGCGCGGTGGCCTTGGGGCACAGGTAGCCGCGCGAGAACGGATCGGCGGCGTCGCCCCGCACCGCGGTCACCTGCGCCCCCTCCACGTCGATCGCGACGCCACAGGTAGCCTCGCACAAGGGACAGCTGCGATAATGCGTGACGGCCATGGTGTGCTCCGGCCGGCAGTGTAGCCCATGACGGTCTTGACGCTCGACGACGTCCATCGCCTGCACCCGTGGCCGACGCGCCACGGCGAGGCGCCCTCGATCGAGTTCCTGTGGCAGTTCGACCTCGCCGCGGCGCCGGCCGACGTCTGGCGCGCGACCGCCGACACCTCGCGGCTCAACCGCGCGCTCGGCACCGCCGAGATGCACTTCACCGAGCGCGACGGCCAGCGGTTCGGCACGTCGCACAGCGGCGGCCGCGCCCACAGCTGGCTCGAGGTGCCGTGGAACTGGGTGGCCGGCGAGTGGCTCGAGTGCGTGCGCCTCTACGATCGCGGCTACCCGCGCGCGATGCACGCGATCCAGCGGGTCGATCCGCGCGGCACCGGCACCCGCTACACGGCGTACTTCGGCTTCGTGCCGCGCGGCGCGCTGGGCAAGCTCGCGCTCAAGCTCGGGTTCGGCGGCCTCGAGCGCCCGTACCGCAAGGTCATGGCCGAGCTCGATCGCCAGCTCACCGCGCTGGCGCCGACGCTGTTGCCGGTCGCCGCGCCGGCGCTGGCCCCGGCGACGCTGGCCCGCATCGCCAGCATCCGCGCCGAGCTCGCCGGCAAGGACCTCGACCGCGCGGCGGTCGATCGGCTGTGCGACTTCGTCGCGACCGCCGACGACCTCGACGTCGGCCGGATCCAGGTGCGCGAGCGCGCGCGGGCCTGGGGCCTCGACGAGGAGCGCCTGCTCGCGGTGTTCCTGCACGCCACCCGCGCCGGCCTGCTGGCGCTGTCGTGGGACGTGGTCTGCCCGCACTGCCGCGGCAGCGAGGGCGTGCCCGCGCTCGACGCGCTGCCGACCGCGGCCCACTGCGAGACCTGCAAGCTCGACTTCGGCACCGATCGCGACAACGCCATCGAGATCACGTTCCGCGTCCACCGCTCGATCCGCGACGTGCCCGAGCGCGCCTTCTGCAGCGCCGAGCCGGCGCGCAAGGATCACATCCGGCTGCAGTGGGTGGTGCCGCCGGGCGCCGCCGCCGAGCTGGCGCCGACGCTGGCGCCGCGCCGCTACCGGGCCCGGGTCGAGGGCGAGGAGCGCTACGGCTACCTCGACGTCGGCGCCGACGGCGCCGCCGCGGTCGAGTGGCGGGCCAGCGCCGGCGCCGGCGAGCACGCGGTCGCCGCCACCCCGCGGCTGCGCCTCGCCAACGACCGCGCCGACGACGCGGTGTTCATCGTCGAGGAGGCCGCCTGGTCCGACGTCGCGCTGCGGCCGGGCCGGCTGCTGTCGTTCCAGGAGTTCCGCGATCTGTTCAGCGAGGAGTACCTCGGCACCGACGTCCAGCTGGCGATCGGCGAGCAGACGATCCTGTTCACCGACATGGTCGGCTCGACCAACCTCTACGCGACCCGCGGCGATCCCGGCGCGTTCGTCGAGGTGCGCCGCCACTTCGCCGTGCTGTTCGAGCTGGTGCGTGCGCACCGGGGCGCGGTGGTCAAGACGATCGGCGACGCGGTCATGGCCGCGTTCGGCGATCCGCTCGACGCGGTGGTGTGCGCCAAGGCGATCCACGATCGCTTCCCGCCCGGCTGCGCCGACTCGGTCGCGGTGCTGCGGATCTCGCTCAACACCGGCCCGTGCATCGCGGTCCGGCTCAACGCCAACATCGACTACTTCGGCAGCACGGTGAACGTCGCCGCCAAGCTGCAGGCGCTGGCCGAGGCCTGGCAGATCGCGATGAGCAAGGCCACCTACGAGGCGCCCGGCGTCGCCGCGTGGCTGCGCGACCAGGGCGCGACCCTCGAGGACGACGCCTACACCTCGCCGGCGCTGCCGGCGCCGGTCGCGGCGCGGCGCTGGACGGTCTACCGCGCCGCCGAATGACGCCGCTGCATGACGGCGCCGCTCACTCGCCGACGCGATCGAGGTCGCGCAGGATCAGCAGCGCCTGCTGGCGCGCGTCGGCGCGATCGGCGTAGCGCGCCGGCCACGCGGCGCACAGCCGGTCGGTGATCGCCTCGACGTCGAGCTGCGCCGGCGGCGCCGCCCCCAGCGCGACCGCCAGCCGCGCCACCGCCGGGGCCACCGGCAGCGGGCCGCCGCGGCGGACGCCCAGCTGCGCCAGCAGATCGTCGCGCTCGCCGACCAGCGCGTCGACCGCGTCCATCGCGCGGACCTCGCCGCGGTTGCGCACGGTCCACGCCCACGTGCCGCCGGCGACGACCGCCCGCGGGATGACCTCGACCTCGAGCACGTCGCCGGGCGCGGCCGGCAGCGGCGGCTCGATCGGCAGCACTGTCTGCAGCCAGTGGGTCGGCGCCGCGCCGACCGCGGTGGTCAGCGTCACGCCCGGCGCCAGCGTCGCGACGAAGCTCACCGCGATCGCGGTGACCGGGCCGGCGGTCGCGATCGGCACCGCGGCGGTGACCCGGGTCGGCGTCGGCGCGCTGGCGTCGTGCGCGACGCCGCCCACCTCGGGGCCGCACAGCTCGGCCGGCGCCAGCCGCGCGTAGCTCGGCCGGTGGCGCAGCCGCTCGGCCAGCGGCGACAGATCGAGCCCGGCGACGTCGGCCACCGCCGCCAGCTCGCGCGCCAGCGCCGCCGGCCGCGCCGCCGCGAACACCAGCTGGTAGCTGGCCGGGATCGTCACCGCGTCGGGGCGCGCCCAGCGCCGGGCCAGCCGGTACAGGCGGTGGACGTCCTCGGCCGGCGCGAAGTGCCCGAGCAGCTCGGCGACGATCACCCGCGGCGCCTCGGGCAGCGCGTCGATCGCCTCGACGTCGGCGCGCACCGGCTCGACGACGTCGGCCAGCTGGTTGTGCGCGATCAGCGCGCGCGCCAGCGCGATCGCGCCGCTGCGCTCGACCGCGTAGACCCGCCGCGCGCCGGCCCGCGCCGCCAGCATCGCCAGCACGCCGCTGCCGGTGCCGAGATCGACGACGACGTCGCCCGGGCGCACCGTCGCCGCGATCGCCCGCGCGTAGGCGTCGACCCGCACCCGATCGAGCAGCATCGTCGCCTGCTCGGCGGGATCGACGTAGCCGAGCCAGAACGTCATCGCGGCCTACCCGCGCGCCGCCGCGCTCACGGCACGCACATGCGCATCGCCCACAGCGACGTGGTCGTGCCGTCGACCTGCAGCCAGAACAAGAACGGGTGCTCGCCGTGGACGGCGACGTCGTGGGCCTTCAGCCCGGCCGCGGTGACCACCACGCCGGGCGTCAGCGCCGGCAGCGCCTGCGAGTCGGGGCCGAGCAGCGCGCGGCCCAGCCGATCGGTGCCGACCTGGAACGCGTACCAGACGCCGGCGCTGGTCGCGCCCAGCCGCGGCGTCGACGCGGTGTTGCCGGCGTCGTCGCCGAACACCTCGTGGTGCATCGGCAGCATCGTGCCCGGCGGCCCGCCGGTGGCCCACACGCGGTTGTCCTCGCAGTTCCAGCCCGCGACCACCGAGGTGCCGCCCGGCGCCACCACCAGGCTGGCGTTGTGGCAGGTCATCGAGATCGCCTGGCGGGTGGTGTCGTTGGCGGTCAGCGCGCCGTCGGCCACCACCACGTCGCAGTTGCTGCCGTTGCCGGTGATCGCCGCGTAGCCGCCGCCCAGCGGCCGCACCGCCAGCGCCTCGGGCATCGCGGTGAACATCGGATCGGGCCCGGCGACGAGGTTGCCGTCGACGTCGAGCGCGACCGCGTGCGAGTCGGCGGCGGTGCCGACCATCGCGACGAAGCGGGTGCGCCCGGGATCGGGCGCCAGGTAGTCGAAGCCGAACGCGCGGTGGCCGTCGATCCGCGTCGACGAGCCGCGGTCGTAGCCGGCGGCGTCGAGCGGCAGGAACTTGACGCCGTTGTTGGCGGCGTCGTCGACCGCCAGCAGCACCTGATCGCCGAGCGCGGCGATCGCGATCGGCCCCTCCTTGGTCGCCGCCACCGAGTCGCTCTGGGTGGTGGCCAGGTACGGGCCGCTGCCGTCGGCGCCCAGCGCCAGGCCGCTGGTGTGGGTCTGGCTGCCGCCGGTCTGCCACGCGGCGACGAAGCCGGTCGTGGTCGCGGCGACGTCGAGCGCGAAGGTCGACGCCGACGCGCCGCCGGTGTCGCCGAGGTCGATCAGCTGGACCGGCGTGTCGCACGCCATCAGCGTGCCCGGCGGCGGGCCGGCCTCGGCGCTGTCGCCCTGGGCGTCGACCGCGGCCGGGTCGTAGCCGATCCGCCCGCAGCCAGCGGCGGCGATCGCGACGACGAGCCAGCGGGTCCGCATCGGCGGCATCGTAGCGCAGGCGCGCCGCGCCGGGTACCCAACTCGCGGCCTGGCGGCCGGGGCGACACGCCTGCCGGGACTCAGCGCCGGGTCAGGACCAGGTGGTGGTCGGCCAGCGTGCGCTCGGCGAACGCGGCCTGCGAGAACGCCAGGTACAGCGTCCACGCGCGCACGAACGCCGCGTCGAAGCCGAGCCGGGTGATCGTCGGCAGCGCCGCGTCGAAGCGGGCCCGCCACGCCGCCAGCGTCGGCGCGTAGTCGGGGCCGATGTCGTCGGCCTCGGTCAAGGTCAGGCCGGTGCCGGTCAGCGCCGCGCCGATCGCGCCCAGCGACGGGATCAGCGACCCGGGGAAGATGTACGTCTGCATCCAGTCGACCGAGCGCCGGTACGCCGCGAACCGCGCGTCGGGCATCGTGATCGACTGGATCGCCGCGCGGCCGCCCGGGCGCAGCCGCTCGCCGACGGTGGCGAAGTAGCGCGGCAGGTACTCGTAGCCGACCGCCTCGAGCATCTCGCACGACAGGATCGCGTCGTAGCGGCCGTCGACGTCGCGGTAGTCGCACAGCCGGAACGTCACGCGATCGGCCAGCCCCTCGGCCGCGGCGCGGGCGGTGGCGTGGGCCAGCTGCGCCGGCGACACCGTGATCGCGGTGACGTGGCAACCGCGGGTGCGGGCCGCGTGCAGCGCCAGCGCGCCCCAGCCGCAGCCGATCTCCAGCACGCGATCGCCGGGCCCGATGCCGGCCAGCGCGCACAGCCGCTCGAGCTTGGCGGTCTGCGCCGCGGCCAGATCGGCGGCGCCGTCGCGCCACAGCGCGCACGAGTAGACCAGCTGCTCGTCGAGGAACGCCTGGTAGAACGCGTTGCCGAGATCGTAGTGGGCGTGGATGTTGCGCGCCGAGCCGGCGCGATCGTTGGCCGCGCGCTGGTGGCGCCACCGGGTCGGCAGCTGGGCCAGCCACGTCACCGGCGACTCGACGCCGCTGGCGCCGGTCGCGCGCAGGAACCACCCCAGCGCCGCCGGCAGGTCGTCGGCGTCCCAGTCGCCGGCGGTGTAGCCCTCGCCGGCGCCCAGCTCGCCGCGCCACAGCATCCGGGCGAACGCGCGATCGTCGTGGACCCGCAGCACCGCGGCCCGCTCGCCCTGGCCCAGCGCGACCCGCCGGCCGTCGGGGAGCACCAGCTCGACCCGGCGATCGGCGGCGGCGCTGGCCAGCCGCGCCAGCACCACCCGGCGGGCCAGGCGGCCCAGCGGCTCGAGCGCGCGCGGGATCGGCGACGCGAGCGGATGGACCGAGCGGCGCGCGAGCGAGGTCATGCGTCGAGTTTGATGCACCGGCGCCGCCGACGTTACAGCGCCGCCGGCCGATGATCGGGCCCCGGGCGACGGAACGGCACGCGGCGCAGGTGGTTCCACACCGCCTCGCCGTAGATCAGCGCGACGACCTGCAGGCTCATCAGCGGGAACCGCACCGCCGCGGCGGCCAGCGCGCGATCGGTGAGCGGCACCCGGGCCCCGGCCAGGTGCGCGACGAACACCCGCTCGCCGTCGGGCCGGTCGACGTCCATGTGCACCGCCAGCCGCGGCCCGTCGGGCGGTCCGGCCGCGAACTCGAACGCGTAGCGGGCGTCGCCGTGCAGGAACGGCGACACGAAGAACGCGCGGTCGACGACGAACCGCGCCCGCGCCGGGCCGGCGTCGACCCGCTGCGCCGGGCCGAGCAGGTAGCGGTGGCGGCCGCCGTAGGTGTTGCGCACGTCGGCGATCACCGACGCCAGCCGGCCGGCGGCGTCGTAGCCGCAGAAGAAGCTGACCGGGTTGAAGACGTAGTTGGCGGTGCGCAGCTGCGTCACCAGCCGCGTGGTGGCCGGCCGCGGCAGCCCGGCCGCGGCCAGCCGCGCGTGGTACGCCTCGACCAGCCCGCGGCCGGCGTCGTCGTAGTCGCGATCGTGCAGCGACCACAGGTTGGCCCGGTTGTGGCCGAACAGCCGCAGCCCGCGGTGCAGCGCGGGCAACTCGTCGAGATCGAGGTGCGCGGTGACGATCGGGTAGCGGAACGTGCGCGCGTAGCGATCGCGGCGGACGTGGACCAGGTGGCCCTGGTACAGCGCCGAGTTCACGCGCCCTCGTCGGCGAGCAGCCGCGCCGCCGCCACCTGCCCCGAGCGCAGGCCGTCCTCGTGGAAGCCGAACCCGGTCCAGGCCCCGGCGAAGTAGGTGCGGGCCACGCCCTGCAGCCGCGGCAGCCCGGCGTGGGCGTCGAGCGCGGCGAAGTCGAACTGCGGGTGCTCGAACGTCACCGCGTGGTGGACCGGCGCCAGCGGCCGGTCGGGGTTGAGCGTCACCAGGTACGGCGGCGCGGTCGGCAGCCCCTGCAGCCGGTTCATCCAGTAGGTGATGCGCGCCGGCCCGGCGCCGCCGACGTAGTTCCACGACGCCCACGCGTCGCGCGCCCGCGGCATGACCCCGACGTCGCCGTGCAGCACCGTCCGGTTTTCGGACGTCGCCAGCGGGCCGAGCAGGCGGCGCTCGGCGGCGGTCGGCGTCGCCAGCAGCGCCAGCGCCCGCGGCGCCGAGGTCGCCAGCACGACGCGGTCGCAGCGGTGCTCGGCGCCGTCGATCACCAGCGTCGCGCCGCGATCGTCGCGGTGGATCGCGGTCACCGCGGCCCGGGTGCGCGCCGCGAACCCGCCGGCCGCGACCAGCGCCCGCACGTAGGTCGCGCTGCCGCCGATCACGGTCCGCCACGGGTGCGGCCGGGTCAGCCGCAGCATGCCGTGGTGGTGGAGGAACCGCAGGAAGGTCTCGGCCGGGAACGCGCCGCAGCGATCGGGCGCCAGCGACCACAGCGACGCCGCCAGCGGCACGACGAACCGATCGCGCACGTCGGCGGCGATGCCGCGGTCGTGGAGCCAGGCGTCGAGCGTCGCGCGCCGCGTGCGATCGCTGCCGAGATCGCGCCGGCCGACCGCGAGCAGGCGCGCCACCTCGGCCAGCATCCGCCAGTGCCGCGGCGAGCCCAGCCGGCGCCGCTGCGCGAACCAGCCGCGCGGCGAGGCGCTCGACCACTCGAGCCGATCGTCGCCGTCGTCGACCGCCACCGAGAACGCCATCGGCGTCTCGCGCGACCGCACGCCGAGCTCATCGAGCAGCGCGGTGAAGCGCGGGTAGCTCGGCCGCGAGAACACGATGAAGCCGAGATCGACCGGCGTGCCGTCGACCACCGCGGTGTGGACGTGGCCGCCGAGGTCGGCCGCCGCCTCGAACACCGTCACGTCGGCGCGGCCGGCCAGCGCGCGCGCCGCCCCCAGGCCGGCGACGCCGGCGCCCACGATCGCGACGCGCGGTCGGGTCACGGTCCGGTTCGTAGCACCACGCCGCGCAAGCGCACGGGCGTGGGCGGCGCCAGATCGTGGCCGTCGCGGATCAGCGCGGCCAGCGTGAAGCCGGGCGAGGCGACCGCGCGGATCGCCTCGTCGGACAGCGCGACGTCGGCGGCCAGCGTCGCGTGGCCGCCCGCGGCCAGGCTGCCCAGGTACAGCACCCGGCCGTCGAGCTCCATGCTCGACGACGCCAGCACCACCCGCACGCCGTAGCCGCGCCCCGGCCCGACGTTGTCGATCGCCAGCGACACCCGCAGCCGGTTGCCGGCGGTCAGGCTGGCCGCCAGCGGCCCGGCCTCGTACTGCGCCACCTTCTCGAGCGCCGCCAGCGGCGGCACCGTCGCGTCGAGGCCGCGCTCGGCGAAGAAGCCGGCCCGGGCCGCCGCCAGCGCGCCGGGATCGATCACCGTGTCGATCCGCACCGGCACGCCGGCCACCACCAGATCGATCGCCAGGTCCAACGCCGGCAGCTTGGGCTCGAGCGCGTCGACGAAGTCGAACGGCGACACCGCGAAGCCGCCGTCGGCGCCGACCGCGCCCTCGACGTGCAGCCCGCTCCACAAGAGCGTCGCGCGCTCGGCCACCACCGGCTGCTCCCCGCACGGCTGCGGCGCGCCCGGCCGCCGCACCGCCTGCACGCCCACCGGGTTGCGCTCGACGCGGTTGCCGACCAGCGGCCCGATCACCAGCGGCACGCCGACCGCGACCGCGCCGGCCCCGACGTAGGTCAACGGCGAGCTGGCGCCGTCGTCCGACAGCATCCCGGTGGCCGCGCCGACGAACCCCAGCCCGGTGGCGATCACGCCGACCACCAGCGTCGCCGGGTTGGGCGACACCTTGACCACGTCGAAGGTGGCCATGTCGGTGACGGTCTCGGTGGCGCAGGCGAGCGGCGCGACGAACCGCAGCCGGCCCCGCTCGTCGAGCCGCGCGGTCGGCGGCAGCGCCCGCGGCGGCGCGGCGGTGCGCTCGACGCGGGTCTCGCCGGTGCGGGTGTCCTGGTAGGCGATCGACGCGTGGCAGGCGCCGAGCGCCACCAGCACCGGCAGGGTGCGCGGGTTCACCCGCGCCATCGTACCGCAGTACGCTGGCGCGCATGGCGCCCCCGCCCCCGCCCGCCGATCTGGCCACGCCGGTCGACATCCCCGCCGGCGATCGCGCGATCGCCGGCCGGCTGTGGACCGCGCCCGGCGCGCACACGATCTACGCGCTCGGCCACGGCGCCGGCGCCGGCATGCACCACCCGTTCATGATCGCGATCGCCGCCGCGCTGGCCGCGCGCGGCGTGACGACGCTGCGCTGGGAGATGCCGGCGATGACCGCGGGCAAGCGCCTGGCCGACCGCCCCGCGGTGGTGCGGCCGCTGGCGCGCGCCGCTTGCCTGCACGCCGCCGCCCTGGCGCCGGGCCTGCGGCTGATCGCCGGCGGCAAGTCGATGGGCGGCCGGATGACGTCGGAGGCCCACGCCGCCGCGCCGATCCCGGGGCTCGCCGGGCTGGCGTTCCTCGGCTTCCCGCTGCACCCGGCCGGCGCGCCGGCGTCGACCCGCGGCGCCCACCTGGCCGGGATCGACCTGCCCATGCTGTTCGTGTCGGGCACCCGCGACGCGCTGGCCGAGCCGGCGCTCCTCGACGCGCTGCTCGCGGCGCTGGGCCCGCGCGCCACCCGCTGCCCGATCCACGACGGCGACCACGGCCTCGAGGTGCCGCGCCGGCCGGCGCCCGACCGGCCGCGCACCGCCGATCCGATCGCCACCGCGGCCGAGGCGATCGCGGCCTGGGCCGTGACGCTCCCGGCCCCCGCCATTCCTTGACACCGCCGATCACGTGCGCAAATCATCGCCGCGTGTGGTCGAGCTACTCCCCGCGTCACGCCGCCTCGCTGCTCGGGCTGCCCGAGTCGACGGTGCGCGGGCTGGCGCGGGCCGGGGTGATCGCCGGCAGCGAGCTGCCGCTCAAGCTGTCGTTCCGCGACCTCGCCGCGCTGCGCACGATCAAGGGCCTGATCACCGGCGGCGTCCCGCTGGCCCGCGTGCGCCGCGAGCTGATCGCGCTGCGCCGCCGCCTGGGTGACGGCGCGTCGATCGCCGAGCTGCCGCTCGAGGTCCGCGACGGCCACGTCGCGATCCGTGGCGAGGCCGCGCCGCTGGTCGGCCAGCTGTCGCTGCCGTTCGCCGCGCTGCCGGCCCCGGTGCCCACCGGCGAGCTGCACGCGCTGCCGACCCGCCCGCTCGAGGTGCCCGAGCCGGCGCCAGCGCTGACCGGCGACGACTGGTTCGATCGCGCGATCGCGCTCGAGGAGCAGGACGGCGCCGCGGCGATCGACGCCTACCGCCGCGCGCTGCGCCTGCGCCCCGATCACATCGAGGCGTGGATCAACCTCGGCCGCCTGCACGCCGAGGCCGGCGCGTCGGCCGCCGCCGCCGAGTGCTTCGGCCACGCGCTGGCGCTCGATCCGACCGACGCCACCGCGCTGTACAACCTCGGCGTCGTCGCCCAGGACGACGGCCGCGAGGCCGACGCCATCGTCTACTACACGCGCGCGCTCGAGCTGGATCCCGCGCTGGCCGAGGCCCACTACAACCTCGCCACGCTGTTCGATCAGAGCGGCGACTCGCGCTCCGCCATCCGCCACATCAACGAGTACCGCAAGCTAACGCGCTGAGCGAAGCGGGACGACGAGGGGCCGCGGAAGCCCGGCAAGATCTCAGGAGGGCGGTGGAGGCAGGGTCCCGCGAAGAGGATCTCGCGTTTCGGGTGGGGGCCCCACGTCTTGTGGGGGAGGGGCTTTGCGAAAGCCCCTCCAAGGTCACGGGCAGCCGGGCGCCGCGCGGCCGTGGCCCAGCTCGACCAGCGTGTGGAACCGGTTGCGCATCGACGCCGCCATGTCGCTGGTGGCCCCGCGCACCGCGGCCAGGTGCTCGATGAACTCGACCTCGGTGGCGCCGGCCTCGGCCGCGCGCACCATGATCGAGCCCTCGATCAGCGTGATGAAGTCGGAGCCGAAGACCTTCTGGTAGCGGATGATGGCGAGCTCGGGCGCCTCGGGGGTGCCGGTGATCGTCCCGAACCGCCACAGCTCGTCCCACGCGACCGTGATGATCTCGTCGACCTCGTAGTGGAACTTCCAGCCGTACTCGTACTGCGGCTCGACGCCGACCATCGCGCTGTGGCGGGTGGTGGCGCAGCTGTACAGGTGCTCGGGATCCTTGGCCGCCGCCCACACGACGCCGGGCGGCGCGAAGATCAGCCCGCGGCCGTGCACGACCTTGGGGTCGCCCTCGGTGGCCACCGTGAGGAGCTCCTCCACCCCGGCCCCGGCCTGGGGCACCGGCGCGGTGTTGTCCTCGAGCGGCTCGAGACCGTCGGGGAACACCGTCGTGATGTCGTCCTGGCAGGCCGCCAGCACGAGCACCATCGCCAGGGCGTAGCGCATCGGCTCCACTATCGCGCCCTGCCGCCCGTTAGGCAAGTTCGGGGTCCGACCAGCGATGACGGGACGCACTGTTGCCACATCGAGCGCAATCCGTCACACCGCGGCGTCGCGCCACGGAGGTGGTCGCCAGATCTACCGCGGACGGACGAGCGGTGCGACACTAGCGCTGGCATGCGCGAACCGCGCCGCGATGAACCGAGCGAGACGTTCGGCACCTACGTGCTCTTCGAGTGCCTGGGCCGCGGCGGCATGGCGACGGTGCATCGCGCGAAGCAGACCGGCATCGAGGGCTTCGAGCGCCCGGTCGCGCTCAAGCGCATGCTGCCGTGGCTCACCAGCGACCCCGAGTTCGTGAAGTCGTTCGTGCGCGAGGCCCGGCTGGCGGCGCAGCTGCGCCACACCAACATCGCGCAGACCTACGACCTCGGGAAGGTCGACGGCGTCTACTTCATCGCGATGGAGATGATCGCCGGGCGCGACCTGCGCGAGATCTTGCGCCAGGCCCACAACACCGTCGGGCCGGTGCCGGTGCCGATCGCGATCCACATCCTGTTCCAGATGTGCGACGCGCTCGACTACGCGCACAACTTCCGCGACGAGCAGGGCCGCGCGCTCGGCCTCGTCCACCGCGACATCTCGCCGGCCAACGTGATCGTCGGCGAGGACGGCTGCGCCAAGCTGGTCGACTTCGGCGTGGCCAAGGGCTCGACCGCGACCCTGGCCACGATGAGCGGCATGCTCAAGGGCAAGTTCGCGTACATGGCGCCCGAGATGCTGCAGGGCCAGGTCGACGCGCGCTGCGACCTGTTCGCGGTCGGCGTCGTCGCGTGGGAGCTGCTCACCGCCAAGCCGCTGTTCGCCGGCGGCGACGACATGGAGATCCTGCAGCGCGTGACGACCTGGGATCCGCCGCCGCCGTCGTCGGTCAACCCGATGGTGCCGCGCGAGCTCGACGCCTGGGTGCAGATGGCGCTCAACAAGAACGCCGCGCGCCGGTTCCAGTCGGCCGCGCAGATGCGCGCCGGCCTCGAGCTGGTGGCGCGGGTGCCGTCGATGCGCGCCACCGGGCCCGACGTCGCGGCGTGGGTCGCCTGGGCGTTCCAGCAGAAGAAGGGCAACGTCGCGCCGGCCCCCGCCCCGATCGCGGCGGCGCCGCCCGCGCCCGCCCCCGGCGGCGGCGACAGCGTCGTCGTCACCGTCGAGCGTCCGCTGGCGCGCGGCCAGTCCGACAGCCGACCGCCGACGGTGCGCGCCACGCCGCAGGCGGTGGGCCTGCCGCCGATGCCGCCCGGCCTGGGCGCCGCGCAGACGCTGCTGGTCGACGACGCCGCGGTGCTGGCCTCGGCGCCGGCCCCAGCCGGCGGCGAGCGCAAGACCACCGCGATGTTCGGCTCGGGGTTGCCGCCGCGGCAGTCGAGCCCGCACCTCGCCGCGGTGCCGACCCCGGCGCCCCAGGCCGCCAGCGGCCCGGTGCCGACGCCGATGCCGCCGCAGCCGTCGAGCGCGGTCGCGATCCCGCCGTCGGCGATGGAGCGCACCCGCTCGCCCAGCGTCCCACCGCCCGCCGGCGGTCCCCACGCCACGATGATCGGCGCCGTCGTGCCGATCCCGGTGGCGTCGCCGTCGGGGCGCTTCTCGGCCACCGCGCCGCCGCCGGCGATCAGCCCGTCGACGGTGCCGCCGCCCGCCGTGACCCCGCGCGCGATGCCGGCCCAGCCGATGCACACGCCGCAGGCCGTGCCGGTGCCCAGCTACACGCCGCAGGCGTACCCGGTGCAACCGACGCCGCACGCGATCGCCGCCCAGGCCGGCGCGCAGCCGCAGGCGCGCACGGTGAACCTCGACGCCGGCACGCCCGCGTGGGCCGCCGGGCCGCAGCCGCTGGCCAGCCCCGAGTACCAGCAGGCCGCCGCGACCTTCGCCCGCGGCACCGCCGAGCCAGGCGGCGCGCCGGCGTCGGCCCCCACGCCCCTCCCGCGCCCGCCCAGCGGCAACGGGGCGCTGATCGCCGTGCTCGTGCTGGGCGCCGCCGCGGCCGTGGGCGGCTTCTTCCTGGTGCAGCACTTCCTGTAGGCTGCGCCCATGCACGAGTCGCTCGCCGACACGGTCATCGAGCTCGAGATCCGCATCGCCTACCAGGACCGCACGGTCGCCGCGCTCGACGAGATCGTCCGCCAGCTGCACGCGCGGGTCGACACCCTCGAGGCCGCGCTGCGCGAGCTGCGCCAGTCGAGCGCCGCCGCCCCACCGATCGGCCCCGCCAACGAGCCGCCCCCGCACTATTGAATGGAGGGTTTCTCGCGAAACCCAGGCGGAGGCAGGTGGCCCACCAATCCCTATGCACCACTGATCTTGGCCGGGGACGTCCCCGGCGGGGCCCCCACCCGAGACGCCCTGATGACCACCAACGGCCGGGTTCATGACGACGGACGTTGCACGGCGTCATCCGGCCCAGACGCCACGAAGCCACCACGGCACCACCATGAAGAAGCGCATCGCCCTCATCTCCACCGGCGGCACGATCGAGAAGACCTACGACGAGCTGTCGGGGCTGCTGCACAACCAGGTCTCGGTGCTCGACATCATGCTGGCGTCGCTCGAGCTGCGCGGCGTCGAGGTCCGGCGGGTCCAGCTGATGAACAAGGACAGCCTCGAGATGACGCCCGAGGATCACGCGCTGATCGCCGAGACCGCCGAGAGCATGGCGCGCGCGAGCGACGGCGTGGTCGTCGTCCACGGCACCGATCGCCTGCAGCACTCCGGCGAGGCGCTGGTCGCGATGTTCGGCACGCCGCGCACGCCGGTCGTCTTCACCGGCGCGATGCGCCCCTACCAGCTGCGCTCGACCGACGCGCTGCAGAACCTCACCGAGGCGCTGCTCGCGGTGCAGCTGCTGCCACCCGGCGTCTACGTCGCGATGCACAACCAGGTGCTCGCCTTCCCCGGCGTGGTCAAGGATCGCCAGGCCGGCACCTTCACCAAGGCGTGAGCGGCGACGGCCGGCTGATAGCTCCTGGTTATCACCCCGAGCACACCGCGCCGGTTTCGCGAGCATCGCCGCGCCGCTAGGTTGGCGGCATGCGCACCACCCGGAACGATCTGGCCCCGACCACCCGCACCACCGTCATCGCCGCGCTGGCCCCGGCGCTGGCCACCGCGATCGACCTCGCGCTCGCCGCCAAGCAGGCCCACTGGAACGTCCGCGGCCGGCAGTTCGCGCCGCTGCACGCGCTGTTCGATCAGGTCGCCGGCGAGGCCGGCGCCTGGGCCGACGATCTGGCCGAGCGGATCGTCCAGCTGGGCGGCGTCGCCGACGGCACGCTGGCCGCGGTCGCCGCGCGCACCGCGCTGGCGCCCTACCCCGCCGCCGCCACCGCCGGCGACGACCACGTCGCCGCGATCGCCGACCGCCTCGCCGGGTTCGGCGCGCAGACCCGGGCCGCGATCGCCACCACCGGCGAGGCCGGCGACGCGGTGACCTCGGATCTGTTCACCGAGCTGACCGCCGGCGCCGACAAGCAGCTGTGGATGGTCGAGGCGCACCTGTCCTGACCGGGCCGGGGTGACCGTCCTGGGCCCGGCGTGATATCTCCGGGACCATGAGCGATCCATCGATCCCGGTCGTCGACGTACGCGACTGGTTTGGCGACGCCGCCGCCCGCGCCCGCTTCGTGCGCGGCGTCGGCGAGTCGCTGGCGGACATCGGCTTCTTCGCGCTGGCCAACCACGGCATCTCGCCCGAGGACACCCAGCGCGCCTACGCCACCGCCCGCGAGTTCTTCGCGCTGCCGCCCGCCACGAAGGCCGCGTACCACCGCGCCGGCGCCAAGGGCCAGCGCGGCTACACCGGCTTCGGCACCGAGCACGCCAAGGACGCCCAGGCCGCCGACCTCAAGGAGTTCTGGCAGGTCGGCCGGGTCGACGTCCCCGACGCGCACGAGGTCCACCAGCCGTTCGGCCCCAACCTGTGGCCCGACGCCGACGTGCCGGCGTTCCGGCCGGTCATGTCCGAGCTGTACCGCGGCCTCGATCGCCTCGGCGCGATCTGCCTCGAGGCCGCCGCGCTGTACCTGGGCGAGCCCGCCGACACGTTCGCGGCGATGGCCACCGACAGCGACACGATCGTCCGCGTGATCTACTACCCGCCGACCGTCGGCGCGCCGCCCGGCGCGGTGCGGTCGGCCGCCCACGAGGACATCAACCTGATCACGCTCCTGTCGGGGGCCACCGCCGACGGCCTCGAGCTGCTGCGGCGCGACGGCACCTGGATGCCGGTCCACGTGTCGTTCGATCACATCGTCGTCGACTCCGGCGACATGCTGCAGAACCTCACCAACGGCCTGTACAAGTCGACCACCCACCGCGTCGTCAACCCCGCCGACGCGTCGAGCGATCGCTACTCGATGCCGTGCTTCATCCACCCGCGCAAGTCGGTCGACCTCACGCCGATGGCGTCGGCGGTGGCCCGCACCGGCGGCGTCGCGCGCTACCCCAGCCTCGACGCCGGCAGCTACCTCATCCAGCGCCTCAAGGAGATCGGGCTGGGGTGACCGAACTCCTCGGAAGGGGCTTTCGCGAAGCCCCTTCCCCGTCGGGGGCATGCCCCGACGGGGCCCCAACCCCCGAGTTCCTTGGAAGGGGCTTTCGCAAAGCCCCTTCCCCGTCGGGGGCATGCCCCGACGGGGCCCCAACCCACGAGTTCCTTGGAAGGGGCTTTCGCAAAGCCCCTTCCCCGTCGGGGGCATGCCCCGACGGGGCCCCAACCCGAAACGCGAGAGCCCTCAGCGCGGATAGGCACCTCGATCGACCGTGGGCGATCGTCGCACCCGGCGATGGCCCGACGCAGGAGTGCTAGTGTCGGCCCATGCGCCGCGCGCTCGCCTGCCTGACGCTGCTCGCCGCAGCCAGCGCCGCGACGCCGGCTCGCGCCAACGGCCGCTTCCCGCGGTCGCAGAAGCTGGTGTTCCAGCCCGGCCACCCGCAGACCGCGCTTGCCGGCCTGACCTTCGGCGCGTTCCTCACCAAGGATGACGGCGCCACGTGGCGCTGGATCTGCGAGGCCGCGGTCGGCTTCGAGGGCACCTTCGATCCCGACTACGAGCTCACCGCGTCGGGCGCGATGTTCGCCACCACGCCGCACGGCCTGCGGATCAGCCGCGACGGCTGCGCCTGGACGCCGCCGGCCGGCGACGTCGGCACCACGCAGGTCACGTCGATCGCGGTGGGCGGCGACGGCGCGGTCTACACCGGCACGTCCGACGTCGTGGCCGGCAGCGCGATCTACAAGAGCACCGACGACGGCGTCACGTTCACGCCGACCACGCTGGTCGGCGCCGCCGGCGACTGGTGGAGCTCGATCGAGGTCGCGCCCAGCGCGCCCCAGCGGCTGCTCGTCACCGGCTACCGGATGGCCGGCGGCATGCCCCGCGAGCGCCTGCTGTTCCGGTCGGCAGACGGCGGCGTCACCTGGGACGAGCTGCCGACCGCCGCGCTGGTCGGCACCGACGCCGCCGATCTGCTGATCGCGGCGATCGATCCCTCCAACCCCGACGTCGTGTTCCTGCGGATCACCGCCACCGGGCCGACGATCGGCGAGGCGCTGTACCGCAGCGCCGACGTCTGGACCACCGCGCCCGGCGGCCCGACCTGGACCAAGGTGCTCGAGCAGCCCGATCGGATCAGCGCGGTGCTGGCCCGGGCCGGCGGCGAGGTCGTCGCGGCCACGCCGACGTTCGGCATGTTCCGCTCGACCGACGGCGGCCAGACCTTCACGCCGATCCCCGACATCCGCTTCGACACCCGCTGCCTGGTCGAGCGCCCCGGCGGCGATCTGTGGATGTGCACCAACAACGTGCCGCCCGACTCGGCCACGCTGCACCGCTCGACCGCCGGCGCCGCCGGGCCGTGGACGCCCGCGCTGGCGTTCGCCGACCTCACCGGCCCGGTGCGCTGCGCCGCCGGCACCCCGCAGCACGACACCTGCGAGGCGATGTGGTGCGGCCTCAAGGAGAACTTCGCGATCCGCTCCGACGAGATCAGCTGCGGCGGCGCGGTCGACGCCGGCGTCGACGCGGCCGGCGGTGGCGGCGGCGGCAAGGGCTGCTGCTCGACCAGCGCCCGGCCCGGCGCCGAGGTCGGGCTGGTGGCGCTGGCGCTGCTGGGACGGCGCCGTCGCCGTCAGCGCCCGGGCCGCGTCTCGAGGTAGGCGCGGCCGCGCTCCATCAGCGCGCGGAACCCGGCGGTGTCGCCGGCCCGCACCACCGAGCGCACGCGCTCGACCGCGTACAGCAGCGCCGACAGCGACTCGCTGCCGTAGTCGTTGAGGTGCTGGATCTCGAAGTACAGGTCGGGGTTCTCGGCCGCGACGTTGGCCGCCACCCGCAGCTGCGCGTCGAAGGTCGTCGACGACAGCGTCGCCAGCCGCGGCGCGGCCTCGCCGCTGTCGGCCAGCGCGGTGAAGAACGCGATGTTGAGCGCGTGCGACAGGCCGAGCACGTAGGCGATCAGCCGGTCGTGGCTCTCGAGGTCCATGTCGACCAGCGTCGCCATCGTCGCCGCGAACAGCTCGCGCGCCACCGCGGTCGCCGCCGGATCGCCGACGTCGACGAAGATCACGTGGCGGCCGCTGAGCAGCTCGGTGTCGGGGCCGAACATCGGGTGCACCGACGTCACGCGGCCGCCGGCCGCCGCCAGCGCGCGCAGCCCGGCGCGCAGCGGGCTCTTCAGCGAGCCGACGTCGAACACCACGCCGGCCGGCGGCCGCGCCGCCAGCTCGTGCAGGATCGCGCTGGTGATCGGCATCGGCGCGGCGACGATGATCACCTCGTGGTCGAGCGTCAGCGTCCGCCAGTCGGCGACGCACGGGAAGCCCGGCACCTCGCCCGCCGGATCGGCGACGTCGACCGCGTAGCCCTGGGCCGCGAGGAACCGCGCGAACCACCGGCCCATGCGCCCCGCGCCGCCGATCACCAGCACCCGCCGCCCGCCGCCGGTGCCGGTCGCCGCCACCCGGTCGCGCTCCTGCGCGGTCAGCGACGCGCGGATCAGCGTCAGCATCAGCTCCTCGCCGATCGCCGGCGCCAGCCCCAGCCCGGCCGCCGCGGTGCGCGCGCGCTCGATCACGTCGCGCTCCTGGCGGAAGTCGCGCACCGGCGTGCCCGCGGCCTGCTTGATCCGGCCGATCTGCTGCGCCAGCTCTTGCCGCCGCGCCACCGCCGCCAGCAGATCGCGATCGATCGCCGCCAGCTCCGCGCGCAGCTCGTCGAGGGTCGTCATGGGCGCAGTCTACTCGCGGTCACGGCCGCGCGAACACCAGCGCGCCCGGCGCGACGGCCAGATCGGCCTCCAGCGCGGCGTCGACCCGGGTCAGCAGGTACCAGAGGCCCAGCGGGTTGGGGTGCAGGTGGTCGAGGAACAGCAGCGTCGCCGCCGGCACCCGCTCGCCGGGTGCCAGCTCGACCTCGCCGTCGGCGAGCAGCGGCGCGGTCCAGGCCGCCAGCGGCAGCACGATCGTGCGCGGGCGCGCCGCGGCCCACGCCCGGATCCGGGCGTTCAACGCCGCCAGCTCGTCGGCTGGCGGCACCGCCGCCGGCGCCAGCATCCGCGGATCCGCGCCGCGCATGTCGGCCAGGTCGCCGACCGCCAAGGGCGCGTCGAGCCGCGCCAGGAGCGCCAGGCCGCGCTCGAGCGACGCCGCCCGCGCCGCCGCGTCGCCGGGCTGGTACGCGAACCAGAACAAGAAGTCGATCGCCACCACCACGCTGGGCGCGGCCGCCGTCGCGGCCGCCACCTGGGCCGCGCCGTTGCCGTCGGGGTCCCGGAACATCCACACGTCCGCGGCGTCGGCGACCACCGCGCCGCCCGCCGCGGCGATCGCGGCCGCCACCCGCGGCGCGGTGAACCCGGCCGAGACGCTGGCCCCCACCACCGCCACCCGATCGACCATCACCGCGGGTAGCGGCGTCGGCGACGCGATCGCCGCCGGGGCGGCCGCGGCCGGGGCGGCGGGCGGCGGCACCGCCGGGGCCGGCTTCGACGCCGCGCAGGCCGCCAGCGCCAGCGCCGGCAGCCAGCGCATCATATCGACAGCTCGTCGCCCAGCACCTCGAGCGGGAACATCGGCCGGCCGTCGGCGACGCTCTCCAATAGCGCCCGCAGATCCGCGCCGCGCAGCTGCAGCTTGGCGATCTCGTCGAGGGTCAGCCAGGCCGCCTTGAGCGACTCGTCGTCGGCCACCGACTTGGGCGCGGTGTCGTCGCGCGGCGTCGCCGCGAAGATCACGCGGACCCGCGACGTCGCGCCGTTGGCGGTGTGCTCGATCCGGTAGATGCCGTCGAGCCGGACCGGCACCTCGGTCTCCTCCAGCACCTCGCGGATGCAGGCCGCGGTCATCGTCTCCCCTGGCTCGACCCGCCCGCCCGGGATCGACCAGGTCGCGCCGTACTTGCGCTCCTGGGTCAGCAGGAACCGATGCCCGAGGCGCACCACCGCCAGCGCGAAGAACCAGGTCGGCGTGGGCGTGCGCGCCATCGCCGCATCGTGTATCGCACCCGGCGCTCCGCCGCCAGGGGCCGGGCCGCCCTGTGCGGAACCGCCCACCACCTCGTGCTTGCCCTTCGACCGCCGGGTGTGTCTCAATCGCGCCCGGTTCGGGGACCCTCGCCCAGCGCCGGCCGCGCCGGCACGATCGGAGTGCACATGAAGTTCGCGTCGCTTGTTCCTGCTCTGCTCACCTCGATCTCCCTCGCGGCTTGCGGCGGCGGTGGTGATGACACCGTCGTCGTCGTGGACGCCGCTATCGACGCGCCGATCGACGCCGCCATCGACGCGGGCATCGACGCGCCGCCGGTGTGCAACGCCCCGAACATGGTGTGCGGCGGTCAGTGCACCGACGTCACCACCAGCGAGCAGTTCTGCGGCAACTGCACCACCGCGTGCTCGGGCGGCCAGGTCTGCGAGTCCAGCGCTTGCGTCTGCGCCACGGACATCACGATCCCGGCGAGCCCGTCGTTCTTCATGCCGATGGTGCAGTCCCAGGGGGGGCTGACGCTCGGCATCGGCCCGATGCTGGGCAACACCGTCGACGTGCTGGTCGTCGGCAAGGCCGGCGCGGACGTCGCGGTCAACACCCCGCACACGCTCAGCGGCGCGTCGCTCGGCACGCCGCCCTTCGCCGCGTTCGGCTACGACGTCAACATCAGCACCCAGACCGCGTCGGCCGCGTACTACGCGACCTCGGGCACGCTGACCTTCACCAAGATCTGCCTGGCCGACTCGATGACCGGCCAGCAGGCGGGCTTCGCGGGCACCCTGACCAACGCGACGTTCAGCGCGGTCGATAGCCTGATGAACCCCGTGCTGGTGCCCGGCGGCTGCACCTTCGACGTGACCGGCACGGTGACCTTCAGCTTCGGCAACGTCACCTGCCCCTGAGCCACGGGCTCAGTTGGCGCTGGGGTCGTCGGGGGTCGCGGGCGGCGGCGGGGCCAGCGCCAGCACCATGAACGACACGCTGCCCACCGCCGTGCCGTCCACCGACAGCACGAACTGGTAGCGGCCCGCGACCGGCAGCGGCAGCGGGGCGAGGTTGACCTCGCCCTCGATCTTGCCGCCCGCCGCCGGGAACGCGAACGGCGGCAGCGACTCGACGACGCCGTCGGGCCGGCGCAACAGCAGCGTCAGCTGGTGGGGCCCATCGGCCGCGCCGTAGCAGCGCACGAACAGGCAGGCCGCCAGCGCGCCCGGCACCGCCGTCGCCACCTGGTCGAACACGCCATCGAGCGTCGCCTTGTTGGTCCCCGCCTCGCGCTTCACGCGGTCGCACAGGATCAGCACCGCTTCTTCCATCGCCTCGACCCTACCACCGGGCCGGCGCTCCCGATTCAGCCCCGATCGGGGATGTCGCCGCGCCCATCTCCCACGTGGGACCGTCGTCAGCTCCGCGCCATCTCCCATGTGGGACGCACCCGCCACCTCCCACGTGGGACGCCGCGCCATCTCCCACGTGGGACGCCGCGCCAGCTCCCACGTGGGACGCCCGCCGCGATCTCCCACGTGGGATGCCCCGCCATGTCCAAGCCGCAGCGCCATCTTCCACGTGGGCGCCCGCGCGCGGCCGCGCCTTCTCCCACGTGGGACGCCCGCCGCGATCTCCCGCGTGGGACGCGCAGCGCCATCTTCCACGTGGGCCCTCGCGCCGCGGCCGCGGCTTCTCCCACGTGGGACGCCCGCCGCGATCTCCCACGTGGAACGCCGCGCGGTGGCCGCGCCAGCTCCCAGGCGAAACGCGCGCGGTGGCCGCGCCAGCTCCCACGTGGGACGCCGCGCTGCGACCGTGCCATCTCCGCCATGCGAGCCAGCACCGACCGCGGCAGCCCCTGCCGCGCAGGTGCCCGTCCCGCCCCCTCGCCCATCTCGCCCATCGCCCATCCCGCCCCGCGTCACACCCGCTCGAATCAGTCGTCGAACGGCGAGATCATCACGGCTTCCTTCTTGCCCTTCGCGATGATCGCCTTGTCGTAGTACTCGGCGGCCGGGATGCCGCTCTCGTTGGCGGCCTTGATCTCGGCGTCGACCAGCTTCTTGAACGAGTCGAGATCGCCGGCCTGGGCCGGCTTGCCGTTGACGAAGAACGACGGCGTGCCGCCGACGCCGAACTTCTGCAGCGTGCGGCCGCTCTGCTGCAGCCAGGTCTGGCACTCGGGGCCGTTCATGTCGGCCTTGAACTGCTCGACGTTGAGGCCGATCGTGCCGGCCATCGCCTCGACCGCCTCGGCGGTGGCCTTCTCACGATTCGCGTTGCCCGGCCCCTGCGGCCAGATCCCGCTCCACAGCGCCGACTGCATCTCGTGGGCCTTGCCCTGCTTGCCGGCGGCGCACATCGCCAGCCCCGACGGCATCGCCGGCGGGCCGTGGATGACCATGTACTTCGGCACGATGCGCACGTCGTTGGGGTACGCCGCGAGCAGCTGCTCCATGGTCGGCGCGATCATCGAGCAGTACGGGCACAGGAACTCGTAGGCCTCGACGATCGTGACCTTGGCGTCCTTGGCGCCGATGACCGGATCGTTGGGCTCGATCGGCACGGCGTAGGTCTGGGTCTTGTCGAGCTCGGGCGGCACGGCCTGCTTGAGGAAGCCGGCGATCTTGTCGAGCTTCTTCTCGAGCCGCGCCAGGCGCGCCTCGACGTCGCCGCTGGCCGGCGCGCCCATCGACGCGCCCGGACCGCGGTCGCGCTCGGCGCCCTTGCTCCACGACGGATCCTTCTTGTCTTGCTGGCAGCCGACGACCAGCGTCGCGGCGGTGATCGAGAGGAGAAGCTTGCGCATGGCGGGCATACTACACATGTCGTTTCGGTTGTCGAGCCGATCCGAACCCGGCCCGTGCGGTTAGTCGCTGTCAGGATTCGGCGACCGGTCCCGACAGAACAGACGCCCCGCTCGCACGTATTCCCACCCATGCGCTCCGTCGTCGTCGTCCTCGCGCTCTGCGCCGCGCTCGTCGGCCTCGCCGCCGCTCGCCCCGACGTGCCGTTGCCGCGGGCGTTGAAGGACGTGCGGTTCCACGACGGCCAGGCCTGCTGGAAGGTCACCGGCGCCGCCGGCTGCAACGTCCACGGCTGCTGGAAGAACGGCGGCGGCTGCAACGTCCACGGCTGCTGGAACGGCCCCAACGGCAGCTGCACGGTCCACGGCTGCACCGACAACGGCACCTGCACCGTCGACGGCTGCCCGCGCGGCCGGGTGCGCGCCCGCACCGTCTGCGTGCCCGAGGACGAGCTGCCCGACGTCCTCGGCTACGATCCCGACGGCGCCGGCGGCTGCAACGCCCACGGCTGCTGGGACGCCGGCGGCGGCTGCAACGTCCACGGCTGCTGGTCGCACCTCGGCGGCTGCAACGTCCACGGCTGCTGGAACAGCCCGATGGGCGCGTGCAACGTCCACGGCTGCTCCGACCGCGGCGTGTGCAGCGTCCACGGCTGTCCGTGATGGTAGGCTCGGCGCGTGCAACGCCTCGCGCCGCTGTGCTTCGCGCTCCTCCTCACCGCCTGTGGCTCGACGGCCAAGCCCCTGGATCCGCCCGGCGGCGGTAGCGGCACCGGCACCGGCGGCGGGGACGTCGCGCCGGCCGCGCCGACGGTCATCGCCAACCCCGGCGAGCAGATGATCTACCGGATCAGCCTGCACGGCATCGACGTCGCGGAGTTCACCGTGTCGATCGGCGCCGCCACGACGCTCGACGGCAAGCCGGTGATCCCGGTCCAGACCCACGCGGTCAGCTCGCCGCTGCTGACGTTGTTCCACAAGGTCGACGACACGCTCGCGACGTGGATCGACCCGACCACCGGCAAGCCGGTGGCGTTCCGCGCCAAGGAGATGGCCTCGGCCAAGAGCGACGCGGTCGAGGAGACCGACGTGACCTTCGCCCCCGGCAAGTTCCAGGTGAAGGTGCTGCGCGACGGCCAGCCGCTCGACGAGGAGCAGCTGGTCAAGCACGAGATCTACGACGTGCCGTCGATGCTGGTGTTCGTGCGCGGCTGGGACGACGCCGTCGGCACCAAGACCACCGTCGACGTCATGCGCAGCCGCACCGCGTGGCGGGTCGACTTCACGATCGGCGATCACGAGGGCGTGACCACCGCGCTCGGCGACCTCCAGGCGGTCCGCTACGACGGCGAGGGCGTACGCATCCTGCGCAGCGGCGAGATCGACCCCGACTCGGATCGCCGCCGGTTCTCGATGTGGATCTCCGACGACGCCGATCGCGTGCCGGTGCGCCTCGTGGCCCACACCGACTACGGCGACATCCGCATGGACCTGGTCGACTACCGCGCCCAGTAGGCCCCCGAAAAAGATGCCCCGGCCGTCGCCCCGTGGCACCACCCCGAGGATGGGACGCCTCCCGGTCGCCGCCTCGGTCACCTCCACCCTCGCCGCGCTGACGCTGGCCTGCGGCAGCCACGGCGGCCCGCCGTCGCCGATCGGCAGCGCCGATCCCCGCACCGCGGCCGCGCCCACCGCTGCCACCGGCGCCGCGCCCACCGCGCCCACCGCCGCCTCTGCCCCCGCCGCGCCGCCCCCGCCGGTCGCGCTGGCCGCCGCGCCGCGCCTCGACCTCGACGCCAACCGCCCGCGGTGGCACGTCTACGACCGCGGGCTGGTGCTGCCGATCGCCACCGAGGGCCTGCGCAAGTACGACCAGGCCTACCGCTCGCCGTGGTCCGCGGTGCGCGGCGCCGGCGCCGACGCGTACCGTACGCTGCGCGGCACCGCGGCGCTGAGCTTCCCGTGGACCACCGCCGACGGCGACGGCGCCGCCGAGCTGATCGTCCGCGGCCGCGGGCTGGCCAAGCTGCGGGTCAGCCTCGACGGCCGCCGCCTCGCCGCCCCGACCGTCGGCGATGGCGAGGCCCGGATCGCCATCCCGGCCGGCGCGCTCACCGCTGGCGAGCACGCGCTGACCGTCGCCGCGAGCGGCGACACGCGCTGGCAGGCGATCGAGATCGCCCCGGCCGGCGCCACCGCGTGCGCGACGTCGGGCACCTGGCGCAAGGTCGCGCTCTACACCGAGCTGCCCCCGGGCGCGCAGCTGATCCTGGCGGAGCCGGCCAGCGCCACGCCCGACGCGCCGATCCGCGTCACGCTCACCGACGAGGGCGGCGCCGTCCGCGAGGTCTACGCCGGCCCGCTCGGCGGCCTGGCCACGCCGCGCGCGCTCTCGGTCGCCGCCGATCACGTCGCGCGCCTCGACCTCGCCGCCGACGGCTGCGCCGCGTGGGATCACCTGCAGATCGCCGTCGCCACCGGCCAGACCCCGGTGCCCGCGCGGGCGCCGGTCGACAACGTCGTGCTGGTCGTCGTCGACACGCTGCGCGCCGATCGCCTCGCCGCCTACGGCCCGACCCGGGTCCAGACCCCGCGGCTGACCGCCGCCGCCGCTCGCGGCGCCGTGTTCCTCCGCCACCAGTCGATGGCGCCGTCGTCGCCGCCGTCCCACGCGACGATCCACACCGGCCAGATCCCGCGGGTCCACGGCATCGCCGGCGACGACGGCACGCTCGGCGCCGACACGCCGATCCTGTCGGCCATCCTCGCGCGCGCCGGCTTCGCGACCCACTACGTCGGCAACAACGACTTCGCGATGAGCCGCTTCAAGCAGGTCGGCAAGTGGACCAGCTTCGAGACGCCGTACTACGCGCACGGCAAGGACTGCGCGCCGATCGTCGCGAGCGCGCTGGCCCACGCCACCGCCGCCCACGCCGCCGGCAAGCGGTTCTTCGTGTCGCTCCTGCCGATCGAGCCCCACGTCGCCTACCGCTTCCACGAGGGCGTCACCGAGACCTACTGGCCGGGCCCGTGGCCCAAGCCGTTCGCCAAGGTCGTCACCGGCGCGCACCTCGGCCGGCTCAAGTCGATGAAGCTCACCGCCGACGACTGGCAGCGCCTGCGCGCGCTGTACGACGGCGAGGTGACGCACATGGACGCGTGCTACGGCGCGCTCGAGGACGGCCTGCGCGCCGCCGGCCTGCTCGATCGCACCGCGGTGATCATCGCGTCGGATCACGGCGAGGGCCAGGGCGAGCGCGGCGGCCGCGCCGGCCACGCCTACAGCCTCAACCGCGAGCTGGTCGCCACGCCGCTGATCGTGATCGGCGGCGTCGCGCCGGGGCCGGTCGCCGCCCCGACCTCCAACCTCGACCTGGCGCCGACGGTGCTGGCGCTGCTCGGCCAGCCCGCCGACCCGCGCATGCAGGGCCAGAGCCTCTTGCCGCTGGCCGGCGACCGCCCGCTCGCGCCGTCGATCGTCGCCAGCGAGTACGGCAAGAGCTACGCGCTGCGGGCGTCGCGCTGGCAGCTGGTGGTCGACTACGACGGCGACCAGCACCTCTACGACGTCGCCGCTGACCCCGACGAGGATCACGACGCCGTCGCGACCGCGCCGATCGCGCTGCGCTACCTGCGCGACGCCGCCGGGCTGTACCTCGCGCACCGCACCCGCTGGCACGCCGCGACCTGGGGCAACCTCGCCGACCTCGCGCCGGGCAACCCGCTGGCCGGGACCGCGCTACCATCCGCGCCATGACCGCTCCCGAGGACGAGGCCGCCGCGGCCCGCCGCCGCGACCGCCGGCTGGCGATGGCCCGCGCCTTCGCCGACAACGTCCCGCACAACCACGCGCTCGGCATCGTCATCGAGGCCATGGGCGACGCCACCGCGCGGTTCCGCCTGCCCTACGCCGCCAAGCTCGTCGGCAACCCCGAGACCGGAGTGCTCCACGGCGGCGCGATCACCGCGCTGCTCGACGCCTGCGCCGGCGCCGCGGTGTTCGCCGCGCTGCCGCAGCTGCAGCCGATCGCGACGCTCGATCTGCGCATCGACTACCTGCGCCCGGCCGAGCCCGGCCGCGACGTCTGGGCCGAGGCCACCTGCCACCACACCAGCAAGAACGTCGCGTTCGTGCGGGCGCTGGCGTTCCACGCCGACGGCGAGCCGCCGATCGCCACCGCCGCCGGCACCTTCATGATCGCCACCAAGCTCGGCAACGTGGCCCCGCGCGGCGGTGGCGCGTGACGATGCTCGGCCACATCCTCGCCGCCCGCGCGGCCGGCGAGCCCGACCGCCTGCTCGCCGCGATCCCCTACGCGCAGTTCCTCGGCCTGTCGGCCAGCCTCGACAGCGGCGAGCTGCTCACGACGATGCGCTACGCGCCGCACCTCGTGGGCAACCCGGCGCTACCGGCGCTCCACGGCGGCACGCTCGGCGCGCTGCTCGAGTCGGCCGCGGTGTTCTCGCTCTTGTGGGCCGCCGAGACCGCGGTCCTGCCCAAGACGATCACGATCACCGTCGACTACCTGCGCTCGGCGGGCCCCAAGGACACCCACGCCCGCGGCCTCGTCACCCGCCTCGGCCGCCGGGTCGCCGCCGTCCGCGTCGACGCCTGGCAAGACGACCGCACCCAGCTGTGCGCCACCGCCACCGCGCACTTCTTGATCAAGCGCGAAGGCTGAGTCGCCTGGCACGTTGAAGCCGTTGCACCGGTCGCCGCACACCGGCTAGGCTTCATCCGTGGTCGGGAAGTGCATCTTCGTTGTCATGGCCGTGATCATGGTGGGAGGCGGCGGTTGCCAGTTCTCCCGCCCCTCCAACGTCTCGATCGATGCCGGCATCGACGGTCCACCGACGTTGACCGTCATGAAGAGCGGGGATGGCACCGGCGCCGTGAGCTCCAACCCGACCGGCATCGACTGCGGCGTCTCGTGCCCGTCGGCGAGCGCGCCGTTCGCGGTCGGCACCAGCGTCACCCTCGCTCACATCGAAGGCCCCGACTCCGAGTTCGTCGGCTGGGCCGGCGCGTGCGGTGGCGCGAACTGCACGGTGACCGTGAGCGTGGACCAAGCCGTCACGGCCTCGTTCAAGCGGACCGACAAGTTGCTCACCGTCAGTATCGTCGGCGCGGTGAATGGCGTCGGTTCGGTCACCTTGGAACCACCCGGCGCGGCTGGCCCGGTCAACATGAGCGCGCTGTTTGCGCACGGTACTCCCGTGACGCTGACCGCGACTTGGGACCCGTCCATCCAGGACTTCGCCGGGTGGAGTGGTGACTGCAGCGGCACGAGCGCGACCTGCAACCTCACGATGGACGCCGCGCATGCGGTAACGGCGACCTACACCCCGCGATAGCCGCCACCGCCGCCCGCCGCCGCCTCGCCCGCTCAGCCGACCTTGTGCTCGATCTCGGGCGCGGTGGCGAAGAACTTGTTGCGGGCGGGGTCGTTCCACCGCTTGTAGTCGATCACCCACGGCACGACGCGGGCGGTGCCGGCGTTGACGTGGATCGTGCACGCCATCGGCGTCACGGTGCGGTAGCTCGACGACTCGGGCAGGTCGTCGTTGTCGGTGCCGCCGGCGGAGAACAGGTTGAGCAGCGTGATCGGGTTGCCGGGGTAGACCTCGCGGAACCCCTCGTCGATCTTCTCGTGGCCGCGCACCAGCATCGCGCAGCCCAGCCGGTTCATGAACTTCTCGAACTGCAGCCGGCCGAACGGGAAGCGGGCGTTCTGCGCCTGCAGGTCGTCGGGGATGTAGTCGGCGCTCGACGGGTCGCTCCACAGCATCTGGAACCGCAGCTCGGGATCGTTGAGCGACGCCAGATCGGTGAAGCGGTCGTCGATGGCCTGGTCGCGCGGGATGCCGGCGTGGACGAACATCGTCCGGTCGAAGAGCAGCACGTTGGGCAGCTCCTCGAAGAAGTGCATGTAGGCCTCGAACATCTCGCCCGGCATGTGGCCGACGAGCGTGTTGATCGCCTCGGCCGGCTTGACCCCGCCGTAGATGCGGCCCTTGTACTCGATGTAGTACTCGTGGTTGCCGCGCAGCATGTAGACGTGGTCGGGCGCGGCCAGGAACATCTGCATGACCGTGCGCAGGATGCCGTTGTACGAAAACCGGCCGCGGTCGATGTAGTCCCCGAGCAACACCAGCTTGGGGTTGGGCCGCGTCGGGTCCTTCTTCCAGGCCTCGACCTTGGCGAAGAAATCCGCCTGCATGATCGCACCCTTGAGGCACGAGTAGCAGCCATGAAGATCCCCGAGGACGGTGAGCTCGTAGCTCTGGTCCGGCCCCACCGGATGCACGTAGGTGTGACCATCGAGGAACGGCGCCTGGCCCGCCAGCGCCGCCACCGACTGCGCGCCGATCAGCTTGCCCGCGCCCGCCGCGCGCTGCTCGGCGAGCTTCGCGGTGACGTTCTGCATCAGCTTGTAGTCGGCCTCGGACTGCCGCCGGAGCACGTCGGGGTCGGCCGAGTAGTGCTGCTCGAACTTCTGGAAGAACGGGTGGTCCTCGAGGCGCGGCGCCACCTGCGCCGTCGCCGCGATCTCGACCGCCGGCTCCTCGGCGTCGATCTCGACCTCGACCGCCACCGCCACCAGCTTCTGCGGCGCGTGCAACAGCGCCTCGAGCTCGTCGCGGAACTTGGCCTCGGCCGGGTGGACGCTACCGTCGGCGTAGATCAGGTCGTCGATCGTCGCCAGCAGCTCCTTGCGGTTCTCGGGATCGAAGGTGTTGAAGATCTCGTAGCAGCGCAGCTTGAGCTTGGCGTAGACGAACTCTTCGGGGCGCTCGGCGTCGGCGACCGCCTCCTCGAACAGCGCCCGCACCTGGGCGTCGATCTGCTCGAACACCTCGTGGAAGTGCGCGACGAAGCGGTTGGTCACCTCCTGCCGCTCGGCGGTCGACGCCGTCGGCATCGCCGCCTTGGCCCGCGCCGCGACCAGCTGCCGGATGTAGATCTTGACGAACGTCTTCTCGTTCTGGTCGAAGTCGCCGTCGATGTACCCGAACGCCGTCAGGTAGAAGATGATGGCGTTCATCTGCTGTTCGGCGACGTCGGGATCGGTGCTGAACTGGAGCATCGCTGGGGTCCGCCCGACGAGCTTGCCGCTGTGGGCGCCGCGACGCAACCCCGCGGCCCCAAAGCGCGCAGCCCACGGGCGCCTGGGCTATGCTCGGGGCCCGTGTCCCGCGCTCGACTCGCCGCCCCGATCCTTGCGGCCTCGGCCGTGTTCGCGTCCCCGGTGGCCGCCGATCCACCGCGCCGCGTCGAGGTCGGTGGCTTCCTCGGCCTCGACTATTTCGGCGAGGACATCGAGCTCGGCAACTCGTGGGCCCCGGAGCAGGTGCCCGGCACCTCGCTGCTGTTCGGCGGGCGCGTCGGGTTCATCGCCTTCCCCGACCTGCTCCGCAGCTCGAGCTACGATCCCCAGCTCGGCGTCGAGGCCGAGGGCAAGCTGGCCCTGGCCGCGACCGGCGAGTCCGACGAGGGCGGCCGCGGCTCGTTCGCCGCGCCGGTGCTGGGCTGGCGCGTCCACGCCATCGCGCGCCTGAAGTCGAGCTACCTCCTCACCCCGCACCTCGTGGTCGGGGTCGGCGGCGAGAGCGTGCTGACCGGCTCGCCGTTCATGACCGACGACACCGACGCCGCCTTCTACTGGGGGCCGGGCGTGTCGTGGAAGCTGACCGACCGGCTCGACGGCCGCGTCGACCTGCGCCACGGCCTGACCGCCGGGCGGGTCGACGACGTGGTCTCGACCTTCGAGATTCACTTCGGCGTCCAGACCGGCTGGGACCTGCACCCGGGCAAGGCGTCGGCGCCGCCCGCGCCGGTCGACACCGACGGCGACGGCCTGTTCGATCCCGACGACGACTGCCCCAAGGAGCCCGAGACCGTCAACGGCTTCCGCGACCGCGACGGCTGCCCCGACGTGGCCGATCGCGACGGCGACGGCATCCTCGATCCCGACGACCAGTGCGTCGACGAGCCCGAGACCAAGAACGACATCGACGACGCCGACGGCTGCCCCGAGATCGACTTCGACGGCGACGGCCTGCTCGGCTCGAAGGACGGCTGCCCGCAGGCCGCCGAGGACTTCGATCGCTTCCAGGACGAGGACGGCTGCCCGGATCTCGACAACGACGGCGACGGCAAGCCCGACATGTCCGACGTCTGCCCGAGCGAGCCCGAGACCTACAACGGCTTCGACGACGAGGACGGCTGCCCCGACGAGGTGCCGAAGATCGTCAAGCAGTTCACCGGCGTCATCGACGGCATCACCTTCGACTTCGGCAAGGCGCGCATCCGCCCGAAGTCGAAGAAGACCCTCAACGCCGCCGCGGCGATCCTGCGCGAGTACGCCGCGATCCGCATCCGCATCGAGGGCCACACCGACGACCGCGGCGCCCGCGAGCGCAACATGGCGCTGTCGCAGAAGCGCGCCGACGCGGTGAAGTGGTACCTGGTCGACCAGGGCATCGCCGCCGATCGCATCGAGACCATCGGCCACGGCCCCGACGTGCCGCGCGCGTCGAACAAGACCAACAAGGGGCGCGCCCAGAACCGCCGGATCGAGTTCCACATCCTGGTCTCCGATCAGAGCGGCACGGTCACGTCGCCGACGCCCGACACCCAGCCGTCGACGCCGGCGCCCGAGACCCAGCCGGCGACGCCGCCCCCGGCGCCCGAGGCCCAGCCGGCCCCACCGACGCCGACGCCGGACGCGCAGCCCTCGCCGCCCGCGCCGTCGCCCGCGCCCGACGCCCAGCCGGCCCCGCCGACGCCGACGCCGGACGCGCAGCCCACGCCGCCCGCGCCGTCGCCCGCGCCCGACGCCCAGCCGGTCCCGCCCGCGCCGTCGCCTGCGCCCGACGCCCAGCCGGCCCCGCCCGCGCCGACGCCGCCCGACACCCAGCCTGCGCCGACCCCGGCGCCGCCGCCCCCGTCCCCCCCGGCGCCGCCGATCAGCCCGCCGGGCACGACGCCCCCGATCAGCGACCTCCGCTGATCCGCGTCAGCCGCGGCGCACCAGCGCGCGCGCCCACGCCGCGTACTCGCGCACCGCCCAGCGGATCGCGCGGCCGGGGTCCTGGCGCTCGAGACCCTCGGCGGCGTGCGCGACCCGCACGTCGAAGCCGTGGGCGCGGAACAGCCACGCCGCGCGCCGCGCGTGGAACCGCTGCGTCGCGAGCCACACCGCGCGCGCGTCCGGCACCAGCGCGCGGACGAAGGCGGCGTTCTCGGCGGTCGAGCGCGCGCGGTCCTCGATCAGGATCGCGGCGGCGTCGACCTGCGCCGACCGCAGCGCCTCGGCCATCGCCGCCGCCTCGCTGCGCCGCGCGCCGCGGGTCTGGCCGCCGGTCACGATCACCCGCGCGCCGCCGCCGGCGTGCCACAGCGCCGCCGCCACCGCGACCCGCTCCGCCACCACCACGCCCGGCCGGCCGTCGGGCGCGAGCGGCGCGCCGAGCACGACGATCGCGTCGCGGCGCTCGCAGCGCGGCAGCGACGCGGCGATCGCGTCGCCCACCGCCAGCGGCGCGGTGAGCCACCCGGCCAGCGCCCGTCGCATCATGGCGCCGGCGCGGCCGCCGGCGCGGTCACCGCCAGCGCTGGCTCGGCGTCGGCCAGCACGTAGGCCATCACCGCGATCGCCGCCACGCCGTCGGCCAGCACCTGCGGGTCGACCTTGTCCAGCGTGTCGGCCGCGGTGTGGTGGACGTCGAAGTAGGTGCGGCCGTCGACCGCGAGGCCCAGCCCGAGCGCCCCGGCCTCGACCAGCGGCGAGACGTCGGCGTCGGCGTCGTCCTCCTCGAGCGTCGTCGCGCCCAGCGGCGCCAGCAGCTGCGCCGCCTCGTCCAGGCGCGCGCGCAGCGCGACGTCGCCGTGGGTCTGGATCCGGAACCCGCGCGGCGCGAACCCGCCGTTGTCGGTCTCGAGCAGCGCGACGTGGTGGTCGCCGCCGTGGGCCGCGGCGTAGCCCTTGCCGCCGCGCAGCCCGTTCTCCTCGTTGGTGAACAAGACGACGCGGATCGTCCGCCGCGGCGTCAGGCCGAGCGCGCGCAGCGTCGTCAGCGCCTGCATGACGTGGACGACGCCGGCGCCGTCGTCGTGGGCGCCCTGGCCGACGTCCCACGAGTCGAGGTGCGCGCCGATCACGACGATCTCGTCGGGCCGCTCGCGGCCGCGCAGCTCGGCGATGACGTTGGCCGACGGCGCCTCGGGCAAGCTCCGCGCGCCCATCGTCAGCGCCACGCGCACCGGCCCCGCCGCCGCCAGCCGCGCGATCAACGCGGCGTCCTCGACGGTGATCGCCGCCGCCGGGATGCGGGGCACGCCGTCGACGTAGCGCATCGCGCCGGTGTGCGGGCTGCGCAGGCTGTGGGCGGTCACGCTGCGCATCAGCACCGCGACCGCGCCCAGCTTGGCCGCGGCGATCGCGCCGGCGACGCGGAACGGCACGACGTCGCCGTAGCCCGAGCCGTGGGCCTCGGTCCACGCCGGCATCGCCACGTCGTACAGCACGATGGCGCCCTTCACGTCGGCGGCGCGCGCGGCAAGCTCGTCCCAGCCGTGGACCACGACCACCGGCGCGGTGATGCCGCCCGGCGGCGTGCCGACCGATCCGCCGAGCCCCAGCATCACCAGCTCGCGCGCGATCGGCGCCACCAGCTGCGCGCGCTCGGCGCCGCGCTGCCAGTGCGGCACCATCACCGGCTCGGTGGTCACGGCGTGGCCGTCGGCGGCCAGCGCGTCCTTGGCCCAGGCGATCGCCTGGTCGAGCTGCGGCGAGCCGGCCAGGCGGTGGCCGATGTGATCGGTCAGGAACGCCAGCTTGGTGAACGCGCCGCGATCGGCGCGGGCGTGGGCGATGATCTGGTCCGCGGTCGCGCGGTACGCGTCGAGGATCGGCGTCGGCACCGCCGGCGGCGCGTCGACGATCGGCGGCCCGGCGTCGCTCGGCGCGGGCGGCGCCACCGCCACCGGCGCGGGCGCCGCGCCATGGCAGGCGGCGACCAGCAGCAGCGCGACCCAGCCGCCCCGGCTCACGACACGCTCGCGTCGGCCTTCGGCTCGGCCTCGACCTCGATCGCCGCGCCCATCCGGCGCGCGATCTGCGCGCACAGCTCGACGTGCAGCAAGAGCGGCGTCGCCGCCGCCGGCGGCAGCGCGCGCCGCGCCGACAGCTCGGTCAGCGGCAGCAGGTCGTCGACGCTGGCGCCGTGGCCCGGGTAGACCCGGTGGCGCAGCGCCTCGCCCGGCCAGCCGGCCAGCCAGCCCTCGACGCCGGCCGCCAGCTTCGCGCGATCGTCGGCGTCGATCGCCGCCAGCAACGCCGCGCGCTCACCCCGGCAGCGGAACCGCGCATCGAACACCGCGTCGTCGACGACGAAGCCGACGCCGGCCGCGGCCGGGGGCTCGGGGTGGCCGCCGGGCTGCCGCGCGACCAGCGCCCACCGCGGCGCCGCCGCGCTCTCGCGCCCGCAGATCAGATCGAGCGAGATGACGCAGCCGGCGACCCGGGTCACGCACAGCCGCACCGGCACGCCGGCGCGCTCGGCCAGCACCACCGTCGCGATCTGGCCGTGGTCGCCGCGCACCGACACCGCGCTCACCTCGCCGCCGTCGGCGCGCAGCCGCGTCACGACCTGGCCGACGAAGCCGTGCCAGATCTCGTCGTCGATCATCGGCGTCGCCGGGCCCCAGGCGCGGCGCTCCTCGCGCTCGGCCTCGCTGGCGTCGGCCATCGCCAGGATGCCGGCGGCCGCGACCGCGAAGTTCATCGGCCAGCCGAAGCCGACCCCGCCCAGCACCACCAGGCCCAGGCCGATGCCGAGCCGCCGGCGGGCCGGCGTCGGCGCGGTCAGGCACGCGACGATCGTCCACGCCACCGTCGCGAACGCGAGCAGGTAGAACGCGATCCACCGGCTGGCCGCGCGCGGCTCGAGATCGAGGCCGAGGCCGCGGTTGATCGCGGCGATCGTCGACAGGTAGTCGAGGCTCAGCAGCACCGCGCCGGTCGCCGCCACCGCCAGCCCGGCGATGAACGGCGCCGGGCGCACCACCGTGCGCGACAGCGGGCGCGGCGCCAGCAGGTACGGCGACGCCAGCGCCGCCACGGTCACCGCCAGGCGGGTCGCCGCGCCGAAGCTGGCCCGGGCCGCGCCGTCGAAGATCTCGGCCTCGCTCCACAGCCGGCGGGTCAGGAGCGCGCCGCCGCCGTAGATCAGCAGCGGCAGCGCGACGGTCGTCACGCCGAGCGACGTCATCAGGCCAGCCCGCCGCCACCAGGTCATGAACACCGCGGTCGCGGCGACGCCGGCCAGCCCGCCCCACACCAGCCACGGCGGCCCGGCGTGGTTCGTGGCGCCGCCCGCGACCGACGCGGCGAGCACCAGCGTGAAGATGCCGGCCGGCACCAGCTCGGCCCGCGCGCGGCCATCGCGCCGGGCGGTCTGGGCGTGCTCGAGGCGGCCGACCACCAGCGTCAGCACCCCGACCACGGTCACGAAGTACAGCAGGAACAGCGCGAGGTAGTCGATCGCCACGAACCAGTCGGGCGGCGTGACCTTCTGCGGGACCCCGCGGATGATCTGCGGCTTCTTCTCCAGGCCCTTGACGATGATCCGGCCGACCAGCGCCTCCGCCGCGACCGCGATGAGCAGCGTCCGCTCCATCGCACGGCGGGTCTGGGAATGGCCCTCCATCGAAGGAAAAAAACGTAGCCTCCAAAGGTAGTTGCGTCAAGGCGCGGGCGGTTTTCTGGAGATGCTACATCGTTTCCACGTATCCTACATGTCGTGAAGTCGATCGCGATGCTCCCTGTGCTGCTGGCCGTGCTGGTCGCCGCGGGGCGCGCCGAGGCCGACGCCGCCGCCACCCCGCCCCACGCCCGTCCGCTGGTCGTGCTCGACGCCGGCCACGGCGGCTCCAACACCGGCGCCACCGGCACGCTCGGCGGGGTGTTCGAGAAGCAGGTCACGCTCGCGGTCGCCCAGCTGGTGCGCGATCGGCTGACCGCGCAGGGGATCGACGTCGTCATGACCCGCGATCGCGACGCGACGTTGACGCTGCGCCAGCGCGTGGCCCTGGCCAACCAGCGCGCCGCCGACGTCTTCGTGTCGATCCACGCCAACGCCTCGCCCGAGCGGGTGCAGCGCGGCTTCGAGACCTTCGTGCTCACCGCCGCCGGCGTCGACGTCGACGGCCGCGCGCTGCGCAGCGAGACCGGCACGCCGCGCGACGCGGTCGACGGCGAGACCGCGCTGGTGCTCGACGACCTCGAGCGCGGCGCGGCGCAGTGGGAGGCCGCCGACCTGGCCGCGGCGATGCAGCGCGAGCTGCGCGCCGTCCGCGGCGCCGCCGGCGATCGCGGCGTCCGCCAGGACGCGCACCACGTGCTGCTCGGCGCGACGATGCCCGCGGTGCTGGTCGAGATCGGCTTCATCGATCACCCGCAGGAGGGCCGCGAGCTGGTCGAGCCCGCGACCCAGATCGCGATCGCCGACGCGCTGGCCCGAGCGATCGCCGCCGCGTGCGCCGCCGCCGTCGCGCCCCCGGCGTAGTGCTCCGACCGCGTGATTCTGAACCGCCACGCCGCCGATGCATCTCCATGGGCTGCGTTGCAACTCCTCGAGTTACGGAGAGTAGCCCGTCGTCGTTGCGCCTTGCCCCTGGAGCGCCTCGACGCCGTGGACGGATCACGATCACGCGGTCGGAGCACTAGTCGCGGCCGCCCCGCGTTTCCGGTAGGGTCGCGCCCATGCGCCCCGACGGCCGCCGCGCCGACCAGCTCCGCTCGCTCGAGATCATCACCGGCTACCAGAAGCACGCCGAGGGCTCCGCCCTGGTCAAGCTCGGCGACACCTGGGTGCTGTGCGCCGCGTCGGTCGAGGAGCGCGTGCCGCCGTTCCTCACCGGCAAGGGCAAGGGCTGGATCACCGCCGAGTACGCGATGCTGCCGCGCTCGACCCACACCCGCTCCAAGCGCGACCCCGGCGGGCGCGGCAAGGAGATCCAGCGGCTGATCGGCCGGGCGCTGCGGGCCGCGGTCGACCTCGACAAGCTGGGCGAGCGCACGATCACCGTCGACTGCGACGTGCTGTGCGCCGACGGCGGCACCCGCGTCACGTCGATCACCGGCGCGTGGGTGGCGATCGCGATCGCGATGCGCGGCCTGGTGGCCAAGGGCGCGCTGCCCGACCTCGCGGCGCTCAAGCCGCCGGTGGCCGCGGTGTCGGTCGGCATCGTCGACGGCGCGGTCGTCCTCGACCTGCCCTACGTCGAGGACTCGCGCGCCGAGGTCGACATGAACGTCGTGATGGCCGAGGACGGCCAGCTGATCGAGGTGCAGGGCACCGCCGAGGGCGCGCCGTTCTCGCGGGCGCAGCTGACCAGCATGCTCGACCTCGCCGAGGTCGGCATCCGCGCGCTCACGGCGGCGCAGCGGGCGGCGGTGGGTTGATGCGGCCGCTGGTGTTCGCCACCCGCAACCGCGGCAAGCTGTACGAGCTGCGCGCGCTGTTCGACGGCCTCGACCTCGAGGTCATCGATCTGGCCGAGGTCGCGGCGCGGCTCGGCCGCGAGCTGCCGGACACCGTCGAGGACGCGCCGACCTTCGCCGGCAACGCCGCCAAGAAGGCCGCCGAGGTCGCCGCCGCCACCGGGTGGCCGGCGCTCGCCGACGACAGCGGCCTCGAGGTCGACGCGCTCGGCGGCGCCCCCGGCGTCTACTCGGCGCGCTACGCCGGGCAGCACGGCGACGACGGCGCCAACAACGCCAAGCTGCTCGCGGCGCTGGCCGGGGTCCCGCCCGAGCAGCGCACCGCGCAGTTCCGCTGCGCGCTCGCGGTCGCCGATCCGGCCGGCCTGCTGCGCGACGGGGTGATGACCGCCGAGGGCGTCGTCAAGGGCGTCATCCTCGACGCGCCCCGCGGCACCGGCGGCTTCGGCTACGACCCGCTGTTCTTCTGCCCCGAGCTCGGCCAGACCTTCGCCGAGGCCGGCATCGGGCCCAAGGGCCAGCTGTCGCACCGCGCCCGCGCCTTCGCCGCGCTGTTCCCGCACCTGCGCGCGTACCTCGCGATCGAGCAGTGACGGCGCGGTCATGCTCCCGCCGAGCCTCCCCTGCGACGCGAGGCTCCCGCCGCGACGACCTGTGCTCGTCCGAAGAACTGACAAGCTCTGAGGAAGCAACGCCGCCCTTGCGTCGGCGGCGATCCAACGGTACTCCTTCACCGGTCGCGATAGCGATCCGGGGTGTAGCGCAGCCTGGTAGCGCACCTGTTTTGGGAGCAGGGAGCCGGAGGTTCAAATCCTCTCACCCCGACGAGTCACCGGCCGCCACCGCGGTCATGCGCCCATAGCTCAGCTGGATAGAGCATCGGCCTTCTAAGCCGAGGGTCAGAGGTTCGAGTCCTCTTGGGCGCGCGTTGCGCCCGCCGTGTGCCCGCCGGCGTGTGATCGGCGATCAGCCGGCGATCGTCACCTTGCGGACGCCGCGCTTGGTCAGCACCGCCTCGAGCCGCGGCCGCAGGTCGCCCTGCAGCACGATCGCGTCGCCCTCGACCACGCCGCCGCACCCCAGCGCGCTCTTGAGGTCCTTGCACCAGGTCGCCAGCGCCGCCGGCGCCAGGTCGAGCTTCTCGATCACCGTCGCCTCCTTGCCGCCGCGACCCTTGCGCTCGAGCCGCACCACCGCGCGGGCCGGGCCCTTGGGCGCGGGCGGCGCGGCCGTCGCGGGCGCCGGCGCCGGCGCGCTCGGCAGCTGGTCGCGCAGGCCGGCAAGGCCGGCGAACCCGGAGTCCTTCTTGCCCGTCATCGCGGCGATGGTAGCGGGGCCTCGGTCGAAACGGCAACGGCGCCTTGCGGCGCCGTCGACGTTAGCGGGGGTGGATGATGGGGATCGAACCCACGACACCCAGAACCACAATCTGGTGCTCTACCAATTGAGCTACATCCACCGCGTGGAGCGCGTTCTAGCCGAAATCCTCCCCCGCGTCCATCCCCCTGCCACGCTTCCCGCCGTTCTCCGCCGTTCCCCCTCGGAAACGCCCCGCCGGCCGTCGTGCAGCTCATAAACCACCAACGCCCCGCATCCAGCAGGGCGTCCGCTCCCTCCCCTCACCCGCGCCGCCCCGAAACCACCAACGCATCCAGCAGGGCGTCCGCGCCTCCCCTCACCCGCGCTGGACCCGCGCCGCTCCGAAACCACCAACGCCCCGCATCCAGCGGGGCGTCGGCTCCCGCTCCTCACCCGCGCTGGACCCGCGCCGCTCCGAAACCACCAACGCCCCGCATCCAGCGGGGCGTCGGCTCCCTTCCCTCACCCGCGCTGAACGCTCCGGGCCGTTTCGGGGCGGCCAACCTCCCCGTCAACCACCCGTGAAACGCGGAGTACCGTGAGCCCCCTGCCTCCACCTGGGCCCCGGCGCATGCCGGGGGAGGGTCTTTACGAAAGACCCTCTCTCTATCACGGCGCCGGGGCCGCCTCGGCGGGCGCCTCGCCCCAGTAGCTGCGCAGCACGGTGGTCTCGTAGTTCAGGTCGCCCAGCGTGGTCTTGCCCTCGCCGGCGGCGATCGCCTCGTCGAGCTTCGGGCCGCACTGCTTGCAGTCCTTGCCGGCGATCTTCGGCAGGGCGAGCTGGATGCTCTGGCGGATGATGCGGTCGTCGCTCTTGGCCGCGGCCAAGAGCGCGTCGGTCTGGCTCGACGCCGCCGATCCCATCTTGCCCAGCTCGAGCATCGCGCGCTCGATCTGCGCCGCCAGGAGCTCGTCCTTCTCGTCCTGGGTCATCGCGTCGAGCCCGCCGATGTACTTGCCGAGCTCGCCCTTGATCGAGTCGAACGTCGCGGTCAGCGTCGCGCCGTAGCACTCGGCCTTGCCGCCGCAGCGGATGGCCACCTCGACGCGCGCGATGTGGGCCTCGAAGACGCGCTGCGAGGCCTTGTAGTTCTTGGCCTTGGCGTCGGCCTCGTCGTAGTCGGCCTTGGCGTCGTCGTACGCGCCCTCGACCTTGTCGACCGCGGTCTGCGCCTCCGTCATCTTGATGAGCACCTCAGGCTTGATCGTGCCCTTCTTGACGCCGTCCTCGACCTTCTTCATGCCGCCGGCGCGGGCGATCGCGTCCTTGGCCGCCTTGAGCTGCTCGCGGGCCGCGTCGTACGGACCCTTGGCCGCCGCCAGCGCGGCCTTG
This sequence comes from Myxococcales bacterium, assembly GCA_016794525.1. GTDB lineage: Bacteria > Myxococcota_A > Polyangia > Haliangiales > Haliangiaceae > UBA2376. The sequence continues at coordinate 41,188 of JAEUJY010000094.1, forward strand.
GGCGCGCCGTCGGCCGCGTCGCGCGCCTTCTTGGTGCCCTCGGCGAACGCCTTGACCTGATCTTGCAGCACCTTGATGCGATCGGGCGTGCGCGCCAGGCGCGCGTACGAGGTCGCCGACTCGAGGCGCACGGTGAAGTCCTGGGTGGTGTCGGCGACGATCTTGCCGAGCGCGTCGAGGCCGGTCGTCGTGCCGGTCTTCTCCGAGCCGTCCTTCGACACGAACGAGTACACGCCCACCGCCATCGGCTTCAGGTTCATGTCCTTGGTCGTCATCGCCAGGTCGAGCACCGGCTGCGCCGCGGCCGGCGAGCCGATCTTGCGGAGCGCGTCGAGCACGCCGTTCTGCGCCGGCGGGCCGGCGGCGCCGTCGACCAGGTAGGCCGGCTTGGCCGGGCGGGCCAGCGCGGTCAGGAGCGCCGGCACCAGCGTCGGATCGTACAGGTCACCCGCGATGATCGCCGCGTAGTAGTCCATCGCCGACACCGGCACGCACTGCGCCAGCGGCTTCTGCTCCTTGCCGGGATCGCCGCAGTACATGTCGAGCTTCTTGTCCTTGAACAGCGTGTTGAGATCGCTGTCGGTGCCCTCGAGCGCGGCCTTGATGCGGCCGTTGACCGACGCGCCCGACGCCACCAGCGACCGGCGCACCTGCTTGAAGAAGAACGGCAGGCGGTACATCGCCTCGATCAGCACCGGCACCGCCTGCGGGCTCTTGATCTTGCCGAGCGCGATGATCGCCGCGCCGTGCATCGCCGGGTTCTGCGGGTCGAACTCCTCGCGGAGGATGTTGGCCAGCGTCGGCACCGCGCCGTCCTTGCCCAGCACGCCGAGCGACAGGATCGCCTGGCCGCGGACCTGCTTGGCCTCGCTGCTGGTGGCGGCCTTGATCAGCGGCTCGAGCGCGTCGTCGAGCTTGGCCTCGCCCATCGCCTCGGCGGCGAGGCGGGCGCTCTCGACCGAGCGGGGGTTGGCGGCGTCGACCTCCTCGATCGCCTTGACCAGGATCGGCAGCGACTTGTCCCAGCTCGCCGGACGGACCTTGCCGCCACGGTAGATCGTGTACTGGGCCTCGCCGCCGTTCTTGGTCTGCTCGGCGGTGAGCGGCTTGGACAGGTCGATGATGACCTGCAGGATGCGCTCGGGGCGGCCCTGCTTCTCCCAGGCCCGGCCCAGCGCGGGGATCGCGCTCGGATCACCCAGGCGCTCGAGCTGCGTCACCGCGCGCTCGGACTCCTTGGGATTGTCGAGCTTCTTCGTCCACGTCTTGGAGGCGAACTCGTCTTCCGGGCAGCCGGTCATGGTCGCGAGGACCAGGGCCGCCAGGAACAGGACGGCCAGGTGTCGGATCCGCAGGGTCATGGGACGATCCTTTCGAAGGCGCCGGCACTATAACGAAACGGCCGGGTGGGACGCGGGCGGGGATGCGGGTTTCGGAGTGGCCTACGCGGAGGCCCGTTGGCAGAAAGCCCGTTGCCGGAGTGCGTCCGGAACGGGCTCTCGTCTCGGCGCGACGCGTGGCGTCGCTACTTCTTCTTCACGGCGAACAGCACGTTCTCGAAGTTCGCGTACTTCGCGGTCGTCACGATCATCGTGATGATCCGCGCGTCGGTCTCCTCGTCGGCCTGCAAGATCACCAGGCCCTCGGGGCAGAGGAAGGCGTTGTTGGTGATGCCGGCCTTGGCGTCGTCGCAGGCCTTCTTGGCCCGCTTGTCGGTCGCCTTGGACGACAGCGCCATCGTCTCCTTGGTCTTCTTGCCGTGGGCGTCGAGCTTCAGGAACAGCGCCTCGATCTTCATCTGCGGGTTCTCGTCCTTCAGCAGGCTCTCGATGGTCGCCACCTGGAAGCCCTGGAACGAGAGGTCACTCTTCGTGACCGTGATGATCGGCGCGTCCTGCAGCTGCTCCTTCCGATCGGCCTTGGGCAGCTCGAGACCCTTCTGGGCCTTGAGCAGCTCGCCGCTCGTCGAGAACACGATCAGGAGGAAGGTGACCAAGATGGTCATCATGTCGACGAACGGCGTCAGGTTGAGCGCGATGTTCGACGAGCGAGCGGTGCTCCCGGCACCGCCCTTGGCCAAGTGCTTGAACGGCACCGAGCGGTAGAGGCGTGGTCCTGCTTTGTGGACGGGCATCGGATGGTTCCCTTCGGCTCGGCTACAGGCTCGGACGCCACGACAGGCTCGACGGCTCGGACAGGCCGACTCCGTCGAACCCGGTCTTGGCCGCCAGGTCCATCGCGTGGATGATGTCCTTGTAGGCCACCTTGGCCTGGGTGGTGCTCTCGGCGGCGATCTCGATGTCCTTGCGGCCGTCGAAGATCGGCTCCTTGCGCAGCGCGACCAGCGCGCTCTCCACCGTCGACCACGTGTACTCGCCGTTCTCCTTCTTGGCGATCACCGGGTCGATCGGCGCCGAGCTCACGCCGACATAGATCATGTCGGGTTGGATCAGCACCGAGATCTTCGCGGGGATCTCGTCGGGCGGCGGCTCGTTCGAGCGGCTCTTGCCCTTCGGCTGGATGGTGATGCGGGCGATCTCGCTCCACACCGCCGTCACCAGCAAGAAGGCCGTGAGGCAGCTCATCAGGTCGATGAAGGGGACGATGTTCAACTCGACGTTGAACGACTTCTTGTCCCCGGTATCTATCGCGGCACCCATCGGGGTCCTCCGTGGCAACCCGGCGCCACTCGCGTGGACGCCGGGGGAGTCTCAAGTCGGCAGGTGATCAGAGTGAGGACGCGGGCGCGCCCTCGCCAGGATCGCTACGCCTGGGGCTGCATGGAGGAGCGGTGGTTGACGACCAGGTTCACCACCTGGACGGTCACCTCGTTGATGTCGTCCGAGACCTTGGTGGTCTTGCCCTGGATGAGCGAGTAGCCCAGCAGGCCGACCAGCGAGGTGCCGATGCCGAAGGCCGTACAGTTGAGGGCCTCCGAGATGGCGCCGGCGAGCTCGGTCGCCTTGTTTCCGCCCTGGTCGTCGCCGACCGACTTGAAGGCCTTGATCATGCCGGTGATGGTGCCGATGAGGCCGGCCATAACGGCGAAGTTCGAGAGCATCGCCAGGTACGGCGTGCGCGCGTTGATCTTGGGCAGCTCGCGGAGGGCGGCCTCGTCCATCGCGGCCTGGACCTCGTCGTCGCTCTTGTTGAACTTCATCAGGCCCGCCTGGACGATGCGGGTCATCGGGGTCGGGTTGCCCGAGCACACCTTGATGGCGCCCTGGACGTTGCCGGCCATGACCTGGCTCTTCAGCAGGGCAAGGAGCTTGTCCTTGTCGACCGAGGCCTTGAACAGATAGACGGACCGCTCCACGATGATGCCGATGATGAAGATCGAGGTGATGAGGATGAGCCACATGCCCCATCCGCCCTCGTGGAACGCTGCCGAAATCGTCTGCAACATGGTCGACTTGCCTCCGGGTACCGAGCGCCGTGCGCTGGTGGGTCTGAGAACTCGGGGGACGCCTGTGCAAAGAAGGATCCACCGCAGCAAGTCATCGAGATCACGGCGGGATGCAGTTTGTTGCTGGCGAATTCGCTGGGGCGCCGCGCCGCAGGCCGAGGCGAAATGCCACGACCGACGCACGGTTGGGAACCGAAAGACCTCGGACGTTGTCGGAGGTGTCCAGTGAAGTTCAGGCCCTCGCTCGCGGACGTGACGGTGACGATCGTGGTGCTGGTGGCGTTGTTCCTGCCGCCGCGCGCGCTGTCGGCGGCGTCGGTCGGAAAGTTCGACGCCGACGGCCGGCGCGCGGTGGCGTTCGCCGAGGCGCGCGTCGCGGTGAACCCCGGCGACGGCCGCGCGGCCTACGACCTGGCCCGCCAGTGGAGCGACGCCAAGGAGGTCGACTGGGCGATCCAGGCGGCCGGCGTCGCGGCCACCCGCAGCGAGGGCTCGCCGACCCACTGGCGCGCGCTCTACGCGCTGTCGATGGCCCACATCGATCGCTACGAGGCCAAGGAGGCGCTGGCCTACGCCAACGAGGCGCTCGCCGCGTGCGACGCCGCGGCCGCGACCTCGTGCCCGAACCACGAGCAGGCCCACGTCGAGCTGCAGCAGCGCTACCTCGACGCCGGCGTGCGCTCCGGCATCAACCCGCGCCGCGATCCCAAGGCGTTCGTCGAGGCCGCCAACGCCGGCCTGCGCCAGGTGCGCACGATGGGCACCGGCATCGCGCCGCAGCCGACCGCGCCTCCCGCCGGCCCGGGCTCGGCCCCGCCCGCCGGCAGCGGCGCGCCGACGCCGCCGGCCCCGTAGCTAGCCGATCGTCAGGTCGGCGATCAGCGGCCGGTGATCGCTGGCCCGCCGCGCCAGCTCGGTCTCGCCGCGCTCGACGCCGGTGAACCGGACCGCGCCGCGCACGTAGATGCCGTCGAGGGCGCGCATCGGCGCCCACGCGGGGAAGGTGCGCAGCCGGCGCTCGACGCCGCGGAAGCCGTGGGGCGCCAGCCAGCCGGCCAGCGAGCCCCAGACGTCGTTGAGGTCGCCGCCGATCACCACCGGCGTGTCGTGGTGCAGGCCGTAGAGCGGGTGGCAGTCGACGAAGTTCTCGACCTGGATCCGCCGCTCGTACTGCGCGAGCCCGAGGTGCAGGTTGAAGACGTGGACCGTGCGCGCGTGCTGGTCGTGGCGGACGTGCAGCGCGACGTGCAGCGCGCTGCGCCGCTTCTTCGGCGCCACCGTCAGATCGATGTTGCGCATCTCGGCCAGCGGGAACCGCGACAGCACCGCGTTGCCGTAGGTGCCGCCGCCGCGCACCGTCACGTTGGGGAACCACGCGTAGTGGCCGAGCCCGAGGCCCTCGGCCAGCAGGCTGGCCTGGTGATCGCCGTTGGAGCGCTTGGCCCCGGCGTCGACCTCCTGCAGCAGCACCACGTCGGGGGCGTAGTGCGCGAGGCACGCCACCGTGCGCGCCGGATCGTAGCGGCGATCGACGCCGCCGATGCACTTGTGGATGTTGTAGCTGACGACTCGCAGCTTCATGAGCGCGCCTCGCGTTCGGCGGCACCCCCAATGTGGCGATCGAGGCGCGCCACCACAAGGGTCATGTCGTCGTCGATCGGCAGGCCGCCCAGGTGGGCGGCCAGCTCGGCGGCCAGCCGCTGCTGCACCGCCACCGGGTCGAGCTCGTCGCCGGCCAGCCGCTTGAGCACCCGCTGCAGGCGGCGATCGCCGAACTGCTTGCCGTCGGCGCCGTGGCACTCGATCAGGCCGTCGGTGTACCAGATCAACAGGTCGCCGGGCCCGATGGCCCGGGTCGCGGCCTTGGCCACGGTCGCGGCGCCGGCGCCCAGCGGGTTGCCGCGGGCCACCAGCGCCGACAGCTCGACGGTGTCGCCGGCCGGCGTCGGGGTGGCCCGGGCCCGGCACACGTAGGGCGCGACGTGGCCGGCGTTGGCGAAGTGGATCTCGCCGCGGTCGGGATCGAGGACGGCGGCGAAGCAGGTCAGGTGGAAGCGGCCGGCGCCGACCTGGCGCACGGCGTGGTCGAGCTGGTGCAGCAGCGTCAGCACGTCGAGCGTCTCGGGGCGGGCCGCGACCGCCGCGTCGCAGGCGCCGCGCGCGGCGGCGGTGACCATCGCCGCGGCGACGCCCGAGCCGGTGACGTCGCCGATCACCACCAGCGTGCGCCCGCCGGGCAGCGCGTACCGCGACCACCAGTCGCCGCCGCACTCGCTGGCCGGCTGCCACGATCCGACGACCGTGACGCCGTGGTGGTGGCTGGGCTCGCTGCCGGGGACGAAGCCGGCCTGCACCGCCGCCGCCAGCTCGACGTCGCGCACCAGGTCGGCGCGGGCCGCGGCCTCCTCGGCGATGTGCACGTAGTCGAGCGCGGCGCCGGCGCGATCGGCGACCGCGGCCAGGAACCGCAGCTCGGCCGGGCGGCGACCGGTGCGGCGGCCGCGCTGCCGCAGGATCAGCAGGCCGACCAGCTCCTCCTTGGCCGTCAGCGGCACCAGCGCGATCGCCGCGTGGGCGCTCATCAGGCGCTCGATCGACGGCCGCAGATCGCCGACCTCGGCGCTCTCGATGTCGCGGGCGAACACCGGCCGCCGCTGCTCGGCCAGCCACGGGCCGACCAGCGGGTCGGGCACCCGCTCGCCCTCGATCGGCGTGCCGTCGGCGTTGCGCCACGACCAGTCGTCGCGCGCCGGCGTGATCATCTGGACGTCGTCGCCGAGCGCGATCTGGCACACCTCGGTGGTCAACGTCGCGACCTCGCCGGCACGGGTCAGCTGCCGCACCCGCGCGCCGTACTGCCGCAGCAGCCGATCGAGCGGGCCCTCGCCGGGCGTGCGCACCGCCCAGATCCGCGCCACCAGCGCCACCGTCAGCCGGGCGCCGAGCGCGCCCAGCAGCAGCGTCAGCCCGACGATCCACGCCGGCCACGGCTGGACGACGTACACCGCCAGCACCCACGCGGCGGCGCCGGCCAGCGACAGCGCCAGGAACGTCACCGGCGCGCGGCTGTCGAGCGACTGCGCCCGCAACAGATCGTCCTGGAAGATCGAGCGCAGCGCCAGCAGCGAGCCGATCGTCACGAACAGCCAGCTCATCGGCGCGTAGCCGACGCCGTAGGACAGCAGCACGTCGGTCATCGCGAAGAACGACACCGCCAGCGCGATCAACCCGCCCCACAGCTGCCGCCGCCGCGACGTCGACGTGGCCCGGCGCGCGGCGCGGAACGCCTCGACGAACGCCGCCACCGACACCGCGGTGATCGTGATCGACGCCGGCGGCACCATCGGCCCCGCGGCGAAGAACCGCAGGCCCGACGGCGTGATCAGGACGTGGTCGACGGCGAGGTTGGTCGTGAGGCCCAGGCCGAGGAAGCCGATCGCCACCACGCCGGCGATGCCGACGACGACGCGGTAGGCGCGCAGCCGCCCGGCCAGCGCCAGCTCGAACACCATCGCGCCGGTCGCGCCGAGCGGCACGAACGCGGTGCCGAAGCGGAAGAACGCGTGGGCCGCGGCGTCGTCGGGCGCCGCCACCGCCAGCCCGAAGCTGGCGACGAACGGCAACAGCCCGCCGGTGAAGACGATCATCGGCACCCGCAGGTGCGACGCGCCGCGCATCACCAGCGCGTACAGCAGCACCGCCGCCAGCGTGCTCGCCGCGATCAAGAACGGCAGGCCGACCAGCCCGAGCGCGTAGCTGTGGGCGTCGAGCAGCGGGCTCACCGCTCCTCCGCCCGGGGTGATCGCCGCGGGCGGCGCCGGCCCGACCAGCGCGGCGCGATCGCGCATCCATCGACGCGAACCCGCGCGCGCGGGCCGACGCCCGGCGTCGAGCGGACGCGATCGCTCGATCGATGCACTGTCCCTAGAATAGCGGTGACCGGCGGCGCGCGGGTGTACAATGCATGGCCATCGCCCCTGCCCTGGACGCCGTGCCTCCTGTCCTGACCTGCGGCCGCCATCGTGCGTCGTCGCCGTGCCAGCGCGCGGGGGCGTGCCGTGGCTGACGATCCGCGGCCGCGCGGCCCGCGCTCCGGCGTGAACCTGCCGCTGCCGCCGCCGGCCGCCGACGGCGACGAGCCGATCAGCCGGGTCCGGATGAGCGGCCTGGTCGCCGACCACACCGCGCGCGCGGTGCCGGCGCTGCCGTTCGGCCCGGGCTGGGACCTCGACGACACCACCGACGAGGACCGCGAGTTCGACAGCGTCACCGCGGCGGTGCGCATGGCCGACGAGCCCGAGGCGCTGGCCGCCGCGCGGCGCGCCGACCGCCAGACCGTCGCCGGCGTGAAGACCACCAAGAGCGCGCGCCGGCTGCCGCTCACCGCCGACGAGAGCGCGCCGGTGCCGCGGCTGCCCGAGGAGGACGAGGAGGCGCCGCGCCTGCCCGCGCCGCCGCCGATGGTGCCGCAGCGCCTGCCCGAGCCGCCGCGCGGCCCCGACGCCGCGCGCCTGCCGCTCCGCGCCGCGCCCAACACGCCGCCCAGCGGGCACCCGCTGCCGCGGCTCGGACGCACGCCGCCGGGCGGCCTCCCGCTCGCGCCGCCGCTGCCGCCCCAGGCGCCCCGCCTCGCGCCCCTGGCGCCGCCCCGCGCCGAGGCGCCACGGCCCGAGCCCAAGCCGGCGCCGCGCCCCGAGCTCAAGCCGGCGCCGCGCCCCGAGCCCAAGCCGGCGCCGCGCCCCGAGCTCAAGCCGGCGCGCCCGGCCAGCCCCGATCCCAAGGCCGCCGTCGCCGCGCTCGCCGACGCGCCGATCCCGGCCGCGGCCCGCCCGCCCGTCGGTGAGCGCCAGCCCGCGGGCCCCGGCCGCATCATCGCCGGCCGCTACAAGATCGTCGATCGCATCGGCGTCGGCGGCATGGGCAAGGTCTACAAGGTCAGCCACCAGCAGCTGTCGAAGACCTTCGCGCTCAAGGTGATCGGCGAGAACCTGGCCGACACCGACGAGGCGCGCGAGCTGTTCTACCGCGAGGCGCGGCTGGCCTCGGCGGTCAACCACCCCAACATCACGTCGGTGGTCGACTTCGGCGAGGACCCCGACGTCGGCGCGTTCATGGTGATGGAGTTCGTCGAGGGCGAGCCGGTGCACAAGGTGCTGCGCCGCGAGACCCGGCTCGGCGTGCGCATGGCCTGCGAGATCATCCTGCAGGTCGCCGACGCGCTGCACTACGTGCACAGCCAGGGCATCGTCCACTGCGACATCAAGACCGAGAACATCCTGCTGCACGAGCAGGCCGGCACCAAGCGGCGGCAGCTGGTCGTCAAGCTGCTCGACTTCGGCCTCGCGCGCTCGCTCACCGGCGGCCGCGGCTCGGGGCCGCTGTCGGGCACGCCGCACTACGTCGCGCCCGAGCGCATCCGCGGCGACGCCGCGACGCCGTCGTCGGATCTCTACGCGCTCGGCATCCTGTTCTACGAGCTGATCACCGGCCACGTGCCGTGGGACGGCAACGTCTCGACGATCCTGTCGGGGCACCTCGAGCAACAGCCGACCCCGCCGTCGCAGCTGGTGGCCGGCCTCGAGCCCGCCCTCGAGACGCTGATCCTCCGCGCGCTGGCCAAGACGCCGGCCGAACGCCACAAGGACATGGCGGCGTTCATCTACGAGCTGCGCACCGTGATGGACATGCTCGGCTTCGGCCACCGCCGCCGCGGCGGCGGCAAGCGGGTGGTCATCGAGCGCAGCAAGAACGAGCGCGACGCGCTGGCGGCGCGCATCGTCGACGGCTGCCGCCTGCCGCTGGCGCTGGTGTCGAAGGACGGGCTGATCCTCGTCGCCAACCCGGCGTGCGCGCGCTTCGTGATGGGCGTCGTCGTCGAGATCGAAGGGCTGCCGCTGACCTCGACGCCGCTGGCCGGCGTGTGGAAGTCGCTCGAGGCCGACCTGGCCAAGGCCGTCGGCGCGGCGCCGGTCCGCCGCATCCTCGAGATCGACACCCCGGCCGGCGCCGCGCAGCGCCTGCTGGTCTGGCTCGATCCGTGCGGCGACGGCGTGCTGTTCGGCGTGCAGCCCCTCGAGAGCTGACCGCCAGGCCCGCCGGTCGAGCGGCGACCGCGCGCCGCGATCAGCTCACGTCCACCACAGGTGGGCGGCGGCGTCGTCGACCTCGGTGTTGGTGGCCGACGCGGCGAGCGCCTCGAGCTCGGCCCGGAGCGCGGCCGCGCGCGGCGGCGGCATCGCGGTGAAGTCGACCGAGATGCCGTCGATCATCGTGCGGTAGTCGGGGCGGCGCGGGCTCACGGCGTACCCCGACGCGCGGACCTCGGGCCACGTCGTCATGAACTGGAAGAACGCGCTGGTCGGCGGCGCGTCGTTCTGCTGGGCGTGCGGGTGGATGAAGCCCTCGTCGAGCAGCGTCGTCAGGCCCGCCAGATCGAGGTCGTCGTAGCGGATGATGCCGCCCGCGTCCTCGACGCCCTCGATGCCCAGCAGCGCCGCGCGGCGGGCGTGGTCCTGGTTGAGCGCGCGGCCCATGCCGTGGGCGGCGAGCTGCAGGTCCTGGCCGCGGGCCTCGATCGCCGGGCCGCCCTGCCGCGCCAGCGCCGGCACCAGCGCCGGCACCAGCCAGCGCAGCGCCGGATCGTCGAAGCACGCCAGCAGCGCCTCGGCCAGCGCCGGATCGGGGCGGGCACCGGCGGCCTGCACCAGCCGGTGGGCGGCCTCGAGGCGCGCCGGCCGCGCCGCCTCGTCGATCGCCTGCGGATCGAAGCGCACCTCGTCGCTCGCGAGCAGCGCGGCCAGCCGCGCCGCCGCGCCCGGGTGAGCCAGCCGCGCGAGCACGTCGACCGCGACGGTCCACTCGCTCGGGTGCGCGCGCACGACGCCCAGCACCGCCTCGAGCGACGCGTCGTCGGCCGCGGTCGCCAGCGCGCGCAGCGCCATGCGCGCGACGTAGCGCGACGGGTGGGCCAGCAGCGCCCGGGCGATCGGCGCCGCCGCGATCGGATCGGCGTGGGCCGCGACCGCGATCGCCACGCAGCGCGCCAGCGGCGTCGCCATCGTCAGCGCCACCGCGAGGGCCGCCTCGTCGGCGACGTGGCGCGCCAGCGGCGTCAGGTCGGGGCCGCACAGCGTCGGATCGGCCAGCGCCGCCGCCCGCCGCGCGGCGTCGAGGCCCGCCGCCAGCGCCAGCGCATCCCGCTCGGCGTCGGTCGGCGCGTCGAGCCAGTAGCGCGCCTCGCCGTCGCGGTACGCCGCGCGCCGCAGCGTCGGCGACCGGTCCTTCGCGCCCAGCCAGGCGTCGACCGCCACCGCCAGCGTCGCCAGCCGCTCGTCGGCCAGCACCTCGTGCAGCGGGCCCATCGCCAGGGCGCCATCGGCGTCGAGATCGATCCGCGTCGCGCCGCCCAGCGCCGGCAGCACCACCGCGGCCACGCCGCGGCCGCCGACCGCCGCCGCCTCGCGCAGCGCGGTGATCAGGCCCAGGTGCCAGGCGATGATCCGCTCCTCGCCGCTGATGATGCCGGTCAGGCCCTCGCCGTCGCGCCACTCCAGGAACGCCGCGTCGCCGTCGGCCTCGAGCGCGTCGCCGGCGGCCAGCAGCTCGCCGACCGTCGCGAACGGCGGCGGGCTGCCGAACAGGAGCGCGTCGTCCGGCCAGTCGTCGTGGCGCGACGGGTCGAGCGGGCGGGCCTGCCAGGCCGCCAGGCCGCCGGGGGGGAACTGGATGGAACCGAGGACCAGCGCGAGCAGCGTCATCCCCGAGGTAGAGGCCCCGACGATCGGCTTGTGACATCCGAACCCGCGCCCCGGCCTCCGATATGCTCCGAGGTCCATGGTCGATCCCTCCCTGCACAACGAAGACCTCGCGCCGGTCCCGCCCGAGAAGCGGACCTGGCGCACCGGCAACATCGCCGCGCTGTGGGTCGGCATGGCCATCTGCGTCCCGACCTACACGCTGGCGTCCGAGCGGGTCGCCGGCGGCATGAGCGCCTGGCAGTCGGTGCTCGTCATCGCGCTCGCCAACCTGATCGTCCTCCTGCCGCTGATGGCCAACGGCCACCCCGGCACCAAGTACGGCATCCCGTTCCCGGTCCTGGTCCGCGCGTCGTTCGGCGTGCGCGGCGCGCAGATCCCGGCGGTGCTGCGCGCGCTGGTCGCCTGCGGCTGGTTCGGCATCCAGTGCTGGTTCGGCGGCCTCGGCCTGTGGGCCACCGCGTCGGCGCTGGCGCCGTCGGTGTCGGTGCCCGACGTGACCATCCTCGGCGCCGATCTCGCCCCGCTGATCTGGTTCTTCGTCTTCTGGCTGATCAACGTCTACTTCATCTGGAACGGCATGGAGTCGATCAAGTGGCTCGAGACGCTGTCGGCGCCGTTCCTGCTCCTGTGCGGCGCTGCGCTGCTGGTGTGGGCCATCTCCGAGGGCGGCAGCGTCAGCGCCTTGATGTCCCAGCCCGCCACCAAGCCGCTGTCCGAGACCTTCGCCGTCGCGCTCACCTCGGGCGTGTCGTTCTGGGCCACGCTGGCGCTCAACATCCCCGACTTCTCGCGCTACGCCCGCAGCCAGCGCGATCAGGCGATCGGCCAGGCGATCGCCATGCCGACGACGATGACCGTGTTCGCGTTCATCGGCGTCATCACCACCGCCGCCACCGTCGTGGTCTTCGGCAAGGCGATCGCCTACCCCGACCAGCTGGTCACCAAGTTCGGCAACCCGCTGGTGGTCGGCATCTCGATGCTCGGCCTCGCGCTCGCCACGCTCTCGACCAACATCGCCGCCAACGTCGTCTCGCCGGCCAACGACTTCGCCAACCTCGCCCCCGCCCGCATCACCTACCGCACCGGCGGCCTCATCACCGCCGTCATCGGCGTGCTGATCTGCCCCTGGCTCATCCTGAAGTCGGCCGGCAACTACATCTTCATCTGGCTGGTCGGCTACGGCGTCCTGCTCGGCCCGATCGGCGCGATCATGATCGTCGACTACTTCGTCCTCCGCCGCCGCGAGCTCGTCGTCGACGACCTCTACCGCCGCGGCGGCCAGTACGAGTACGCCGGCGGCATCAACCCCCGCGCCCTGATCGCCTTCGGCCTCGGCGTCGCCCCGTGCCTCCCCGGCTTCCTCGTCGCCGCCAGCGGCGCCGCCCCCTCCACCGTCCCCGCCTTCTTCAACCACCTCTACACCTGGGCCTGGTTCGTCTCCTCCTCCGTCTCCGCCGCCGCCTACTACGCCCTCATGCGCCGCCGCGTCTGACCGCCCGAGCCCGACCGGACCTCAGCCGTGTCCGATCCCGAGCCGGCTCCCGCGGCGGCCTCGGAACCGGAGCCGGAATCGGAGCCGGAATCGGAGCCGGAGCCGGAGCCAAAACCGGAGCCGGAATCGGAGCCGGGATCGGAGCCGGAGCCGGGCTCGCAGCCGGCAGCCGGAGCCGGGATCGCTCGGGATCGGCCGCCGCCTCTGTCGATCCTCGGCGCGGCGGTGGTGCCCCCCTGGGCCGTGCTCAAACAGTGCTCGCGCCGACGACCCCAGACTCCCGGTGATCCACCGGACACCTGCGAACACCGACGTGATGGGACCTGGGCGCTGCGCAACTGCGCGCGGCCCAGGGGGGACACCACCTGGCGCCGACGCACCTGCCGCTGCGAGCTCCGCACACGCCGCCCGAGCGCGGTCCGCCACAGCGACCACGGCCCGACGAACGCCACGCATCGAGGTCGCGAAGATCCCGTCCGACCGCCAGCGCACCTGGCTCGAACGGCCGTCCGTCCGATGCTGGGCTCCGGGAACAGCCTCGGTGCAGGCAGGTGACTCGGCGCCAGGTGGTGTCCCCTCTGGGCCGCGCGCAGTTGCGGAGCGCCCCCGACCGATCTCGGTGTACGCCGAACCACGGTCGTTCGACCCACGCGGCGGGGTCACCGGCGCGAGCACTGTTTGAGCACGGCCCAGGGGGGCACCACCGCCCGCGCCGAGGGGCTCCCCCGACTCGCCACCTCCGCCTCCCGTCTCGACCTCCCGCGCTGTTCATTCCGGCTCGTGACGATCCCCATCCGATCGTCAGGGGCGTCACGACGATCCCCATCCGATCGTCAGGCTCACAGCCTCGTCACGACGATCCCCATCCGATCGTCAGGCTCATCCGATCGTCAGGCTCGACGATCCCCATCCGATCGTCAGGCTCAGGCGCGTCCCGACGATCCCCATCCGATCGTCGGGCCCAACGTCCGGCTGTGAACGTCAGCGAAGACGGCAGGTGCTGCCATCGTTCGCGAAGACGGCAGGTGCCGAGGCGCCAGGTGGGGCTCCCCCTGGGCCGCGCGCAGTTGCGGAGCGCCCCCGACCGATCTCGGTGTACGCCGAACCACGGTCGTTCGACCGACGCGCCGGGGTCACCGGCGCGAGCACTGTTTGAGCAC
>JAEUJY010000117.1 GCA_016794525.1 Myxococcales bacterium
CGACCAGCCGCGCGGTCCGTCGCGCGTCGCCGAGCGCTGCATCACCAAACGTCGACGTGGCCCACGCAAGCTGGCTATTCTGCACCTCGAGCAAATCCACGGCCTTGGGCCGAAATTCCCGAGATGTGATCAATGGTCAGCCCCCAGGACGCGAGACGCCCCGCGCCAACCTCGGAGATTCCGCCGGAGCCGGAGTCGGAGCCGGAGCCGGAGCCGGAGCCGGAGTCGGAGCCGCAGCCGGCGCCTCCCTCGCCGCGCTTCGCACGCGCACGCAACCGCGGCGCGCGCGGGTCGATATCGGGCCATGACCGCCGTGAAGCACCCACGCCCGCCGCGACGTGCGGGCCGCACCGGCTTTGCCGGAATCACCTCCCCTCCCGGACTTGACCGTCATGCGACGATCCGTTGATTCTGAGGCACTGATGGAGGACGTGGTCGTCATCGCCTATCCCGACAGCCCCGGCGACGTGCCCGCCGATCTGCGGCGCCCGTCGAAGCGCTACCGACGCCGGGCGGCGGCGGCGGGCGCGGCGCTGGCCGGGTTCCTGCTGGCCTACCTGGGGCTGATGGGCTGGTTCGGTTGGACCGGCGTGCAGCTGGTGTGGTCGGCGATCGTCGTGAAGGAGCACCAATGGGGCTTCGCGGCGGGCGGCGCCGCGCTGGTGATCGCCGGCGTGCTGGCCAGCTCGTTCGTGCGCCGCCGACCGCGCCCGTCGGTCGACGGACCGATCGAGGTCACCGCCGCCGAACAGCCGACGTTGTTCGCGTTCGTCCGTCGGGTCGCGGCCGAGGTCGGCGCGCCCCCGCCCGACCGGGTGCTGATCACGGCCGCGGTCCGCGCGTACGTGGTCCACGAGCCCGGGCGGTGGTGGCGCCTCGAGCGCTCGCGGCGCACGTTGATGCTGGGGCTGGGGATGATCACCGGCCTCGACCTGCGCGAGTTCAAGGCGCTCCTCGCGCACGAGCTCGGCCACGTCGGGCACCACACCACCTGGCTCGGGCGCTGGTCGACCCGCGGCGGCCGGCTCGCCGACCTCCTGATCGATCCACGGCCGTGGTTCCGCGGCGGGGTCTCGCTCGACCTGCCGTACATCCCGTTCGGCGGCGTCGGGCTCGCGGTGATCGTGGGCGGCGCGATCGTCTACGGCCTGGCCTGGTCGATCCGCGCGGTGACGATGACGCTGTTCGGCTGGACGCTGCGGCTGCAGCGCGCGTTCGAGCGCGAGTGCGAGCTCGAGGCCGATCTCGCCGCGGTGGCGGTGGCCGGCAGCGACGCGGTCGCGACCCTCTTGTTCCGCAGCGCGCCGCTGCGCGAGCAGAACGCGATGGCGATCGGGTTCGCCGAGCGGGAGGCCGCCCGCGGCCGGGCGGTCGTGGACGTGTTCGCGGTGCAGGCGCGCATCGCCGAGCAGCTGCCGGCGATCCGCGGCCGCGCCCACGGCGGCCAGCCGCCCGCGCCCACCGGCGATCCGGCCCAGCACCGGCTGTTCACGCCGGCGCTGGCCGCGCTGCCCGCGACCTGGACCACGCACCCGTCGGACCTCGAGCGCGAGCAGTCGGCGAAGGCCCGCTACGTCGCGGCGCCGGCCGAGTCGCGCCCGGCGTGGGCCGCGTTCGACGATCCGGCCGCGCTGCGCGCGCGGGTCACGGCGCGGGCGCTGCTGCGGCGGCCGGGGTTGCCGGCGCTCGAGCCGACGCCGGTGGCCGAGACGCTGGCCCACCTCGACGAGGCGCTCGGCCGCCCGGGCCTCGACCCGCGCTACCGCGGCCTGTACGTCGAGCGCGGCCTGACCCGGACGCCGCCGCGCACCGCCGCCACGCCGCTGAGCGCCCCGCTGACCGCGGTCGCGGACCTCTACCCGCCGGAGCTCGCCGACGAGCTGGCCGCGCGCACCCGGTTGCGCGACGACCGCGCGGCGCTCGATGGCCTGGCGGCCGGCGCACTGACCGCGGGCGGTCCCACCGTGCGCTACCGCGATCGCAGCTACGGCCGCGCCGAGCTCCCGACGCTGCGCGCGACGATCGAGGCCGAGCTGGTCGACGTGAGCCAGCGGATCGCCGATCGCGAGGCCCGCGCCCGCGCGGTGCATCGCCAGATCGCCGCGCAGGTCTCGCCGGCCTGGGCCGACTACCTGCGCTCGCTGTGGACGCTGTGGCACTGGGCCGAGCACACCCACGCCGAGATCGACGAAGCCGTCGCCGAGGTCACCGCCGCGTTCGCGCCGGTCGTCGCGCGCGGCTCGTTCAAGGCGCCCGAGCACCAGGCCGTGGTCGCGAACGGCCACCGGCTGGCCCATCGCTTCGCCGCGATCCAGGCCTCGCTCGCGCAGCTGCGCCTGCCGCCCGGCGTGCGCGCCCGCCTCGACACCAACCCGTGGTTCGGCGCGTTCGGGTACCCGCTGCCCCAGCCGCCGCCGATGGGCGATCCGACGCCGTGGCTGCACCTGGCGATGCACGTCTGCGCCACCGCGACCGACGCGCTCGCGGACCTGGCCGCGGCCGCCCGCGACGAGCTGCTCGCCGTCGAGGATCGCGTCGTCGCGATGGCGACCGCGCCGCCGGCCGAGCCGGTGGTCGCGCCCATCATCGCGCAGGTGCCCGATCGCTACGCGCTGCACGTGCGCGAGGTGGCCCGGCCCGCCGTGCCACCGCCGTCGTTGCGCGAGCGATGGCGGCGCCCGGCCCGCGCCGTCGCCCGCACCGCCGCGGCCACCGCGCTGGTCGGCGGCATCGCGGTCGCGTCGCACTACCTGCGCCGCGTCGACGTCGTCGCCTACAACGGCACCGGCGGCCCGATCACCGTGACGATCGACGGCGAGCGCCGCGCCGTCGCGGCCGGCGACTACGCCGTCTTCAAGGTCGGCGCCGGCCGGATCGCGGTCGCGGCCCGGACCGCCGACGGCACGCCGATCGAGGCGTTCCACGAGCGCATCGACGAGCGCCACCGCTACGTCTACGACGTCGCCGCCGCGATGCCGCTGGAGGAGGTGACGCTGGTCTACACCGCCCGCCGCACGCTCGGCGCCGGCGATGACGACGGCCCGCCGACGCGGGTGCTGCCGCTGCGCCGCTGGCAGGCGGTCGACGCCGACTGGCTGTTCATCACCCCGCCCGAGACCACGGAGCTCCGCCGCAAGGACGAGGACAAGTCGTTCACGCTGGTGCGCGGCGTCGAGACCGACGATCCCACGTCGCTGGCAGGGACCCTCGACGGCGACGCCTTCGATCAGGTGCTCGAGGCCCAGCTGCGCTGGCGCCCCATCGACGCGCGCTTCACCGCCGCGTGGTGGGCCGCGGGCGCCGACCTCGGCGGCTTCGCGGGGTTGCTCGAGCGCCGGCTGGCGCGCAGCCCCGACGATCCGCTGCTGCGCACGATCGAGCAGGACCACGCCGGCCCCCGCCACGCCGCGGTGTGCGCCGACCATCGGGCGCGGGCCGCCGCCCGCCCCGACGACCCCAGCTGGCAGTACCTGGCGGCCCGCTGCCTCCCGCTCGACCAGCGCGCCGCGGCGATGGACGCCGCGCGCCAGCGCTGGCTCGGCGCGCCGTGGCTGACGCTGGGCGCCGGCCAGGCCGAGGCCGCCCGCGGCCACTACGCCGCGGCCGCCGGCCTGCTCGCCACCGCCTGCCGGGCGCTGCCGACCTACTGCGACGAGTTCGCGCTCGACGTCGTCCGCGCGCGGCGCGCCGCGCCCGACGGGCCACCCGCGTTCGCCGGCCTGCCGCTCGCCGATGGCCCCCACGCGTTCCTGGTCAACCCCGCGCCGGACGCCTGGTGGCTCCAGCTCGCCGCCGGCCGCCTCGACGCCGCGGTCGCGACCGCCACCCGCGCCGACTGGCGCGACGCGGCCCAGGCCCGCTGGCTGGCCGCCGCCTCCGCGGGCGCGACGCCCGCGCACCTCGCCGACGCCGAGGCCAACGCCGCCGACGCCGCCAGCACGCCCGCGGTCGCGCTCCTCGCGTTCGCGCTGCGCCACCGCGCCGGCCGCGCCGCGGCCACCGATCTCGACGAGGCGGCCCACGCCGCCGCCAGCGACGGCGGCGCCGACGCCGCCGACGAGGCCGCCGCGGTGCGCGGCTTCCTGACGCTCCTCACCGCCGCCGACGGCGCCCACGTCGACGCCGCCGCCAGCGCGCTGGCCGACGTGCGGCTGGTCGTGCGGGGCCGCGCCTACGCCGCCGCCGTCGTGCTGCTCGGCGCCGACTGCCCGCCGCCGTGGCGCCTGCGCGCGACGCAGCTGCTGTTCGACCACGAACGGCCCGCGTTTCCGCTGGATTGACGCCCGATCGCCGCCTCGCATTGCCAGCCCCACCGCTTGAGGCCACCGCCCGCGCACCGTAATGTCGGGGTCGTCGGACCAGCCTCCGGCGTCCAGGGGAGACCGCGATGATCTTCGGAAAGATGTTCGGCGCGCTGCGCGCCCAGCTCAACAAGCTCGCCAACTTCTTCTGGGAGGCCGACCCGATCGCCCAGATGCAGTACGAGTACGACGTCGCCGTCGAGCAGCTCAAGGAAGGCCGCGTCGGCCTCGAGCAGTACCGCGGCCTGGTCGAGCGCGTGAACCGCCAGGTCAAGGAGGGCGAGGCCCACCAGGCCAAGCTCGAGGCCCAGGCCAAGGCCTACCTCAAGGCCGGCGACCGCGAGACCGCGGCCAAGTTCGCGCTCGAGCTGCAGAAGGCCAAGACCCAGCTCGAGCAGAACCGGCAGCAGCTGCAGATGCACGAGCAGGCCTACCAGAACAACCTCAAGAAGATCCAGCACGCCAACAAGAAGCTGGGCGAGGTGAAGTCGAAGATCCAGCAGTACGACGCCGAGCTCAAGATGAGCGAGGCCGAGGCCGAGGTGGCGAAGCTCTCGCAGAGCTTCGACCTCAACGTCACGACCGACTTCGGCCAGCTCGAGCAGGTGATCCAGGGGAAGATCGACGCCAACCGCGGCAAGGCCCGCGTCGCGTCGGACCTCTCGCAGCAAGGCATCGCCGACATCGACGCCGAGGAGCGCATGGAGAAGTCGATGGCCGAGGACGCGCTCAAGGACCTCGAGGTGTCGCTCGGCATGCGCGCGCCCGAGGTCACGCCGGTGGCCGAGGCGACCAAGGACCTCGGCCCCGCCGAGCGCGCCAAGGCGACCGAGTAGCCGCCCGTCTCCGTCTCCCGTCACCGCATCGTCTGTCGCCCGGGCCGTCCCGGGCAGGAGTGAGTCATGGCCCAGCCAGGTGGAAAGCCGAAGCCCGCGTTCTTCATCGCCGTCGTCGCCGTCATCGCCGCCCTCGTGGCGTTCGCGGTGATGCGCGGCTCGAGCAAGTCCAAGAAGTCGAACGGCGGTGGCACCGGCACCGCCAAGGTCAACATCGACGACATCAAGAAGCAGGCCGGCACCGAGCCGACGCCGGCCGAGTTGAACGACATCAACGGCGCCACCACCGTCAAGGAGTACACCTTCGAGGCGGCGCAGAAGCTGCCGCCGGTGCCGGGCACCTCGGACTACAAGTCGATCGGCAAGGATCGCGTCGTCAAGTTCGCGATCAACGTGTGGGCCGGCTGGGCGCCGATCATCTACGCCAACGAGGGCCTCAAGGCCAAGAAGGTGTGGACCGACGGCAAGGGCCAGCCGTTCAAGATCGAGCTGATCATCGCCGACAACCCGGTCGACATGCGCAACGTCGTCGCGTCGGGCGAGGTCCACATCGGGTGGGCCACCGTCGACATGCTGCCGCTGCTCATCGAGGGCCTGAAGGTCGACCCGCGGACGATGCCGCGCGTCTTCCACCAGGTCGACTGGTCCAACGGCGGCGACGGCATCGTCGTGCGCAAGGGCCTCAAGATCGCCGACCTGCGCGGCAAGAAGGTCGTGCTGGCCCAGAACTCGCCGTCGCACTACTTCCTGCTCAACGCGCTGCTCAACGGCGGCGTCCAGCCCGACGAGGTGGAGATGATCTTCACCAAGACCGCGTTCGAGGCGGCCCGCGCCTACGCGACCCAGAAGGACATCGCCGCCGTGGTGTCGTGGGCGCCGGACATCTACCGCATCGCCGAGAAGCTCCCCGGCAACGAGCTCCTGGTCACGACCGCCCAGGCCAACCACCTGATCGCCGACGTGTGGTGGGCCCGCGCCGACTTCGCCCGCGACAACCCCGAGATCATCGAGGGCATCGTCCGCGGCATCCTCGACGCCACCACCGCGCTCAAGGACGACGCCGCCAAGCAGCAGGCCGCCAAGTGGATGAGCGACGGCTTCGGCATCCCCGCCGACGAGACCCTCGGCATGCTCGGCGACGCCCACTGGACCAACTACGCCGAGAACCGCGAGTTCTTCGTCAACCAGAACAACCCCACCAACTTCGAGCGCACCTACAACACCGCGTTCCTGCTCTACAAGGCGGTCGGCGCGCTGTCGCAGAAGGTCGACTTCGACCAGATCATGGACTTCTCGGTCATCAAGAAGCTCGGCGCCGACGAGAAGTACGCCAAGCAGCGCAACGAGTACGAGGTGACCTTCGCGCCGGTCGCGGCGTCGCAGATCCCGGTCGAGAGCACGATCCTCACCAAGACCGTCGTCGTGCAGTTCTTCCCCAACTCGGCCGACCTGTACAAGAAGGTCGAGAAGCGCGGCGCCAACGGCGAGGCCACCGAGGGCCTCTACGATCCC
Organism: Myxococcales bacterium; assembly: GCA_016794525.1. Lineage (GTDB taxonomy): Bacteria > Myxococcota_A > Polyangia > Haliangiales > Haliangiaceae > UBA2376. The sequence goes on from JAEUJY010000117.1 coordinate 6,650, forward strand.
AACGTCGACTTCGTCGTCGAGGAGATCGCCAAGGTCTCGAAGCAGTACGGCGCGGCTCGCATCCTGATCCAGGGCCACACCGACGCGTCGATGAAGGGCCAGGCCGACCCGGCGCTGGTGAAGAAGCTGTCCGAGGATCGCGCCAACGCGGTGAAGGAGGCGATCATCAAGAAGTTCCAGCTGCCGCCCAACCAGTTCACCGTCGAGGGCAAGGGCTGGGACGCCCCGGCCGATCCCAACGACCCCGGCAACCACGCCAAGAACCGGCGGGTCGAGGTGCGGGTGGTGCCGGCCGAGGCGCAATGACCGCGGCCGCCAAGCCGCCGGCCGACCCGACCACTGAGCTGCCGCGGCGCCCGCCGTGGTACGTGTCGCTGCGGGTCGATCCGCCGGTGATCGTCGGGAAGCTGCTCGGCCTGGCGTGCATCGCGATCGTCTTCGGCGTGTGGTGGTACGTCACCCACGGCCCGGCGGTCGAGCGCATCATCTCGCCGGCCAAGATGCCCAGCCCGGGCGAGGTGTGGACCGCGCTCGAGAAGCTGCCCGACGGCGCGCTGCTCGACGGCGTGATCGCGTCGCTGTGGCGGGTCGGCAAGGGCTTCGCCCTGGCGGCGCTGATCGGCGTCACGATGGGCGTCATCGCCGGCTCGTACCGCGCGATCGCCGCGTTCTTCCAGCCGCTGGTCATCTTCGGCCGCAGCGTGCCGATCAGCGCGCTGATCCCGGTGACGCTCCTGTTCTTCGGCATCGGCGAGAAGCAGAAGATGATGTTCATCTTCTTCGCGACCGTGCCGTTCGTGTTCACCGACACGGTGCGCACGATCGCGCTGGTGCCCGAGCGCTACGTCGAGACCGCGCAGACGCTGGGCGCGTCGAAGTTCCAGATCATCACCAAGGTGCTGTTGCCGCTGGCGCTACCCGACATCGTCACCAGCCTGCGGTTCCTGTTCGGGCTGGCGTTCGGCTACATCGCGCTGACCGAGACCATCAACATCCACGCCGGCCTCGGCTTCCTGATCAACAACACCGAGAAGTTCGGGCAGCAGGTCACGTACCTGATGCTGTTCGTGATCACGATCCTGGCCTTCGCGTTCGACTGGACGCTGCGCTTCCTCCAGCGCCAGCTGTTCCACTACCGGAAAGACCTGTGACGTGAGCAGCGCCGACGACAAGCCCAAGGCCGCGCCCGCGCCGGCCGCCAAGGACGGCCCGGCCGCCGGGGACGGCGCCGCCAAGGCCGCCGCGCCCGCCGCGCCGATCGATCCCGCCGCCGCCGAGGCCGCGCTCAAGGAGTTCGAGCGCGAGCTGGCCGCCGCCGACGAGCCGCGCGCCGCCGCGCCGCCGTCGCCCAAGGTCGGCACGCCCGGCCCCAAACCCGCGCCCGCGGCCCCGGCCAAGGCCACCGACGAGCGCAGCGCCGCCCGCGTCACCGGCGGCGCCGTGCTCAAGCCGCTGGCCCCGGCGCAGCCGACGCCGATCGTGGTGTTCGACAAGGTCACCAAGAGCTACGGCAACTTCACGGCCATCAAGGACGTCTCGTTCCGCATCGACGATCACCCCGGCCGCGGCGAGATGGTGCCGATCCTCGGGCCGTCGGGCTGCGGCAAGTCGACGGTGATCCGGCTGATCGCCGGGCTGGCGCCGCAGTTCCCGCAGACCTCGGGCACGGTGCTGGTCGGCGGCCAGATCGTGAAGGGCCCCGGCGCCGATCGCGGCATGGTGTTCCAGGACTACACCTCGTTCGATCACCGCACCGTCCTCGAGAACATCGCGTTCGGCCTCGAGTGCCGCGGCGTCGGCAAGCGCGAGCGCCTCGACCGCGCGATGGTGTGGCTGGGCAAGGTCGGGCTGTCGCCCAAGAAGGACGCCGACAAGTACCCGAGCGAGCTGTCGGGCGGCATGCGCCAGCGCGTCGCGATCGCGCGGACGCTGATCCTCGAGCCCAAGATCATCCTGATGGACGAGCCGTTCGGCGCGCTCGATCCGCCGACCCGCGCCCGCATGCAGGACCTGCTGATCGAGCTGTGGCGCGAGCAGTCGCCGACGGTGTTCTTCATCACCCACTCGGTCGAGGAGGCGGTCTACCTCGGCGACCACGTGCTGATCTTCTCGTCGTCGCCCGGCACCATCCTCAAGGAGGTGAAGGTGGCGCCGCCCGAGAAGCCGGCCAAGGAGATGCAGCGCGACCCGGCGTTCCAGGAGACGGTGTTCGGGATCAAGGAGATCATCGAGAACCTCGAGTCGTCGCAGCGGAGCGGGGACTAGTGGCGGGGAAGAAGAAGGCCGGCTGGCTGCGGTACGTGAAGGAGGCCTTCATGTACCGGTGGAACCTGCTGTTCCTCGGCGGCGCGGCGGCGGCGGCGGTGATCTCGGGCCACCCCGACGTGGCGCTGCCGCTGGTCGCGGCCGGCGAGATCGCCTACCTGGCCGGGCTCACGACGCTGCCCCGCTTCCAGGCCGCGATCGACGCCAAGGCCCGCGGCACCCAGGGCGGCGTCGCCGCGGCGGTCACCGGCGGCAGCGGCGGCACCCCGCGGCAGAAGCTGGCCGACGTGCTGGGCTCGCTCGAGCCCGACCGTCGCAACCGCTTCCTGCGGCTGCGCGCCCGCTGCGTCGAGATGCAGCGCATCGCCAACGCGGTGCGCGGCGACACCAGCGACCCCAGCGGCGCCGCCGCCGAGCTGCGCACGCCGGCGCTCGACCGGCTGCTGTGGGTGTTCCTCAAGCTGCTGCTGTCGCAGCAGGCGCTGGGGCGGTTCCTGCGCGCCGCCGACGGCGCCGGCATCCAGAAGCAGCACGACGAGCTGGTCGCGCGGCAGAAGGAGGCCGAGGCCAAGGGCGACGACCGCATCCTGCGCTCGCTCACCGACTCGGTCGCGACCGCGCAGCTGCGCCTCGACAACTACAACAAGGCGAAGAACAACGCCGAGTTCGTGACCGTCGAGCTCGACCGCATCGAGTCGAAGATCCAGGCGCTGACCGAGATGGCGATCAGCCACCAGAACCCCGACGAGCTGTCGATCCAGGTCGACGCGGTCGCGGCCGGCATGTCGCAGACCGAGGAGACCATCCGCGAGCTGCAGGCGATCACCGGGCTCGGCGACCAGCAAGAGGCGCCGTCGATCCTGGCCACCGACGTCACCGAGGTCGCGCAATGAGCCCACCGCCCCCGCCCGAGGACGCCGCGGCCACCCCGCCCGCCGCGCCCGCCGACAAGACCCTGGCCGGCTCCGACGGGGTCAAGCGCGCCAGCGCCCTGCCCGCGCACTTCCCGCCGTGGGCCGCGCGCCTGGCCGAGCTGTACTTCTCCGGCACGACCTCGATGTTCGTGCTGCACGGCAACGTGTTCGACCTGGTGCGGCTGGGCCCGGGCGACGCGCCCGACGTGCGCTGGGGCAGCCTGGCCGACTTCCTGGCCGAGCAGCTGTTCGGTCGCTGGGACCTGCTGCTCCACTACGATCTGGCCCGCGGCATCCGCTGCCTGGCCGGCGCCAACGGCAAGCGCCTGACCGAGATGGTCGAGAAGATCAACCGCGTGCTGGGCGACGTGCGCCAGCTCAAGCGCGATCCGGTCACCGCGCTGGCCGCGCTCGACCTGTTCATCCAGAAGAACGTGATGGCCGACCCCGACAAGCGGCTGTCGGCGGCGATCGTGATCGATCACGCGTCGTTCGTCGCGCCGTCGGGCGATCGCCTGAGCCTGGGCGATCAGACGCAGCTGGTGACGCTGCTCAACTGGGCGTCGTCGCCGTACATCAAGCGGCTGAACCTGGCGGTCGTGCTGATCGATCCGCGGCTGTCCGAGGTCAACGACCGCCTCGCCGGCAACCCCCACGTCGCGTCGATCGAGGTGCCGATGCCCGACGCCGCCGAGCGCGAGGCGTTCCTGGCCGCGGCGACCAAGGGCCAGGACGTGTCGACGTTCTCGGACTACGGCGTGGCCGAGCTGGCCAAGCTCACCGCCGGCATCGCGCTGACCGATCTCGAGGTGCTGGTGCGGTCGTCGCGCGAGAGCGGCCGCCGCCTCGACGCCACCTACTTCCGCGACCTGAAGAAGCGGCTGATCGAGCGCCAGGCCCAGGGCATGCTCGAGTTCGTCGAGCCCAAGTGGGGGCTCGACACCGTCGTCGGCCACGAGGCCGCCAAGCGCCGGCTGCTCGACGACGCCGCGCTGATCAAGAAGGGCATGCTCGAGACCGTGCCGATGGGCTACCTGTTCAACGGCCCGGTCGGCACCGGCAAGTCGTTCCTGGCCCAGTGCGTCGCCGGCTCGATCGGCGTGCCGGCGGTGGTGCTCAAGAACTTCCGCAGCAAGTACGTCGGCGAGACCGAGGGCAACCTCGAGCGGGTGCTGGGCCTCTTGCGCTCGATGGGCCCCGTGGTGGTGGTCATCGACGAGGCCGACACCGTGCTCGGCGACCGCGACACCGGCGGCGGCGACTCGGGCGTCTCGGCCCGCATCTTCGGCATGATCGCCAACCAGATGGGCGACACCCGCTACCGGGGCAAGATCATCTGGATGCTGCTGACGGCGCGCCCCGACCTGTTGCCGATCGACATCAAGCGCCAGGGCCGCGCCGAGGTCCACATCCCGCTGTTCTACCCGAGCGACGACGCCGAGCTGAAGAAGATGCTCAAGGTGCTCGCGCGCAAGACCGGCGCGACGTTGCTCGACGAGGATCTGCCCGAGACGTTGCCGCACAAGGGCAACCTGTCGGGCGCCGACGTCGAGGGCATCGTCGGCCGCGCGTGGCGCACGTCGCTGCTGGCCGGCGCCGACCGCATCACCAAGGACGCGCTGGCCCAGGCCCTGGCCAACTTCATGCCGTCGACCCAGACCCTCGAGCGCGAGCTGCAAGAGCTGGCCGCGATGATCGAGTGCACCGACATCGAGTTCCTGCCGCCGTCCAAGCGCGAGCGGCTGGATCAGCTCGGTGGCCGCGAGAAGGCCCAGGAGCGCGCCACCGCGATCAAGCAGATCCTGGAGGGGCGCTAGCGCCCGGCTCCGGTTCCGGTTCCGGCTCCGGCTCCGGTTCCGGTTCCGGCTCCGACTTCGACTCCGGCTCCGGTTCCGACTCCGACTCCGACTCCGACTCCGACTCCGGCTCCGGTTCCGACTCCGACTCCGTCTCCGACTCCGACGTTTCCCGTCACCGCAATCCGAAAGGACCCCATCGCCATGGCCCGTGCCAGCTGGATCGACGACGACAACCACCCCGACCTCGACGCCCACGTGGCGCAGCTCGAGCACTTCACCTCCGCGATGGCCGACGGCGTGGTCGACGCCGCCGAGCTGGCGACCCAGGAGGACAACCTCAAGGCCGCGATGCGCGCCGTCGAGAGCACGCTGTCGGACGAGCAGCACGCCGCGGTGACCAAGCTGCTGGCCGAGACCTGCGCCTACGCCGTGATGCAGGTGCTGCACGACATGGTCCAGGCCAAGGCCGCGGCGCGCGCGCAGGCCCAGGCCGCGGCGCAGCCGGCGGCCCAGTAGGCCGCCGCCCGTGCCCGATCGCGAGACCTTCGTCGCCGCCTACCGCGCGGTCGAGCGGCTGATCGAGGCTCGCTACGGCATCCCGGTGATCGTCTCCGACGTCCCGACGCCGTTCACCGGCGATCTCGACGGCGCCGAGATCCGGGTCGACTACGACCTCGATCCCGAGGACGCGCTGTTCATCATCGTCCACCTGTTCGGTCACACCGTGCAATGGAACGTCTCGCCTGAGGCCCGCGCGATCGCCAAGCACCCCGGCCCGTGGGACGCCGACCACCTGGCCCGGCTGCGCGCCTACGAGCGCGAGGCCTGCCAGTACTCGTTGACCCTGTTCCACGACGCCGGCGTCGACGGCCTCGACCAGTGGCTCGCCGACTTCTCGGCCTGCGACTACCGCTACCTCGAGCACGTCTTCACCACCGGCGAGAAGCCGCCGTTCCGATCGTTCTGGCAGCCCGACCAGCCACTGCTCGAGGCCCTGCCCGTCCCGGCCTTCACGCCGACCCGGTGGTGGAACCGCTGGGACGGCGTGGTGGTCTAGCCGCTGTTCGGCTAGCGCCTCGACGTTGAGGCCGGTTGGCCTTCGCGGAGCCCCGCGTTGTCCTGCCCGCAGGATCCTTGGTTCGGCTGCGCCGCCGTGCGGCCCGCGGCGCCTCGACCTCGATGCCCACCTGCGACGAAACCACCGCGGCTCCGCCGTCAGGCAGCGGCGCCGCGGCCTTCTCGTCTCCCACGTGGGACGGCGGCGCGCCGTAGGGCCGCCCATCGGCGTGCACGAACCGCAGCTTGCCGGGGGCGACCCCGTCGATCCGCAGCCGGCCGTCGTGCGCCGCGGTGTGGTGCGCCGAGCAGAGCGCCGCCAGCTTGGTCGGCGTGTGATCGCCGCCCACCGCCCGCGGCACGAGGTGGTGGACGTCGACGTACCGCGCGTTGCGA
>JAEUJY010000130.1 GCA_016794525.1 Myxococcales bacterium
CGCGATCTGGTGCATCGGCTTGGCGGCCGCCGCCCCATCTCCCACGTGGGAGCCCGCGAGCTGCGGGTCGCACAAGGTCGCGATCACGTCGCCGTCGGTGAGCGGATGCCCGCACGCCGCCTCCAGCGCCCGCCGCGTCGCCGTGAACTTGCCGAGCACGGCCGCCGGCACCAGCAGCCGCAGCTCGTGCAGCCGCGCGGCGGGGTCCGGCGGGTCATCCGGCCCGTCGCCGCGCCGCCGCCCGCTCACCATGTCCTCGATCTCCCGCACCGTGTGGTCCGCCGCCGCCGCCAGCCACGCCGCCTCGGTGTCGACAGTCGCGACCCGCGTCAGCTCGCGCGCCGCGCTGTACGCGACGTCGCCGGCGCTCATGGCCGCGCGCAGCTTTGGCAGGGCCGCCAGCGCGTCGGCAACCCGCAAGCGCTCGCGCGCGACCGCCGGCGCGTAGCCCAGCACGCGCTCGACGTACTCGAAGAACGAGCCGTAGCCCAGCTGGCGGTGGACGCCGACCGCCCGCGCGCGCCGCAGCCACTCGGCCTCCTCGACGTCGAGCGCCGCTCGCCGCCGCGCCAGCCCGCGCAGCGTCCGGTCGACCTCGCGCCAGTCGTCGCCGCCCGCCGCCGTCCCCGCCGCCCCCTGCTCGCCGTCCTTCATGCCCGGTTCCAAAGCAAGCCACACGCCAGGCGCAACCCCGCGTTCCCTCGTGCCGATTGTCCGGATCTCGGACACGGCGTCCGGTTTTGTCCGGGATCCGGCCGTCCGTCGGACAGCTGGGCGAGGCGGGCCAGCGGCGTGGCGCGCCGTCGCGAAGGAACGGGGGCGGGGCGATCACGCCCCGCGCTGGGGCACCCGAATCAGGCGGCCGCGACGCCGTCGCGGACGTCGCACACCTTGCGGACCAGGCTCGCGGTGTCGTCGTTCTTGCCGTGGATGAGCGTCTCGATCTCCGGCGCCATCTGCAGCAGCTGCTGCTGCAGCGCGGTCGAGGTGGTCCCGGTCAGGAGCGTCGGGATCACCGCGGCGATGAACGACCCGCCCCAGATCTCGCGGACCGCCTCCGCCGCCGACGCCGCCTTCACCACCTTGAAGCCCTCGGCCTCGAGCGCCCGGCCGATCTCCTCGCGCTCGCTCTCGATTTCGTTGATGATCAGGACGAAGGACGCGGTCATCGCAAACCTCACGAGAACGGTGCTAGGCGAGCCGGATACGGACCGAAATCGCCCGTTACGTAGCAGACTCGGGCGAAAACCGCGAGGTCGATTCCGACCGAACCTGCGGGATTTGGCAAAAATCCGAGGAACTCCGAGATCCTATCCGGATGGGGCGGGCCGGGCCGATCTCGTGGTGCCGAGGCGCCTGTCCCGCGCGCCGCTTGCGACCTGACCCGGGTTTGGGTATTCACGCCCTCCCATGGCCTGGTGGTCTCGCACGGGCGGCCTCGAAGCCGAGCCCAAGAAGTCGGTCCCCAAGGGGATCTGGATCAAGTGCGAGAAGTGCACGGCGACGCTCTACGAGAGCGACCTGATCGCCAACCTGCGGGTGTGCACGTCGTGCGGGCACCACCTGCGGATGCCGACCGACGAGCGCATCGGCATGATCCTCGACAGCGAGTGGACCGAGCACGACACGACGCTCGAGAGCTCGGACCCGCTGGGGTTCAAGGTCGATGGCAAGAAGTACACCGACCAGATCCGGTCGGCGACCAAGAAGACCGGCGACGGCGACGCCTACCGCGCCGGCACCGGCACGATCGGCGGCATCCCGGTCGAGGCCGGGTTCTTCGTGTTCGAGTTCATGGGCGGCTCGATGGGCTCGGTGGTCGGCGAGAAGATCACCCGCCAGTTCGAGCGCGCGCTGGCCCACCGGCGGCCGGCGGTGCTGTTCTCGGCGTCGGGCGGCGCCCGCATGCAGGAAGGCGTGCTGTCGCTGATGCAGATGGCCAAGACCTCGGCGGCGCGGTCGCGGATGCGCGAGGCCCGGGTGCCGTACGTCGCGGTGCTGCTGCACCCGACCACCGGCGGCGTCGCCGCGTCGATCGCGATGCTCGGCGACATCACGCTGGCCGAGCCCGACGCGCTGATCGGCTTCGCCGGCCCCCGCGTCATCGAGCAGACGATCCGCCAGCAGCTGCCGCCGGGCTTCCAGCGCTCGGAGTTCTTGCTCGAGCACGGTATGGTCGACCAGGTCGTGCCCCGCCTCGAGCTGAAGGCCGCGCTGGTCCGCGCGCTGCGCTGGTTCACGCACACGCCGAGCCCCGACGCCGGCGACACGATCGACGACAGCGAGCTGGCCGCCGCGCACCGCGACGACGACCTGCCGTGACCGGGGCGCGCGCCTGACGCCCCCGCCGACGTACCCCGAGCTGCTGGCGCGGCTGTTCGCCGCCCGCAAGGCCGGCGTGGTGTTCGGGCTGGAGCGGGTGGCGGCGGTGCTGGCGGCGCTGGGGCACCCCGAGCGCCGGCTGGGCGCGGTGGTCCACGTCGGCGGCACCAACGGCAAGGGCTCGACGGCCGCGATGGTGGCGGCGGTGGCGCGGGCCGCCGGCGCCCGGGTCGGCCTGTACACGTCGCCGCACCTGGCCAGCCTCCGCGAGCGCTTCACCGTCGACGGCGCGCTGCCCGACGAGGCTGCCGTGGTGGCGGCCTACGCCCGGGTCGCGGCGGCGGGCGGCGACGCGCTGACGTTCTTCGAGCAGATCACCGCGCTGGGCGTGCTGCTGATCGCCGACGCCGCGCCCGACGTCACCGTGCTCGAGGTCGGGCTGGGTGGCCGGCTCGACGCGACCAACGCGATCGCCGCGCCGATCGCCGCGGTGACCGGCGTCGCGCTCGATCACCAGGAGTTCCTGGGCGCGACGCTGACGGCGATCGCCGGCGAGAAGGCCGGCATCTGGAAGCCGGGGCAGGCGGCGGTGATCGGCGCCGCCGGCGATCCCGCGGCGGTGCCGGTGCTGGTCGCCGCGGCCGAGGCGGCAGGCGTCGCGAGCCTGCGGATCGTCTCCGCCGCCGACGTGGCCGCGGCCCCGGCCACCGCGCTGGCCGGCGCGCACCAGCGGGCCAACGCGGCGTGCGCCGACGCGCTGGTCGACGCGCTGATTGCCGCCGGGGCGATCGCCGCGCCGCCCGACGTGCGCGCCGCGGGCTACGCGGCGGTGGTGCACCCGGGGCGGCTCGAGCAGGTGGCGCGGGGCCCGGCGGTCGTCCTCGACGGCGCCCACAACCCCGACGGCGCGGCGGCGCTGGCCCGGGCCATCGCGGCGCGCCCCGAGCGGCCGCGGGCGCTGGTGCTGGCGGTCAGCGCCGACAAGGACGTCGACGCGATCGTCGCGCCGCTGGCGGCGGTGGTCGACGTGATCGTCGCCAGCCAGTACGCGCAGGCGCGCTCGCTGCCGGCGCCGGCGCTGGCGGCGCGCTGCCGGGCCCACGGCGGGCTGGTCGAGTGCGTCGACGAGCTGGCCGCGGCGGTCGATCACGCCCGCGAGGCGGTCGGGATGGGCGGCTGCGTGATCGTCGCCGGCTCGCTGTTCGCGGTGGGCGAGGTGCGGCCGCGCTTCCGGCCGATGGCCGTGGATCCGCTGGTGGTCAGCGACCCGGCGCACCGTCCGTGACCGCAAAGTTTGCTCGCGCCGCCGCGCGCTCGTAGGATCCCCCCATGCGTCGCATCGCCGTGGCCGCCGCCGTCGTGTCGCTCTCGCTCGGCGTCGCCGGTGCCGTGGCTGGGCCCGGCGACGACGGCACCCACCACGAGGAGGGGCAGTACGGCGGCGTCAACCCGACCGGCACGCCGTCCCCCGACGCCAAGCTGACCCGGCCGCCGGCCCACACGCTGGGCTGGGTCGGCTTCGCCGCCAAGGACGGCGCCGGCGAGGTGTTCTTCCAGGCCGCGCAGCCGTTCCAGCTGACCCAGCGGGTCGAGGGCGGGGCGGTGATCGTCACGCTCGACGGCCTGACCAAGCTGACCCGCAACGTCCGCCGCCCGCTCGACACCCGGTTCTTCGACGCGCCGATCGATCGCATCACCGCCAGGACGGTCAAGAAGGTCCGGGCGCGCAAGGGTCGCCCCGGCCACCCCGCCGGCGTCGAGGTGCGCATCGCGTTCCGCGCCGGGACGCCGGTCAGCGAGGGCGTCGTCCGCACCGCCACCGAGAAGGACGGCCTGTACTACGCGTACCTCACGTTCGCCGCCGCCGCGCCGGGGCCTGAGCCGACCGCGACGAGCGGCGACTGATCGTCAGCGCCGGCGTCGGTCGCGAGCCACGGACGAGTCGTCTCGCGTCGCGCGGGGAGGCTCGATCCCGACGAGCCCTCGTCAGTTTTTCGGTCGAGCACCGGTCGACGCGCCGGGAGTCTCGCGTCCTGGGGGCTGCGCATTCATCACATCTCCGCCGCCCGCTGGCGTGGTCGCCGGCGCCGCCCGGCTGCGCTGCTTGCCTCACGTCAGCGGCCCGGGCCGCTCCCAGAGGCTGAGCGGTGGGCCGCCGCGCTTCCAGCCGCCCTGCATGAG
>JAEUJY010000152.1 GCA_016794525.1 Myxococcales bacterium
TCTCGTCCCTCCCGCGGATCCTTCGAATCCCGATCGGGCACGGGCACGGGCACGGGCACGGGACCGGGGCAGGTTGGCCTCGAAACGCCTCGGGCGTTTCGAGGCAACCTGCTAGGATGCGCGCCCCATGCCTACCGCCCCGCCACCGCGCCGTCCGCGCCGCCCGATGGGCGCGCCGATCGTGCGCCGGAACACCATCCGCGTCCCCCACGACGTGGCGCGTTATCTCCGCCTCGGGCACCCGTGGGTGTACCGCGAGGCGGTGGGCTCGCGGCCGCTGCGCGACGCGCCGGGCGAGGTGGTCGAGGTGGTCGACGGCGACGGCGAGCTGGTCGGGCGCGGGCTGTTCGAGGGCGAGGGCAACATCGCGGTGCGGCTGTGGACCCGCGACGAGCAGCCGCTCGACGCCAAGCTGGTGGTCGAGCGCGTCGAGCGCGCGATCGCGCTGCGCCAGCGGTTCTGCGACTTCGACAGGCTGGGCTGCCTGCGGCTGATCAACGGCGAGTCCGACGGGCTGCCGGGCGTGGCGATCGAGCGCTACGGCGACTACCTGGTGGCGCAGCTGTTCTCGCCGGCGCTGGCCGCGGCGTCCGGGCTGCGCGACGCGCTGTACGACACGCTGATGTCGACCCTCGGCAGCAAGTCGATCTACGAGCAGCGGCGCTACCGCTCGCTCGGCGGCGAGGCGCCGCGGCAGGCGGCCGCCGAGCTGGTCCGCGGCGCGGTGGCGCCGGTCGAGTTCGAGGTCGGCGAGGACGACATGCGGTTCGGCGTCGACGTGACCGCGCCGCTGTCGACCGGGCTGTTCGCCGACCTGCGCGAGGGCCGGCGCGCGGTGCGGGCCTACGCCCGCGACCGCCGCGTGCTCAACCTGTTCAGCTACACCGGCGCGATCTCGGTCTACGCCCAGGCCGGCGGCGCCCGCGAGGTGTGCGCGGTCGACGTCGCCGCCAAGTCGCACGCGCGCGCGCGGAAGAACTTCGCGGCCTCGGGCTTCGACGCCGAGAAGCCCGAGCACATCGTCGGTGACGCGCTCAAGGTGCTGGCCCGGTTCGCCGAGCGCGGCCGCCAGTTCGATCTGATCGCGCTCGATCCGCCGGCGTTCGCGTCGGCGGCGGCCCGCGGCGGCAAGCCGTGGAGCGCGATCAAGGACTACGGCGAGCTGGTCGCGGCGAGCCTGGCGGTGCTGGCGCCGGGCGGGCTGCTCGCGGCGGCGTCGTCGACGCACAAGATCTCGGCCACCGAGTTCGACGCGGCCCTGGCCGAGGGCGCGCTCCTGGCCGGCACCCGGCTGACGATCCTCGAGCGGCGCGGCCTGCCGGTCGACTTCCCGGTCGCGCCCGGCTTCGCCGACGGCAACTACCTGAAGTTCGCCGTCGCCGTGCGCGATTGACCGATCGCGGCCACACTCGACCCATGTGGCGCCGGTCGCTCGCCTTGATCGCGCTCGGGGCGATCGGGCTGGCCGCGGCGTGCGAGCGCGGCCGCGAGCCGCCCGCCGTCGACCGCGCGCTGATCGCGATCGCCGATCGGCCGACCTTGCGCACCGACACGATCGGCGTCGATCGCTTCGCGTCGCAGGCGACGTTCGTGCTGGCCGACGCCAAGAACCTGGCCGACGTCGACGCCGAGGTGACGATCGGCGGCATCCTGGTCGACGCCGACGGCCGCGAGGTGGCGCCGCTGCGGCCGGAGTCGCTGCGCATCCCCGCCCACGGCCGGCGGACGTTCGCGCTGATCGATCGCGGCCGCGCCGCGCGCCCGACCGCGGTGGCGGCGCGGCTCGACGTGCGCGGCGCCCGGCAGCCGCGCTTCCCCGAGCCGGTGACGATCGGCGACGGCCACATCTACAAGGACGGCGACCGCGCCGTCGTCACCGGCATGGTCACCAACACCACCGATCGCGCGCTGGTCGCGATCGTGCTGGCCGGCTTCCACGACGCCAGCGGCGCGCCGATGACCCGGCCGTTCGCGGCGTTCGAACTGGGCGCCGGCGCGTCGCGGCCCACCCGCTTCGTCGGCCCCGACGGCTCGCGCGCGGCCTACATCTTCCTCGGCGACGTGACCTTCTGCCCGCGCAGCGGCTGCGAGGTCACCCGCGCCGCCCCGGCGTTCCCGGCCCCGCCGCCTAATTGAACGTGGCGGTCACGGTGCGCGCCGCGGTCATCGACACCACGCACATCAGCGCCGTGCCCGAGCAGACGCCGCCGCTCCAGCCGGCGAACGTCGAGCCGGCCATCGGCGCGGCGGTGAGCGTGACCGACGTGTTGTAGACGTAGGCCTCGGTGCAGTCGGCGCCGCAGCTGATGCCCGCCGGGGTCGAGGTGACGGTGCCGCTGCCGGTGCCGGCGAGGGTCACGTCGAGCGACAGCGTCAGCGCGTTGAAGGTCGCGGTGACCGTCGTCGCCGCGGCCAGCGTCACGACGCAGGTCCCGGTGCCGCTGCAGCCGCCGCCGCTCCAGCCCGCGAACGTCGCGCCGACCGCCGGCGCCGCCGACAGCGTGATCACCGTGCCGGCGTTGTAGTCCTCGAGGCAGTCGGTGCCGCAGCTGATGCCGAGCGGCGACGAGGTGACGGTCCCCGCGCCGGTGCCGTTCTTGACCACGTTGAGGCGGTACACCGCGAGGTTGAAGGTCGCGGTCACCGTCGCCGCGGCGCTGATCGTGACGTTGCAGGTGGGCACGGTGCCGGAGCAGCCGCCGCCGCTCCAGCCGGCGAAGACGGTGTTGGCGTCGGGCACCGCCGTCAGCGCGACCACCGTCGCCGCCTGGTAGGTCTCGGAGCAGTCGACGCCGCAGTCGATGCCCGGCGGGTTGGACGAGACGGTGCCGGTGCTCGAGCCGTTCTTGGCGACGGTCAGCAGGTACGAGTTGAGCGTGAAGTTGGCGCTGACCGACGTCGCCGCGGTGAGCGTCACGGTGCAGGGCCCGGTGCCGCTGCAGCCGCCGCCGGTCCACCCGGTGAACGTCGACGTGGCGCCGCTGAGCACGTTGAGCGTGACCAGCGTGCCGTAGTCGAACGCGGCGGTGCAGGTCGTGCCGCAGTTGATGCCGGCGGGCGTCGAGGTGATCGTACCGGTGCCGGTGCCGGTGCGGCTGACCGTGAGGTTGGGCCGCACCAGGTTGAAGGTCGCGGTCACCGTCGCCGCCGCCGAGCCGATCGTGACGGTGCACGCGCCGGTGCCGGTGCAGCCGCCGGCCCAGCCGGCGAACACCGCGTTGGGGCCGGGCACCGGCGTCAGCGTGACCGGCGTGGTGGCGAGGTAGACCTCGGTGCAGTCGACGCCGCAGTCGATGCCGGGCGGGTTCGACGAGACCGTCCCGGTGGCGTTGCCGCCGAGCGTGACGGTCAGCGGGTACGAGTTGAGCGTGAAGCCGGCGGTGACGCTGGCCGCCGCGGTCATCGTGACGGTGCACGGCGCGGTGCCGCTGCAGCCGCCGCCGGTCCACCCGGTGAACGTCGAGTTGGCCGCCGGCGCCGCGGTCAGCGTCACCATCGTGCCGTGATCGTAGGTGCCGGTCTGGGTGGCGCAGGTGGCGTTGCAGCTGATGCCGGTCGGCGCCGAGGTCACGGTGCCGGTGCCGTTGCCGCTCTTGGTGACCGTGAGGCCGTAGCGGTTGAGGTTGAACGCGGCGGTGATCGTCGTCGCGGCGGCGATCGTCACCGTGCAGGTGCCGGTGCCGGTGCAGCCGGTGCTCCAGCCGGTGAACGTGGTGTTGGCGTCGGGCACCGCGGTCAGCACCACCGGCGTGGTCGCCAGGTAGCTCTCGCTGCAGTCGGCGCCGCAGTCGATGCCGGGCGGGTTGGAGCTGACGGTGCCGGTCGAGTTGCCGATCTTGGCCACGCTCAGTGTGTACGAGTTGAGCGTGAACGTCGCGGTGATCGTGGCGGCGGCGGTCACCGTCGTCATGCACGGGCCGGTGCCGGTGCAGCCGCCGCCGCTCCAGCCGGCGAAGGTGGCGTTGGCGGCGGGCGCGGCGGTGAGCGTGACGGTGGTGCCGTGGTCGAAGCCGGCGGTCTGGGTGGCGCAGGTGGCGGTGCAGCTGATGCCGGTCGGCGCCGAGGTCACGGTGCCGGTGCCGTTGCCGGCCTTGGTCAGGGTCAGGTTGTAGCGGTTGGTCGTGA
The DNA here is from genome assembly GCA_016794525.1 of Myxococcales bacterium. Lineage (GTDB taxonomy): Bacteria > Myxococcota_A > Polyangia > Haliangiales > Haliangiaceae > UBA2376. The sequence goes on from JAEUJY010000152.1 coordinate 4,126, forward strand.
AGTTCGCGGTGACCGTGACGGCCGCGGCGATCGTCACCGAGCAGGTGCCGGTGCCCGAGCAGCCGCCGCCGCTCCAGCCGGCGAACGTGGTGTTGGCGTCGGGCACCGCGGTCAGCACCACCGGCGTGGTCGCGAGGTAGCTCTCGCTGCAGTCGACGCCGCAGTCGATGCCCGGCGGGTTCGAGGTGACGGTGCCGGTCGAGTTGCCGATCTTGGCGACGGTGAGCGTGTACGAGTTCAGCGCGAACCCGGCGCTGATCGTGCTGGCGCCGGCGATCGTCGTCGTGCACGGGCCGGTGCCGGTGCAGCCGCCGCCGCTCCAGCCGGTGAAGGTCGAGGTGGCGCCGGCGGTCGCGGTCAGGATCACCGTCGCGCCGGTGTTGAAGTTCGCGGTGCAGGTGGCGCCGCAGTTGATGCCGGCCGGGTTCGACACGATCGTGCCGGTGCCCGAGCCGGTGCGGGTGATCGTCAGCGGGTAGGTGACCAGGTTGAAGCGCGCCTGCACCGACTTGGCGGCGTCGATCGTCAGGTTGCACAGCGCGGCGCCGGTGCAGTTGCCGCTCCAGCCGGCGAACACCGAGTCGGGGCCGGCGGTGGCGGTCAGCACCACCGGCGTGCCGGCCAGGTAGGTCTCGGTGCAGTCGGTGCCGCAGTCGATGCCGGCCGGCATCGAGCTGACGGTGCCCACGCCGTTGCCGGCGGTGTTCATCGCGACCGTGACCGAGTAGCTGTTGGCGGCGAACGTGGCGGTGACGGTCTGGATCGCGTCCATCGTGACCGTGCACTGGCCGGTGCCGGTGCAGCCGCCGCCGCTCCAGCCGGTGAACGTCGACGTGGTGTTGCCGACGGCGGTCAGCACGACGACCGTGCCGGCGAGGTAGTCCTCGGTGCAGTCGGTGCCGCAGTTGATGCCGGCCGGCAGCGACGTGACGGTGCCAGCGCCGGTGCCGGCCTTGACGACGGTCAGGCGGTTGCGCTGCACGCCGAAGGTCGCGGTGACGGTGAGGTTGTTGGAGACGGTCACGGTGCACGGGCCGGTGCCGGTGCAGCCGCCGCCGGTCCAGCCGGTGAACGCCGACGCGGGGCCGGGCACCGGCGTCAGGACGACCATCGTGCCGGTGGCGTAGTCCTCGGTGCAGTCGGCGCCGCAGGTGATGCCGCCCGGGGCCGAGGTCACGACGCCGGCGCCGGCGCCCGCGATCGCGGTGGTCAGCGTGTACGCCGTCTGGTCGAACGTCGCGGTGACGGTGATCGCCGTGGTCATCGTGACCGTGCACGGCGCGGTGCCGGCGCAGCCGCCGCCGCTCCAGCCGGTGAAGATCGACCCGCCGGTGGCGGCCGCGGTCAGCGTGACGGTGGCCCCGGCCGCGTACGACTCCGAGCAGTCGGTGCCGCAGTTGATGCCGGTCGGGCTCGACGTGACGGTGCCGGTGCCGCCGCCGGCGCGCAGCACGAACAGCGTCGTCGGGGTGGTGGCGAAGTTGGCGGTGACCGTGGTCGCGGCGCCGATCGAGACGACGCACGGGCCGGTGCCGGCGCAGCCGCCGCCGCTCCAGCCGGCGAACGTCGAGCCCGGGTCGGCGACCGCGGTCAGCGCGACCAGCGACGTCGCGGGGTAGACCTCGGTGCAGTCGGCGCCGCAGTCGATGCCGGCCGGCGACGACGTCACGGTGCCGCTGCCGGCGCCGCCCTTGGCGATCGTCAGCGGGTAGCTGTTGATCGTGAAGGTCGCGGTGACCGTCGCGGCGGCGTTCATCGTCACGACGCACGGCGCGGTGCCGGTGCAGGCGCCGCTCCAGCCGGTGAACGTCGACAGGCCGGTGGGCGCGGCCGACAGCGTGACCATCGTGCCCGCGGCGTAGCTCTGGCTGCAGTCGGCGCCGCAGTTGATGCCCGACGGCAACGACGTGACGACGCCGGCGCCGGTGCCGGCGCGGGCGACGTTGAGCGGGTACTGCCGGGCGTCGAACTGCGCGTTGACCAGGATCGCGTTGTTGACGTTGACGGTGCACGGGCCGGTGCCGACGCAGCCGCCGCCGCTCCAGCCGGCGAACAGCGAGGTCGCGTCGGCGACCGCGGTCAGCGTGACCTGGGTGTTGCCGCTGTAGATCTGATCGCAGTCGGTGCCGCAGTCGATGCCGGCCGGCGTCGAGGTGACCGTGCCGGTGCCGAAGCCCGACCGGGTCACGACCAGCGTCTGATCGCGGGCGAACGCCGCGGTCAGGTTGACCGGCGCGGTCACCGTCAGCGTGCACGGGCCGGTGCCGCTGCAGCCGCCGCCGCTCCAGCCCAGGAAGCTGGAGCCGGCGGTGGTGGTCGGCGTCAGCGTGACCGTCGTGCCGTGGCGGAACGTCGAGGTGCAGGTGCCGGGGCAATCGAGGCCGGCGGGCGCCGAGACGATCCGTCCGGCGCCGTTGCCGCCGAGCGCGATCACGACCGGGTAGGTCGCGACGTCGAAGCCGGCCATCACCGTGGTGTCGGCGCTGAGCGTGAAGGTGCACGCGCCGGTGCCGGTGCACGGCCCGCTCCAGCCGGTGAACGCCGAGTCCGAGGTCGGCGTGGCGATCAGCGCCACCAGCGACCCCACCGGGAACGCGGCGGTGCAGGTCGCGCCGCAGTCGATGCCGGCCGGGCTCGAGCGGATGCCGCCGGTGCCGGTGCCGCCGGCGACGATCGTCAGCGTCGCGGTGGGGCCGGGGGCGTCGATCGGCGCGTCGATGCCGGCGTCGCCGGTGCGGCCGTCGATCACCGGCGCGTCGATCGTGGTGTCGGCTTCCTCGCCGCACGCGGCGACGGTGAGCGCCAGCGCGAGGGCGAGCAGGGGGCGGATGGTCATGGCGGCTCCAGCGGCGAGGGCGTGCGAGGGACGGCGCGCGGCGGCGCGCGCGCGAGCGATCAGGGGCGGCGACGGCGGCGACGCACCGCCAGCGCCAGCGGCGCCAGCACCAGCAGCGCGCCGAGATCGGGCGCGCCGCCGGCGGCGCAGCCACCACCGGCGACGCCGTAGCGATCGCCGTCGCAGCGATCGCCGGAGCCGTCGTTGTCGAGGTCTTCCTGGTCGGGGTCGGGGACGATCACGCAGTTGTCCGAGGTGTCGGGCACCCCGTCGCTGTCGCTGTCCTCGTCGCGGAAGTCGGGCACGCCGTCGCCGTCGCTGTCGCGCGGCTGGTCGCCGCCGCCGGCCTCCTCGGCGTCGGGCACGCCGTCGCCGTCGGCGTCGGGGTCCTGGAAGTCGGGGATGCCGTCGACGTCGGTGTCGATCGGCGGGGTCTCGGCGGTGGCGTCGCCGGCCTCGTCGTCGTCGGTGATCGTGTCGCCGTCGCTGTCGAGGTCGCGGTAGTCGGGCGTGCCGTCGCTGTCGGTGTCGATCGGCGGGGTCTGGGCGGTCGTGTCGCCGCTCTCGTCGGTGTCGAGGATGCCGTCGCCGTCGCTGTCGAGGTCGCGGAAGTCGGGCGTGCCGTCGCCGTCGGTGTCGACCGGGATCGGCACGACGCCGCTGTCGGGGGTGGACTCGGCGGACGCCGGGATGCCGTTGACGCCGGGGGCGCCGTCGGCCAGCCCGTCGCGATCGGCGTCGGTGCCGTGGCCGCTCTCGTCGACGTCGCTGATGCCGTCGCCGTCGGAGTCGAGGTCGTGGTGGTTGGGGACGCCGTCGCCGTCGGTGTCGAACAGCGCCGGCACCGTGTCGCAGGTGCCGTCGCTGCCCGCGTCGACGCAGTCGTTGGGCAGGCCGTCGCCGCGATCGTCGGCGTCGGCGTAGTTGGGGATGCCGTCGCCGTCGAGGTCGCCGTCGGGGTCGACCCCGGCCGTGGTCTCGTCGTCGTCAGGGATGCCGTCGTTGTCGGCGTCGAGGTCGCCGGCGTCGCACACGCCGTCGCTCTCGAAGTCGACGCCGTCGTCGCCGGGGTCGCCGCCCGAGCCGTCGGCGCCGGTGTTGATGCAGTCGTCGCAGCCGTCGCCGTCGGCGTCGCGGCACACCCGGGCGTCGGCGGGGTCGGCGTCGGCGGCGTCGGCGACGCCGTCGTTGTCGTTGTCGTCGTCGCCGGCGTCGCACTGGCCGTCGCCGTCGGTGTCGGGGCCGTCGTTGGTCGGCGAGCCGCCGCTGCCGTCGGGGCCGCTGACCGCGCAGTCGTCGCAGCCGTCGGTGTCGGTGTCGTGGCAGACGAACGGGTCGAGCGAGTTGTCGTCGGTGGCGTTGGGCGTGCCGTCGTTGTCGCTGTCGGGATCGCCGACGTCGCACTGGCCGTCGCCGTCGAAGTCGGCGCCGTCGCCGAACGGGTTGTCGAACCCACCGGCGCAGTCGTCGCAGGTGTCGGTGTCGACGTCGCGGCAGGCGGTGGGGTTCTCGGGATCGGCGTCGTCGGTGTCGGGCACGCCGTCGCCGTCGGCGTCGAGCTCGACGCAGGTCAGCACGTCGTCGACCCCGGCCTCGAGGTTGTAGGCGAAGCGGAAGCCGACGGTCTGGCCGGCCGGGATGTCGACCTTGAAGGCGATCGAGATCGCGTTGTCCTGGAACTCCTCGCCGGTCTGGCTGAGGCCGCCGGTGCCGTTCCAGACGTCGCGCGGCTCGCGGTTGGAGAAGCCGCCGAACGTCACCCGGGCCCGGCTGTCGCGCGCCACCAGCGAGATCGCGCTCTGGACGCCGCCGACGTCCTGGCTGGCGCGGACCACCGCCAGGTCGTTCACGCCGTCGGGCTGGTTGAGGATGATGTTGGTCGTCGTGTAGTCGCCGTGGCGGGTCTGGTCGTTGTCGGGGTCGACGTTGCGCATGTAGTAGACGTCGGTCAGGTCGTTGACCGTGACGTTGGTCAGGTACACGTCCATCAGGATGAAGACGCCGCCGTCGAGGATCGTGTAGTCCTGCTGGACGTCCACCGCGGCGCCGACCGGCGCCGACGACCGCCACGTCACCCGCGCGCCGCCGCGGTTGCCGCACAGGTTGGTCACGCACTCGGGCACGCCGATCGCGCCCGGCATCTCGAAGACCGGCCCGTCCTCGCGGTTGTTGTTGTAGGCGGTGCCGGCGACGACCATCGCCCAGCCCTCCTCGGGCGAGCCCGGCGTGAAGAAGTCACCGTGGTAGTCGGTCCAGTCGGTGCCGGCCGGATCGGCGACGAAGCCGATCTCGCCGGCGGCCTGGCCGGAGCGCGGGTGCCAGCCGGCGGGGCAGGCATCCTGGTCGGTGCCGAACGCGCCGTTGGCGTTGAGGCCGATCTCGACGAAGTTGCCGCGGAGGAACGCCGACGTGCCGACCGGCGCGGTCTCGCACACCGTCGCGACGCAGGCCCGGCCGGCGAACCGGCAGGTGAAACCGGCCTCGATGCGGCAGGCCGAGTTGCAGCCGTCACCGGCGGTGGTGTTGCCGTCGTCGCACGACTCGGGCGGATCGATCGCGCCGTTGCCGCAGGTCGCGCAGTACGGGTCGCTGGCGCACTCGGGGTCGGCGCAGTCGGCCAGCCCGTCGCTGTCCTGATCGGCGCCGTCGCGGCAGTTCAGCTCCAGCGAGGCCGCCGCGCTGGCGAGCTCGGGTGGCGCCTCGGAGGCGCCGCAGCCGACGGCCGCGACCAGGAGTAGCGAAGCGATGATGTAGGTTCGGAGCACGGCGCCTCGATCGGTGAATGGACGCGACCCCCCCCGCGCAGCATCCCCCAGGACGCGGTCGATCTCTCGGATGATGGCGGGCCGGGCGGCCGCGCGTCAAGCCGGCCCTGACCCCACCCGATCGCGACCGCCACCCATCTCGCGCGCCCTCGCACGATCTCCGAGGGGCTTTGCGAAAGACCCTCTCAAGTCTCAGAACCGGAAGACGACGGTCCCGCAGGACTGACCGGTCGGACACGTGATCGGCGCCGGCCCGTCGGTGATCTTCATCACGACCGGCACGGCGATCCCGGCGGCCACGACCGTGCCCACGCCGGCCCAGAACCACCAGCGGGTGACGATCGACGGCCCGCGCGGCCCGGCCGGCTTGCGCTTCTTGGGCTTGACCACGACCTTCGCGGCCGCGACCTGGCGGTACAGCTCGACCGCGGCGGTCGCGAACGCCTCCTCGAGCTCGCGGTCGCCGACCTTCACGTCGGTGGCCCCGAGGCGGGCGCCGCCATCGACCGCGTAGGCGTACAGCCGGTACTGGCCCTCGCCCGGCTGCACGTCGACGATGACCACCTGCTCGACGCCGAGCAGGTCGCCCATCGTGGCCAGCCCGGCCTGGGCCTGGGCCTTGGCGATCGGATCGCCGACGCCGTCCTCGAGCAGCTCGGCGCCCTGCGCCAGGTCGGCGGCGCCGGTCGATGGCTCGAGCACCGCCGCCAGCGACGCCGGGGCCTTGGCCGACACCTTGACCGGCTCGACCCGGCGCACCGAGCCAGCGCGGCGCAGCGTGACGTAGTGGGTGCCCTCGGCGAGGCCGTCGACGGTCGTCGGGGTGAACCCGACCATGCGGCCGTCGACGTACGCCAGCGCGCCGGCCGGCGAGGTCGCGATCTCGATCGACCCCTGCGGCAGCTTCTTGGCCTGGCCCTGGGCCTTCTCCCACAGCGGCAGCACGACCGTCGGCTCGAGGTCGGGATCCGGCAGCTGCTCGGGGCGCCAGGCCAGCAGGCCGACGAACGTCGCGACCGCGGCCTTGCTGTCGCCGGCGATCGCCTGCGCGGTGCCGAGGTAGAGCTGCGCGCGGGCCAGGTCTTGCTTCTGGGTCCAGGCCAGCACCGTCGCGAGCTGCGTCGTCGCGCCCTGCAGCTTGAGGATGGCCGGCTTGGCCTGGCCGCGGCGCAGCATGGCCTCGCCGGTGGTGAGCAGCGCCCGGGCCTCGCCGACCGCGTCCTCGGGGATCGCCTTCGAGCGCGCCGCCAGCCGATCGTCTTGATCGAGCACCGCGAGGCGGCGGTCGCGGCGCAGCGCGCGCTCCATCGACACCGCGACCGTGGCCTTGCGCGCCGCGCCGAGCTTGACGCCCTCGGCGGCGGTGACGACCACCGCCAGCTCGACCTCCGGCTTGCCCGCGACCTGCGCGTCGCCGTCGTCGGCGCGGGCCGTCGGCGCCGCGACCAGCGCGGCGATCGCCACGATCGCGGCCAGCTTCACTCGCTGCCTCCGACGTCGGCCGCGCCGAGATCGCGCGCCAGGCCGGCCAGGTACGGATCGGACGCCAGCGCGTCGGCCAGGAGCGCCCGCAGCTCGGCGGCCTCGTCGGGGGGCAGCCCGGCCACGGCGTCGTCGACCAGCTGGGCCAGCGCCGCGTCGGGCGGGAGCTGGCCGGCGTCGAGCGCGGCGGCCAGGGCGGCCGCGCGATCGGCGGGCGCGGCGTCGCCGGCGGTGGTGGGGCCGGTCAGCGCGTCCGGATCGTCGGGGCCGCTGGGGCCGCCGGGACCGGTGGGGCCACCGGGACGCTGGATGCTGGTCATCGGCGGCTCCGCACGGTGGACGCCTCAGACGATACTCGATGGGCCAGGCAAATTCGACCTCTGGGCACGGTGACCTCGGCTTTCATGCAAGGCCTATCGACCACCCGGCGCCGCGGTTGCGTACGACCTGCGGCGCGCGCCGCGATTCGCGACCGCGTGGGTCGCGTGGGGGGCCGCCGCGCGGCATGCTGGCCGACATGTCGCGTCGCGCGCTCGCGTTCATCTTCGTGCTGGTGGCGGCCTGCGGGCCCAAGGGCGCGCGCGGCCCCGGCGGCGCGCCCGGCGAGTACCCCGCGCTCGGGTTCGTCGCCGCCGACGCCGCCTACGTCGTCACCGCGACCCGGGTCGGCGACGCGGTGGCCGTGCTCGACGACCTCGCCGACGCGCTGGGCATGCTCGACGCCACCGACGCCCAGGCGGTCGGCCAGGACCTGGCCCGCGAGTTCGGCTTCGATCCGCTGTCGCTCGACAGCGTCGTCGCGCAGGGGATCGACCCCGGCCGCGGGATCGCGCTGTGGGGGCGCGGCGATCTCGGGCCGACGCTGGCGCTGCCGATCGCCGATCCGGCGCCGATCGCCGCGCGCATCGACGCCTACCGGCAGAGCGGCGCGGTGGTGCAGGTGGGCCGGATCGCCGGGCGCGAGGTGTCGACCTGGCGGCCCGATCGCGAGGTCGCGGTCCACTGGAGCTTCGTCGACGACTGGCTGCTGGTCCACGTCGAGTTCGCGGCGGCGCACGAGCCGGCCGAGGCGTGGCTGACCCAGGCCCTGGCCGCGCGCGGGGCCTTCGCCGGGACGCCGGACTTCGCCGCGGCGCGGGCGGCGGCGGTCGCGCAGCTCGGTGCGCCGCCGGCGGTGCTGGCGGTCGCGCAGATGCCGGCGATCCTGGCCTCGCGGCTGTGGCGCGAGGCCGGCGGCTGCGCCCACCCGCTGACCCAGCTGGGCCGGGTGACGCTGGCCGCGACCACCGACGGCGCCGTGGCCCGGGGCGCGCTGGTGCTCGAGGTGCCGGGCGGCCTCGACGCGGTGCGCGCGATGCAGTTCGGGGCGCCGGCCGGCTGGGCCGCGGCCCGGGGCGCGCCGCCGCTGGCGGTCGAGGTCGGCGTCGACCTGCGGCCGGTCCAGGCGGCGCTGGCGCCGTGCTTCGGCGACGATCTGACCCACCAGCCGATCGGCGCCGGCGTGTTCGGCGGGCGCGGCTTCGCCTACCAGCTCGACCTCGACGACCGCGAGGTGCGCGCCGCGTTCGCGGGCCGGGTCGACCCCCGGGTCGTGGCCGAGGCCGTCGACGAGATCCCGGGCTTCGACTTCCTCAAGCGCGGCCGCACCGTGGCCGGCCGCGCGGTCACCGAGGTCGACGTGCCGATGATCCCGACCTTGGCCTTCACCCAGGCCGGCGAGGAGCTGATCGGCGCGGTCGGCATGGCGATCGACCCGATCCTGACCGGCGCCACCGATCCCGGCACCGAGCGGGTCCCCGCCGAGCTCGGCCGCTTCGAGGTGCGTCCGCTGGCGTGGACCGCGGCGCAGTGGGACGCGCTCCTCGCCGACGTCATCACCCGCGACCGGGCGCGGGCCCGGACGATCGCCAGCCTGCGCCGGTGGCAGCTCGGCCTGATCGAGGCCCACACCGAAGATCGCGCGATCGTCGTCACCGCCCGCGGCGAGCGCGCGCGATAGCGGCGCCGCGGCGCCTTCCAACCCGCGCCGGATGTGATATCGACCGGGGGTCCCGTGGTCAGCCCCGTCATCTCGTTGCGCGACGTCACCAAGAGCTACGGCCAGGGCTCTGCCCGGACTCCGGTCCTGCGCGGAGTCTCGCTCGACATCGCCCCCGGCGAGCTGGTCGCGCTGGTCGGGCAGTCCGGCTCCGGCAAGTCGACCTTGCTCAACATCGTCGGCGGCCTCGACAAGGCCGACGGCGGTGAGATCAAGGTGCTCGACCACGACTACGGCAAGACCGGCGAGCGCGAGCTGGCCCGGCTGCGCAACACGTCGATCGGGTTCGTCTTCCAGGCCTTCAACCTGCTCGATCACCTGACCTGCCTCGGCAACGTCACCCTGCCCGCGGCGTTCGCCGCCGGCGGCAAGGACGCGCCGGCCCGGGGCCGCGAGGCCCTCGACCGCGTCGGGCTGTCGGCCTACGCCGATCGCCGGCCGTCGGAGCTGTCGGGCGGTCAGAAGCAGCGCGTCGCCATCGCCCGGGCGCTGTTCGGCCGGCCCAAGCTGCTCCTGTGCGACGAGCCGACCGGCAACCTCGACTCGGCCACCGGCCACGAGGTCATCGAGTTCTTCCAGAAGATCAACAAGGACGACGGCGTCACGCTGGTGATCGTCACCCACGAGCGCCGCGTCTCGAACATCGCGCAGCGGGTGATCGCGATGCGCGACGGCAACATCGTCGAGGGCGCCGGCACCGACGTCCACACCGCCGGCACCGGCGACGACCTGGGAGGTCCGGCATGATGCCCTCCGGCAAGCTGGCGCGGATGGTGGTGGCCAACGCCACCCGCAGCCCCAAGCACTTCGTCCTGTCGGCGTTCGGCATCGTCATCGGCATCGCCGCGTTCGTGTTCTTCCTGGCCGGCACGCTCGGCGTGTCCGACGTGCTGCTCGGCAAGGTGTTCCCGCTCGACCAGGTCGAGGTGATCGCGCCGCACACGTCGATCGCCGGCAAGAACCTGTCGCAGAAGATGAACGCCGAGACCGTCGCCAAGATCAAGGCGCGGCCCGAGGTCAAGGACGCGCTGCCGCGCATGACGCTGCAGTTCCCGGCCACCGGCTACGGCAAGTTCGAGGGCCAGGCGATCAACTTCGAGGTCGGCGGCTTCACCGACGGCATCCCCGACGCCCACGTCGCCGGCGATCCCAAGCTCGAGCCGGTGTTCAAGGACTGGGAGCCCGACGGCAAGGCGATGGGGCCGACCTGCGTGCCCAACACGCCCAACAACTGCCCGGACAAGGCGTGGCAGTACTGCGACGCCAGCGACAACATGTGCCACCACCGGGTGCCGGTGATCATCTCGCCGACGGTGCTCGAGCTGTACAACACCCAGGTCGCCGACTCCCACGGCCTGCCGCACATCGGCGTGATGGAGCAGTTCATCGCCGAGCGCGGCCGCGAGCGGATGCACTTCTGGATGGGGCTCGGCTCGACGATGATGGCCGGCTCCAACGTCACGATCGACGCCAGCAAGCACCGCGAGGTCGGCGCGATCCTGGTCGGCGTGTCCGACAAGGCGCGCCGGGTCGGCCTGACCATCCCGATCGGCTACGTCGAGCGCTGGAACCGCACCTTCGTCGGCGACAAGGCCGCCAGCGAGTACTCGTCGATCATCGTGACCCTGCGCAACAAGGACAAGCTGGCGACGTTCTCGCAGTGGCTGCAGGACGAGCCCAAGCTCAAGCTCGAGGATCAGCTGGGCGCCAGCTTCGCGACCGCGATGTTCGTCATCACGTTCGTGCTGCTGGGCATCGCCTTCGTCATCGTGATCATCAGCGCCATCAACATCGCCCACAACTTCTTCATGCAGGTCACCGAGCGCCGCCGCGAGATCGGCGTGCTGCGCGCGATCGGCGCGACCCGGGCCGACGTCATGGCGATCATCGTCGGCGAGTCGGCGATCATCGGCGTCGTGTCGGGCACGCTCGGCAGCCTGTTCGCGTGGCTGGCGTCGCTCGGCGTCGACTGGGCGCTCAAGCACGTCGCGCCCAAGTTCCCGTTCAAGCCCGACTCGCTGTTCAACTTCGAGTGGTGGATCTTCGCGTCGGCGGTGGGCCTGTCGATCCTGTTCTGCGTGCTGGGCGGCCTCTTGCCCGCGCTGCGCGCGTCGCGCCTCGAGCCGGCCGCCGCGCTCGCGCAGAACTAGTTCCAGGGGGCTCGTCGCCGAGCCCCCCTCGATCCCGGCAAAGCCGGGATCGAGCCTCCCCCCGCGACGCGAGACTCCCGGCGCATCGACCGGTGCTCGACCGAACTCGTCCGCGACTCGCGGCATGCCTCGGCTGCGCCCACGCCGCGGCGTGTCAGGCGGGCTGGGGCGTGGGTCGGGCCGACCCGCTAACTCGGCGAATCATCCCGGGCGGGGTTTGGAGATCGTCGGCCAACTGTGGCGCCGGTTTCACTTTGCCCAAGGATTTCAGTTGGTATACGGTCCCACGCTAGGCGGGGGTCGTTCCCGCTCAGGCTGGTCAGCACCGTGAAGAAGCCCGTTCCATTCGGCAAGTACTACTTGCTCGAGCGCATCAATGTCGGCGGCATGGCGGAGGTCTTCCGGTCGAAGGCCTATGGCGTGGAGGGCTTCGAGCGGCTGGTGGCCGTGAAGCGGATCCTTCCGAACATCGCGGAGGACAAAGAGTTCATCAAGATGTTCATCGACGAGGCGAAGATCGCGGTTCAGCTGAACCACGCGAACATCGCCCAGATCTTCGACCTCGGCGTCGTCGACGGCGCGTACTACATCGCCCTCGAGCACGTCCACGGTCGCGATCTCCGCAACATCTTCGATCGCTGCCGGACGGTCAACGAGCCGATGCCGGTGGCCCAGGCCTGCTTCGTGATCATGAAGATCTGCGAGGGCCTGGACTACGCGCACAACAAGCGCGACCAGGGCGGCCGCGACCTCAACCTCGTCCACCGAGATGTTTCGCCGCAGAACATCCTCGTGTCGTTCGAGGGCGAGGTGAAGCTCATCGACTTCGGCATCGCCAAGGCGGCCGGCAAGGGCCAGAAGACCCAGGCCGGCATCCTCAAGGGCAAGTTCGGCTACATGTCGCCGGAGCAGGTCCGCGGCCTGCCGATCGATCGCAAGAGCGACATCTTCTCGTGCGGCATCGTGCTGTACGAGCTGCTGACCGGCGAGCGGCTGTTCGTCGGCGAGAGCGACTTCTCGACGCTCGAGAAGGTCCGCAACGTCGAGATCCTCCCGCCGTCGACCTACAACCGCAAGATCCCCGACGAGCTCGAGCGCATCGTCCTCAAGGCGCTGGCCAAGGACACCGAGGATCGCTACCAGAACGCGATCGACCTCCACGACGAGCTGCAGGCGTTCGTCTACACCGCCGGCGAGTTCTACTCGCGCAAGGACCTGGCGGCGTGGATGAAGAAGACCTTCGGCAAGGAGATCGAGGAGGAGACCGCGAAGCTCGACAGCTACCGCCAGCTCAAGCCGCCGCCCGAGCTCCTCGCCGGTGGGGGCCGCGCGCCGTCGGCCTCGACGCCGCCGCCCGCCGCGGCGCGTCCGCCCGCGGTGCCGCCCGGCGCCCGGCGCACGACCTCGATGCCCGCCGTCCCGCCGCCCAGCCCGGGCGCTGGCGGCGCGCCGGTCACGCGGCCACCGCCGCCGCCGGCGAACCCGCGCTCGACCCAGGGCATGCCGGTGGTGCCGCCGCCGGCCTCGATGACGATGCCGTCGATGTCGGCCGCCGCCAACGCCGCCGCCGCGTCGATCGGCCCGCCCAAGGCCGACCTCAACTGGGACGACGACGAGCTCGAGACCCAGATCTACGACAACCCCGAGGAGGAGGCCGCGGCCAAGGCGGCCAAGGCCGGCCTCGCCGCCGCGCCGGTCGCCGCGATCGCGGCGGCGTCCTCGCCGGGCCTGGTCCCGCCGCCGCCCGCCGACGAGCCCGACCTGTCGTCGCTGGTGCGGACGTCGAAGGGCTGGGGCGCGACCAAGCCCAACGGCGCCAACGGCACCAACGGCCACGCCGCGGTCGCCGCAGCCTCGACCCCGGCCTTCGCCGCGACCCCGAGCGCGCCCCCGGCGCCGGTCCCGGGGCCGCCGCCCCCGCGCCACGCGTCGCCGTTCTTCGACGACCGCATGGAGTCGTCGGCGTCGATGCCCAGCGCGCGCGCCGAGTCCTTCGACGCGATGGCGTCGTTCGGCGCCGGCGTCGTCCAGCCCAAGAAGTCGCGCACGATGCTGTGGGCCGCGCTCGGCGGCGTCGCGCTGATCGGCGCCGCGGTCGCGATCGTCATCATCACCTCGGGCGGCAGCGGCAAGGCCAAGGAGCCGACGCCGGCCGCGGGCACCGCCCCGGTCGCCGCCGGCACCGCCACCGCGCCGCCCGGCGACGCCAACACCGGCTTCGACCTGTTCGTGACGCCGGCGACGGTCACCGGCTGGCGCATCGACGACAAGCCGCAGTCGACGTCGCTGCCGGCGCAGATCCGCCAGGTCTCGATCGGCAAGCACCGCGTGTCGATCGACGCGCCGCCCGGCTTCATGAGCGTCAGCCAGGACGTCGAGGTCAAGGCCGGCACCGTCGACAAGGTCGTCATCACGCTGCAGCCGCTGGAGATCGTCGCCAGCTTCGAGTCGACGCCGCCGGGCGCCAAGGTGTTCCTGGTCGCCGACGGCAACCGCACCGAGGTCGGCCCGACGCCGACCAACGCCAAGATCGATCCGCGGCTGCGCTACGACGTGGTCTTCGAGAAGGACGGCTACGTGCCGGTGACCAAGCCGCTGACGATCTCGGGCTCGCCCGAGGAGAAGGTGGTGGTCAACCTCGAGAAGGGCAGCCAGGTCGCGACGGGCCCCGGCTCGGGCAGCACCGGCCCGGTCACGGTCCCCGACGGCGGCTCGGGCAAGAAGCCGGGCGGCGGTTCGTCGAAGCCGCCGGGCGGGGACAAGCCGCCGGGTGGCGACAAGCCGCCGGGCGGTGGCTCGGACACCGGCGACAAGCCGCCGGGTGGCGACAAGCCGCCGGGTGGTGACAAGCCGCCGGGCGGGGACAAGCCGCCGGGTGGCGACAAGCCGCCGACGCCGAAGGGCGAGGGCACGCTGCTGCTCGGCGCCAAGCCGCCGTGCGAGATCTTCATCGACGGCCGCAACACCGGCCTGAAGACCCCGCAGCGCGACCTCAAGCTGTCGGCCGGCAAGCACAAGATCACGCTGCTCAACAACGAGTTCGGCATCAAGGAGTCGTTCTCGATCGAGATCAAGCCCGACGAGCAGACCAAGGTCACGAAGGACTTCTCCGACCGCCTGCCGCAGTGACAAAGAGAGGGTCTTTCGAAAAGACCCTCCCCCGGCATGCGCCGGGGGCCCAGGTGGCGGCAGGGGACTCACGGTCCCACATGTTCCGCCAGCGGTGGTCGGGGAGGTTGGCCGCCCCGAAACGGCCCAGAGCGAGGCCCCGACTGCTCCGAAGCCCGTGGTGGTTTCTGCCGGGCGGGGTGGCGAGGCGCGAGGGGCTCGCGGCCGCACCGCGCACTTCCTCGCGCTTGCGTTCCTGCCGGGTGGCTACGGGGCGGTGACCTCGCCGACGTCGTCGGCGAGGGGCGGCAAGAGCGGCGTGGGCTCGACGAGGGGGATCGAGGGATCGTCGGCGAGCGTGGCCGGATCGAAGTAGGCCGGGCGGGGGGGACCGACCAGGACGAACATCGAGGGCGGCAGCTCGGGGCGGTCGCGATCCCACGCCTCGTTGAACTTGCGGCGCTCGGAGTCGATCTCCGCCGTCAGTTCCTCGGTCGACGTGTTGGAGAGCTTGGCCAGCTTCTCGACCAGGCGCCGCCGCGACTCGCGATCGGTGGTGTACAGGAGCAGCTCGCGCAGATCGCGGATCGCGGTGTCGCGCTGGCCGAGCTCGGTCTGCAGGTGCGCGACCCACGTGCCCAGCGACTTGGGCGCGCCTGGTATCCGGATCGCCCGCGCCAGGAGCGCGGCGCCCTTGGCCTTCCACGCGCGCACCTGCGCCGGGTCATCCGACTTCAGGCGCATGGCGTAGATCTCGCCGGCGCGCTGGGGCAGGTGGTAGTTCTTGGGGAAGCGCGCCATCGCCTCGTCGAGCACGCGCAGCACCTGCAGGTAGTCGTCCTGGGTGAGCGCCATCGTGAAGCTCTGCATCGCCAGCGCGCCCCACTCCATCGGCTCCTCGAACGCGGGGTCGAGCGCGGCGATGGCCTCGACCAGCCCGCGGATCGAGCGCGCGCTGGGGTCGACCTCGCCGCCGAACGCGACCAGCGCGCGGACCCACAGCAGATCGGCCATCGCCTCGCGGTAGCCGAGCGAGGCGATGCGCGCCGCCCCGGGCGACGGCGCGTAGGGCTCGGTGGTCTGCTTGGCGGTGGCCTTGCGCTCGGCGTTGGCCGCGCTGCCCACCGCCTGCGCGCCGGCGATCAGCGCCAGCGCGACCACCGGTCCGGCGAGGCTTCCGAGTCGCACGCCACGAGTGTACATGGGCCCCGCCGAAAATGGCGACGGCCACCCGAGGTGGCCGCGTCGCGCGTCAGTCAGGCTGCCAGCGAATCAGTCACCACGCGCCGGCTTCTGGATGGCGTAGGCCGGGTTGCCGCCGGTCGTGGTGGCGGTGAGCGTGTAGTCGACCGTCGTGGTGTCGCAGTCGAGGTCGCCGCGGGCGCGTGCGACGAAGCCCGCGCCACCACCGTTCGGAGTGTAGTCATACTGGAACAGGAACGGCTTCACCATCTCGAAGTTGAGCTCGTCCCACGCGGTCGGCGTACCGGCCGGGCCGACCCAGTCGGTCTGCACCACCGCGCACTTCTTGCCCGCCTGGTTGCAGCACGCCGTGCCCGGCGTGAATCCCGCGGTGAGGTTCGGGAAGGCCGAATCCTCGGCGAAGCGGGCGCCGGCGCCCTTCTCGATCGAGTTCAGGTTCAACATCGCCTCGCTGCGCTTGCTCGACTTCATGTAGTCGAGGAACTGCGGGATCGCGACGGCCGCCAGGATGCCGATGATGGCGACGACGATCATGAGCTCGATGAGGGTGAAGCCGCGCTGCGCCTTGCGAGAGATCTTGATCATGGTGAGAGTCCTTTCGTGCGTGGTGGCCTGTGGCCGGTTGGATTGCCCGGGCCACACGCGTGGCTGCCGGTTCGAAATCGCGAGCGCGGATCCCGCGCTCAAAAGCCTTCGTTCTGCTTCTTCACCGCGGTGTCGCCGCTCCAGCTGAAGTAGTAGCTGTCGCGGGTGGCGTTGCCGTCGAGGTCGCAGTGCGCGAGCAGGTAGTACCAGTCGGTCGTCGGGGCGTTGACCAGGCCGAACTCGCCGGCCTTGGTGCCGAGGCCGGTCGCGCTGCCGGCGGCGCCGGCGATGACGACGTAGCCGCAGTAGAGCTTCTCGTTGGTGAGCCGCACCTTGAGCGAGGTCCACGACGCGGGCGGCGTGGTGGCCACCTGGGCGGTGCGGCCCGGCGTGGCGGGGTAGGTGTCGGTCTCGCCGGTGCCGGTCGAGAAGTACACGCCGTTGGCGAGGTGGTACTCCTCCTGGCGCTGCCGGAGCTCGGCGAAGACCGCGTTGACTTCGGCGCCGCGCGCCTTGCGAGTGGTCTTGGTGAACTGCGGGATGGCGACCGCCGCGAGGATGCCGACGATCGCCACGGCGATCATGAGCTCCACCAGCGTGAATCCGCGATCCCTCACGCCAGACCCTTAGTGCAGCGGATGTGCCATGCCTTACCCGCCGCCAACTCGTTGATCTCTGGCGACCGACCGCTCACCCCGGCGCGGCGAGCGACGAATCGCGGCGCGCGCGGTGCCCAAAAACGTCACCCGATTCGCGTTTCGTCCCGAGGGGTTGCGGTCGGGTAGCGGTTCCTCACGGTGGCCAGCTCTGACGATCCCCATCCGATCGTCAGGCAGGTCTGACGATCCCCATCCGATCGTCAGGCCTCGGCGGGGGCGCCCCTCGCCCACACGCTCAGGGGCCGGCGACGCGGAGGGCGGTGACGGGGGAGAGGTGCGGCTGCTGATCGCCGGGGCGGCGGAGGCGGCCGCCCTGGCCGTGGTACTCGGGGAACGGCTGCGCGGGGTCGAGCACGGTGACGACGATGTCGCCGCGGCGGGTGAGGAACAGGACGGGCGCGGTGGCGGTGGCCGAGGTCGGCGCGTCCAGCTTGAGCGTCATGCCGCTCGGGCCGACCGCCTCGATGGTGCGGCCGGGGGCGTTGAACGCCGGCACCAGCGAGGTCAGGCGCCACGCCTTGCGCTCGGCGTCGGCGAAGTCGGGTGGCAGCGCGAGCAGGCGCGCGGCGTCGACGGCCGGCGCGGGCGCGCCGTCGATGCTCACCTCGATCTTCAGGGTGGCCGGGATCTCGACGGTGGGCGGCGGCGGCGCCGTCGGGGCGCGCTTGGTGCGGCTCTCGTCGGACGCCTTCGAGCACCCGACCAGCGCCAGGACCACGAACACGAGCGCGCGCCGGTGCACGCCGTCAGTGTAGCGCGGGAGGCGCGCTACTGGCAGACCGTCGCGTCGAGGGCGAGGGTGTCGAAGAAGAACGACGTCTCCAGCGAGAAGTCGTTGGTCGACCGGAACCGGATCTTCACGGTCTGGCCGGCGTGCGGCGTGGCGAACGTGAACGTGAAGTTGGTCCACGCCGTCAGCGCGCCCTGGTTGGTCAGCGACATCGCGGTCTCGAGCACCGCGTCGGTCGACGACAGCATCTCGACCGCGGCGGTGTCGTAGACGCCGCCGGTCTCGCTGGTGCGCACGTCGTACTTGCCGCGCAGCACCAGCGCGGTGGTGCCGGCGGGGATGGTCACGGTCTGGACCGCCGCGTCGGAGCCGCTGGTGAGGCCGCCCAGCCACATCCGGTTGGGGGCGGTGTCGGCGGCGACGCCGCCGGTGTCGGCGGTGATCGGCGGGTACAGCGGGTCGATCACGGTCTCGACCCAGCCGGTCGCGCGCGGCGTCGCGTCGAGGTTGGCGTTGACCAGCAGCTGCTGCGTGGTGGTCGTGCACCCGGGCGCGTCGATCGGCGTCGGCGCGTCGATCGGCGTCGGCGCGTCGATCGGCGTCGGCGCGTCGATGGGCGTGGGCGCATCCACGGTGCCCGCGTCGATGCTCGCCGCGTCGACGCTCGCCGCGTCGACGTTCGCGGCGTCGATGCTCGGCGCATCGACGTCGGGCGCGTCGGTCACGCCCACGGCGTCGATCCGCGCCGCGTCGGTGCGCGCGTCGATCGGGCCGTCGTCGCCGCTGCCCGCCGAGGCACACGCACCGACCAGGACCAGCGCGATCGATCCGAAGGACTTCATGGACGCGAATTGTCCCGCCGCCCGTCCGCGCACGCAACAAGCCCCGCACCGATGTGCCATCGCGCACGAGGTTGGGGGCTCCGCATTGCGGCCCCTCCGCAGAACGCTCTCGCGTTCGGATGGCGGTCATCCCCCCAACTCCGCTGAACGCTCTCGCGTTTCGGGTGGGGGCCCCACGTCTTGTGGGGGAGGGGCTTTGCGAAAGCCCCTCCAAGTAACAGGCGGGGGAGGGTTTTTGCGAAAAACCCTCTCTTAAACACGTGCCGGGGGTCGGACTCGAACCGACACTCCCGCGAGGGAAGGGGCTTTTGAGACCCCCGAGTCTACCATTTCTCCACCCCGGCTCCGACGACAAGGCCGCCTTGCGGCGGCCCGATGCCGTCACGTGCGAGCGCGCCTGCCGCGATCGGCGCAGCGCGCTCTAGCGGCTCACATGCCGCAGGGGTTGGCGCCCTCGCAGGGGTTCGCCGCGCCGCCGTAGGCGTCGCCGCCGTAGGCGTCGCCGCCCATCGAGCCGCCGCCGGTCTCGGTGGTGGTGTCGGGAGCCGGGGTGGTCGCAGCCTTCTTCTTCGAGCAGGCGGCGGTACCGACGGCGAGGGCGCAAGCAACAACGAGGATCGCGAACTTCTTCATGGGATTCTCCTTACAAGACTGCGCGGAAGTCCGCGCCAAGACCGGCGATCGCCGGAAGGTCAGTACCCGTCCGGGTCACTCCCAGACGGGTCAGGTCGCGGCTCGCCGGCTGGCTCGCTCGCGCCATACGTATCGCCGCCATAGGCGGCGCCACCGGCGGGATCCGCCGGGGTGGTGGCGGCGCGCTTGCTGCCGCAGCCCGCGGCGACCAGCGCCAGGAGCAGGGCCACGAGCGCCGCGATAGCGGGGCGGGTCACGCGACCTCCGCGAGCGCCGACTGCAGCTCGCCCCGCGCGTGCGAGTCGCCGCGCGCCGTCGCGACCTCGATCCCGCGCTGGAACAGGGTGCGCGCCTGGTCGGTGCGACCGAGCTTGCTCGCCACCCCACCCGCCATCAGGTAGCTCGGGACGTAGTCCGGGAACGCCGCGATCAGCTCCTCGAACGAGGCGGCCGCGGCCTCGAGCTCGCCGCGGCTCCGGAACTCCATGGCCAGGCCGTACCGCGGGAATGGATCCTGCGGAGCCTTGGCGATGAGCGCCCGGAACGAGGCGATGCGGTCGATGGCCATGCAAAGCGGCGGACGTAGAACGTCGACCCCGGACCGTGCTTACACCGGGAATGCAGGTTTTGTCACGCCGCGGCGTGCCCCTTGTGATCCCGCGGATCTCGAAAGCGAACGCATGGCCAGCTGCCGCCAAACCGGCTAGAAACGATCCATGGCGCGGCGCTTCACCGGCTTCGTCGGCGTCGACCTCGGGGGGGCCCGGGGCAAGACGACGGCGGTGACTCACCTGGTCGCCAGCGCGGCCGGGGGCGAGCCCCGCGCCCGGGTCCTGGCGGTCTCGACCCGCCATCGCGGCGAGCCGTGGATCGACGCGACATTGCTCGAGTTCGTGGCGTCGCTGGGCGACGATCTGGTGGTCGCGATCAACGCGCCGCTCACGGCTCCCGCGTGCGCCCGGTGCGTCGTGCCGGCGTGCCCCGGGGTCGAGGCCTGCGTCGACCCGGCGGTGGTGTGGCAGCGGACCGAGGGGCGGGCGATGGTCGAGGGGGCCGCGGTGGCCGCGGTGGTGGGCGCCCAGAATCGGGCGCTGCCCGAGCCGCCGCGCGGCCGCTGGCGGGTGCAGCCCTACGCCCACCGCGCCACCGAGCTGGTGCTCTGCTACGAGCGCGGCCTGTTGCCGGCGAGCCAGGTCGGCCACGCGGTCGGCCTGGTCGCGGCGCGCGCGGCCCACCTGCGCCGCCGGCTGGTGCGGGCCGGCTTCGCGTTGCATCAAAACCTGCTCGAGGTCTCGCCGGCCGCCACGATCGCCGCGCTGTTCGACCGGCGGCGGGCCCGGGGCTACAAGCGCGACGCCGACCCCTGGGAGACCCGGGCGGCGCTGGTCGAGGCGCTGGGCGACCTCGAGTTCGCGCCGGCCAGCCGGCTGGCGCGCGAGGACGCGCTGTCCAACGACCACTGCTTCGACTCGCTGATCGCCGCGTACACCGCGTACCTGTGGGCGCGCGACGAGTGGACGATGCCCGAGGCCGGCGCGCCGTTCGTCGAGGACGGCTGGATCTGGGCGCCGCCGCCGCGCGACTAGCGCGCGGCTACTGGATGCGGACCAGGAGCGAGTACGGCCCGGCGACGCCCGGGTTGTAGCCGTCGACGACCACGTAGACCGTCGTGGCCGCGGTCGCGGTGTAGCTGGCGGTCTCGGCGCCCGAGATCGAGGAGTCGGAGCCGGCGAGGCAGGCCGGCGAGGTCGAGCACGGCGTGACCAGCTCGAGCGAGATGTCCCACGACGTGGTCGGCGTCGCGGTGGCGGTGACCATCTGGCCGGCGTTGAGCGTGACCATGTAGACGTGGTCGGGGCCGTCGGGCACGTAGCCGGTGCAGGTGCCGGTCGGGCTCGACACGTCGTCCGCCGCACCGGTGGTGTTGCCGGTGACGGTGGTCCCCGACGGCGTCGCGGCGGCGGCGGTGATGTTCTGCGCCTGGGCGCAGGTGTCGGGCACGGTCGTGGTGCCGCCGTCGATCGGCATGGCGTCGATCGGCAGCGCGGCGTCGATCGGCGTCGCCGCGTCGATGGGCGTCGCGGCGTCGACCGGCGGGGCGGCGTCGGTGGCGGCGGCGTCGGTGGCGGCGGCGTCGGTGGCGGCGGCGTCGACCGGCGTCGGCGGGGCGTCGATCGGTTGATCCGGCGCGTCGACCGGCTGGTCGGCCGCGTCGACCGGGCGCGCGTCGATGCGCGCGGCGTCGATGTTCACGTCGTCGCCGGTGCTGCTGCCGGAGGCGCAGGCGCCGAAGGCGACCAGCGCGAGGGCCGACGCGATGGTGGACGACAGGGGCGAGCGAACAGGCGAGCGCATGGGCCGCGACGCTACGACCGGCGCGCGCGCATGGCAACGCCGATCGAGCCTCACCGACGGTGCGCGGTGTGCGCAGATGTCGGAGACGGCATCACCGCCGCCGCGCGGTCACGCCGCGCGCTGCGGATCGCCGGACGCGTCGCTGACGTCGTCGTCGTCGCGGTCGCGGGCCGCCGCGTCGGTGGCCCGCGCGCGCAGGAACTCGAGGAACGCGATCGCGCTGGGCAGATCGATCGCCGGGATGCCCTCGATCAGCTCGCGGGCGCGGCGGCGCAGCGCCTCGCCGGGGGCCTCGGCGCCGTGGGTGACCGGCTTGCCCTCGACGACCGGCAGCTCGGGCGGCGGCCGCACCTCGCCCCACGGCGGCGGGTTGGCGCCGCTGATGTGGTGACCCTCGAGCCAGTTGTGGATGTGCCAGTGGAGCAGCTCGGCGCGGTAGCTGAACCAGCGCTCGCGCTCGGCGGGGAACGCCAGCAGCACGTCCTTGAAGCGGCGGAACGCGCCCTTGCCGTCGATCGACATGATCAGCCGGTCGCGCAGCCCGAGGTCGGCGACCGAGCCGACGAACTTCTCCATCCAGCGGTACTGCTCGCGCGACGAGGCGGGCTCGATGCGCAGGTAGCCGCGCGGGTTGTCGGCGACCTCCTGTCGACGCACCGCGGCCTCGACCTCCCCGGCGGTGATCGTCACGACCTTGCCGGTCGTGAGATCGAGGAAGCTCTCGGTGTCGGTGGCGTTGCGCTCGACGGCGATCTCGAGGGCATCCCAGTCGAGATCGAGCGTGCGGGCGGGGCGGTCGGTCGGCTGGGTCGGGAGCCGGGGGCTCATAGATAGGCTACGCGCTTCCAACGCCCGGTGACACGCGATCCCTCGCGCGTGGCGTCAGAGATGAGCCTACCCTCGCGGCGGCCGGGTGTCGAGCCGGCTTGACACCGACGGACCGACCGCTACTATGCGCCCCCCATGGCCCGCGTTACCGTCGAAGACTGTCTCGAGAAGGTCCCCAACCGCTTCGCGCTGGTGGTGCTGGCCGCCGAGCGCGCCCGGCAGCTGTCGCGCGGCGCGACCTCGCTCGTCGAGTGCGACAACAAGCCGGCCGTGACCTCGCTGCGCGAGATCGCCGAGGGCTTCGTCTCGTTCCGCGAGGACGTGAAGGGCACCGTCACCGAGTTCATCAACGAGCGGCGCAAGACCGGTTACATGTGATTCAGAGAGGGTTTTTCGCAAGAACCCTCCCCCGGCATTCGCCGGGGCCCCCACCCGAAACGGCCCAGAGCGTGCTGCGCGGGTGAGGTGGAGAACACGGAGATCGTGCTGCGCGGGTGAGTGAAGACTACGCACAGCGCGTGCTGCGCGGGTGAGGGCGTGAGGTAGCGGGGGCGGGGGCGAAAAGTTGCCCGGGCGGGGGAGGCGCCCCTACATGGGGGGCGATGACTGCGGCTGGCGAGCGCATCGAGCGCGGCGAGTTCGCGCGGCTGGTGTACCGGCTCGGGCGCAACGAGGCGACCGGGATCCTGACGCTGACCGACGATCGCGATCGGTCGGAGGTGCTGGTGCTGCGGCGCGGGGCGCTGTGCGCCGACGACGCGCGCGCGGGGCTGGTGCGGCTGGCGCGGCTGGCGGTGCTGGGGCCGGGCGTGGCGCGCTTCGACGGCGGCGTCGCGGCGGCCCCGCCGGTGCCGGCGTCGCGCACCGTGCCGCTGGCGGCGTGGGCCCGGCGCCACCTCGAGTCGCAGGTCGACGCGACCCGCGCCGAGGCGCTGACCGCGCAGCTGGCCGGCGCGCGGCTGTCGATCCGCCCCGAGCTGGCGCCGCCGGCGGCGATGCTCGACGAGGCCGACCGCCGCATCCTGGCGGCGATGGCGCAGCCGCGGCGCCTCGATCAGATCTGGCCGCTGGCGCGCACGCCGCGGTTCCGGCTGCTGGCGTTCCTGCACTTCATGCGACAGGTCGGCGGGCTGGTCGAGGCCGGCATCGGCGCGTTCGACTCGGGGCCGCACCGCGCGCCGATCGATCCGCGCAAGGCGGCCGCGGCCCGGGTGCTGGGCGTCGAGGAGGCCGCGGATCGCGAGGCGATCAAGCGCGCGTACCGCCGGCTGGCGCGGGCGCTGCACCCCGACCTGCAGCCGCAGCTGGTGGCGGAGCGCCGCCGCGAGCTCGAGGGGCGGCTGGCCGAGGTCACCGCGGCGGCCGCGACGCTGCTAGGCTGACCGCGTGGATGTCGCCGCCCGCGCGCAGCTGATCGACACCGAGGCCACCGCGCTGGTGGCGACCTTGCCGGACCTGCCGCCGGCGCGGCTGGCGGCGCTCGAGGCCGAGGCCGCGGCGCTGGCGGTCGTCCTCGACGGCGCGCCGGCGGCGGTCGCGGCCGCGCTGGCGGCGGTGATCGCCGAGTACCGCGCCGGCCGCGCCGCCCTCGAGGGCTGGGGCGTGGTCGCGTCGGCGGCCCACGCCCTGGCGCGCGCGGCGGCGGTGCCGACGGCCGGCGCGGGGCTGGCGGCGGTGGTGTTCGAGCTGGAGACGCTCTTGCCGCCGCGGGCCGCGGCCCCGGCGCGCACCGCGTCGCCCGACGTGCCGCTGACCGCGCTGGTGCGGCGTCCGTAGCCGCGGCGCCGCGCCGCGTGCTAAGCACCGCCGCGATGGCCGCGCTCGACAACCGCACCTACTACGACGACTTCGCTGGCTGGTACGAGCGCGAGCGCGGCAAGGGCTACCACCGCATGCTCGACGATCTCGAGGTCGAGCTGGTCGAGCGCTACGGCCGCGACAAGGACGTCCTCGAGGTCGGCTGCGGCACCGGCCTCATCCTCGGCCGGGTCGCGCAGTTCGCGCGCTCGGCGGTCGGCGTCGATCTGTCGGGCGGCATGCTGGCCAAGGCGGTCGCGCGCGGCCTGCCGGTGGTGCAGGCGTCGGCGACCGTGCTGCCGGTGGCGACCGCGTCGGTCGACGTCGCCTACTCGTACAAGGTGCTGGCCCACATCGTCGACATCGGCGCGGCGATGCGCGAGATGGCGCGCGTCGTCCGCCCCGGCGGCTGGGTGCTGGCCGAGTTCTACAACGCGCGCTCGATCCGCCGCCTGGTCAAGGCGCTCAAGCCGGCCACCGCGGTGTCGACCGCGACCAACGACGAGGCGGTCTACACCCGCTACGACACCAAGGCCGACATCGCCAGCTACCTGCCGCCCGAGCTCGAGTGGGTCACGTCGCGCGGCATCCGCATCGTCACGCCGGTGTCCTACGTCCACCAGATCCCGGTGGTCGGCGCGGTGGTGCGCAAGGCCGAGGGCCTGCTGGCCGACCGACCGATCGCCCGCGACCTGGGCGGCTTCCTGGTCGTCGTCGCGCGCCGCCGCTAGCCGCGCGTCAGCGATTGTCGGCCGCGTCGGCCGTCAGCCACCGGGGACCTTGGTACAGTGGTGCCATGGGACGCGTGCTCGTCGTCGACGACGAAGCCTCGATGCGCGACTTCCTGGCGATCTGCCTGCGGCGCGCCGGGCACGAGGTCGAGCTGGCCGCCAGCGGCGCCGCGGCGGTGACCGCGCTGGCCGCGCGCCCGGCCGACGTCGTCGTGACCGACCTGCGCATGCCGGGCGCCCTCGACGGGCTGGGCCTGTTGCGCGAGGTGCGCGCCCACCACCCCGACACCGAGGTCATCCTGGTGACCGCGTTCGCCACCGCCGACACCGCGCTGGCGGCGATGAAGCAGGGCGCCTACGACTACCTGACCAAGCCGTTCAAGGTCGACGAGATCAACGCGGTCATCGACCGCGCGCTGGAGAAGCGGGCGCTGGTCGCCGAGAACGCGGCGCTGCGCGATCAGGTCGCGGGCCGCGTGCGCATGGCCCAGCTGCTGGGGCGCAGCAAGGGCATGCAGCGGGTGTTCGAGCTGATCGGCAAGATCCACTCGACCCGCACCAGCGTGCTGATCACCGGCGAGAGCGGCACCGGCAAGGAGCTGGTGGCGCGCGCGCTGCACACCGAGGGCAGCCGCGCCGGCGCGCGGTTCGTCGCGGTCAACTGCGGCGCGATCCCCGAGGAGCTGATGGAGTCGGAGCTGTTCGGGCACGTCAAGGGCTCGTTCACCGGCGCGGTCGCCGATCGCCCGGGGTTGGTGCGCGAGGCCGACGGCGGCACGCTGTTCCTCGACGAGATCGGCGAGCTGTCGCTGGGCCTGCAGGTCAAGCTCCTGCGCGTGCTGCAGGAGAAGAAGGTCAAGCCGGTCGGCGGCACCGCCGAGCTCGACGTCGACGTGCGGGTCGTCGCCGCGACCAACCGCGAGCTCGAGGACGAGGTCGCCCGCGGCGCGTTCCGCCAGGATCTGTACTACCGGCTCAACGTCATCGAGGTGCGGATCCCGCCGCTGCGGCAGCGCCGCGAGGACATCTCGCTGCTCGTCGATCACTTCCTCAAGCGGCAGTCCAAGGAGCTGGGGCGGACGATCACGGTCAGCGCCGCCGCGCGCAAGCTGCTCGAGGACTACGACTTCCCCGGCAACGTCCGCGAGCTCGAGAACGTCATCGAGCGCGCGGTCGCGCTGGCGCCGGCCGACGAGATCGACGTCGACGACCTGCCGCGGCTGCGCACCACCGCCGTGCGCAGCGCCGTCGAGGCCAGCAGCGCCGTCGAGCTGCCCGCCGAGGGCGTCGATCTGGATCGGCTGGTGGCCGACTACGAGCGGGCGTGGGTGGCGCGCGCGCTCGAGAAGGCCGGCGGCGTGCGCAAGAAGGCGGCGCAGCTGCTCGGCATCAGCTTCCGCTCGATGCGCTACCGGCTGGCCAAGCTCGGCTTCGACAAGGACGCGACCGCGCTCGACAAGGACGACGACGAGCCGGCGTGAGCCCAGGCCGCGGGGCTGCCGTCGGGCGCCGCGACCAGCGCGCGAGCGCCGGGCGGCGGCGGGCCGCCGAGGCCGAGCAGCAGCGGCTGGTCGACGTGCTCGGCCCACGCCCGCGCCACCAGCCCGAACGTCAGCCGCGGGTTGATCTCGCCCAGCGGGTGGAAGCCGTCGGCGTGGGCGAAGGCGTCGACGACGAACGGCCCGCGGTAGCCGAGCGCGCCCAGCCGCGCCGCGACCGCGGCGGTGGCCGCGGCCAGGGCGCGGGCGTGGGCCGGCGGCAGCGCGGCGGCGTCGTCGATCAGCAGCGCGCGCACCACGCCGGCGCTGTCGCAGACGCCGCGGTGCGGCGGCAACACCAGCGCGCGATCGGCGGCGAGCACGACGCCGGCCTGGCCGACGTCGAGCGTGCGCGCCATCCACGGCTCGACGACCAGCGCGCCGTGCACGGCCAGCAAGCGGGTCAGCCGGGTCGCGGTGGCGGCGTCGACGTCGGGGCCGACGCGGCGCACCCGATCACGGCCGGCTGCGGTGAGCGGCGCCTTGGCCACC
This sequence comes from Myxococcales bacterium, assembly GCA_016794525.1. Lineage (GTDB taxonomy): Bacteria > Myxococcota_A > Polyangia > Haliangiales > Haliangiaceae > UBA2376. Next base: position 30,898 of record JAEUJY010000152.1, read on the forward strand.
CACGCGCCGGTCGGGCTGGCGGCGGCGCCGCCGGCGGCCAGGTGCTCGCGCAGCTCGTCGACGCTGGCCACCGCGCGCGCGCCGGGCAGGGCGACGCCGAGCTCGGCGGCGAGCGCCAGCGCGAGGCGGCGATCGCTGGCCGCCCGGGCGATCGCCGCGGGCGGCGGCGGCAGCGCGCGCACCAGCTCGCGCCAGCTGGCGTCGGCGGGCGGCGGCGCGTGATCGTGAGCGTGCGCGTGATCGTGATCGCGATCGTGCGCGGGCGCGGCCAGCGCGCCCCACGCGGTCAGGCGGCGCGCGCCGGCCAGGCGCAGCGGCCCGTGCTCGAGCCGCGGCCGCGGCGCGCCGTCGACCGGCACCGCGGTCGGCGCGACCGGCGCCGGCAGCCACAGCCGATCGTCGTCGTGGTCGGCGAACACCCGCAGCGTCGTCGCCAGCAGCGCCAGCCGCGCGGTCACCGCCGCCGGCAGCGCCGGCCCGCCGGCCCAGGCCACCTCGCAGTCGAGGTTGCCGACGATCAGCCGGGTCATGAGCGCCGCGGCGTCCGGGCCCGCGGCGCGCCGCCCGGGCGGGTCGGCTCGGCGGCGGCCAGCCCGGCGATGAACTCGTCGTCGAGCCCGGCCCGCCGGCGGGCGGCGACGTCGAGCTCGACGCCGCGGGCGCGGCTGGCCCCGAGCGGGAACGTCACTACCCGCTGGTAGGTGGCCCACGCCGACGCGTCGGGCGCCAGCTTGCCGACCCAGGTGGCGGCGAACCGCACGTGGTCGACCTCGTCGGCGGCCACCTCGTCGAGGATCGCCGCGGTCTCGGGATCGCCGGCGGCGCGCGCGGCCGCGGCGTATGCCGCCGCCAGGTCGAGGTTGGCGTTCTCGAACGTCAGCCCCATCGTGCACACGAACGCCAGCGGCGAGGTCAGCCGCTCGCGGTAGTTCCAGAAGTGTCCGGTGACCGGACAGTCGAAGGGGCCGCGGCCCAGCGCCTCGGCCCGGGCGAAGTAGGCGCGGGCGTGGCGCTGCTCGTCGGCCAGGATCGTCCACAGCCCGGTGCGGAACCCGCGCGGCGCGTCGGCGAAGCCGCACAGCGCCCACGCGAACAGCTCGGCCGCCTGCAGCTCGTGGTTGGCCATCGCGTGGAGGATGCGCGCCCGCTGATCGCGATCGCGCATGCCCTCGATCGGCGGCACCGACACCTCGCGGCCGCGGCGCGGCTCGAGGCCGGGCGGCCGGCCGGGGCCCGGCAGCCACTCCGGCGTGCCCGGCTCGGCGTCGACGGTGAGCCCGGCCGGCGCCGGCGCCAGCTTGGTCGCGAGGTCGGTGGTCAGCACCACCTCGCGGGCGAAGGCGTGGGCGGTGGTCACGCCACGCCGACGCTGGGCGCCGGGAACCAGTGCGTCGCCCCGTCGCCCAGCGTGCACTGGTACTGGCCCTGCGCGAAGGTCACGACGGTGGCCGGGTAGCGGCTGCCGTCGGGCGCGGTGATCGTCACCCGGGTGCCCGGCGCGAACGGGCCGGCCGCCAGCTGCGGCGGCGCGGGCGGCATCGGCGCCGGCCCCGCCGCCATCGCCAGCTGCTGCAGCTGGCCGCTGTTGATCAGGCCCGGCACCTGCGCGAGGAACTCCGGCGTCCCGTAGACCTTGCGGTTCCACGGCGAGATCCGCAGCGTGTCCTTGCGGCCGTCGTGCATCTGGAAGGTCATCGAGCGGTTGTTGGCGAAGCCGCTGGTGGTGCAGCCGCGCAGGTTGCGCACGTCCCACTGCTCGACGCCGAGGTTCATCAGCTTCGGGCCGCCGCTCCAGAAGCTCATCTTGGTGCGGATCAAGATCAGCCGGCGGTTGGTGAGCACGACGAAGTACGCGCTGGTGATCAGGAACAGCAGCAGGCCGCCGATGAACAGCATCTGCACCAGCAGGCCGGGCTGGCGGCGCATGTACGCGGTGTGCAGCACCTGCTCCCCGGGCTGGAGCATCGGCATGAGCTGCGATTGCAGGTACTGGTCGGGCGTCATCGCGGCGGCAGCATACGCCGTCCCGCCGCGGGTGGACGGGTGACATGCCGGTCGTGACATGACTGTCGCGACACGCCTGTCGCGATCGGCCGCGTCGGCGGCGAGTCGCGACGCGCAACCCCGCGACGCGCCACGGACGGCGCTGGCCGCGCCCTTGCTGAAGTGACCCCGCGTGTCTGGCGCGTCACGCCTGCTGCTGCTCCTCGGATGGCTCGCCGGCGTCGCCGCGCCCGCGCGCGCCGGCGATCTCGACGGCGGCTCGCTCGTCGCGATCGGCTCGGGCCCGGCGCCGAGCATCACCGGCGACCTCGGCGCGCGCCTGCACGCCAGCGGCGGCGGCTGCCGGATCCGCATGGGCGGCTGGTTCGGGCGGCTCGGGGCCGAGCTGGTGCTGAGCTGCGCCGGCGTCGACACCGCCGACGGCCACCACGACAGCCTGCTGCTCACCGGACCCAGCGTCGCGTGGCTGCCGGTGGCGACCCGGTGGTTCCAGCTCGGCGCCCGCGGCGGGCTCATGGCCGGGACGATCAGCGGCGACCGCACCGCCACCGTGCCGTGCGATCGCGACGAGGACTGCGCCTCCAAGCAGGTCGACGAGCGGGTCAGCGTCCACGGCTTCGCCGTGACCGTCGGCCTGACCGCGCAGCTCACGCTCGGCGCGCGCCGCGGCGGGCGGTTCGTGCTGTGGGCCGACGTCGGCACCCAGCTCGCGCGCTTCCAGTTCGCCGACGCGGTCGTCGCCGGACGCCTCACCCAGCTCACGATCGGGATCGGCCATGCCCACGCGTTCTAGCCGCGTCGCGGCGGCGGTGGGCCTGGCGGCGGCCCTCGCCGCGGCGCGCCCGGCGGCGGCCTGCCCCGACGGCGGGCTCGAGCTCGCGATCATGACGTCGCGGTTCACGATCGCGCCGACCGCGTCGGACCGCCTCGGGCTCGACCTCCTGAGCCGCGGGCCCCGCGCCGCCTGGGGCTGCGCCGAGCTGCGCCACCACGTCACGTCGATCGAGCTCGAGGCGCCCGACGCCGGCGACGACGATCGCCAGATCCTGCGGGTCGCCGGCTACCGCGCCGAGCTGCCGCTGGGCGACGGCGCCGTCGAGCTGGGGCTGCACCTGCTGGTGCGGTGGGGCGACGTCACCCGCTTCGCGACCCCGACGATCGCGGTGCGGGCGGCGCCGACGCCCGACCTGCGGCTGCGCGTCGAGCTCGACGCCGCCGGCGCGTACCTCCTGGCCTACGACCCCGCGCCGCGCCACCTCACCGACGACCTCGCGCTCGACGCCAGCGCCGCCTGGCCGGCCCGGGCCGCCACCCGCGGCGAGGTCCGGCTGCGCGCCCGCCGCTACACGCTGGCCGCCGAGCCGCGGCGCGACGTCACGCTGACCGTCGGGCTCGGCCTGGCGCTGGGCGCTCGCGACGGCGCCCGCGCGCTGCCCGGCTTCCTCGGCGTCGCCGCCCGCCTCGGCGACGATCCCGCGGCGCTGCTGGTGGCCGAGCTGGCCTACGGGGTGGCCGGGCCGTGACCGCCGCCGGCCGCGCCGCGACCGGTTGACCGTCGGGCGCGCGCGCCCTACCTTCCGCCGCCATGAGCCAACCACGCGATCGGCTGCGCGCGGCGTTCCGCACCGCGCTCGGGCTGGCCGGCGACGCCGCCGTCGACGACCTCGCCTACCGGGCGGTGCCGCAGTGGGACTCGGTGGCCCACATGCAGCTGGTGGCGACCATCGAGGCCGAGTTCGACATCATGCTCGACACCGACGACGTGATCGCGATGTCGAGCTTCGCGGTGGCGTGTACGATCGTCGGCAAGCATGGCGTGGCGATCTGAGCCTCCGCTCCTGGCCGGCCGCGCCGCGCTGGTCACCGGCTCGTCGCGCGGCATCGGCGAGGCGATCGCGCGCGCGCTGGCCGCCCACGGCGCCGACGTCGCGCTGCACGGCCTGCACGATCCCGAGGCGCTGACCGCGCAGGCGGCGGCGCTGGCCGCCGAGTTCGGCGTGCGCACGCTGGCGCTGGTCGGCGACGTCGCCGATCCGGCCGCGGTGAAGGGCTGGTTCCAGACGCTGTTCGCGCAGTGGAAGCGCCTCGACGTGCTGGTCAACAACGCCGGGGTCATGGAGGGCGCGCTGCTCGGCATGGCGACGCCGGCGATGATCGATCGGGTGATCGACGTCAACACCAAGGGCGCGATCCACGTGCTGCAGGCCGGCGCGCGGCTGATGACCCGCCACCACCGCGGCAGCATCATCAACGTCACGTCGATCCTCGGCACCCAGGGCGGCGCTGGCCAGGCGGTCTACGCCGCCAGCAAGGCCGCGCTGCTCGGCCTGACCTGGTCGGCGGCCAAGGAGCTGGCGCCCCAGGGCGTGCGGGTCAACGCGATCGCGCCCGGCTACATCGACACCGACCTGGTGCGGGCGCTGCCGCCGGCGGTGCAGGCCGAGCGCGCCGCCGCGATCGCGATGGGCCGGGTCGGCACGCCCGCCGACGTCGCCGGCGTGGCGCTGTTCCTGGCCTCGGATCTGGCGGCCTACGTCACCGGCCAGGTGATCGGCTGCGACGGCGGGCTGCGGGCGTGAGCGCGGCCGCGCTGCTGGCGGGCGCCGACGACGCGGTGGCGCTGATCGACGCGCGCGACGATCGCGCGATCACCTACGCCGCGCTGCGCGCCGAGGTGGCGGCGGCGGGCGCGGCGCTGGCGGCGGCGGCCGGGCCCGGCGGGCTGGCGTTCGTCTTCGCCGGCAACGACGTGGCGTCGATCGTCGACGTGCTGGCCGCGCTGCACGCCGGCGTGCCGGTGGCGCTGTTCGATCGCCGGCTGGCCGACGATCTCGCGCAGGCGCTGGTCGCGGCGTACCGGCCCGAGGTGATCCGCGGTCGCGCGCTGGCGGCGCCGGGCGGCGGCGCGCCGGCGCACCCCGACCTCGCGCTCCTGCTGTCGACGTCGGGCTCGACCGGCAGCCACAAGCTGGTGCGGCTGAGCGGCGGCGCGGTCGTCGCCAACGCGACGGCGATCGCCGCGGCGCTCGGGATCGGGCCCGGCGAGGTCGCGCCGACCAGCCTGCCCATCCACTACTCGTACGGATGGTCGGTGGTGGCCAGCCACCTGGCCGCCGGCGCCACCGTGCTGGTCACCGACGACGGCCTGGTCGGCGACGGCTTCTGGGCCGCGTGCCGCCGCCACCGCGTGACGTCGCTCGCCGGCGTGCCATACAGCTACCAGATGCTCGCGCGGCTCGACCTCGACAAGCTGGCGCCGCCGTCGCTGACCACGCTGACCCAGGCGGGCGGCGCGCTGGCGCCGGCGCTGATCGAGCGCTTCCACCGCGTCGCCGTCGCGCGCGGCGGCCGGCTGTTCGTGATGTACGGCCAGACCGAGGCCTGCGCGCGCATCGCGGTGCTGCCGCCGGCCGAGCTGCCGGCGCGGGTGGGCTCGGTCGGGCGCGCGGTGCCGGGCAGCGCGCTGCGGGTCGAGGTCGACGGCCGCGCCGCCGCGCCCGACGAGGTCGGCGACGTCGTCTTCACCGGCCCCAGCGTGATGATGGGCTACGCGACCGCGCGCGCCGATCTCGCCCGCGGCGACGAGCTGGGCGGCGTGCTGGCCACCGGCGATCGCGGCCGCGTCGACGCCGACGGCTTCCTGTGGCTGGCCGGCCGGGCCGCGCGGTTCGCGAAGCTGTTCGGCGTGCGGGTCAACCTCGACGAGCTCGAGGCGCTGGCGGCGGCGGCGCTGCCGGCCGGCGCGGCGGTGGCGGCGGTGCCGGCCGGCGAGCGCATCCGGCTGTGCGTCGAGGGCGCGGTCGACGCCGCGGCGCTGCGCGCGCACCTGGCCGCGCGCACCGGCCTGCACGGCTCGGGCTTCGTGGTCGAGGCGATCGCCGCGCTGCCGCGGCTGCCCAGCGGCAAGCCCGACTACCGTACCCTCGAGGCGCCATGAGCGACGACCTCGACCTCGCCGCGCGCATCGACGCCGTGATCGAGGCGCCGCTGTACGCGCAGCCGCAGGCCGACAAGGCCGCGCGGTTGATCCCGGTGCTCGACGCGCTGACCCGCCACCACCGCGCCGCGTGCCCGGCCTACAAGCGGCTGACCGACGTGCTCGGCCCCGGCGACCGCCGCGCCGACGCGCTGGCCGCGGTGCCGTGGCTGCCGGTCGGGCTGTGGAAGAGCCACCGGCTGGTGTCGGTGCCCGACGACCAGGTGACGACCACGCTGACCTCGAGCGGCACCACCGGCCAGGTGCCGAGCCGGATCTACCTCGATCGCGACACCGCGCGTCGCCAGGCCCGCGGGCTGGCGCGGATCATGACCCACGTGCTCGGCCCCAAGCGGATCCCGATGCTGGTGATCGATCACGCCGCGGTGCTGTCCGATCGCACGTCGTTCTCGGCGCGCGGCGCCGGCGTGCTGGGGATGATGACGTTCGGCGCCCAGCCCAAGTTCGCGCTCGACGCCGAGCTGCGGCTCGATCGCGCCGTCGTCGACGAGTTCCTGGCCCGCCACGGCGGCGCGCCGTTCCTGCTGTTCGGCTTCACGTACATGGTGTGGGCCTACTTCTACGAGCAGGTGAAGGCGGCCGGCCTCGACCTGCGCCACGGCACGCTGATCCACTCCGGCGGCTGGAAGAAGCTGGTCGAGCGCCAGGTCGACAACGCGACGTTCAAGGCCGGGCTGGCCGCCGCCACCGGCCTGGCCCACGTCCACAACTTCTACGGCATGGTCGAGCAGGTCGGCTCGGTGTTCCTCGAGGGCGACGACGGCCTCCTGTACCCGCCGGCGTTCGCCGACGTGATCATCCGCGATCCGCTGACGCTGGCGCCGGTGCCGACCGGCACGCCGGGCGTGATCCAGTGCCTGAGCGCGCTGCCGACCAGCTACCCCGGCCACTCGATCCTCACCGAGGACCTCGGCGTGATCGAGCGCGTCGACGGCGGCCCCGGCGATCGCCATGGCAACGCGCTGCGCATCCTCGGCCGGTTGCCGCGCGCCGAGCTGCGCGGCTGCAGCGACACCCACGCCGCCGAGGTGATGCGATGAAGGTGCTGTGCCGGGTGCCGGCGCGCGGCGAGGTCGACCTCGACGAGCTGCTGGCCGGGCTGACCGCGGCGCCGCCGGGCCAGCCCCACGCCGAGGACGTGCTCGAGCTGTGCCACCAGTTCTCGACCCGGCTGATGGCCGACCCGGTGGCGCGGGTCCACCCCGAGCTGATGACGCTGGGCTTCTTCATGCGCAAGGCCGAGCTGGCGCGCATGCGGCGCGAGCTCGAGGCGCTGGCCCGCCCCGACGTCGTCCAGGTGCCGGCCGGGCTGGTGTTCCACGTGCCGCCCGGCAACGTCGACACGATCTTCATGTACTCGTGGCTGCTGTCGGTGCTGGCCGGCAACACCAACCTGGTGCGGCTGTCGAGCCGGGCCTCGCCGGTGGTCGATCACCTGTGCGCGCTGCTCGACGAGCTGCTGGCGCGGCCGGGGCTGGCCGACGCGCGGGCGCGGGTCGCGATGATCCAGTACGGCCACGACGACGCGATCACCGCCGCGTGCTCGGCGCAGGCCGCGGTGCGCATCATCTGGGGCGGCGACGCCACCGTGGCCGCGGTGCGGCGCGCGCCGCTGCCGCCGTTCGGGCGCGACCTCACCTTCGCCGATCGCTGGTCGCTGCTGGCGCTCGCCGCGGACGGCGTGGCCGAGCTCGACGACGCCGGCCTGACCCGGCTGGCCGAGCAGCTGCACAACGACATCTACTGGTTCGATCAGGGCGCGTGCTCGTCGCCGCGGCTGTGCCTGTGGGTCGGCACCGCCGCCGAGGTCGCCGAGGTGCGCGATCGGCTGTGGACCGCGGTCGCGGCGGTCGCCACCGCGCGCGGCCACCGGCCCGAGATGGCGGTGCGGATGGCCCGCGAGCTGTTCGCGCACCAGGCGGTGCTCGACGGGCCGGTCGTCGGCCGCGCCGACTTCGGGCCCGGCCTGACCGTGCTGCGGGTCGATCGGCTCGACGGCCTGGCCCGCGCGCACCCCGGCGGCGGCCTGCTGTTCGAGGCGGTCGCGCCGTCGCTGGCCAGCCTCGATCGCTGGATCTCGCGCCGCGATCAGACGCTCACCCACTTCGGCTTCGCGCGCCACGAGCTGATCGAGCTGGCGCAGCGGCTGGCCGGCCGCGGCATCGACCGGCTGGTGCCGGTGGGCCAGGCGCTGGCGCTGGCGCGGTTCTGGGACGGCTACGACCTGATGGCGCAGCTGGTGCGCAACGTCCACGTCGTCGTCTAGCCCAGCGCCAGCGAGGCTATTCCTCTGGGGCTACGCGGTACGAGCTGCGAGGCGTCAGCCCCCGTGGCAGCGCTTGTACTTGGCGCCGCCGCCGCACGGGCACGGCTCGTTGCGGCCGGGCGGCGTGGCGGGGCGGGCGACGCCGTCGACGTAGACCCAGCGCCCGTCGAGCCTGCGGAACCGCGAGCGCTCGCGCTGCGCGAACGCGCGGCCGCGGTGGTGGCCGTGGGCGACGAACTCGACCTCGCCGGCGGTGTCGGTCGGGCCGCCGGCGCGCGTCTCGACGATCTCCAGCCCGGCCCAGGTGGTGTCGCGCGCCCACGCGGTCAGCGCGGCGCGATCGACGGTCGCGACCGTCGCCGGATCGTGGGTGGCGAGCAGGTAGTCGATCGCCTGGCGCACGTAGCCGACGTAGCGCGAGCGCATCAGCGCCAGCGCGGTCGGCGCCGGCGCGCCGGCCAGGAGCGGGTCACAGCACGCGGCGGCCGGCTGGCGCGATCCGCACGGGCAGGGGGGCGCGGTCGCGCTCATCGCGGCGATGGTATGCGACGATGGGACGATGCGCCGCTCCGCTCTCGTCATCGCGCCCGCGCTGCTGGCGCTCGCCTGTGGTCCCACCGCCAAGCCCGCGCCGACGCCGCCCGGTCCGCCCGTCGGTGATCCCGCGCCGCCCAGCGGCGAGCGCGTGCCCGCCACCGACTTCGCGATGACCGACCGCGGCACGCTCGCGCTGCCCGGCCCGATCGTCTTCGCCACCGGCTCGGCCGACCTCGACCTCACGACCAGCGAGCCGGCGCTGTGGCACATCCGCGACTACCTCGTCGCCAAGGACGCGGTGACGCTGGCGCGCATCGAGGGCCACGGCGACGAGCCGGGGCAGGACGCGCTGATGCTGACCGGCGACCGCGCGCTGGCGGTCGGGCGCTGGCTGGTCGCCCACGACATCGCGTGCGAGCGCCTGCTCGCGGCGGCGTTCGGCGACTCCAAGCCGATCGCCGACCCCTCGACCGCCGAGGGCCGCGCGGCCAACCGGCGCATCGAGATCGTCAACGCGGAGCTGCGCGGGCGGCCGATCGGCGGCATGCCGGTCGACGGCAGCGCGCCGGCGGCGGCGCCGGTCTGCGACTGACCGCGCGCTACGGCGCCGGGCGCAGCCACACCGCGCGGGCGTACCCGAGGGCGAAGCCGACCCGCATCACGTTGGCCTGCGACTGCGAGGCCGGCGACGTCGTGACCACGGCGAGCTCGCAGCCGGCCGCGACCGCGTGGGCCAGGCGCGCCGTGAGCAACGCCCGCTGCACGCCGCGGCGGCGGAACGCCGGGGCGGTGGCGGCGCCGCACAGCTGGACGACGCCGTCGGCGTAGCGGGCGCTGGCGATGCCGGCGGGCACGCCGGCGACGCGCGCCAGGTAGCGCGGCAGCGCCGCGGCGGCGAGGTCGGTGAAGATCGTCGCCAGCACGTCGGTCGGGATCGGCGCGTCGAGGGGGCTGGCCCCGTCGGGGTGGCCGAAGCCGTCGACCGACACCCGCAGCCAGTCGGCGGCGGTCGCCGGCGTGACCTCCTCGACGGTGACGCCGGCGGCGGCCTCGGCGTGGGCGTCGGCCGGCCCCAGCCGCCGCACCAGCACGTGCTCGAACCCGTCGAGCAGGTAGCCGCGGCCGGCCAGCGCGCGGTGCATGCTCGGCGCCGCCAGCGTCGCCAGCTCGAAGCGCACCGGCTCGCCGCGGGCCCACCACGTCGCCTCGATCGCGGCCAGCGCGTCGAGGTCGAGCGGGTCGGCGAAGCCGCAGCCCGCGACCTTGTTGGTCGGCAGGCCGGGGCGCGCCAGCACCGCGTAGCCGCCGGCGATCGGATCGACCGCGACCACGCCGCCGCCGGCGGCGACGCCATCGGCCACGGCCCGCGCCAGCGCCGCCTCACCCTGCTCGATGCGCGCCGCCCGCGCCAGGTCGATGAACATCGGCGCAGCGTCGTCGATGCGCGGGCCGGGCGCAACCGCGCCGCGGGCCCGGCGTGGCGCCCCGCACGCCGCGCCGCCCACGGCGCGACCGTCCGCGGCGGCGGGCTCGCCCCGCTGGGACCTCAGCGGTACGGCGTGCGCTCGGCGGTCGGCAGATCGAGCCGGCGCATCCCGAGCGCGCGCGCCATCGTGCGCACCGCGCCGTCGCGGGCCTGCAGCCGGATGAGCCCGCAGTTGCCGCACACCACCAGCCGCACGCCCAGCGACGCGTAGGTGGCGGCGCGCACGCCCAGCTCGAGGTTGTCGTCGAGGTACAGCTCGCCGCCGCCGCAGTGCGGGCACGGCGTCAGCGTGCGGTCGAGCGCCTGGAAGCGCGCGGCGCCGGCGGCGTCGATCGCCAGCTGGTACTCCTCGCCGTAGCCGTCGGCGCGCCGCTTCAGCGCCTCGAACATCGCGTCGGCGTCGTCGATCGTCGCGGTGACCACCTCGGGTACGTCGCGCTCGGTCTCGGCCCAGCCGCGCAGGTTCTCGGTCAGCGCCTTCAGCATCACCCGCATGTCGACCAGCTCGGCGTAGCTGGTGGCGAGGGGCTCGGTGATCAGCAGGCGCTGCGCTCGGTCCAGGCAGGTCTCGAGCTGCGTCAGCTTGTTGGCGTAGGGCGTCGACATGCCGCGAGTGTAGGCGAGGCGGCGCCGCCGCGGGCTCAGCGGCCGAACGCCGCGCGCAGCTCGCACTCCTTGGCGTCGACCAGCGTCGTGGCCTTCATCACGCAGCGGCGCATCGCCCGGTTGCTCGACGCCTCGGCCTGGCAGTTGCGGATCAGCGCCGCGCGATCGGCGACCGTGACCGTCGAGCCGCGGTCCTTGGCGGCCAGCGCGGCGACGTGGTCGGCGAGCGCTTCGCAGGTCGGATCGTCGTCGCACGCCATCAACAGGAGACAGAGGGCGATCGCCGCGCGCATCGCGCCAGCGTAGCGCGCCGCGCCGGCCGCCGGAAGCCGCGCCGGTGCGGCGCCACGTCCAGCTACCGCCGCGCGCCGAGGTGCCGTACGCTGGCGCCGCGTGGGCCTCATCCTGATGCTGCTGTCGCTGGTCGCCGCCGCGGGCGCGGTGACGCGGTTCGGCCGTCAAGCCGACGCGCGCCGCGGCCTGGCCGGCGCGGTGCGGGCGTCGATGGCGACGGCGCCCGAGGGCGCGCGGGTCCACCTGGTCGGCACGATCGCCGACGGCGAGCACCTGCTGGCGCCGATCAGCCGGCGGCCGTGCGTCTACTACGCGGTCGCGATCGAGGAGGAGGTCGGGACGACGTGGCAGGTGGTCTACACCGACCAGCGCGCCGTACCGTTCGTCGTCAGCGACGGCACCGGCCGCGCGCTGATCGACGCCGCCGGCGCCGAGATCGAGGTCGACGCCGGGCGCCGGACCGGCACGCTCGATCGCGCGGCGCTCGAGGCGCTAGGGGCGGCCGCGCCGATCCGGCTGCACGGCAACAGCGCGCTGCGCGGCCCGCGGCTGCGCTACCGCGAGGTGGCGTTCCCGCTCGGCGCGACGCTGGCGGTGATCGGCGCCGCGGTGCGCGAGCCCGACCCCGACGCGATCAAGGCGGTGACCGGCTACCGCGAGGGCCCGCCCACCCGGCTGCGCCTCGGGCGCTCGGCCGCCCACGCGCTGTGGCTCAGCGACGCGACCGACGCGATGCCAGCGGCGCCGGCGGCGACCCCGACGTGATACTAGTAGCGGCGCCCGATGAGCTCGCCGCTCGATGTCCTGCTCGCCGATGGCGTGATCGACGAGGTGCTCGGTCGCCTGAAGAGCGGCAAGGAGGCCGACATCTCGCTGGTCGTGCACCGCGGCGAGGTGGTCGCGGCCAAGATCTACAAGGATCGCGCGACCCGCTCGTTCAAGAACAACGCCGAGTACAAGGAAGGCCGCAAGACCCGCAACACCCGCACCCAGCGGGCCATGGATCGCGGCGGCAAGTTCGGGCGCGAGGCCGCCGAGCAGGCGTGGAAGTCGGCCGAGGCCACCGCGCTGGGCCGGCTGGCCGCCGCCGGCGTGCGGGTGCCGCGGCCGATCATGTTCTACGAGGGCGTGCTGCTGATGGAGCTGGTGCGCGGCGCCGACGGCGAGGCCGCGCGCCGGCTGATCGACGTCGCGCTCGAGCCCGCGGCCGCGGCGCGGGTGTTCGCCGATCTGCGCGGCCAGATCATCACGATGCTGTGCTGCGACCTGATCCACGGCGATCTGTCGCCCTACAACATCCTCGCCGGCGCCGCCGGGCCGACCATCATCGACTTCCCGCAGGCGCTGTCGGCGGCCCACGCCTCGCGCGCGCAGCACTTCTTCCAGCGCGACTTCGACAACGTGCTGCGTTACTGCGCCGCCGCCGATCCCGCGCTGGCGATCCGCGCCGCCGACGCCGGCGCGATCTGGCGCGCGTACGTCGGGCGCTACCTCACCCCCGACTTCGTGCCGCCGCCGCCGCGCCCCG
>JAEUJY010000149.1 GCA_016794525.1 Myxococcales bacterium
GAGTGGCCGCGGGTGTGGCCGTGCAGCGGCACGAGGCCGATGTCGGCGTCGAGGCCGGGCAGCTTGCGCACGGCGGGCAGCCCGCGCCAGGTGTCGCCGCGCTCGGCCACGGCGCTCCAGCGCGGCCCGTGGGCCCACTGGTGCGTGAGGTAGCGGCTGCGCTCGGCGCGCGTGGCGCGGGCGGTGGCGGCGTCGAGCTCGCGCTGGTGCAGGTGCACGGTCGCGTGTGGGAAGTCGCTCAGGCCGCCGGCGTGGTCGAGATCGAGGTGCGTGACCACGACGTGGCGGACGTCGGCGGGCGTGAAGCCCAGCCCGGCCAGCTGGGCGTGGGCGGTCTCGCGCACGTCGAGCGTGGGGCCGGTGAGGCGCCGGAAGTAGCCCGGCAACAGCGACGGCTCGCGGCACTCGCGGGTGCCCCAGCCGGTGTCGACCAGCACCAGGCCGTCGCGGGCGGTCTCGACCAGCAGGCAGTGGCAGACCATCAGGCCGCGGCGGAGGCCAGTGCCCGAGCCGATCGCGCCGCCGGCCAGCGGACACATCGTGCCGCAGTTCAGGTGATGCACGCGCATGCCGCGAGCTTGCCCGAGCGCCGGCGGCGGCGCGAGCGCGCGCGGCGCGAAGGCGCCCGCCCGACCGGCGTCAGCGGTGCGATCGCAGCGCGGGCGGCGGCGTGAGGCGATCGCTGCGTAGCTCGCGGTCGCGCACGTCGCGCACCAGCTGGTCGACCAGCTGCTGGTGGCGGATCGACGCTTCGAGCGCCTGGCGGTTCCGCTCGAGCTGCGCGGTCGAGCGCCGCAGCGCCTCGAGATCCGGATAGCGCGGGTGGCGGCTACGCCCGAGCGAGCCGATCGCCACGAGCGACGCGATGACGACGCCGAGCCACAGCACGACCTTGGCGGTGGCGACCGCCAGCACGCCGGTGCGCCGCGCGGCGTGGCGCACGACGGCGCCGGCGCGCTCGGCTTCCCCGACGACGCCATGGACGCGAGCGCGAGCGGGCGGCAACGGAGCCATGCCTCGATCGTACGCCGCGGCGCCGCGGTTGCAACGGCGATCCGCGGGCGCGATCGCCGCGGCTACTTGCCGGTGGTGCGCGCCATCTCGGGCGCCGCCTGGCCGCGCGCGGCGAACGAGCCGTGCTCCTGGTAGCGCTTGTTCTGCAGGCGGTTGAGGAACACGCGCGACCGCCAGCCCAGGTAGCCGCGGGCGAACGTCGAGACCTGGCGCGGATCGGTGTACGGGTTCTTGAGCCCGCCGACCGCGACCAGCGCCAGCACCTGCTCGGCCACCGACACCGGGCAGCCCTCGAGCCGCATGTGCGACTCGTTGCGGGTGGCGGCGGTCTTGGCGGTCGTGGTCGCCAGCTTGGCGAAGATGTCGTCGTGGTGCGCGTGGTGCGGATCGAGCGTGCTGCGGTCCTGGTACTTCGAGCGGATCTGCACCAGCTTGCCCTGCAGCTGGCCGCTCCACTGCGCGCAGTCGCCGATGAAGATGACCTTCTCGCCGGGGCCGGCCGCGATCGGGCCCTGGTAGTTGCCGAAGACGACGTGCATGCGCGGCATCTTGGCGTCGCACTCGGCGTCGTAGACCCGGAGGATCTCGATCGCCTCCTCGATCGCGCCCGGGCAGCCGCCCCAGCAGTAGTCGGAGTGCTCGGGCTCGGGCGGCGGGCCGGCGTAGGCGGTGATCTTCGAGCCCTCGAAGTACTGCTCGACGCGGATCAGCCCGACCTTGAAGCCCTTGGCCCGGGCCTTGGCCTCGGCGAAGCTGACGTCGCCGGTGATCTTGATCTTGCTGAGGTCGGTGGTGCCGAAGCCGTTGTCCTCGGCCAGCCGCACGTGATCGATCGAGCGCGGGTCGAGGCCGATGATCGCCGCGCACACCGCGTCGAACGCCACCTGGCTGTTGCCCATGATCACCAGGCCGAGGTTGAACGGCGTCGGCGTCAGCATCCGGCCCTCGCCGGCGGTGATCGCGTCGATCGCGATGAACTGCGGCTGGATGATGTACTGCAGGTCGGCGATCTTCTCGTTGAGCTTGTGGTCGTGGTCGATCAGCCGGTGGCGATCGTCCTGGATGCCGATGTAGTTCTTCATCGAGAACGTCACCGTCGTCCACGGGTGCGCCTTGAACTTGGGCATGTTCACGAAGAAGTCGGCGCGGGCCACCGGCTCGGGGGTGAACAGGTAGTCGCGCAGCCGCGTCGGGTGCGACAGCGGGATCTCGACCTGCTGGGTCTCCTCGAAGCAGTAGCGCTCGACGCCGCCGACCCGGCCGATGACGTCGTCCCAGCCCGACTCCTTGAACGCCAGCCGGGTCGGCACGGTGATGCCGCAGCGCTCGCCGACCGCCAGCTCCTGCATCGAGCCGGCGCCGACGTCGCGCAGCGCCTTCAGCATCGCCTCGCCGCACTCGGGGCGGGTGTACGCGTACGGGAACATCTCGCCGGCGGCGACCAGGTTGGGCTTGACCAGCGTGCGCCCGAACGGCCGCAGGTTCAGCTCCTCCATCCCCTCGCGGTAGATGCGGCGCAGGCGCTCGACGTCGTAGTCGGGGCAGGCGCGGATGATGACGCGCGGCTCGGCGGGGATACGCATGCGCGTAGTGTAGCGCCCGCTATCGACCTTGGGTCAACAGCCGTCCGGGAGATCGCCATCGTCGGCCCACGCGCTGCCGTGGGCGCCGAGCTCGTCGAGCGTCGCGAACAAGGCCTGGTAGTACGGGTGGCCGCCGAGCGTCGCCGAGTCGCCGACCACCAAGAGGAAGCGGCGGGCGCGCGTCAGCGCCACGTTCATGCGCCGGGTGTCGGCGAGGAAGCCGACCTCGCCGTCGGCGTTGGAGCGCACCGTGTCGAGCACGACCGCCTCCTTCTCGCGGCCCTGGAAGCCGTCGACGGTGGCGATCTCGAGGCCGGCGGCGCGCTCGGGGGCGAGCAGCGTGCGCAGCCGGCGCACCTGCGCGTGGTACGCGGCGATCACCGCGACGTCGGCGGCCGCGACCCCGCGCGCCAGGAGCCGGCGCACCTCGCGCGCGACCCGCTCGGCCTGCTCCGGGTTCCAGGTCGACGGATCGGGCACGTCGCCGTCGGTCTCGTCGGGGCCGCCGCGACGATCGGTCCAGTCCTTGCCGGCGGTGTCGACCAGCCACAGCGCGGTGCCGCGCTCGGGATCGGGCCGGGCGCCGAGCTCGGCGAGCGTGTGGCCGGCCACCGCCGGCGCCGCCACCAGCGCGCCGTCGTACTTCGACGCCGACGGGAACGCCATGATGTCGGCGTGCATGCGGTGCTGCTGCACCAGCATCGGCGCGCCGGCGGCGGTGGCGCGGCGCTCGAACAGCGTGGTCGCCAGGCCGCCGCGGGCGGCGTCGAGGTCGACCACCGTCGGCGGCAGCTGGTGGGGATCGCCGGCGAGGATCGCCCGGCCGCCGCGGGCCAGCGCCACCAGCGCCAGCGGATCCGGCGCCTGGGTGGCCTCGTCGATCACGACCAGCGGGAACGTGCGCTCGGCCAGCGCGTGGTGATCGGCGCCGGCGCAGGTGGCGAGCAAGACCGGCGCGGTCTCGAGCAGGTGGGCCTCGGCCTCGGCCAGCGCCGCGCGGGCGTCGCGCTCGAGCGCGCGCACCTCGCCCCAGCGATCGCGGGCCTCGGCGCCGCGGGCCCCCAGCGCGGCGCGGCGCTCGTCGCGGGCGCGGTCGCCCAGCTCGCGGGCCAGGCGCGCGCCGTCGGAGCCGGCGACCAGCGCGTCGAGGCTGCGCGCCTCGAGCGCGGGCGCGATCCGCGCCGGGTGGCCGATCCGGACCACGCCGACGCCGGCCGCCAGCAGCCGCTCGCCGAGGTTGTCGACGGCGGTGTTCGACGGCGCGGTCACCAGCACCCGCTCGCCGGCGGCCACCGCGTGGCGGATCACCTCGACCAGCGTGCGGGTCTTGCCGGTGCCCGGCGGCCCGTGGATCAGCGCCACCTGATCGGCGTGCAGCGCGGCGGTGATCGCCGCGCGCTGGGCGTCGTCGAGGGCGCGATCGAACGGCTGCCACGGCAGCGGCCGGCGGGCGGTCGCCGGCCGCACGCCCAGCAGCACCTCGAGCATCGCGGTCAGCGGCGCCGTGGCCTTGGCGGCGCGGGCCCGGGCGATCGCGCGGTCGCCGCGGTCGAACGTCGACTCCGGCGCCTCGACGTCGAGGTGGCAGCCGGCGTCGAGGACGACGTCGGGCAGATCGCCGGCGACGATCACGATCAGGTCGCCGCGCTCGGGCCGCGCGATCACGCCCCGCGCGGCGTCAGGCTCGCCCGGGTGCTGGCGCCACAGCACGACCGGATCGCCCGGCCCCAGGCGGACGTCGTCGAGGTCGATGTGGCGCGGCGGCGTCAGCCACACCCGGGTGCGCCCGCCGGCCGCGGGGCGGAAGTCGCTGACCGTCAGGTTGGCCAGCGCCAGGCCGCGCGCGACCCGGGTGGCCAGCGTCGTGCCGTCGCGCTCGGCGCGGTGGCGGGCGCGCGCGGCGGTGCGCTCGCTGCGCCACAGCTCGGCCAGCCGGGTGAGCCAGGCGTCGACCGCGTCGTCCACGCCCGGCAGGGTAGCCGACCGGCGATCGGCGGTCGAGATGTCACGTTCCGGCGGGCTGCGTCGTCCCGGTGCCAGGAGGTCCTGATGACGCCCGCGACGATCGCAGTCCTTGGAGGTGGTTACGCCGGCATCCTGGCCGCGCGGCGGGTAGCCGCGGCGCTCGGCCCGCTCGGCCGGGTCACGCTGTACGCCGACCGCGACCACTTCGTCGAACGCATCCGCTTGCACCAGGTGGCCGCCGGCCAGCTCGTGCGGACGATCCCGCTGCCACGCCTCCTGGGCGGGGCCGCGCTCGAGGTGGCGCGCGTCGTGGCGCTCGATCCGGCGGCGCGCGCGGTGATCACCGATCGCGGCCGGCGCACGCCGGACTTCGTCATCCACGCGCTCGGCAGCCGCACCGCGCGCGCGATCCCCGGCGCCGCTCACGCGCTGGCGCTCGATGATCCCGACGGCGCGGCGGCGGTCGCGGCGGCCGCCGGCCGGGCGGTGGCGCAGGGCCGGCCGCTGGCGATCGTCGGCGGCGGGTTGACCGCGATCGAGCTGGCCACCGAGCTGGCCGACGCCCACCCGACGCTGCGGCTGACGCTGATCACCCGCGGCGCGCTCGGCGACGGCGCGCTCGGCGCGGCGGGGCTGGCCCACGTGCGCGCGGCGCTGGCGCGGCGCGCGGTCGAGGTGCGCGAAGGGCAGGGCGTCGCCGCGATCGAGCCCGACGCCATCGAGGTCGACGGCGCGCGGCTGGCGGTGGCCGCGACCGTGCTGTGCGCCGGCTTCGCGGCGTCGCCGCTGGCGGCGGCGGCCGATCTCGCGGTCGATCGGCTGGGGCGGATGCTGCTCACGCCGACGTTGAGCGCGGCGGGCGCCGGGTGGCTGTGGGGCGCAGGCGACGCGGCGGTGCCGGCGGCGCCGGTCGGGGCGCCGCTGCACATGGCCTGCAAGACCGCCATGCCGATGGCGGCGTGCGCCGCCGACAACGTGGTCGCGGCGGTGACCGGCGCGGCGCCGACGCCGTTCCGGTTCGGCGACAGCGGCGTGTGCGTCAGCCTCGGCCGCACGGACGGGGTGATCCAGCGGCGCGCGCCGGGCGGCGACAACCGCGGCGTGACTCGCGGCCGGCTGGGCGCGTGGCTCAAGGAGGGCGTCTGCCGCTTCACCGTGCTGGCGCTGCGCCGGCCCGGCTCGCAGCGGGTGTTCCGGGTCTATGCTCGCCGCGGGGCCGCCGCGCTGGCGGCGTCCACCGACCTCGCCCTCCCCGCCGCGCCATGACCGACGACGATCCGCTCGCGCGCTTCGAGGCCCACCGGCCGCGGCTGTTCGGCATCGCCTACCGGATGCTGGGCAGCGCCGCCGACGCCGACGACGTGCTGCAGGAGGCCCGGGTGCGGTGGCTGGCCGCCGATCGCGCGGCGGTGCGCGACGAGCGCGGCTTCCTGGTGACGATGGTGTCCCGGCTCGCGCTCGATCAGCTGGGCTCGGCGCGCGCCCGCCGCGAGACCTACGTCGGCCCGTGGCTGCCCGAGCCGATCGCGACCGCGCCCAGCGCCGACGTCCACGATCTGTCGCTGGCGTTCTTGCACCTGCTCGAGCGGCTGAGCCCCGCCGAGCGCGCCGCCTTCTTGCTGGCCGAGGTGTTCGACTACAGCCACGCCGAGGTGGCCGCGATCCTCGGCAAGTCCGAGGAGGCGTGTCGCCAGCTCGCGGCCCGGGCCCGGCGGGCGGTGCGCGACGGCCGGCCACGCCCGGTCGACGCCGCAGATCACGCCCGCGTGCTGGCCACGTTCGCCGCCACCTGCGCCAGCGGCGACGTCGCCGCGCTCGAGCGGCTGCTGGCCGCCGACGCCGCCTGCGTCAGCGACGGCGGCGGCCGGGCCCGCGCCGCCCGCAACGTCGTCAGCGGTGCCAACGCCGTCGCCCGCCTGCTGATCGGCCTGGCGCGCAAGGGCGCGGCGGCGACCACCGTCGAGCTCGGCGTCGTCAACGGCGAGCCGGCGCTGGTGATCCGCGACGCCGCCGGCCTGCACTCGGTGGCCACGCTCGACGTGATCGACGGCCGGATCGCCACGATCTGCATCGTCCGGAACCCGGACAAGCTGGCCGGGCTGGGGGCGCCGCGGGCGCTGGCGTAGCGGCGCGGGGCGGGCCGCGCGGGCAGGGCGTGGCGGGCGGGCAGGGCGCCGCACCTGGCGCATCCGCCGCTTGCCAAGCTGTCCGTTATAACGGATACTGCCCAGCACCATGCCGATCTTCGAGGACAACTCCCGCGCCATCGGGCGCACGCCGCTGGTCCGAATCAACCGCATCACCGCCGGGGCCGGGGCCACGGTGCTGGCCAAGATCGAGGGCCGCAACCCGGCCTACTCGGTCAAGTGCCGCATCGGCGCCGCGATGGTCTGGGACGCCGAGCAGCGCGGCCTGCTGGGCCCGGGCAAGACCATCGTCGAGGCCACCAGCGGCAACACCGGCATCGCGCTGGCGTTCGCGGCGGCGTCGCGCGGCATCGAGTGCGTGCTGACGATGCCCGAGACGATGAGCATGGAGCGGCGCAAGGTGCTGGTGGCGCTCGGCGCCAAGCTGGTGCTCACCCCCGGCGCCCAGGGCATGAAGGGCGCGATCGCCAAGGCCGAGGAGCTGATCGCCAGCGACCCGGGCCGCTACGTCGCGGTCCGGCAGTTCGAGAACCCCGCCAACCCGGCGATCCACGAGCAGACCACCGGGCCCGAGATCTGGGACGACACCAACGGCAAGGTCGACGTGTTCGTCGCCGGCATCGGCACCGGCGGCACGCTGACCGGCGTGTCGCGCTACTTCGAGAAGACCAAGGGCCAGGCGCTGCACTCGGTGGCCGTCGAGCCGATCCACTCGCCGGTGATCAGCCAGACCCTCAAGGGCGAGGAGGTGAAGCCGTCGCCGCACAAGATCCAGGGCATCGGCGCCGGCTTCGTGCCCAAGAACCTCGACCTGGCGTTCGTCGACGAGGTCGCCCACGTCTCCAACGACGAGGCGGTGGCGATGGCCCGCCGCCTGGCCAAGGAGGAGGGCATCCTCGCCGGCATCTCGTGCGGGGCGGCGATGACCGTCGCCGATCGCCTGGCGCGGGAGCCGCGCTTCGCCGGCCAGACCATCGTCGTGATCCTGCCCGACACCGCCGAGCGCTACTTCACCGGCATCCTGTTCGAGGGCCAGTTCGACGAGGTCGTCAACATGACCGCGATCTGAGCCTTGTCGTCGGGCTACCCGCGGGCGGTCGCCGACGGCAGGTCGGCCGGCGGTGGGGCGCGGCGGCGAGCCAGCGCGGCGCCGAGCGCCGACAGCGCGATCGGGAACGGCACGAGGAACGCGGCCACGAGGACGCCGATCACCACGAAGAAGCGCTGGCTGGCGAGGACGAACGCCAGCCCCAGCGTGACCGCGGCGATGAACAGCCAGCTGGTCGCGACGTGGCCGACCGTCACCGACGGCACCAGCCGCGCGGTCACCGCGCCGCCCGCGACCGTCGCCAGCAACATCGGCAACCACGGCGACGGATCGGTGCCGTGGTGGTGGGCCAGGTAGCCGTTGCCGATGACGACCGCGGTGATCACCGCCAGCTGCATGAACGCCGCGGCGCCGATCCGGCCCAGCCCCGGCCACATCCGCCCGCCGAGCCACGCGCCCGCCGCGGTGGCCAGCACCGCGCCACCCACCAGCTCGGCCTGCGTCGTCAGCGGCTGGTCGCCGCCGGGGAGGGCCAGCACGACGCCGGCCGCCAGGGCGGCGGCGCCGACCACGATCGGCCGGGGCACCGACGGCAGCGCCGCGGCGGCCGACGCGCCGCCGACCAGGCACCCGAGCACCAGCGCCGCCGCGCGGATGGCCAGCGCTGGCGCGGCCACGTCGTCGAGGCGGTCCATCAGCAGCGCCACCGGCGTCAGCGCCCAGGTCGCGGCGCCCAGCAGGATCAGCACCGCCGCCAGCGTCGCGGTCGCGCGGCCCGGGGCGCTCATGGCGACATCCTAGCGCGCCCCGGCGGCGTTGCCACCGCTCGGTGTGGCGGGCAAGATGCGCCTGCATGGCCACCTCGACCGCGCCCGAAGCGTTCACCCGTACGACCAGCACGATCCCCGCGCTGTTTCTCGAGCGCATCGGCAAGACGCCCGATCGTGAGGCCTACCGCTACCCGGTCGGCGACGAGTGGCGGTCGCTGACCTGGAAGGCCGCCGGGGCGCGGGTCAAGGCGCTGGCCGCGGGCCTGTTGTCGCTCGGCCTCGGCCGCGAGGATCGCGTCGGCATCCTGTCGAACACCCGCTACGAGTGGGTGCTGATCGACCTCGGCATCCTGTGCGCCGGCGGCGCGACGACCACCGTCTACCCGTCGTCGACCGCCGAGGAGTGCGCGTACATCCTCGACGACTCGACCAGCCGCTTCGTGTTCGCCGAGGACGCCGGGCAGGTGGCCAAGCTGCGCGGCGTCAAGGCGGCGATGCCCAAGCTGACCAAGGTGATCTTGCTCGACGGCGCCGCCGAGCCGATCGACGCCGGCTGGGTGATGACGCTGGCCGAGCTCGAGGCCGCCGGCGCCGCGCACCTGGCCGCGACCCCGACCGCCGTCGACGACGCCACCGCCGGCGTCACCCGCGACCACCTCGCGACGCTGATCTACACCTCGGGCACCACCGGCAAGCCCAAGGGCGTGCGGCTGATGCACGACTGCTGGGCCTACACCGCCGACGCGATCGCCGCGGTCGGGTTCCTGACCGACGCCGACCTCGAGTACCTGTGGCTGCCGCTGTCGCACAGCTTCGGCAAGGTGCTGACCTCGGGCCACGTCAAGATCGGCCACACCGTCGCGATCGACGGCCGCATCCCCAAGCTCATCGACAACCTCGCGGTGGTGAAGCCGACGATGATGGCGGCGGCGCCGCGCATCTTCGAGAAGGTCTACAACAAGGTCGTGCAGGGGGCGAAGGACGGCGGCGACATCAAGTGGCGCATCTTCCAGTGGGCGATCGGCATCGGCAAGCAGGTGTCGGCGGCGCGCCAGGCCGGCCGCGAGCCCAAGGGCATGCTGGCGTTCGAGTACCGCATCGCCACCAAGCTGGTGTTCTCGAAGCTGCAGCAGCGCTTCGGCGGCCGGCTGCGGCTGTTCGTGTCCGGCTCGGCGCCGCTGTCGCGCGAGATCGCCGAGTTCTTCCACGCCGCCGGCGTGCTGATCGTCGAGGGCTACGGCCTGACCGAGTCGAGCGCCGCCAGCTTCGTCAACCGCGCCGACAAGTACCGGTTCGGCACCGTCGGCCTGCCGATGCCGGGCACCGAGGTCAAGCTGGCGCCCGAGGACGGCGAGATCCTGCTGCGCAGCCCGGGGATCATGCGCGGCTACCACAACCTGCCGCACGAGACCGCGGCGACGCTCACCGAGGACGGCTGGCTCAAGACCGGCGACATCGGCGAGATCGACGGCGACGGCTTCCTCAAGATCACCGACCGCAAGAAGGACCTGATCAAGACCAGCGGCGGCAAGTACGTCGCGCCGCAGTACATCGAGGGCAAGATCAAGGCGACCTGCCCGTTCGTGTCACAGGTGATCGTCCACGGCGACAAGCGCAACTTCTGCTCGGCGCTGGTGACCCTCGACGAGGAGGCCACCAAGAAGTGGGCCGAGGGCGCCGGCCTGACCGGCAAGACCTACGCGCAGATCGCGGCCTCGGCCGAGGCCAAGGCGCTGATCCAGACCTACATCGATCAGGTCAACCGCGAGCTGGCCAAGTGGGAGACGATCAAGAAGTTCGCGATCCTCCCGGCCGACCTCACCGTCGAGTCCGGCGAGCTGACCCCCAGCCTCAAGGTCAAGCGCAAGGCGGTCGAGAAGAAGTACGTCGAGGTGCTCGACGAGATGTACCAGGGCGCGATGGCCGACGTGTGAGCGCGGCCCGCTAGGCGGTCCACGCGGCCAGCAGCGCGGCGCTGCGCGGGCCAGTGGCGGTGGCGGTGAGGGTGCGGGCGTCGGCGGCGTGGGCCAGCTCGATCCGCAGGTGATCGCGCGGCAGCCGGTGGGCGAAGCGATCGGCCCACTCGATGACCGCCGCCACCTCGGGGCGATCGAGCAGGTCGTCGAAGCCGATGTCGTCGAGCTCGCGCTCGCGCTCGAGCCGGTACAGATCGAGGTGGGCGATCACCACCCGGCCGGCGTACTCGTTGACCAGCGCGAAGGTCGGGCTGGCCACCTCGTCGGCGTCGGCGCCGGCGCCCAGCGCCAGGCCGCGCACGAACGTGGTCTTGCCGGCGCCCAGATCGCCGCACAGCGCGACGACGTCGCCGGCGCGCACCACCCGGCCCAGCGCCGCGCCCGCGGCCTCGGTCGCGTCGGCGTCGGGCAGCGGCCGCGCGGTCACGCCTTGGCCAGGAGGTCGTCCCAGTGATCGGCGACCGTCGCGACGGTGTGGACCAGATCCTCGAACTCCTCGTAGTCGAGGTGGTACAGCGTCCGCAGCACCCGCAGGTAGACCTCGCCGGTCTCGGGGTGCAGCGCGAACGCGGCGTCGCCGGTCGCGGTGAACGACGCGGTCAGGAGCTTGCGCAGCAGCTCCTCCTTGCCCGCGGCCGGCGCCGGCGCGACCCGGGCGTGGACCATCAGCACGCCCTGGGCGGCCATGACCTGGACGGTGATGACCGCCGAGCCGCGCTGGATGCGGCCGACGCCGTCGTCGCTCAGCGGGGGCAGGGCCAGGTCGCGCTCCTTGGCGAAGCGATCGAGGAAACTCGCGACGCGCGCGTGCAGGTCGTCGGCCATGGGGCGAACGTGCCGCGAACCCGTCGGCGGCGCAAGGGTTGCCGCGGCGCGCACCGGCGCGGTAAGAACCCCGCCATGGCCCGCGCGCTCGTGCTCGTCGTGTGTGTCCTGGCGGCGTGCGGCGACGGGCTGGGGCCGCCGCGGGTGCGACCGGCGCCGACGCCCGACACCCAGGCGGCGCTGCGCGTGCCCGGCGCGCGCTCGCCGCGCGCGGCCAGCTACCGCATCGACGCGCGCTACGACGCCGCGGCCCACACGATCACCGCCACCGAGACCCTGACCTGGCGCAACGACAGCGGCGTCACCGCCGACGAGCTGCCGTTCCACCTGTACCTCAACGGGTTCAAGAACGAGACGACGCTGTTCATGCGCTCTTCCCACGGCGCGCACCGCGGCAACCACCCCCACGCCGACGGCTGGGGCTGGATCGAGGTCGGTTCGATCAAGATCGGCGGCCAGGAGCTGCGCGCGACGGCGACCTACCAGGGCCCCGACGAGACCGTGCTGCGCCTGCCGCTGCCCGCCGCCGCGGCGCCGGGCGCCACCGTCGAGGTCACGCTGGCGTTCACCGCCCAGCTGCCGCGGGTGATGGCGCGCACCGGCTACGAGGGCGCGTTCACGATGGTCGGGCAGTGGTTCCCCAAGGTCGGCGTGCTGACCGGGCCGCGCGGCTTCGAGCGCTGGGACTGCCCGCCGTTCCACGCCAACAGCGAGTTCTTCGCCGACTTCGGCGTCTACGACGTGGCGCTGACCGTGCCCGACACCCACCTGGTGGCGGCGACCGGCGTGCTCACCGCGGTCGAGCCCCACGACGACCACACCCGGACGCTGCGCTACCACGCCGAGGACGTCCACGACTTCGCGTGGATGATCGACCCGTACATGCAGGTGATGTCGGCGACCGCCGACGTCGCCGGCACGCCGGTCGAGGTGCGGGTGGTCTACCGGCCGCGGCAGCGGGCGTTCGCGCGCCGCCACCTGCAGGCCGGCGTCGGCGCGATCGAGACGTTCTCGAAGCTGTTCGTGCCGTACCCGTGGTCGATCATGACCGTCGTCGATCCGCCGCCCGAGGCGATGGCCGCCGGCGGCATGGAGTACCCGACGCTGGTCACGACCGCCGCCGACAACGTGCTGATGCGGCCCGGCGTGCGCGTCCCCGAGTTCGTGACCGTCCACGAGATCGGCCACAACTGGTTCCAGGGCCTGCTGGCCTCGAACGAGTCGCGCGAGGCGTGGCTCGACGAGGGCGTCAACGAGTGGGCCGACGCGCTGGTGATGGCGGCGCTGTACGGCGAGAAGCAGAGCGCGATCGACTGGAACGGCTGGAAGGCCGAGGACCTGCGGCTGCGGCGGGCCATCGATCCCGACCTCGGCGGCCTACCCAGCGCGATCGCCTCGACCGCCGCGACCTTCCCCGACAGCGGCGCGTACGCCAGCGCGACCTACACCAAGACCGCGGTCGCGCTGCACACGCTGGCCCACGTGATCGATCAAGACGGCGCGCGCTTCGCCGCGGCGATGAAGCGCTACGCCGAGACCTGGGCGTTCAAGCACCCGACCGGCGCCGACCTGTTCGCCAGCCTCGAGGAGACGCTCGGCGAGGACCTCGACTGGTTCGTGCAGCCGGCGTTCCAGCACCCCGGCGGCGTCGACTTCGCGGTGCGCACCGCGGACTGCCAGCGCAACCACCCGCCGCGCGGCGTGTTCGGCGAGGGCTCGGCCCGGCGCACCGAGGTCGCCGACCACAGCCCGGCCACCGGCGGCTACCTGTGCCGGGTGGTGATCGAGAACCGCGGCACGATCCCGGTGCCGGTCACGATCGAGGTCGGCTACCGCGACGGCACCCACGAGCGCTTCACGTGGGATCACCGCGACGCCAGCCGCTGGCAGGAGTTCGAGTTCGCGCGCAGCTCGCCGATCGCTCGGGTGACGATCGACCCCGAGGGGCTGGTGCTCCTGGCCGATCACCCGCTCGACGACGACATCCGGATCGACGGCGACCGCCACGCCGCGTGGCGCGCGACCGCCCGGCTGACGTTCTGGACCCAGTCGCTGATGCAGGTGGTGGGCCTGTGACCGGCCGGGTCCGCCTCGGCGACATGGCCCGCGCCGGCGCGCGCAGCGTGTCGCAGTACACCGGCACGGTGCTGGCGATGTTCGTCGTGCAGTTCATCGCCGCGTGGATCGCCGGCGTCGCGATCCTGCTGATCCTCGACGGCGCGTTCGGCCAGCGGCCGATCTTCGACGACGCGGTCGACGGCGACCTGGTCGCGCTGCTGATCGTGATCCGCAACGCGTCGGCGGTGGTGGCGGCGGTGACCTGGGTCGTGATCGGCGCGATCGTGGCCTGGCTGGTGTGGAGCTGGTTCCTGACCGGCGGCGTGCTGGCGGTGCTGACCGAGCGGCCGCGCGGCCGGCTCGAGACCGCGCGCTGCTTCGGCGGCGGCGGCGCGGCGCACTTCTTCGTCTTCGCCCGGCTCGGCGTGCTGTCGATCCTGCTCAACCTGCCGGCGCTGTTCGCGCTCGGCCTCGGGGTCGGCTACCTGGCCGAGCGCATCGCCACCGCGATGACGATCGGCGAGCTGATCGGTCCGCTGATCCTGGGCCTGGGCCCGGCCGCGCTGTTGCACGTGCTGGCCTCGACCGCCGTCGACTACGCGCGCGCCGAGCTGGTGCTGCGCCGGCCGACCCACGAGTCGCTGGGGGCGCTGCGGGCGCTGATCCGCGCGATCGGCTACCTGGCGCGCCGGCCGGTCGCGATCCTCCACGTGCTGGCGTACTGGCTGGCCTTCATCGCGGTGTGGGTGATCTTCCTGTGGCTGGCGCACGGTCGCGCGATGCTCGGCACGTCGGGCGCGCTGGCGCTGTTCGCGATCCGCCAGGTCGTGACGCTGGTGCGCACGGCGCTCAAGTTCGGCCTGCTCGCCGGGCAGGTCGAGCTGACCGGCACCCGCCCGCCGCCGCCGCGCACGGTGGCCCGCGTCGAATCGCGTGACCGATAGCGCAACCGTCCGTCGACGCGCTTGTCGTCCTGGCACATGCCCCTGGATACTGCTGCCACGATGGCGCGACGGCGTGCGGGCTCGCGGGTGATCGGCGGTCGCGGCGCGGCGCGGCGGCTGGTGCGCGGCTTGCTGGGGCTCGCGCCGATGCGCCTCGCCGTGATCGTCCTCGCCCTGCTGCTGGTCACGCGCCTGACGCCGCCGGCCCACGCCGGGGGCGCCGCGCCGCTGCGGATCACGATCGAGTGCCAGAGCGGCGGCCGCACCAAGGCCTGCCCGGCGTTCCTGCGCGGGTTCGTCGACGAGACCCCGCTGATGCTGGCGTCGCCGCGGGCGACGGCGCAGGTGGTGCTGTACGTGACGGCGGTCGGGATCGCCAACGACGATCGGCTGCACCTGCGGTTCGTGGGCGACGTGCGCGGCGCGCCGGCGTCGATCGAGGTCGACGTCGATCTCGACACCCGGGCCGACGACGACACCCAGCGCGGCCAGCTCAAGCCGGCGTTCCTGCGCGGCGTCGCGCTGTTCGTCGCGGCGCTGCACCCCGACGCGGTGGCGATCGAGTTGACCGTGCCCACCGCCGACGAGGTGGCGCCGGCGGCGACGACGCCGTGGGGCGTGGCGCTGTCGCTGTCGGGGTTCGGCAGCTGGACCCGCAACTACAAGTCGGGCAACGCCTCCGGCAACCTGACGGTGTCGCGGGTCGAGGTCGACAACCGCTTCAAGGTCACGCTCGGCGCCAGCGGCGGCCTGTCGCGGTCGCCGGCGGTCGACGGGGTGTCGTTCGACGAGAACCACTGGGGCCTGTCGGCCAGCACGTCGTACGAGCGGCACATCAACGGCTGCTACGCGTACGAGGTGCGGTCGTCGATGTGGCGCGACGATCCCCACGGCCAGTACCGCTACGGTTGGCACGTCGGCGCCGGCGTCGAGTGGGATCGCTACCCGTCCGACGAGCCGCGCGGCAACGTGCTGGCGGTGGCGTACAACGTCGGCTACCGGGTCGAGGGCTACAACTTCCGCAACGTCCTCGGCGAGCGCTTCGCGCAGTACCCGCTGCACAGCCTCGGCGCCGCCGCGTCGGTGCGCAAGGACAAGGTGTCGTTCAACGTGTCGGTCGACGTCACCGCCGAGATGTTCCACCCCGCTCGTCGGTACACGCTGTCGGCCAGCCCCGGCGTCGAGATCCAGCTCGGCGATCACGTCGATCTGTCGCTCGACGGCTCGGTCACCCGCCGCGAGCTGCCGGCGTTCCTGATCCCCGACGACGATCCTCAGGCGATCGGCCGCGCCGAGTACGCCGAGCCGACCTCGATCTACGGCTCGGTCAGCGTGCGGCTGCACTGGGACGCCACCAACGGCGCGCAGAACAACCGGCTGGTCTCGTTCTGAGTTCCTGTGCCCCGACGGGGCCCTCTCCCAAGACGCGAGACTCCTGACGCGTCACAGCGCCGACAGGAAGCGCAGCAGCGCGGCGCGCTGGTCGGCGGGCGCGGTGCGGAACCGCTCGCGCGACGCCTCGGCCTCGCCGCCGTGCCACAGGATGGCCTCGGCGACGGTGCGCGCCCGGCCGTCGTGGAGGTAGCTGGCGCCGGGCAGCACGGTCGCGACCAGCCCCAGCCCCCACAGCGGCGGCGTGCGCCACTCGCGGCCGTCGGCCTGGTACTCGGGGCGCCCGTCGGCGAGGTCGGGGCCGAGATCGTGCAGCAGCAGATCGGTGTACGGCTGGAACTGCTGATCGGCGAGCGCGGCGATCGCGTGCGGCCCCGAGGCCTGCGTCGGCGTGTGGCACGCGGCGCAGCCGAACTCGCCGAAGCGGGCCTCGCCGTCGGCGACGTCGCCGGGCGCGCGCGCCGGCACGCCCAGCGTCGCGGTGTAGAACGCGGTGAGCGCGACCGTGGCGTCGTCGACCTCGGCCTCGCCGCCGAACCGCCGGCTGGTCACGCCCATGTCGTTGGCGTAGGCCGCGGCGGCCTGCTGCACGAGGCTCGGGTTGCCGGCCTTGTGGCCGAAGCGGCCGACGCGGACCGCGCCGGCGTCGACGTCCCAGACGCGGTTGGGGCGGCCCGAGATGCCGTCGCCGTCGCGATCGTCGGGATCGGCGGCGGCCTCGAGCGCCGCGTCGGGGATGGCCTCGAGCAGGCCGAGGCCGAACACCGCCGGCGCCTGGCGGAACGAGGTCAGGATCGCCGGATCGAGCGCGCGGCCGTCGGGGTGGCGCAGCGCCAGCGCCGGCGCGCGCAGCGTGTACGGGGCGCCGTCGCCGTAGGCGCCCGCGCGCTCGGTCCAGGTCAGCTCGATCGCGACCTCGGCCGGCACGCCGAAGACGCCGTGGTCCTGCAGCTGGCCGCCCAGCCCCGGCACCGGCACCGGCGCGCCGGGCAGCTCGGGCGCGCCGTCGGCGAGGCTGACCCGGACCAGCGCCTGCGAGCCGCTGGGCGCGAACTGCGGCAGGCCGCGGCCGTCCTTGCCGTGGCAGGCCGCGCACGCGTTGTGGTTGTACAGCGGCCCCAGCCCCGGGTTGACCGGCGCCGGGCCGCGCACGAAGGTCGCCTCGAACGCGACGTCGCCGGCGAGGTGGCGGGCCAGCTCGTCGTCGCCGAGGTTGGCCGCCGGCAGCGAGTACGCGTTGGAGGTGCGATCGCGCACGGTGGTGTCGCCGCCCGGCGCGGTCGTCGGATCGTCGCCGCAGGCCGCGAGCGCCGCGAGCGCCGCGAGCGCCAGGGCCGCCCGCTGCGCGATCATCGGACGGTCTCGGCGAGGTCGCCGTCGATCGTGGTCTGGACGACGCGGATCGCGGCCTGCGCCGCCTCGATCGTCGGGTACGCCGACGGTGTCGTGATCGCGTCGCGGAACGGATCGGGGATCGCCTGGATCTTGGCGATCGCGTCGGCCAGCTCGGCGCGGAACCGCGCGTCGAGCGCCGGGTCGATGGCCCGGACCACCTCGTCGAGGCCGCGGCCGGTGGTGCCGGCGGCCGGCACGTCGCCAGTGTACGCGTTCTCGACCGAGCGCAGGTTGTCGGCGAAGTCGAGCAGCGAGTTGTACGAGTACTGGCTCTCGACCAGGTTGGGGTCGTGGGCGTCGTACGGGTCGGCGATCTTGCCGTTGGCGACCTCGTCGCAGATGCCGCTCATGCCGACCAGGATCTCCTGGGCCGCGGCGTCGAGCGACGGGTACGCGGTGTTGCCGGCGGCGCCGGCGGTGGCGAAGACGTCGCGGTAGGGCGGGGCGCCGGTGGTCCAGCTGGCCTCGAGCGCGGTCGTGACGGTGGTGAGCTCGAGCGTGAGGCCGGTCAGGTACTCGAGCTCGCGGGCGTCGAGGTCGTCGGCCTCGCGATCGCGGGCCTCGCCGAACAGCAGGTACTCGATCGAGTGGAAGCCCTTCTGGGTCTCGGGCAGGTTGCGGATGTAGGTCGCGGTCAGCGGGTCGCCCGACGCGAGCACCGCCTCGAGGTCGGTGCGATCGACCGGCCACGAGTCCATCGCCGGGTCGAAGCCCTGGGCCGACACCGGGCCGAACAGGAAGCCCTCGCTCTGCTCCCACGGCACGCGGGTCGCGATCCACGCGTCCTGGGCGGCGGCGAGGTTGGCCTCGGTCGGCGTCGCCCGCAGCGTCAGCGCGGCGGCGTGGAGCGCGGCAGCGCGATCGTCGAGCAGCGCGTAGGTCGGGATGACCACGCGGTCGGCGAAGTCGGCGATCACCTGCGGGTCGGAGAAGCCGGGGCTGGCGGTGCCGCCGTCGCCGCAGGCGGCGAGGGCGAGCGCGGGGAGGGTCGCGACGAGCAGGCGCGAGGTCATGGCGTAGATCCTGGTTGGGGGTCAGTAGACGAAGCCGGCGACCGCGTCGATCGTGGTCTCGGGGCGGAGCGCGCTCGCGCCGTAGCGCCGGTGCGCGACGTCGAGCTTGAACGTGAGGTGATCGGCGAGCGTGAGCGCGGTGCCGACGGTGTAGGTGGTGCGGCGGTAGCGCGGGTTGTCGAAGACGCCGGGCGCGGTGCGGAACATCGTGTCGTAGCGCTCGACGCGGGCGAACGGCTCGAGCCGGTGGTCGGGGCACAGCCCGAGCCACCCGCCGACGTCGACGCCGGCCTCGAGCGACAGGCCGTAGGCCTGGGCCGCGACCGGCGTGCGCGGCGCGCCGAGATCGTTCGACAGCCGGCGGTTGCGCTCGGTGACGTCGTCGGAGTTGCCCAGCCAGCCCCACAGCGCCAGCGCCGAGCCGCGGAACCGGCCGCGGGCGACGTGGGCGTCGACCTCGGCCAGCACGACCGGCGCCGCGACGTAGCCGCAGGCCGCGACCTCCTCGGGATCGCCGTCGGCGCAGTCGAGCACGAGGTCGGGCTTGGGGCGGTTCTTGCTGGTGCCGCCGGCGTAGCCCGCGACGCCGAGCTCGACGCCGGGCGCGGCGGTGACGTCGAGCCGGCCGACCGCGGCCAGGTCGGTCGCGCGGATCGTCTCGAACGCGCCCTGGTGGCCGCCGCTGATCCACCCCGCCGACGAGAAGCCGGTCGAGTCGAGGCCGTTGACCACCTGCGCGGTGGCGCGGACGCGGCCGAGGAACGCGGTGAACGAGGCGCCCAGTTCGTCCCACTGGCCGGGGAGGAGCGTGGTCTCGACCTCGGAGCGCGTCGCCGCCAGGTAGTCGGTCGGGCGGAAGCGCTTCGACAGGTGGCCGATCCCGACGTAGAAGCGCCCGAGCTTCAGCTGGTAGCGGCCGGCCCAGGTCTTCTCCAGGTACAGCTCCTCGAGGATCACCTCGCCGCCCTGCTCGACCTCGGTCTCGAACTCGCCGAACTCGTCGTAGTCGAGCTCGCGCGCCGCGCCGGTCCCGCCGTGCTCGATCTCCAGCTCGGCCTCGAGCTCCCAGCCGCTCGGCGTGTGGCCCTGCAGCGCCACCACGAACCGGGTCGCGTCCAGCTCGAGCCGCAGATCGCGCTGCGCGCCCGCCGGCCGGTTGCGGTTGGCGCCGAACGTGTGCAGCGCCGCGCCGACCTCGCCGTACCCGCCCACCGACAGCGTGAACGGCGTCTTCGGCAGCGGGTCAGCCACGACCCCCGACCCGCCTAGACACAGGGCCAAGACAACGACAGCGCGGCGCACGCTGGAGATGTAGACGAATTGAAAACGAATATCAAGATTGATGAAAACGAATATCAAATTCTACCGCGCCCGTCCCCGGCTCCGGTTCCGGCTCCGGCTCCGGCTCCGGCTCCGGTTCCGGCTCCGGTTCCGGCCGCGGTCGCGGTCGCGGCCGCGGTCCCGGTCCCGGTCGCGGTCGCGGGCGCGGTCGCGGTCGCGGTCGCGGTCGCGGTCCCGGCCGCGGTCGCGGTCACCGCCGCGGTCCATCTACCGGTGCCGCCGCTCCCACGCCTCCAGCTCAGCCATCTCGCCACCCGCGTCCCCATCCCGCCGCAGCGCCTCCCGCGCCTCCCGCGCCGCCGCCAGCGCGCCGCCGCGATCCCCGCCGCGCCACCGCTGATCCGCCGCGTACATCAACGCCACCCCGAGGTAGTAGCTGTCCCCCGCCGTCCGCAGCGCCGCCAGCGTCGCCTCCTCGATCCGCGGGATCGCGGCGGCGCGCCCCAGCGCCTCGAGGTTGATCGCGTGCGCGACGGTCAGCTCGGCCACCGCCGCCGCCAGCCGCGGTGGCGCGGTCGTCAGCGTCGCCAGCGCCGGCGCGAAGTGCGCCTCGGCGCCGGCCGGATCGCCGGCCGCGGCGAGGATGCGCGCGAGCGTGCCGGCGGCGAGCGCGGTGGCCCACGGGTTGTCGCCCGAGCGGCGCAGCGCGAGCGCGCGCTGCGCCGGGGCCACCGCCGCCGCCGCGTCGCCGCGCATCGTCAGCGCCTTGGCCAGGTTCTCGTTGGCCTGGACCTCGAGGCGGGCCTCGCGCCCGCGCGCGCCGACCGCGACCGCCGCGAACTCGTCGCGCGCCGCCGCGAAGTCGCCGCGGCCGAACGCCGCCAGGCCGCGGGCGTGGCGCAGCTCGAGCACCAGCAGCGCGTCGGCGGGGAGCCCCGCGGTCGCGGCCTCGGCCTCGGCCAGCGCCGGCGTGGGGTCGTCGCCGAGCAGCGCCGCGATCGTCGCGGTGTTGATGGCCAGCTCGGCGCCCAGCGCGTCGCCCTGCGCCGCGTCGCGCACGCGTCGCCGCGAGCGCGCCAGCCAGCGGCGCGCGTCGGCGGTGTCCCCGCGCTCGAACGCGTCGCTGGCGAGCCGGGCCTCGACGTACGCCAGCTCGGGGTGGTCGGGGCCGAGGTGCGCCACGAAGATCGCGTGGGCCTCGCGATCGGCGGCGGTCGCGGCGTCGACGTCGCCGCGGGCGGTCGCGACGCCGCCGCGGGCCAGCGCCCACCGGCCGCCGAGCCGCCAGTCGACCGCCGCCGCCGCCGGCACCAGCGGGGCGACGTCGCGCATCAGCGCGTGGGCCCGGGCCAGCTCGCCCAGCAAGATCGCGTGGCGCACCTGCAGCAGCGTGGCGTCGACCTGCGCGAGGCGATCGTCGGCGCGGGCGGCGAGCGCGCCCAGCATCTGGGCCGCCGCCAGCGCGGCCTCGTGGTCGCCGCCGAGCCGCTCGCTGGTCGCGAGCGATCGCCAGGCTCGGGCCTCGACCTCGGGCAGCCCGAGGCGGCGCGCGCTGGCCGCGGCGGCGTGGAGGTCGCGGGTGGCGGCGGCGAGCGCGCCGGTGGTCGCCTGCACCTCGGCGCGGACCGCGAGCACCTCGGCGTTGAGCGGCGCGAAGCCGAGCCGCTCGCTGCGCGCGACCACCGCCGGTAGCGCCGCGGCGGCGGCGGGGTAGTGCCCGGCCGCGAGCTGCGCGTCGATCGCCGCCAGCGCGCGCTCGACCTCGCGCACCATCGGCGCCTCGGCCGGCGTCGGCTGCGGCCGCGCCGCGAGCGCCTCGGCGTCCGCGCAGTCGGCGATCGCCGGCAGCCGCGCGGTCGCGGCGGGGCCCGCGGCGAGCGCGGCGTCGTCGGGGTGCGCGATCAGCTCGAGGATCAGCGCCCGGGCCGCGTCGCGTCGACGCGCGAGGCACCCCAGCTGGCGGGCCGCGAGCGCCGCGCCGTCGGCGCCGAGCGCGCGCGCGTGCTGGCACGCGTCGCGGCTGGCGCGCGCCCACGCCCCGACGTAGGCGTCGATCGTCGCGATCGCGTCGGCGCCGCTCTCGGCGGCGTAGCTGCGCCCCGAGGCGGCGAACGCCGCGCGCAGGCGCTGCTGGTGCGCCGCGGTCCAGTCGCCGTCGAGGTTGGCCGCCGGCAGCGGGCAGCGATCGGCGGCGGTGGTCGCGCCGAGCCGGGTCGCGATCGCGATCGCGCCGCCGGCGGCGGCCAGCGCGACCAGCGCCGCCGGCCAGCGCCGCGCCCGCGGCGGCGGCGCCAGCTCGGCGAGTAGCGCCGGCATCGTCGGGAAGCGCGCGTCGGCGTCGAGGGCGAGGCCGCGCACGATCGCGTGCTGGATCGCCAGCGGCACCGGATCGTCGGCGCCGGGCGCGGTCAGCTCGTCGGCCGCGGCCAGCGCCGCGAACGTCGTGTGGGCCGGCGCCCGGGCGCGCCACAGCGCCTCGTACAGCGACGCGCAGAAGCTGAACTGATCGCAGCGCGCGTCGATC
This sequence comes from Myxococcales bacterium, assembly GCA_016794525.1. Classification (GTDB taxonomy): domain Bacteria; phylum Myxococcota_A; class Polyangia; order Haliangiales; family Haliangiaceae; genus UBA2376. The sequence goes on from JAEUJY010000149.1 coordinate 21,936, forward strand.
GCCCCGCCGCTGAACTGCTCGGGCGCCATGTAGCGCGGCGTGCCGACGACGCTGCCGGTCTGGGTCAGCGCGTCACCGCCGGCGACCGGCGGGCGCGCCGGCGCGGTCGGCGCGTCGGGCGCGGCGGTCACCAGGCCGAAGTCCGACACCTTGATCTCGCCGCTGGCGGTGACCAGGACGTTGTCGGGCTTGAAGTCGCGGTGGACCAGGCCGGCGGCGTGGGCGGCGGCGAGGCCGCGGCCGGCGGCGACGAACGCCGCGAGCACCTCGGGCCACGGCGGCGGCGCGGCGCGGTGGTGCTGGCGCAGCGTGCCGCCCTCGCACAGCTCCATCGCGACGAACACGTCGCCGGCGTGGGTGCCGGCGTCGAACACCGGCACGACGTTGGGATGCGACAGGCGCGCCATCGCCTTGGCCTCGCGGACCAGCCGCGCCTGGCCACCCGAGCGATCGCCGGTCGAGCCGCCGCGCTGGGCGATCAGCTTCACCGCGACGCGGCGATCGAGCTCGGGATCGTACGCGCTGACGACGACGCCCATGCCGCCGCGGCCCAAGGTGGCGATCACCAGGTAGCGATCGATGGTCGCGCCCCGCGACGGCGCGGCGCTGGCCTCGCCGCCGCCGGCGTCGGCCTCGGTCGCGCGCAGGCCGGTCAGGCGCGCGGCGCAGGTGGCGCAGCCCGCGACGTGCGCGCGCGTCGCCGGGTCGCCGTCGCCGTCGAGGCACGCCGCCAGCGCGGCCGGGCTCGGGCAGGCGGTGGGTGGCACACCCGAGCTTCTCAGGGCGGCGCGGGCGGCGGATGGGCGCGTGAGAGATCTGTGAGGTGTCGGGCGCCGCGCGGCCACAGCGTCACCGCCAGCGCCGGGCCGCCGATCGCCGCGAGCGGCAGCGCGTGGGCGAGGCGGTAGGCGAGGGCCACCGCGAGGCCGGCCTCGGCGTCGACGCCGAACCAGCCCAGCGCCAGCACGAACGCCGCCTCCTGCACGCCGAGCTGCGCCGGCGTGAGCGGCACCGCCGTGCCGCCCGCGATCGCGACCGCGACGACCAGCGCCGCGTCGAGCCCGAGCGCGACGCCGGCGGCGCGCGCCGCCAGCGCGACGATCGCGACGTCGGCCGCCATCGCCACCAGCGCCCACCCGGTCGCCGCGCCGAGCGCCGTCGTCGGCACGGCCCAGCCGCGCAGGCGCGCGCGCAGGCGCGGTGCGCCGTACGCCACCGCCGCGACCGCGAGCGCCGCGCCCACCGCGATCGCGACCCCGGCGCCGACCCCCAGCGACGCGCGCGCCGGCGCCAGCGGCAGCGCCATCAGCGTCGCCGCGATCAGCGCGACGGCCTCGGCGAGCCGCTCGCTGGCGTGGATCCGCACGAGGCTGCGCACGTCGAGCCCGCTGGCGCGCAGCCCCAGCGTGCGCACCGTGAAGCCCAGCGGCGCCCAGGCCAGCTGCCCCGCGGCGTGGCTGGCGACCAGCACGCGCGCGGTGGTCGCCAGCGGCGGCGGCGGCGTGGCGATCACCGCGAGCAGCCCGTGCGAGCGCGCGAGCTTGGCGCCGAGCTTGGCGGCGATCACCAGCGCGACCGCCGCGAGCCACGGCGCGAGCCGCAGGTGCGCCAGCCCGCGCAGCGCTGCCGCGAGATCGAGGCGCCGCAGCGTCAGCGCCGCGGCCAGCGCGACCGCCGCGCCGAGCGCGAGCATCGCGGCGCGCCTCACGGCCACGCTCGCTGCCGCGCGCGCTCGCGATCGAACAGCCAGGCGTACGGCGCGATCCGGGCGGCCATCGCCGCCATCGCCGCCGGCTCGAGCGCGCCACCCCCGGCGGTGAAGCCGGCGATCAGCGCGGCGCGCTCGCCAGCGAAGAAGTAGCGCGCGGCGTACGCCAGGTCGAAGGCCGCCCGCGCCGGATCGCGATCGACCTCGGCCATCTCGAGATCGAGCAGCGCGATCGCGCCGTCGGCGGTGACCAGCGCGTTGCCGGGGTGGCCGTCGGTGAGCCGCACGCCGGCGCGGTGCGCGGCCGCCAGCGCGGCGCCGTAGGCCGCGACGTGGCGCGCGAAGCCCGGCGTCGGGGCGGTGCGCGGCAGCGGCGCGCCGGCGAGGTGCTCGAGCACCAGCGTGTGGCCGCGACGATCGACGCCGAGCACCGCCGGCACGCGCACGCCGGCCGCGGCGAGGCGGATCAGCGCCGCACGCTCGCGATCGATCCGCGCGCCGCGATCGAGCGCGGCCGGGAACGGCTGGGGGCCGACCGACCGCGCGGCCCGGGCCAGCACCGTCCCGAGCGGCAGCGCGCGCTTGATCACCAGGCGGCGCGCGTCGGCGTCGACCTGCACGACCGCGTTGGCGCGTCCGCCGCCCAGCACCCGGACCCGCAGCGGTCCGGGCAGGTCGACGCCGGCGGCCACGAGCGCGGCGCGCGCGCCGGCCGGCGTCGCCAGGCGCCGCCGCTGCCACGCCGACCACGCCCACGCGATCGCGGTCACCGGCGCCGCCGCCACCGCCAGCGCCGCGACCCGGGCCAACGCCGCCGCGGCGGAGCGACGCGCCGCCACCGCGACGACGCGCGCCGGGTCCGTCGGTGTCTCGATCGAGCCCTGGTCGACGCGGCGTGCGTCTCGCGTCGCGGGGAGAGGCTCGCGCCCGGCGTGGCCCGACGTCCCCGACGAGCCCGGGAGGTCCACGCGGCGCAGCGAGCCGCCTGCCTCCACCTGGGCGCGGCGACGAGCCCCCTGGAACTCAGGCCGCACGCGGCACCTCGGCGTGCGCCGCGTCGCCGGCCAGCAGCCGCCGCGCCACGACCAGCGCGGCGTCGGGGCGCGACGCCATCCGCGCCAGCGTGCTCATCCGGCGCAGCCGGCCCGGCTCGTCGGCGAGCTCGCCGATGACGGCGCCGGTGTCGGCGACCTCGCGCGGTCGCACCGCCGCGCCGACCGCGAGCGCGTGCTCGAGGTTGCCGCGCTCCTGGCCGGGCGCCGCGAACGGCAAGACCATCGCGCGGCCGCGCGCCAGGCACTCGCTCACGACGAGCCCGCCGGCCTTGGTCACGACCACGTCGACCGCGTCGAGCGCCGCGTCGAGCCCGTCGACGCGCGCCGCCACCGTCGCGTCGGTGCCGGCCAGCGCCGCGCGCGCGGCGGCCTGCAGCGTCGGCGCGTCGCCGGTCAGCACCTGCAGCTGGGCCCGCCCCGCGCGCGCCAGCGGCGCCAGCGCCGCGATCGCCGCGGTGGCCGCCGCCGTCGGCACGCCGCCGAGCAGCGCCAGCACGCGCACCCGCGCGACGTGTCCGGCCACCGCGACCACCGGCCGCGCCGCGGTCGGCGCGATCGGGATGCCGGTGACGGCGATCGGCGCGCCGGGCTCGCGGCGCGCGAGCGCGCGGGCGCTGGCGAGATCGGCGACGCAGTAGCCGTCGACGCCCGGCGTGATCCACGCCTGGTGCACGCGGTGATCGGTGACCACCGTCAGCGCGCGCGTCGGCAGGCCGGCGCGACGCTGGCGCGCCACCGCCAGCGCCGGCAGGTAGTGGGTCGCGACGACGTGGGTCGGGCGCGCGCTCGCCAGGTGGCGATCGAGGGCGGCGAACAGCGCGCGGTGCAGCGGCAGGCGCAGCCAGTCGAGGCCGAACGCGCCGCGCCGATCGCTGGCGTCGAAGAACCACTCCCACGCCGCGCCGCCGCGCTGCTGCAGCTCGGCCCACGCGCGGTCGTAGCGGAACCAGCGCGGCGCGAACTCGAGCACGTCGCGCACGTCGATCGCGGCGTCGGGCGCCAGCGTGCGCAGCGCGTGGGCGACGGCGTGCGCGGCGGCCCGGTGGCCGCTGCCGGCAGGGGAGTAGAGGAGGAGGGCTCGCGTGGACACGTCGCCACTCATCGGCAAGCCGCGTGCCGCGCCACCCACCGCGTTGCGGCGCGCGCCGCGCGTCGGGTCGTCGGACCTCTGACGCTTCGCCGTCGGGGTTCCACCGGCGCACCACGCCAACCCGTCGGATCGTGTGACGTCCCGGGCATGGCGACGCGGTTGCAATCTCGTCCCGCATGTCCCGCATCCTCATCGCCCACGCCACGGTAGGTGGCGGGCACACCACCGCCGCGCAGGCGCTGGCCGAGGCCTGCGCCCGCCGCGGCCTCGCGCCGGTCCTGTGCGACTACGACGAGCTGATCCCGGCGTGGCAACGCGGCCCGGTGCAGGCGCTCTATCGCTGGTCGCTCGGCCACGCGCCGGCGCTGTGGCGCGCCTATTACCGCCACACCAACCGCCCCGCCGCCACCGCGGCCACGCGGCTGCTCGCGCGCACCGGCGTCGCCGCCGCTGCGGCCGTGCTCGACCGCGTCCAGCCCGTGGCGATCCTGTCGACGTTCAGCGGCGCCGCCGCGCTGTTCGGCGCGGCCCGCGGGCCCGCGACGCCGCACATCGTCGTCGCCACCGATCTGGCGCCGCACCGCCACTGGTTGCGCGCCGGCGTCGATCGCTACTGCGTGCCGGCCGCGGCCTCGGCGTCGGCGCTGTACGCACTCGGCGCGCGCCGCGAGCAGGTGATCGTCACCGGCCTGCCGGTGCGCGCCGCGTTCGCCGCGCCCGCCGCGTCCGAGCGCGCCGCCGCGCAGGCCCGCGTGCGCGCGTGGCTCGGCCTCGACGCGCGCCCGATCGTCGTGGTCGCCGCCGGCGCCGAGCCGACGCCGCGCGCGCAGCGTGTCGTCGACGCGCTCGCCCGCCTGGCGACCCGCGCGCAGCTGGTGATCTGCCACCCGGCGCGGGTCCCGGCGCTCGCGCCCGGCGTCGCGGCGCGCGTCGTCGGCACGACCGATCGGTTCGCCGAGCTGCTGATCGCCGCCGACGCCGTGGTCGGCAAGGCCGGCGGCGCCACCGTCGCCGAGGTGTGCGCGCTCGGTCGGCCGCTGGTCGTCGTCGATCCGTACCCCGGCCAGGAGGAGGACAACGCCGCCTGGCTCGCGTCGCACGGCGCCGCGGTCGTCGCCGCCGGCCCTGCGACCGCCGCCGCGGCGCTGGCCGCGATCCTCACCCAGCCCGGCCTGGCCCACCGCCTCGCGACCACCGCGGCGCGCCTCGGCCGCCCCCGCGCCGCCGACGCCGTCGTCGGCCTCACCCTCGCCGAGCTCGCCCGCGCGGCGTCCGCTCACCCGCTCGCCGCCTGACGCCACGCGTCCCGCACCACCACGGAGCCCGCATGTCCACGCTCACCGCCACCAACTGGGACGATCACTTCGCGACGATCGGTCGCCGCCACAACCTCGTCGAGTCGATCCGCATCCGCCAGGTGTTCGCCGCCTACCGCCGCCTGCTCGCCGACGTCCGCCTGCCGGTCGCGCCGCGCATCCTCGAGCTCGGCGCCGGCACCGGCCACGCCTCGCTGTGCCTGGTGCGCGCCCACGGCGGCCACGCCACGCTGGTCGAGCGCAACCCGCGCGCGCTGGCGCTATCGCGGGCGCTGTGGCGCGACGCCGGCTGCGCCGGGCAGGTCACCCACGTCGAGGGCGACCTGCTCACCCACGACCAGCGCGGCTTCGATCTGGTCCACTCGGGCGGCGTCGTCGAGCACTTTCACGACGGCGATCGCGATCGCGTCGTGCGCGCCCACGCCGACGCGGTGGCGCCCGGCGGGCTGCTCGCGATCCTGGTGCCCATCGACACCTGGCGCTACCGCAGCTTCCGGGCGGCGCTGCGCGCGGTCGGCAAGTGGATCTACACCGACGAGGTGCCGTGGGCCGTCGACCTCGCGCCGCGGCTGTTCGCGCCCCACGGCTTCACGCTGATCGCGCGCACCGACTGCGGCCACGAGGGCGCATACCTCCTGCGCAAGCAGCCGTCCTGGCCGCGGTAGCATCGGGGCATGCCCTGGCGCGCCGAGCTCGCGGCCGCGGTCGGCGCGCCGGTCGTCGCCGCGCGATCGATCGCCGGCGGCGACGTCAACCTCGCGTACCAGGTCGACCTCGCCGACGGGCGGCGGCTGTTCGTCAAGACCCACGCCGCGCCGCCGCCCGGCATGTACGCCGCCGAGGCCGACGGCCTGGCCTGGCTGCGCGCCGGCCCGCTGCCCGTGCCCGACGTCGTCGCCCACGGGCCGCGCTTCCTCGCGCTCGGCTGGCTGGCGCTCGGCGCACCCGGCCGCGACTTCGAGCAGCGGCTCGGGCGGGGCCTCGCCGCGCTGCACGCGCTCGGCGCGCCTGGCTTCGGCCACGACCGCCCCAGCTTCCTCGCGACGATCGCCCAGCCGATCGGCCGCGCCCCCGACGTCGTCGTCGACTGGATCGAGCACCGGCTGCGGCCCGTGTGCCGCGCCGCCACCGCCGCCGGGCAGCTGCCGCCGGTCGAGCCGCTGCTCGATCGGCTGCGGGCGCGGCCCGATCGCTTCGGCCCCCCGGAGCCGCCGGCGCGGCTGCACGGCGATCTGTGGTCGGGCAACGTCGTCGTGGTGGCCGGCGGGCCGACGCTGATCGATCCGGCGGTCTACGGCGGCCACCGCGAGGTCGATCTGGCGATGCTGGCGCTGTTCGGCGGCCTCACGACGCCGTGCGTCGAGGCGTACGCCGAGGCGACGCCGCTGGCGCCGGGGTGGCGCGAGCGGGTCGCGCTGTGGCAGCTGTACCCGCTCGCCGTGCACGCGCGGCTGTTCGGCGGTGGCTACGGCGGTCGCGTCGCGCGCAGCCTCGCCGCGCTGGTGTAGAGTCCGGTTCATGCGCACCGCGCTGCCACGCCTCACCCAGCCCTTGGTCCGCGATCGCCAGGCCGACGGCACCCGCGGCCCGCTCCGGCCCGCGACCTGGGACGAGGCGCTCGATCGCGCGGCGGCCGGCATCGGCGCCTCGGTGGCGGCCCACGGGCCCAAGACCTTCGGCATCTTCTCGTGCTCGAAGGCCACCAACGAGGTGAACTACATGGCGATGAAGTTCATCCGCGCGACGATCGGATCGAACAACATCGACTCCTGCAATCGAACGTGACACGCCCCTAGCGTCGTCGGTCTGGCGACGGTGTTCGGAGCGGGTGGCGGCACCAGCTCCTATCGCGAGGTGGAGGACACGGACGTCCTCCTGCTGTGGGGATCGAACGCCCGCGACACCCACCCGATCTTCTTCCACCACGTGCTCAAGGGCATCGATCGCGGCGCGCGGCTGTACGCGATCGATCCGCGCCGCACCGCGACCACCGCGTGGGCCGACCTGCACCTGCCGCTGGCGGTCGGCTCCGACGTCGCGTTGGCCAACGGCGTCGCCCACGCGATCCTCGCCGCCGGCCTCGAGAACCGCGCGTTCATCGCCCGCGCCACCGAGGGCTTCGACGCGTTCCGCGCCCACGTGCTGGCCGAGTACCCGCTCGATCGCGTCGAGGCGATCACCGGCGTCCCCGCCGACGACATCGCGCGGATGGCCCACGCCTACGCCCGCGCCGATCGCGCGATGATCTGCTGGACGCTCGGCATCACCGAGCACCACAACGCCGTCGACAACGTGCTGGCGCTGATCAACCTGGCGCTGCTCACCGGCCACGTCGGCCGCTGGGGCGCGGGCCTGAACCCGCTGCGCGGCCAGAACAACGTGCAGGGCGGCGGCGACATGGGCGCGCTGCCGCACAAGCTCACCGGCTTCCAGGACGTCGCCGACCCCGAGGCCCGTGGCCGCTTCGAGCGCGCGTGGGGCGCGACCATCCCGCCCGAGCCGGGCTGGCACCTCACCGACATGTTCAAGGCCATGGAGCGCCGCGAGCTGCGCGCGCTCTACGTCATCGGCGAGAACCCGGCGCGGTCCGAGGCCGACGGCCACCGCACCGCGGCGCTGCTCACCGGCCTCGACGTGCTGGTGGTGCAGGACATCTTCCTGACGCCGACCGCCGAGCTCGCCGACGTGGTGCTGCCGGCAACCGCCAGCTTCGCCGAGGCCGACGGCACCGTCACCAACAGCGAGCGCCGCGTGCAGCGGGTGCGGCGCGCGGTCGCGCCGCCGGCCGGCGCCCGCGACGACATCGCGATCATCGCCGAGCTGTCGCGCCGGCTCGGCCGCGACCTCGGCGAGCCGACGCCCGAGGCGCTGTGGGACGAGCTGCGCGCGCTGTCGCCGATGCACGCCGGCATGAGCTACGCGCGGCTCGCCGAGCTGGGCGGCATCCAGTGGCCGTGCCCCGAGGACGGCCACCCCGGCTCGCCGTTCCTGCACGGCCGGCTGTGGGCCGAGCCGCGGCAGGGCCCGGCCGCGCCGTTCCACGTGCTGCACGACGTGCCGCCGATCGAGGCCACCGACGCCGAGTACCCGCTGCGCCTCACCACCGGCCGGCGGCTCGACTCGTTCAACACCGGCGTGCAGTCGGGCAGCTTCCGCTCGCCCTTGCGCCGCGGCGAGACGATCGATCTGTCGCCGGCCGACGCGGCGCGCTACGGGATCGCCGACGGCGAGGTGGTGCAGGTGACCTCGCGGCGCGGCACGGTGCGG
>JAEUJY010000156.1 GCA_016794525.1 Myxococcales bacterium
GGTTGTCGACCAGCACCGGCCGGCCCGCGTTCCGCTCGTCGTCGAGGTAGATCACGCTGTATTCGTTCGCCATGGTCGTTGCCTTTCGCTGTGTGACCGTCGTGATCGCTCGCGCGACGCCAGACACTGATCCGAAGTCGGGGCCGCGTTACGCGGCCTGGTCGGCGAGGTCGTAGAACTCGGGCGCGGCGTCGCGCATCCCCATGCGCGCCTCGTCCTCGTCGATCAGCTCGAGCTGCTGGGCGGCGTCGCGGAACACGTCGATCACGTGGCCGCCGCCGTGGGGCGCGTTGGCCAGCCGCGGCGCGCCGGCCGGCAGCGCCGGCGAGCTCGCGGGGGCCGGCGCCGGCGCCGGGGCCGCGCCCTTGGTCATCGCCCGGCGGCCCATCATCGCCAGCGCGAGCTGGCCCGCGCCGGCCGACGCCATCGAGTGACCGACGATCCGCGCGTTGCCATCGGCGAGGTACGCCGTGGCGCCGCCGGCGCCGATCATCAGGAGCGCCGCGCCCTCGGGGCTGACGATCTGCTGGTTCACCGCCAGCCCCGAGAGCAGCGCGCTCCCGGCGCCGCCGGCGGCGGCGGCCACGATGGTCCAGGGGTCGGGCGGATCGCCGCGGCGGACGCTCGCGCGACGACGCGGGGACGGCGCGGCGCTGGCGCCAGCGCTGTTGCGGTGCTTGTGCTTCTTGGGCTTGTGCTTGGCCATGACGGTTCCTCCGGGTGGTGGCTTGGGTGGGGGAGCGGTGGCGTGCGCGCCTACGCGGCGACGCGGAAGCCGCGCGCGGGACACGCCGCGCACGTCGCGGCCGGGGCCGCGGGCACGCGCGCGCCGCGCGGACGCAGGGGCACGATGGGCGTGAGGGACTGGATCGCCGCGACTGCGTCGAGCACTGCGGTCAGATCGATCGGCGCCGACGCGGCGCGCGGCTGGCGGCGACCGGGCGGCCGGCGCGGCGGGCTCGGCACGTCGTCGGCCGGCAGCCCCATCTGTTCGAGCACGGTCACGATGTCGCCGAGCCCGAGGCCCAGGTCGGCGTCGAGCACCCGCGCCAAGAGGCCCGCGGCGAACACGACGTCGTCGACCGACCGCGGGTCGGCCTTGCCGTGGATCGACGCGAGCGCGTAGCGGCGCGCGTTGCGCACCCGGCGCACGTCGGCCGGCGCGTCGGCGACGCTGGCGGTGGCGACGTTGAACGCCCAGTCGATCAGCTCCTCGACCGCGACCAGCGCCGGGTCGTAGTCGATGCCTCCCTCCAGCCAGGGCGGCGTAAGCGGTGCGGGGCGCGCGGTCTTCGGCTTGGCCTTGCGGTTGCGCTTGCGCGCGGGGGTGGCGGGCTTCGTGGACTGGGTGGTCGTGTCGGTCGCGGACGGCGGCTTGATCTCGGACATGGCGGTCTCCTTGCGGCCGGACGGATCGCGGCCGTTCGCCCGGCGCGTCGGCGCCGTGGGGCGGTGGTGGTGCGCGCGCGGATGCGCGGCGCGGTGTCGTGTCGGCGCGGCGGTGGCCGGCGCCGTGAAGGTCAGAGCTTCGTGGCGAGGTAGCGACCGGCGAGCGCCTCGGGTGTCATCGCCGACAGCGAGCCGAGCACCGCGGGCGGCCTCGCCAGCGGGCCGAGCGACAGGCCCTCGCGCTGCAGCTCGCGCTCGAGGGTGTTCAGCACCGGCCCGCCGATACCCATGCCGGCCAGCTTGATACGCAGCGCCTCGACGCCGGCGGCGTAGCCGAGGCGACCGCCGATGCGGCCGAGGGCACCGAGGATCTTCATGTCGGGGCGGATGCGGGTGTCACCGATGCGCAGCTCCGGCACCGGCACGTTGCGCGCCGTGGCCGGTGGCGCCGGCTGCCGACCGGCCGCGGCCTGGTCGAGCTGGTCGACCGCGCGGGCGGCGGTGGCCACCATGCGCGGGCCGAGCGGGCCCCACTGCCGCGCTTCGCGATCGGCCAGTGCCAGCACGAACGCGACGTCGCGGAGGTCGACCACGCACAGCGGCCGGCCATCGAGCACCAGGCACAGCGCGCGGTGGCCGCGAGCCACGCGCTCGGCGCCGCGGTCGAAACGCGCGGCCGGCTCGAGCGCGAGGTCGGTGAGCCAGGCGATCAGCTCGCGCGGCGTCAGCTCCACCGGCGCGTTGCCGTTGCGGGCGCGATGATCATGGAACCGGCGCGCGGCCAGGGCGTTGCGGCTGATCTGCGGGTCGAGCACGACCGGGCGGCCGTCCTCGACCGGGTAGGTGTGTAGCCCGCCCGGCGTGTTCGTGGTGGCCAGGGCGCGCACCGGGGCCGGGTCGATCAGCTCGGCGGCGGCGACGTAGGTCGCGGCGCGCTCGACGCAGTTGGGATCGGCGGCCGGCAGCCGCAGGCGCTGGGGCGGATCGCAGGCGTCGACCTTGGGGCCGTCGTGCGGCGTGCCGTCATCGTCGCGCTGGGGCAGCGAGCGCAGCCACTGCGCCAGCGCGTCGGTGGTCGGGTGCGCCTCGGCGATGGCGACGATCGCCGGGTCGCGATCGCGCAGCCGGCCGGCGATCTCCTCGGTGATGGCGTCGAGGCACGCGTGGTCATTCTCGGGGGTAGCGATCACGACACGGGCTCCTTCTTGGTGCGGAGGGGCGGCATCATCGAGCGCACCAGCTCGGCGGCGTCGTCGACCGACAGCGCGCACACCGTGGCCATCCACTCGGCGCGCGCAGTCGGGTCCATGCGGGGGATGGCGGCCATCACGACGCGCTGCTCGGCGTCGGTCAGCTTCGCGCGGACGGCGAACAGGTGCTGGATCTGCTCGGGCGTCGGCGCGGCCGGCGGCGGGGGCGCGGCGTTGCGGAGGTCGGAGGCGGGGGCGTCGGTGGGCGCGGCCGCGGGGGTGGTGGGCGGCGCGGCGGCGGCGGTGGGCGTGGGGGTGGCTGCGGCGGCGGCCTGCTCGGGCGCAGGGGCGGGCGGCGCGGACGAGCTCGCAGCGGGCGCGGCGGCGGCGGCCTGGGCGCGGCGCTCGCGCGCCATGCGGTCGGCCATGTACGCGCCGAGCATCGGCGTGGCTTGCTCGAGCAAGCGCGCGAGCGCGATGGCCAGCGGGTTGCCAGGGTCCTGGTCGTCGTCGTCCTCGTCGTCCTGGTCGTCGACCTCGGCGGCGGGCAGCGGCGGCAGCGGCTCGCGGCGCGGCAGGTTGGCGCCGTCGGCGGCCCGCAGGATCTCCGAGGTCGCCGACATGATGCCGGCCAGCCGCTCGGTGACGTGCTTGGTCATCTCGACGTTGGCCCGCATCATCTCGACGTTGGCGCGCATCAGCTCGCGCACCATGCCGCTCGGCTCGTCGCCCTGGCCGCCGCTGTTGCGGCGCGCGGGATCGATCGTCACGTACATGGGCACGGCGTCCTTGCACACCGCGCGGGCGCCATCGACGGGATCGAGCCGGTAGCGGCCGGCGACACCGTCGACCAGCGTCCGGAGCTCGTTGTAGGTGGTGTCGACCGCGACGTACAGCGGCGCGCCGTCGGCGCCGTGGACGATCTCGCACGCACCGCGCTCGCCGGGCTTGCGGAACCGCCGGACGCGGAACTCCTCGGCGGCGGCCGGCAGCTTGGCCGGCTCGCCGTCGGCGTCGTAGTGCAGCTCAGACATGGCGGGGCCTCCGGGCGTGAGAAGCGCCGGCCGCGAAACATTCGCGACCCGTACTCCTTACAGCCATCGACTCGGGCTCGCGGATCAGATCGATCGCGCGGGCGATGTCGATTTCGGGGCGGGCGGCGATCGCGACCTTCACCCTCTTAACAGCCATCGACTCGGGCTCGCGGATCAGATCACTCGCGTCAGGTCGTCGATTTCTTGCCGCCGATGAACGAATATCATGCGATGCGAAGCCGATACAGGCACTTCCGCTTTGAGGGGCCCTACAACTTCCTACGCGGAGAGTGGCGAGACGTCGTCGATGACGGGGCCATCACGTACCGAATGACCGCGTGGGACGGGGAGACTGGCAAGCCACGCGCGATCATCCGTGCCGGCAGCACAGACGCGAAGGGCATCCTTGATATCGGTGAGTCCAAGAACGGCCGGCGTCGCCTGGAGGAGTTCGTCGCCGCCATCGATGGGAAGCCACGGTCGCACCGTGCGGGGTGGGACTACTACAACTACGGATTCAGCAAGGCCTTCCCGCCCAAGGACTTGAGAATCGAGTTCGTGCACCTTGAGAGCAAAGAACTCGCCCAGGCGCTTGAGCGCGCGCTTCTCGAGGAATACCGGTGGCACTACAAAGACCGCCCGCCCTTGAACGCCTCGCTCGGGCACTGGCGTCCCGTCGAGGCGTGGCTTGAGAGCAAGGGCCACAAGCCACGCGACGAGCAAGGCTGGCTTGACCTCTCGCGATTCCGGGCGCGCCTCAGATCACCCGCGACCTGAGCGCGGGGCGAAATGTCGTGCGATTTACTTCGCTGGTTTCTCGACCGGCCGAGTTCAAGGACTTGCACCACTGCGATTTCACTTCCCAGAGGACTGTCACCCCACTCCGTTACAAGTGGATCTCGGTGGCGGTTGTGCCCCCGAGCAACCCGCCGCCACGGCGGCCGATAGCGGGGGCACGATGCCCAAGAAAGAGCCGACTCCTCCCAGCCCGGACCTGGTCGCGCAGCTCCAGCGTGAGCTGACCCCCGAGGTGCTCCGGCACGTCCACATGTTCGCCGACCGCATCTCGGCGCGGTTGCTGGCGCTCGAAGGGCGCGATGATCCCGGCTACGTGCCGACAATGGTGCAGGACGCGATCGGCGACACCTACGCCGGGATCCGCACGTGGGACCCAGCGCGGCGCAGCCTGCGCCACCACCTGGCCCGCGTGATCCAGTCGCGGGTGTCGCACGATGTGCAGCGCGCGCGGCGCCGGCGCCACGTGTCGTTCCACGAGGTGACCGACTCGAACGACGAGAACGCCGCCGCGGTGGAGATGTCGCTCCGATGCGACGATGAGCGCGCGCGCCCCGATGGCCGGCTCGCGGTCCTTGAAGGTCGCGCTCGCGTCTACCAGGGCCTTCGCGACATGGCCGGCGATGACGCCGAGGTCATCGCGCTCCTGGACGCGTACCAGGACGGCCACGTCCGCCGGGACGAGGTGATGGGCCGGCTCGGCTGGTCGTTGCCCCATCACGTCAACGTGCGCCGCCGGCTCGACACGCTGAGCCGCCGGCTGCCTGCGGACCTGAAGGCCACGGCGCTCGAGATCCTCGTGCGCGATGGTGGCCCGCCATCACCCGCGCGCACGCGGCCGACGCTCGACACCTCCGCCAGCACCGCCGGCGACGAGTCCAGCGAGGCCGCGGCGAACGGCTGGGGCGACGGGAGCCTCAGCGGCGATGGGGGCGGCGACAGCGGCGACGAGCACGCAGCGGCGGCCTGACGCGTCGCGGATCGGGGAAGCCCACGGGGACGGCGCGTCACCATGAGGGGTGATCGGCGCATCTGTTCCGATGTGCAGAGAGTCGGAACTGAACGCCTCGAGCACGCGGCGATCGCACGAGTTCACCCCGCCGGGGTGGCGTAGATCTTGTCGCCGGAATCCCCTGTCAATCCAGAGGGGTAAACGTCGTACCAGAACCGTAGTATGGCGCACCCAGGCGGCGGGCTTGGGCGATCCACGATGAGCCACGACCAAGCCAAAGACGGCGGGCAGACCGCTGCGCACGCCACCGCGCCAGCCCACGCGACCGGCGTCAAGGCGCCGGTCAGCACGATCGCCCCAGCCTTCGAGGCTGCGCTCGAGTCCGGCAGCGTGCCGAGCATGGCCTCGGCGTTGATGGAGGCTGGGGCAGGGGCCCGCGATGCGCTGATGGAGCAGATCCAACAGCGGCACGGCAACGCAGTCGCCCATGACGTCGTGCGGGCCGCTCAAGGGCCGCTCGCCGTGGCGACAGTGGGCGCCCAGGGGGCGCCCATCGGGCCACCCGCGGCCGGGCTGGGGCCGGGAAGCGCGGACGCCGACGGGCTCCAGCTAACGGGCGGCGATGACGTCGTCGATGCCGTCCAGGGCGGCGGGGCCGCATCCCCACGGCACCGCGCGGGCAAGCGGAACCCCAACGACCTTCCCTTGGCAGCCGAGGCGAAGGAGCCGGTGCTCGCCGATCCGATCGTGCTGTCCGCCGCCGATGAAGCCAAGCACCTGCCGGCGCGGATCCTTGCGCTCCGAAAGCTGTCGAACGATCTCGTCATCGCGCGCGATCACCTCGATGGTGACAGCGTCGGGGCCATCGGCCTGAAGCTCGCGGCGGCCTACGAGGTGGCGGCCGCCGGCCTGCAACGGCTCGATGAGGGCGTCGACAACGCCGACCTGCTCGGCGCCGTCGGCGTCGACTACTCGTGGGACCCCAACGGCGACAAGAGCGCCAAGCGCCAGGCGGAACTCACGCGGCTGAAGGAGACAAGGGATGACCTGACCGTCGACCTGGCGGCGTGGTCGACGCTGATCGCCAACGCGGTCAAGCCGCGGACGTTTCGCCATCACGACGTCCCCGGCGCTGAGTGGGTGATCCGGCCCGAAGACATGCCGCAGTTCATCCGCGAGCAGACGGTCAGGTCGATCCTGCTGCTGGATACGCTCGACGAGATCAAGGCGATGCTGGAGGGCGCGAAAGGGCAGGCGCCCGACGTCGGCGCGGCCCTGCGCAAGGAGGCCGCCGCGCGCCTGCAGCTGTGGCTCGGCGATCACGACGGCTTTCTCTTCCTCGGGCATGCGCTCGGGAAGCTCGGCCACGGCGACGTGCTCGACGAGCGCGGCATGGATGGCAAGGCGCTCCGCAAGACGGTCGAGGCCGTCACGCGTGGCGTGCCGCAGACCGTCGACGACGTGCTCGACACGGTGCGCGAGGCGCGCGACCGCGACCTGGCAGGCGACCACCAGGGCGCGCTGGCCTTGCTCGACCTGGCCCGTGAACGGGTCGATGAGCTCGCCAGCTACGGACGGATCAAGGAAGCGCTACCCAAGGGCGTCCATGGCCTGACGCTGGAGTCTGCGCAAACCATCGCCCAGGAGGGCCGCGACGGGGTCCGCGAGCTGACGCGGTCGCTCCAGCGCGGCCACACGGTCGGCGAAGGGACCTGGAACCACCTGGCCACCCAGCTGCGGGTCGCGAGCCCGGTCCTGACCGTGACCTCGGGCGAGAGCGCGTACGACGAGTCGTTCCTCACCGCGATCGCCCCCGCCTCGCGGACGACGCTGATCACCACCGGCATCGCGGCCGGCACGATCGTCGCCGGCGGTGCGGGCGCGACCTGGATCAGCGCGAACGCCGCCGCGATCGCCGAGGTCACGCTCGGTGCGTACACCGCCGCGGTCGCGATGATCGTACGCAACCCGTACGCCGCGACGGCGATCGCCGAGTTCGCGGCGTCGATCGGGTTCAACGTCATCGAGTCCGGCGGCATCGAGAACTTCCTGGAGCAGCTCAAGACGCCGGAGGGCGTCCTGCAGCTCACGATGGACATCCTGGTCCTCAAGCAGTCGCTGGGTGGCGGGCGGATCGACGGCGACGCGGACGCGCCCGATGCCCCACGGCGCGCCCCGGCGGACCTTGCGGACGAGGGGGCGTTCGGCGCCCAGGTGCGTGACGTCCTGGACCGCGTCCGGGCGCTCAAGGGCGCGACGATCGAGTGGGCCAAGCAGCCGCGGCGCCCCGGGATGCTGCCCGATGCCGCGACCCCGGAAGGCGCAACCGTGCGGGTGCCAGGTGGCAAGGGCGACGATCTGCCGGACTTCTCGACGATCTACGCCGAGCGCCTGACCGAGCAGCGGAACATCCGCGCTGCCCGCGGGGGGCGGCGGATCTGGCCGACCGCCGAGGCATGGGACAGCGAGTACCAGGCGCCGCCTGCGGGCAAGACCGAGGTGGAGATCCGCAAGCGACTCCTCGATGCGGCGAAGGAGAAGTACCCGACCACCGACGACATGCCGCATGAGACCCAGGCCGACCTGCACTGGAAGCAGCGCGAGTACTTCGACCGGGTCGAGGCGCGCGCAAGGACGCGCCGCGAAGAACTCGAGGCCGAAGCGGCGAACCTGCCGACCGAGGAGCGAGCCTGGCACGATGAGCAGATCGCGGACGCACGCCGCGTCGAGCAGGCCGCGAAGGTCAAGCCCGCGCAAGGCCGCCTCCCGATCAACCACGAATACGCGGGGAAGGGCTTCTCGATCGACGCGATCGACTCGCAGCTCGGCAACCCGAAGCTGAGCGCCGATACCCGCATCAAGCTCCAGCGCCTGCGCAAGGTGATGGTTGAGCATGGCATCACCGAGGTGCAGTACTCGGAGGCCGGCTACCCAGACTTCTCGCCGTTCGTCTACGAGAAGAACGGCGTCAAGGCAGAAGTGGACATGTACCTCAACAGGACCCGCGGCAGCGACGACCAGCTCGCCAACGAGCGGTACGGCGAGATGATCGGCGTGGCCAACTGGAGGCCGCCGCGCGGCTACACGTGGCACCACTCCGAGTCGATCGGACGCATGCTGCTCGTCCCGTCGGCCATCCACGACGCGTTCCGGCACACGGGCGCGATCCCGTGGTACCGCATCCTCACCGGCGACTACAGCGCGTACGGCGGAGACGAGTAGGCATGCCGATCGAGCAAATGACCGAGACGGGGCGTCCCGTGAACGACCTGGACATCGCGCGTGTCGAGCGGCGCTTCGACTGCAAGCTCCCCGAGGCCTACGCGCTGTTCCTCAAGCGCCACAACGGCGGCACGCCTGAGCCTGATGCGTTCAACGGCCTGCGTCCGAGCGACGAGGCACTCGTCCACTACTTCTACTCGATCGATGGCGATGAACATTCCGACCTGATCGAGAACGCGGCCTTCTTGCGCGAGTACCACGACGTCGCCCCGACCATGCTACCCATCGCCCGGACGCAGAGCGGGGATGCGGTGTGCATCGGCACCGCCGACGACAACCACGGCAAGGTCTACTTCTGGTCGCACGATGCCCCGGTCCGCGAGAAGGCTACCTGGCTGCTGGCGCATGACCTCGACTCGTTCCTCGCGACCTTCCACAGGATCGTCCTGTAGGCCAGCGCGTGGTCTTAGAGGTACCGGATGGACTCGACACCAACCGACTTCACCGAGCCCGGCCTGCCGGCGTTCTCGTGGGACGAGTTCTTCTGGACGGCGGAGGACACGCTGCCGTCGTGGGCGGGCTTCCAGTCGCGGGGCGGCGCGTACGGCGCGAGGGATAGCCGAGCGCCATCGCGAGGGCGCGTCGCGGTCAGCATGAAGACGCGGTTCGACAGGCTCGTCGCGCCGCACCCGTCGCAGATCGCCGCCTACCGCTGGCTGAAGGACCACGAAGCCGAGGTGGCGGGCGCGCTGCGCGAGGCGGCCTTCGCCTACTACCCGGGCGCGCGCGCCGAGTGGCTGCAGTTCTACCCTGATGAAGCGGCTTCGCTGCCGGTGTTGACCGCGCCCGCGGACCTGGCGCGGGTGATGGGACTGCACGACGTACACGTCCTCGCGACCGCGAAGGACGGCTTCGCGTACATCGGCTTCGAGTTCGGCTGCAACTGGGACGACGAGCACGGGTTCGGCGTCATGACCCACAAGGATCGCGTGATCGCCGTGGGGCTGGCCCACACCGCGATCAGCGGGTCGAGCGAAGTCACGGCCGACGGCGGCCGTGACCTGGATGAGCTGTGAGACAACGACGACGAAGGCGACCATGACCATGCTGCTTCGTGCCTCCGCTGCCCCCGCTATCCTTCTCGTGGTCCTCGCCGCGGGATGCCAGTTCGACCGCCCCGAAGATGTCGGCGACGCGGGCGCCGACGCGACCGACGCCCCGGTGGTCGCGATCGATGCGCCCGTGGACGCCCCCGGCCTGGCCGCCTATGACATCGCCTACCCGGCCGAGTGGCGGATGTCGGTGCAGGGGCCAGCCACGAGCTTCATCGTCATCGTGAACACCGGGCCGTCACCGCTGAGCTTGTCGACATTCCAGGTGACTGGCCTGAGCGATGACCACCCGACCGCGGTCGTCCGTGTCACGTCG
The DNA here is from genome assembly GCA_016794525.1 of Myxococcales bacterium. GTDB lineage: Bacteria > Myxococcota_A > Polyangia > Haliangiales > Haliangiaceae > UBA2376. Next base: position 10,011 of record JAEUJY010000156.1, read on the forward strand.
CCGGGCTCGTTCGGTGACACGCTCCAGCCGGACACCGCGGCCGGCGCGCTGAGCGGCCTGGCCGAGACGCTGCTGATCGGGTCGGGGCTGGTGCCCGAGGCATGGTCGGTGCGGACCACCGATTTCCTGTCGCTCGAGCTGCTCAACGCACCCGCGGGCACCTACGACATCGCGGTGAACCTGACGGTCGAGCTCGACGGCCGCCCCGCGGCCCTGCCGATGACGATCCACGTGGTGCCCGGGCCGACCATCTACCTGGACCCGCTGGTCGGCCGACGCCTCACGGTCTACCGCTGACCGCTCGCCAACCAGCACGGTTGCGCATACCATCCGCGCATGTTCCGCCCCCTCGCCGTCGCCGCGCTCGCGACGATCGCCGCCTGCGGTGAGCCCACCCCCGCGTACGACGTGGTCTACGCGAAGGAGTGGAAGTTCTCGGTCGCCGGCCCGGTGGATGGCTTCGCCCTGGTCGTAAACACCGGCAAGGCGCCGCTGTCCCTGGCCTCCCTCACGGTGAAGTCGGTGACCGACGACCACGCGACCGCCACGGTGCGCATCACCGCCAGCCCCGGGATCAGCTCGCTGGCGCCGGGCACGGCTGGCGGCAAGCTCTCGGGCCTCGCCGACACGCTGTTCGCCCCGATGGCACCCGAGCCGCGTGGCGACGCCAGCACCAGCTACCTGGCGATCGAGGTCGCTGACGCCCCGCCCGGGACGTACGACATCAACGCCAAGGCGACGATCCGGCTGGACGGGGTCGACGCAACCTTGCCGATGCTAATCCACGTGGTGCCGGGGCCGACGGTCTACGCCGACCCGATCACCGCCGCGCGGCTATCGCTCAACCGCTGACCGCGGCCAGCTCGCGTCAGCGCCCGCAACTTGACCCACGCCGGGTTCGATGCGACGCCAGACCGATGCGAACCGCGCTGTTCCTGCCCATCGCCCTGACCCTGGCCGCCTGCGGCGGTGACGACGCGGCCAGCCCGGTCGATGCACCCGCCGATGACGGGCCCACGGTCGACAGCCCGGTGACGATCGACGCGGCGCTCGCGATCGACGGCCCGGCCATCGACGCCCCGCCAGCGGCCTTCGTGCTCACCAGCACGGCGATCACGGAGGGCGGCGTGATCCCCGTCGTCCACTCCTGCCGGGGCGCGAACACGTCGCCGCCGCTGGCCTGGACCGGCGGCCCGACGGCCCCGGGCTACGCGCTGGTCTTCACCGACATCACCACGCCGGCCAACCCGTTCCTGCACTCGATCATCTGGGACATCCCCGGCACCGCCACCAGCCTTCCCGAGGGCATCCAGAAGGTCTACATGCCGCCGGTCCCCGCCGGCGCCAAGCAGCCGCTCGGCTACGACAACTCGACCCGCGGCTACCTCGGCCCGTGCCCCGGCTCGATGCACCGCTACGAGTACGCCCTGGTCGCCGTGGACGCCAACCCGCTGCCGGGTTTGAGCATGGCGTCGAACCGCGTGGCGGTCCGAGATGCCATCACCGCCCACGCCCTGGCCGGGGGCAGGGCGACCCTGACGGCGACGTTTACGCCGTGAACCGACTGAATCGCAGGCCGCTCCCGGCTGGAGGTAGGCGTGTGCACCTAACGTGGGTCGCCAGTGGGATGGCGCTCGCGCCGTGGCGCCGTTCGTTCGCCCGAGCTGGGGCCCTCGTCCGATCTCCCGATCGCAACCCTCGAGCACCGACGCTTGATCCTGTTGTGGACGACACACAATAGCATTCCTGGGACTTCCCCGCTCAAACACCGTATTTCACCGCTGGGAGGTGATCGCAGTGGTCAAGCGGCCGAAATGCAACAAGTTGCGGCCCGCTTCTGCTCGCAAGGTCGGGATGTTGTGTCACGAAGTGCATGCTACGGCCCCTCTTCAGGTACCATAGCAACCCTTCCACATGGCAAGCCAGCGAACACTTGCACAGATCACGGACAGCCTCGCCACGCTATCGAAGCGCGTTTCGCCGGCGACTTTTCTGTTCGATTTTCTCGAGTGCTTCGGTATCCCGAAGGCGACGCTAGCCCGGCTCAAGTCCGGCAACCTGAACGTCGCTAAGGTCGAGGGCGCATTCCTGTTGAAGGACAGAGTATACTTCGAGGCGGTGAGCGCACCGCCCAAGGCAACCGCGAACAGGGCTTCCGATGCGAACCCTAGGTGGGGGAGACGCGCTGTCAGAGACGCTGGACAAAGCCTTGTGCGCACTCCAACTGCGGTGATCGAGCAGGCGAGGATTGAGCGGTCGGTGACGGCGAACCGGCCACGGTTCTTGATCTCCACCGACTTTAAGACGGTGGCGGCCTTCGATACGAAGCTGCAAGAGGCGACCGAGTTCGATATCAGTGATCTCCACGACCAGTACACGTTCTTCCTCCCCCTGGCCGGCATGGAGCGGGCGGTCGCCCAGCCCGAACTCGAGGCCGACGTGCGTGCGGCCGAGCATATGGCCAAGCTGTACGACCTGATTCGCGCCGACAATCCCCCCAGAACAGTCGCTGAGCGTCACGCTCTCAATGTCTTTCTTACGCGCCTTCTGTTCTGCTATTTCGCCGAAGACACCGGGATCTTCCCGAAGGCGTCGTTTACGTCCGCGCTCAAACAATACACTCAAGAGGATGGTTCGGATGTCGCCGAATTTCTTGGCGAGTTGTTCATGCATCTGAGCACGGACCACGGCGTCGGAAGTCGCGCCAAGGCGCACTTTCGTGAGTTTCCGTACGTGAACGGAGGCCTCTTCAGCGACTCACGTCATGCTAGCTCGACGGTGCCGCGTTTCAGCGCAAAGTCGCGGAGACAGCTCCTCGCGCTTGGCGACAAGGACTGGAACAGCATCAATCCAGACATCTTCGGGTCGATGTTCCAGGCGGTCGTTGATGACGGCAAGCGCTCGGAATTGGGCATGCACTACACTTCGGTGCCCAATATCATGAAGGTGATTGGTCCGCTGTTCCTTGACGAACTGCACGCGGAGTTCAATCGAGCCCGTGGCTCTAAGGCGAAGCTTGAGAGGCTCTTGCAGCGCCTGCCCCGGCTACGGTTCTTCGATCCCGCCTGCGGCTCTGGCAACTTTCTTATTATCGCGTACAAGGAGTTGCGTAAGCTCGAGATGCTCGTCTTTACCGAGCTTCTGCGTTCGGCTGCGCAGTTGCCTATGGCGTTGTGCAATATCAACGTCAATCAGTTCTATGGTATCGAAATCGATGACTTCGCATGCGAAGTTGCCTTGCTCGGCCTGTGGTTGGCCGAGCACCAGATGAACATCCAGTTTGAGTCGACGTTCGGCAAGCGGCTGCCGTCGCTCCCGCTAAAGGATGGCGCGCGGATTCGCTGCGCGAATGCCACGCAGGTCGAGTGGGCCGACGTCTGCCCCAAGACAGAAGGATACGAAATCTATGTCCTGGGGAATCCGCCGTACCTCGGGGCTCGGATGCAAGGCAAAGAGCAGCGGGCGGACGTCGAACGGTGCTACGGCGGCGCTCCTGACCATCGGGACGCTGACCTGATTAGCTGCTGGTTTCTCAAAGGCGCAGGCTACTTGCGCGGCACCGCGTATCGGTTGGCCTTCGTCACGACGAACTCCGTGTGTCAGGGTGACCATGTAGCCATTCTGTGGCCGCGCATCTTCGAGCATGGTCTTGAAATCTTTTATGCTCACACTTCGTTCAAGTGGGCGAATAGCGCGAAGCGAAATGCGGGTGTTACGTGCGTGATTGTCGGGCTGCGAGCGAAGGTGGCGGCGCCGAAATGGATCTTTGAGAACGGCGTCAAGTCGATTGTGTCAAATATTAATGCCTATCTGGCGCAGGGGTCGGATACGGTGATTGGCCGGCGCGCTGAGTCGCTGTCCGGATTTCCTACTGCCGTCATGGGTAGCATGGCCCGGGATGGCGGCCACCTGATTCTGAGTACGGAGGAGAAGGACGAGTTGCTTGCCACGTTTCCACATGCACGCGAGTTGGTGAGGAAGTTCATCGGGGCGGAGGAGTTTCTGTACTCCGCTCCGCGCTGGTGCCTCTGGATCTCGGATGCGCAACTTGCCTTGGCGAATTCTATACCTCCAGTAGCGAAGCGGATCGCCGCGGTGCGTGCCTTCCGCAAGGCGTCCTCAGCGAAGACCACAAATGGTTATGCCTCGATCGCCCACCAGTTTGCGCAGCGGGCTCATCGCGACGGAGCAGCGATTGTGCTCCCTCGCACGAGCTCGGAGCGGCGGCAGTATATTCCGTTTGGGTTGTTGGATAGCGACTCGATTGTGTCCGATGCCGCCTCGGTCGTGTATGGTGCGTCTCTGGATGTGTTTGCAGTCCTCTCGAGCCGAATGCACATGGTATGGGTTCGCACAGTCGCGGGGCGCCTTGAGGATCGTATTCGGTACTCGTCTTTGATCTGTTACAACAACTTTCCATGCCCGGAACTTGATGATTCTCAGCGCAAGAGTCTCGTGGCGCATGCCGAGGCGCTCCTGCTTGCCCGTGAGCGATATCCTGACAGGACCATTGCAGACCTGTACGACCCGGATGCCATGCCGGCCGAGCTGTTGAGCGCTCATGGCGCCCTCGATCGTGCGGTTGAAGGTTGTTACCAGGCCAAGCCGTTCATTAGCGACGCCCAGCGGCTTGCCCATTTGTTCGCGTTGTACGAGGCGATGGCGGCGGCGGATGCCGCGAAGGAGCCATTGCCGCCACCGGCTGCAAGGAGTCGGCCCGGCAATGTGACAAAGAGGAAGAAAGGCCCCGTGCATGCCTGACCTGCTACGTGTGGAGTACGCAAGGACTGGCGCGTCCAGCACTAACAACAGTCAGGGCATGCGCGAGATGCAGGCAAGGGCCTATGCCGCCCGCGCCGCGAAGTACCTGCTGCTCAAAGCGCCGCCAGCGTCCGGGAAGTCGCGCGCCTTGATGTTCCTTGCACTCGACAAGCTGCGCCACCAGGGGCTGCGCAAGGCCATTGTCGCAGTGCCCGAGCGATCGATCGGGGTCTCGTTCGCGAGCACGCGGTTGTCGGAGCACGGCTTCGAGGCAGACTGGGTGGTCGAGCCGCAGCACAATCTTTGCTCTTCTGGCAGCGATCAGAGCAAGGTCGCGGCTTTGAAGGCGTTCTTGATGGGCGAGGGCCGCATCCTTGTTTGCACCCACGCCACGCTTCGATTTGCGTATGAGCAACTTGACGGGGCAGCGTTCGACGACTGCCTCGTGGCGATTGATGAGTTCCATCATGCGTCCGGGAACCAGGACAGTAAGTTGGGTGAGTTGGTGCGTGGCCTGATTGCCGGCGGCAGCGCGCACATCGTCGCTATGACCGGTAGCTACTTTCGTGGCGACGGCCAACCGGTCTTGCTGCCCGACGACGAAGCGCGCTTCACTACTGTGACATTCAACTACTATGAGCAGCTGAACGGATACAAGCACCTGAAGTCGCTCGGGCTTGGGTATCACTTCTACCAGGGGCGGTACTTGACCGCAATTGGCGAGGTCCTCGACACGGACAGGAAGACGATTGTCCACATTCCGAACGTGACAGCGGGCGAGTCGACCAAGGATAAGCGCGCCGAGGTGGGGGCGATTCTTGATATCGTCGGTGATGTGATCTTCACGGACCCCGAGACTGGCATTATCCACGTTAGACGTAGGGGCGATGGCAAGACAATCAAGGTGGCGGATCTGGTCGAGGACGAGCCCGCGCATCGCGACCTGGTGATGGGCTTCTTGCGTCGAATGTCGAAGCGAGACGATGTCGACCTAATCCTCGCTCTTGGCATGGCCAAGGAGGGCTTTGACTGGCCGTACTGCGAGCACACGCTCACGGTTGGCTACCGAAGTTCTCTCACGGAAGTCATCCAGATCATCGGTCGGACAACCCGCGATTGCCCTGGCAAACGGCACGCGCAGTTCACAAACCTGATCGCCCAACCCGACGCTGCGGACGACAGGGTCGCGCTCTCCGTGAACAACATGCTCAAGGCGATCACGTGCTCGCTGCTAATGGAGCAGGTGCTGGCGCCGGTCATTGTGTTTCGGCCGCGCCCGGATCCCGATGTGCCCGGCGGCAATGAGGAACCAGGGGCAATCAGTACGGCCGGGGGAAACCTTGTGCTGGTAAAGGGGCTGAAGGGTGTGACCAGTGACCGTGTTCGGCAGATCATCGAGCAAGACTTGGTGGATATTAAGGCGGCCGTGCTCGGCAATCCTGATGTGGAGAAGAGCATCGCCGGTGTTGTGGACCCTGAGGTGCTCAATCGAGTGCTGATCCCTAAGGTGATTGCCACAAAGTACCCAGACCTGACCGATGCCGAGCGCGAGCAAGTGCGGCAGCATCTAGTGGTGAGCTCGGTTCTTCATAGCGGCGCCGTCGAGCAGCGGGGTGATCAGCGGTTTGTTCGCATGGCTGATCGCTTCATCAACATCGACGACCTGAGCATAGACCTTATTGATGCAATTAATCCGTTTCAAAGGGCGTATGAGATTCTGTCTAAGCAGGTGGATGCTCCGGTGCTCCTTGCTATCTCAGACGCCATCGCTGCGACGCGTATCCAGATGACCGACGAAGAGGCTATGCTGCTGTTCCCGAAGATCAAACAGTTTGTCACCGAACGGCAGCGCGAGCCCAACGTGAACAGCTCGGACCCGCTTGAGCAGAGAATGGCATCCGCGCTGATCTATCTAAAGAACCTTCGGCGAATGCGTGGATTGTAGATGACAGACGAGGAGCTTGCCAAGCTGATTGCCTCGGACACGCTGGGCCTCTTGGCCGTCAGGCCGAGGCGGAGCGTGACGGATTCGGCAGGCGGCCGAGTCACGGAGAGGTTCGGGGTTATTCTGAGGTTCGTCGAGCAGCATGGTGCCCCACCGTCGCGACTGGCTGAAGACCTTGATGAGCGCAAGCTATACGAGAACCTTGCCGCAATTCGTCGGCAGCCCGCGTGGGTCGCGATGCTGCAGCCGCATGACGAGTACGGGTTGTTGACGGCCGAGCCACCCATCGTGGGCGCCGTGACTGAGCAGGCCCCCACCGGGGCACCAGCGCCGTCGGGTGCTCGCCACGCGCCCGTGTCAACGGCGCAGGTGAGCGTTGAGGATATCCTTGATGACCCGCTTCTTTCTTCTGATCCGGGCGGCGTGAGATCGCTATTCACGTTGAAGCACGTCGCCCCGCGAACTGAACCGGCGCAGCCTGACTACGTAGCGCAGCGGCGGCCGTGCCCCGATTTTGCTGCCTTTCAGGCGAGGTTTGAGGCGTGTCAAGCCGACTTGTCAACGGGCCGGCGCCGACTTTTGCCGTTCGCGAAACAACAGCGGATCGAGACCGGCAAGTTCTTCACGTTGCGTGGCGTCTTGCTCTTGATCGCGAGCGTGGAGGCGCCGGCTACCAGGAAGGCGGCCGTTCGGCGCGACCGAAGGCCAGCGAGTAACCCGCGCGTCCGGTGCATCTTCGAGAACGGTACCGAATCCGATATGCTTGAGCGCTCACTCGATGCGAGCCTCTACAAGGACGGGCGCCGCGTGACCGAACTTCCGGAGGACTTGCTCAAGGGACTCCTGGTCACGGATGATGACGTTGAGGCTGGGCACATCTACGTCTTACGCTCGCTGAGTACAAGGCCCGAGATTGCCGGCGTGCCAAACCTCTACAAGATCGGTCTTGCGCGAAAGAGTATCGAAGGGCGGATTCGTAACGCAGCCAGCGAGCCAACGTACCTGCTTGCGCCCGTTGCGTTGATTGCGACGTATAAGATCTTCAACGCCAACCTGCCGAAGGTGGAACGCCTCCTTCACCGCTTCTTTGATTCGGCCACGGTTAAGGTTCAGGTCCGGGACGCTGCCGGTACGTTCACGACGCCGAAGGAGTGGTTCAGCGTTCCTCTTGAGATCATCGACGAAGCAGTCCACCTGCTGATCTCTGGCGAGATCGTGGGCTACCAATACAACTCTGATGCGCAGCGCATAGAGTCGCGCGACAGTATTGAGGTGGGTGAGGACTGAGGTACTGGCGGCGAGGCTAGCCTCTGCGGTTCTCCCAAGGGTGCTCTCCGCGCGGCGGGCGCTAGGCTGGCGAAGGAGACCGGAAATCTGGAGCCGATGCGCGGGTATGATCCGCGGACCTGCGGTTTACGAAACCGCTGCTCTACCACTGAGCTACATCGGCGAAGAGACGGGGGATGTTCTAGACGAACCGCGCGGCGATGGCAAGCCACCAGGCGCCCCTCCGGCGTCCGCCGATCGCCCCGCCGCCATCCTGGATCCGCGCCGTCAGCCAGGACACCGCACCGCCCCTCACCCCAGCGCCACGAGCACCCCCAGCAGCCTTCTCCGCAGCGCCCCTACGTCGCCCCCCTCCAGCCACCCCAGCTGCGTCTGCAGCAGCTCCCGTAAAATCGCGTCCCGCAAATCGCCGCGCCCCTCCGACTCCCTCGCCACGCCAGCCTCCCCACGATCCACCTGCGTCCGCGTCGATCCCATCGCCACCCCCGCCGCCGCCTCCGTCGATTCGCGTCCGTCCGCCGAAAGCGCCTGCGTTTCCGACGCCTTACGAAACCGTTGCTCTACCACTGAGCTACATCGGCGAGGCTTTCGGGGTGATTACCCGAAGGCGCGACCGCGCGCAAGCCCTCGGCGCCGCCAGGTGTCGGCGGCGATCGCGCGGCGGGCTGCTACGGTCGGCGGATGGCGGTCCAGGTCGTCGCGCTGATCGGCAGCCTGCGGGCGACGTCGTCGACGGCGGCGCTGGCCCGGGCGGTGGCGCGGGCGGCGCCGGGGCAGGTGGCGGTGGACCTGACGATCGACCTCGGCGCGCTGCCGCACTTCAGCCCCGACCTCGACGTGGCCCCGCTGCCGCCGGCGGTGGCGGCGTTGCGGGCGGCGATCGGCGGGGCCGACGCGCTGCTGGTGACCAGCCCGGAGTACGCCCACGGCATGCCGGGCACGCTCAAGAACGCGCTCGACTGGCTGGTGTCGGCGACCGAGCCGATCGGCAAGCCGGCGCTCCTGGTGTGCGGCTCGCCGGGCGGCGCGGCCCACGCCCACGCGCAGCTGGCCGAGGTGCTGCGCACGATGGGCCTGCCGGTGATCGACGGCGGCGCCCACGTGTTCTCGCGGGCCCGGCTCGACGCCGCCGGCGAGGTCGCCGACCCGACGCTGCACGCCCACCTCGGCGCGGCGGTCGCGGCGCTGGTCGCCGCGGTGGCCGCCGCCACCGCCTGATCGCTCAGGCCCGGGTCGACGGCGCCAGCCACAGGGTCGCGCGCGCCACCACCGCCAGGCCCAGCACGCCCACCGCGAGCGGGCGGGCGGTGCCGTCGTAGAGGTGGCCGACGGCGCCGCCGAGCAGCGCCCCGCCGATCGTGCCGACCGCGCCGATCACCGACGACGCGGTCCCGGCCAGGTGCCCCATCGGCTCCATCGCCAGCGCGTTGAGGTTGGAGCCGACGAACCCGAAGCCCATCAGCACGAGGCACGCCAGCACCTCGTAGGCGGCCAGCCCGAGGTGGTCGGTGGCGGCGAGCGCCGCCATCGCGCCAGCGCCCACGATCATCACGTGCAGCGCCCGCCGCGCCAGCGCCGCCGGCCCGATCGCGCGCACCAGCCGGGCGTTGCCGAACGCCGCCACCGACATCGTCAGCGCGATCAACGCGAACCACAGCGGGAACGCCGCGCCGACGCCGTAGGTCTCCTGGTAGACCTGCTGCGCCGAGGTCACGAACGCCATCACGACCGCCTGCATGAGCGTCATCGCCAGCATCGGCACCGCGGTGGCGCGGGTGGTGAGCACCTGGCGCAGCCCGCGCGCGACGGTCCGCGGCGACAGCGAGCGGCGGTGCGCGGGCGCCAGCGTCTCGGTGAGCCGCAGCGCGGCCCACGTCGCGACCGCGGCGGCGCCGACCGCGAGCACGCCGAAGATCCACCGCCAGCCGGCCAGCCACAGCACGCCCTGGCCGACCGACGGCGCCAGCACCGGCACCACCATGAACACCATCGCCACCAGCGACATCACCTGCGCCATCTCGGTGCCGCGGTAGCGATCGCGGGCGATCGACACCGCGATCACGCGGGGCGAGCCGGCGCCGAGCCCCTGGACGACGCGGGCCGCGAGCAGCACGCCGAAGTTCGGCGCCACCGCGCTGGCCAGGCCGGCCACCCCGTAGACGGCGAGCCCGAACAGGAGCGTCGGGCGGCGGCCGATGCGGTCGGCGAGCGCGCCGTAGACCAGCTGCGACGCGCCCATGCCGATCAGGTAGACGACGATCACCAGCTGCCGCTGGTTGCCGCCGGCGACCCCGAGCTCGGCGCCGAGCGCCGGCAGGCCGGGCAGGACGACGTCGATCGCCAGCGCGTTGAGCGCCATGATGATCGCCAGGAACGCCACCAGCTCGACGAAGCCCATCGTCGGGCGCGCGGGGTCCGCCCGGGGCGTGGCTTCGATCACGACGCCCCAGCATACGCGGGGCCACCGATCGAGCAAGCCACCACCGCCGGGCTAGAGTCGCCGCCGATGACGTCTGACGGAGTGTGGTCGTGGGCCCGGCGCGTGCTGTTTCGTTTCGGGGTCGTGCTGGGTGTGCTGTTCGCCTATCCGTTCCCGCTCGGGTACGTCCCCAAGACCGAGAGCTGGGCCGAGGTCGTGACCCGGCCGTGCGACTGGATCGTCCGGGCGCTGGCGGCGGCGATGGGGCAAGAGCGCCCGCTGCTGGTCATGACCGGCAGCGGTGACACCCGCTGGTCCTACCTGTGGCTGCTGGCCTCGGTGATCCTCGCCATCGTCGGCGCGGCGATCTGGTCGGGCGTCGATCGCCGCCGGCTCGCCTACCCCCGGCTCGCCGGCTGGGCGCTGATCGGGCTGCGCTACGTGCTGGCGTTCACGATGGTGAGCTACGGCTTCGCCAAGATCTTCGACACCCAGTTCCCGGCGCCGAACTACATGCGGCTCGATCACCGCCTCGGCGACATGTCGCCGATGGGCGTGCTGTGGTCGTTCACCGGCGCGTCGACGCCGTACGCGGTGTTCGGCGGGCTGGCCGAGGCGCTGGGCGCGGCGCTGCTCTTGTGGCGACGCACCGCGACGCTGGGCGCGCTGGTGGTGGCCGCGGTGATGACCAACGTCGTCATGCTCAACTTCACCTACGACGTGCCGGTGAAGCTGTACGCGACGCAGCTGCTGGTGTGCGCGGTGGTGATCGCCGCGCCGCAGCTGCGCCGGCTGGCGATCGCGGTGCTGGGCGGCGCGGTGGCGGCGGTGCCGCCGCGGCCGCGGGGCAGCGTCCGCGTCGAGCGCGCGCGGCTGGGGGCCAAGCTGGCGATGCTGGCGGCCCTCGGCTGGATGATCTACCAGCAGTACGACGGGTGGCAGACGTACCCGCCGCCGCCCGGGCCGCTGGCCGGCATCTGGTCGGTCGAGACCTGGCGCCAGGACGGCGTCGAGCACCCGCCGCTGACCACCGACGCGGTCCGCTGGCGCAAGCTGATCCTCGACGGCGGCCGCGGCGAGATCCGGCGGATGACCGACGAGCGGGTCCGGATCGGCGCCACGGTCGACGCCGCGGCCCGGACGATCACCGTCGCGATGCCGGGCGCCGGCGACGCGCCGCCCGAGGTGTGGCGGTTCGAGCAGCCCGACCCGACCCACCTGATCATCGACGCCGGCGCGATCCACGCCACGCTGGTGCGCGAGCCCGAGCCACTCCTGCGCACCCGCGGCTTCCACTGGATCCAGGAGTTCCCGTTCAACCGGTGAGCCCGCGCGCCGCGGCGGAAATGGCGCGGCCGGTCGCGGCGTAGAGTCAGGGCATGAAGCACCTCGCCCTGATCGCGCTCCTCGCCCTGGCGGCCTGTGGCTCGAAGGCGCCGCCGCCCGCGGCCCCGCCCGCGGCGGCCGCCGCGCCCGCGCCCACCACCGACTGCGACGACTACGAGCACCAGGTCGACCTGTGCCGCGCCGACTGCCCGGCGTGCGCCGACACCACCCCCGGCAACGCGTGCAACGCGTGCGCCGAGGCCTGCGCCGACAAGCTGTACTGCGAGCAGTGCCAGCATCCGGATCACTGCCTGCCGTGATCCGCCGCCGCGCGCTCAGAACGTCAGGCGGAACAGCGCGCCGCCGCCCGGGCGCGCGCTGGCGGTGATCGCGCCCTTGTGCACCAGCATCACCTGCCGCGCCAGCGCCAGGCCGATGCCCGAGCCCTCGGGCTTGGTCGTGAAGAACGGCAGGAAGATCTTGTCGCCCAGCGCCGGGTCGAGGCCGGCGCCGTTGTCGCCGATCTCGAGGATCGGCCGGCCGCGGTCCGACAGGCCGGCGTCGAGCCACACCTGCGGCGCGGCGGCGCTGGCGGCGGCGTCGGCGGCGTTGCGCAGGAGGTTGATCACCGCCTGATCGAGCAGCGCCTCGTCGGCCGTCACCGCGATGCCGGCGGGCGGCGCGCTGACCGTCAGCGCGATGCCGCGCTGGGCCCAGTCGGTGGCGAACAAGGTCGCGATCCGCGCGACGTAGTCGTCGAGCGCGATCGGGCGCAGCGTCGGCGGCGGCATCTGGGTGAACTCGCGGTAGCTGCGGACGAAGCGCATCAGGCCGTCGGAGCGCCGCGCCAGCGTGCGGATCGCGGCGTGCAGATCGTCGACCAGCTCGTCGGCGGGGGCGGCGGCGGGGGCGGCGCGGCGCGCCAGGTCGTCGACCAGGTCGTCGGCGGTGCGGGCCAAGGACGCGATCGGCGTCAGCGAGTTCATGATCTCGTGCGACAGGATCCGCGCCATGTCGCGCCACGCCGCCAGCTCGTTCCAGTCGAGCTCGGACTGGATGTCCTGCAGCGTCACGACCCGCACCGGCTGGCCGGTCACGGTCAGCTCGGTGGCCGACACGATCAGGTGGCGGGCGACGCCGTCGGCGGTCATCCGGGTGACCGTGCGCTGGCCGGGCTTGGCCTGGACCAGATCGCGCTGGAAGTCGGCGCCGTGGGCCACCAGCGCGTCGGTGGTGGTCGCGCCGGCCAGGTTGAACAGCCGGCGCGCGGCGTTGTTGAGCAGCTCGACCGCGCCGCCGGGGTGGATCGCGACGATCGCCACCGGGACGTGCTCGACCAGCGCCTCGAGGTAGCGGCGCTGGGCCTCGCGATCGAGGCGCGCGTTGCGGAACCGCACCAGCACGTCGTCGAAGGTGGCCTTGAGCTCGGCGAAGCTCGCGTCGTACTGGCCGATCGCGAACGACTGCTGGAAGTCGTCGTAGCGCAGCGCATCGAGCAGCCGCGCCAGCTCGCGGTTGGTGCGCTGGACCAGTCGCACGACGCCCAGGCCCTGCGCGATCGCGGCGGCGCCGAGCACGATCACGACGGCGATCAGGTCGGTGGCGATCACCGCGTAGGCCAGCAGCACCAGCGTCACGAACAGCGCGGCGATCCGCGCGGCCAGCGTCAGCGCGAAGCGGTTGGTGCGCCCGCCCGCCGTCACAGCCGGTGCTTCTCCATGCGCCGGTACAGCGAGGTGCGGGTGATGCCCAGCTCCTGCGCGGCGTAGGTGATGTTGCCGGCGTGGCGGGCCAGCGCGGTGGCGATCGCCTGGCGCTCGAGCTCGGCCAGCGTCGTCGCGCCCGCGCCCTCGGCCGGCGGCGCGGCCGGGGTCGCCACCGGCGGCAGCGGGAAGTCGCCGAGCCGCAGCGTGTGGCCGTCGCACAGGATCACCGCGCGCTCGAACGCGTGGCGCAGCGCGCGGACGTTGCCCGGCCACGGGTAGGCGACGATCGCGGCCAGCGCGTCGTCGGTGATCTGCGCGACCGGCCGGCCGTACTTCTTGGCGTAGACCGCGCGGAAGTGGTCGGCCAGGAGCGGGATGTCCTCCTTGCGCTCGCGCAGCGGCGGCAGGACGATCTCGACGGTGTTGAGCCGGTAGAGCAGGTCCTGGCGGAACACCGCGCCGTCCTCGAGGTCGGCCCGCGGGGTGTTGGTCGCCGAGATCACCCGGACGTCGACGGCGACCGGGCTGTTGGCGCCGACCGGGATGACCTCGCGGCGCTCGAGCGCGGTCAGGAGCTTGGGCTGGAGGTGGCGGGGCAGGTTGCCCAGCTCGTCGAGGAACAGCGTGCCGCCGGCCGCGGCCTGGAACCGGCCGACGCGGTGGTCGGTGGCGCCGGTGAACGCGCCCTTCCTGTGGCCGAACAGCTCGCTCTCGATCAGCGTCTCGGACACCGCGCCGAGGTCGACGCCCATGAACACCTGCTCGGCGCGCATCGAGCGGCGGTGCAGCTCGCGGGCGATCAGCTCCTTGCCGGTGCCGTTCTCGCCGAGGATCAGCACGTTGGCGTCGGTGGGCGCGGCCTTGGCGACCAGCTCGAACACCCGCCGCATCGCCGGGCCGTCGCCGAGGATCGGATCGGCGCCGGCGTTGATCGCGGCGGCCAGCGCGCGGTTGGTGGCCTTGAGCGCCGCGGCCTCGAGCTTGGCCCGGCGGTGGCCGATCGCGGCCCGCACCGTCGCCAGCAGCTTCTCGTTCTGCCAGGGCTTGGCGACGAAGTCGAACGCGCCCAGCTTCATCGCCTCGACCGCGGTCTCGATCGCCGAGTACGCGGTCATCAAGACGACCACCGCGTGGGGATCGAGCTCGAGGATCCGCCCGAGCCACGACAGCCCCTCGCGCCCGGACTGCGCGCCGGTGGCGAAGTTCATGTCGAGCAAGATCGCGTCGTAGGCGCGCTCGGCGAGCAGCGCCGGGATGCGGTCGGGCTGGTTGGACGTCGTCACGCTGCCGAAGTGGCGCTTGAGCAGCAGCCGCGCCGCGGTCAGGATGTCGGCGTCGTCATCGACGACGAGGATGGAGTCGGCCACGGCGGTCACCTGCGCTGTCCGGATCCGTACAGTGAACGCCCGCTTCCGTACAGGCGGTCGAGAGGCGATGGCGCGGCGGCTGAGCTAGGCATCGAGAATTCCAGGGGCGGGGGTTGGCGCCGGGCTTGCTGTAGCGACCCGGCGACCATGCAGGAAGCTAGAATTGCGCCGGAGTCCGGGGCCGTGTCGGGCCAGGCGATGGATCGCGTCGTCCGCCGGCGGTCGCCGTGGCCGCGCCGCGCCGCCGCGGTGAGCGCCGCCCTCGCCGTCGCCGTGGGCGGCTACCTGTGGCTCGGCCGGTCCCACGCCCGCAGCGTGACCGTCGCCGGGGCCCACGTCAGCATCGCCCGGGTCGAGCGCGGCCGGTTCGACGACATCATCGCGGTGCGCGGCCGGGTCACCCCGCTGCACACCACCTACGTCGACACCGCGGTCGGCGGCCAGGTCGAGGCGATCGCGATCGAGGACGGCGCCAAGGTCGAGCGCGGCCAGCTGGTCGTGACGCTGACCAACACCGCGCTGCAGCTCGATCTGATCTCGCGCGAGGCCCAGATCACCGAGCAGCTCAACGCGCTGCGTGGCCTCGAGCTCAGCCAGGCGCAGTCGCAGCTCGAGCACGAGCGCGAGCTGGTCGAGGTCCGCTACCAGATCAAGCGCCTGACCCGGCAGCTGGCGACCAACGAGGCGCTGGTGGCCTCGGGCGCGGTGTCGCGGGCCGAGGTCGACGACCTCAAGGACCAGCTCGAGTACTACCAGGCGCGGCTGGGCGTCCAGACCCGGACCCGGGCCGCGGCCGATCGGCTGCAGCGCGATCAGGTCGTCCAGATGCGCGCCGCGGCGCAGCAGCTCGACAAGAACCTGGCGATCGCCCGCAAGAACCTCGACAGCCTGTCGGTCGAGGCGCCGGTCGCCGGCACGCTCAGCGCGTTCACGCTGCAGGTCGGCCAGTCGCTCGCGCCCGGCGACCGCATCGCCCAGATCGACGACCCCGATCACTTCAAGGTGGTCGCCGACCTCGACGAGTTCTACCTGGCCCGGGTCGACCTCGGGCAGCGCGCCGACTACGTCCAGGACAGCCGCACCTACGCGCTGACGGTGTCGAAGATCCGGCCCCAGGTCGCCAACGGCCAGTTCCAGGTCGAGCTGGTGTTCGTCGGCGACGCGCCCACCGGCGTGCGCCGCGGCCAGACCGCGCAGCTGCGGCTGCAGCTGGGCCAGCCCAGCGAGGCGCTGCTGGTGCCCAACGGCGCCTTCTACAACGACACCGGCGGCGCCTGGGTGTTCGTCGTCTCCCACGATCACGCCCGGGCGGTGCGGCGCGCGGTGCGCCTCGGCCGCCGCAACCCGCAGCAGATCGAAGTCCTCGACGGCCTCACCGCCGGCGAGGAGATCGTGACCTCCCCCTACACCAGCTTCCTCGAGATGGATCGTCTCGAGCTGACGCGATGAAAGGATCCGCCGTGCTCGTCAAGCTCACCAGCCTGTCCAAGACCTACCGCGCCGCCGAGATCGAGACCGCCGCGCTCGCCAACGTCAACCTCGACATCGCCGAGGGCGAGTTCGTCGCGATCATGGGCCCGTCGGGGTGCGGCAAGTCGACGCTGCTCAACATCCTCGGCATGCTCGACACGCCGACCGCCGGCGCCTACCGCTTCCGCGATCAGGACATCAGCCGGTGGAGCGAGGCCAAGCTCGCCGACCTGCGCAAGCGCAACCTCGGCTTCGTCTTCCAGAGCTTCAACCTGATCGACGAGCTGACCGTCGAGGGCAACGTCGAGCTGGCGCTCCTGTACCAGGGCATCTCGGCGGCCGAGCGCAAGGGCCGGGTCGCCGAGGCGCTCGACCGGATGAAGATCGCCCACCGCGCCAAGCACTTCCCGGCGGCGCTGTCGGGCGGGCAGCAGCAGCGGGTGGCGGTGGCGCGGGCGGTGGTCGGCAAGCCGGCGCTGATCCTTGCCGACGAGCCGACCGGCAACCTCGACTCGCACCACGGCGAGGAGGTCATGAAGCTGCTGTGCGAGCTCAACACCGCCGGCACGACGATCGTCATGGTGACGCACTCGTCGGCCCACGCCGAGTACGCCCGGCGCACGATCAACCTGTTCGACGGCCGCGTGCTCACCGAGCAGCTGCGGGCCGCGAGCTGAACTTCCGGGAGGTGTGTCGTCACACCTCCCCTCGGCGGGGCCTGGTCCCCGCCGAGCCTCCCCTCCGAGACGCGAGACGCTGCTCGAGCCACGCGCGTGCCCACTGACCCTCAGCCTCCGGACCACCGGGAGATCATCGCCATGCTCCGCAACTACCTCACCGTCGCGCTGCGCAACCTCGCCGCGAACAAGCTGCAGTCGACGATCAACCTCGGCGGCCTCGCGGTCGGCCTGGCGGCGTGCCTGCTGATCCTCGTCTACGTCCGCCACGAGCTGTCGTACGAGCGGTGGCTGCCGCGCGCCGACCGGATCGCGTCGGTCGAGTCGACGTTCTACCCGCCGGGCCGCGAGCCGCTGACCTTCGCCGGCTCCCCCGGCCAGCTCAAGGTGGCGCTCGAGGCCGACTTCGCCAGCGACGTCGAGCGGGTCGTCCGGCTGTACCAGGAGGAGCTGCCGACCCGGGTCGGCGATCGCCGGCTGGTCACCGACGTGGCCTACGTCGACCCCGGCTTCTTCGAGGTCTTCGACCTGCCGATGGTGGCCGGCGATCGCGCCGCGGCGCTGGCCGACACCGGCTCGGTGCTGGTGACCGCGCGCACCGCGCACAAGCTGTTCGGCGACGCGCCGCCGATCGGTCAGACCGTGACGATCGGCGAGAACACCGAGCTGACGGTGGTCGGCGTGCTGGCCGATCTGCCGCGCACCACCCACCTGCGGTTCGAGGCGGTGGCCCGGCTCGAGCCGGCCAACTTCCGCGATCGCCCGTGGGTGCTCGAGCAGTGGACGTCGGTCAACACCAAGACCTACGTGCTGGGCCGGAGCGCCGCGGCGATCGGCCGGATCGAGGCCGGCATCCCGGCCAGCCTCGACCGCCACGCCAAGATCGACATCCCCGGCATCACCGATCCGCCGTCGCGGCTGATGCGGCTGGAGCTGCGGCCGCTGCTCGACATCCACCTCCACGCCGACAAGCCCGGCTACGAGGGCACCGGCAGCATGACCACGGTCGCGGCGTTCGCCGGCATCGCGCTCCTGATCCTGGTGATCGCCGGCATCAACTTCGTCAACCTGGCGACCGCCCGCGCGATGTCGCGGGCCCGCGAGGTCGCGCTGCGCAAGGTGGTCGGCGCGACCCGGCGCCAGCTGGTCGTGCAGCACCTCGGCGAGGCGGCGCTGACCGCGCTGGTGGCGCTGGTGCTGGCGCTGGCGCTGGTCGAGCTGGCGCTGCCGGCGTTCAACCAGTTCCTCGGCCTCGACCTGCGGCTCGATCTGCTCGGCGATCCGGCGCTGGCCGCGACCGCGCTGGGGCTGGTGGTCGCGGTCGGCGTGCTCGGCGGCCTGTACCCGGCGCTGTACCTGTCGCGGTTCCGGCCGGCCACGGTGCTCAAGGCCAACCGCTCGTCGGCCCACGGCGCGTCGTGGGTGCGCACCGGCCTGGTCGTGTTCCAGTTCGCGATCTCGATCGCGCTGATCGCCGCGACCGCGACGATCTACCTGCAGACCCGGTTCGCGCGGACGATGGATCTGGGCTTCGATCACGCCGGCCGCGCGGTGCTCAACGGCCTCGACGACGTCCCCACCGACGAGGCGCGCCAGACCTTGAAGCGCGAGCTGCAGGCGCTGCCCGGCGTGCGCGGCGCGTCGCTGTCGTCGGACGCGCCGCCCTTGCGCAGCAACAACAACGCGCTCCTGTACCCGGGGCCGACGGTCGGCGAGGACAAGCTGCTGGTCGAGCAGCTGCACGTCGACGCCGACTTCTTCGCGGTCTACGGCGTGGCGCCGGTGGCGGGCCGGCTGTTCGACGCCGCCCGCGCTGGCGATCAGGTCCCGGATCGCGACGCCAAGGATCCCAACCCGCGGCAGGGCGCGGTCGTCAACCTGGCGATGGTGGCCAAGCTCGGCCTGCGCAGCCCGGCCGACGCGGTCGGCAAGGTGCTGTACGAGGCCAACCTCGACGGCCAGCCGTTCACCGCGACGACGATCATCGGCGTCGTCGCCGACCTGCACCTGCGGTCGTTGCGCGAGCTCGTGACGCCGATGTTCTACAAGCTGGGTCGCCCGACGTTCACCTGGAGCCGGCTCAGCATCGACATCGCGCCCGGGCGCACCCGCGAGGTGATGGCCGGCGTCGAGGCGGTCTGGCGGCGGGTGGTCCCGAGCGTGCCGATCCGGTCCAGCTTCGTCGACGCCGACCTCGCGGCGCAGTACCGCGAGGACCGCACCCGCGGCCAGATCTTCGCCGGCTTCGCGGTGTTCGCGGTGGTGATCGCGTGCCTCGGGCTGTTCGGCCTGGCGGCGTTCGCGGCCGAGCGGCGGACCAAGGAGATCGGCATGCGCAAGGTGCTGGGCGCGTCGGTCGGCGACATCGTGCGCCTGCTGGTGTGGCAGTTCTCGCGGCCGGTGCTGCTGGCCAACCTGATCGCCTGGCCGGTGGCGTTCTGGGCGATGCGCCGCTGGCTGCGCGGGTTCCGCTACGCGATCTCGCTGACCGAGCCGGCCAACCTGATCGGCATCTTCGGTGGCGCCGCGGCGATCGCGGTCGCGGTCGCGTGGCTGACGACCGCTGGCCACGCCTACCGCGTGGCGCGGGCCAACCCCGGCAAGGCGCTGCGCGTCGAGTAGCGGCGGCTCACCGCCAGCGGGCCAGCGCCAGCCCGAGCCGGCCGCGCGCCGGGCCGGGCACGCCGATGACGGTGCCGTCCGGGTCGCGCGCCTCGGCCAGCGGGTCGAGCTGGCCGGCGGTGGCGCGGTCGCCCGCGGCCAGCGCCGCCGCGTACGCGACGACGTCGCCGTGCATCCAGGCCAGGACCCGCTCGAGGTGCGCGGCCGGCACCGCCACCCGGCACGCGCCGACCTCGCTGTCGAACCGCAGCGCGGCGCGGCCCCAGCGGCGCTCCACCGTCGGCCGGGTGCGGGCGATCGGCACCACCGTCACCAGCGGGGTGGTGGCGTCGACGACGTAGGCGCCGATGACGTAGCGTCCGGGCGGCAGCGGCAGCCGGGCGGCCAGCCGCAGCCGCCCGACGGCCCGGGCCACCGCCGCGGCGGCGGCGAGGACGACCGCCAGCGCCGCCAGCGCGCCGAGCCGGCCGGGATCGAGCCGCTGCAGCGCCGGCGCGGCGGCGGCGGCGACGACGACGGCGAGCCCGGCCAGCGCCAGCGGCGCGGCCCGGGGCAGGGGGGCCGCCACGGTGGGGGCGATGGCCGCCTGGTGGGCGGCGATGCCGCGCAGCCGGCGCCGGCTCGCCGGCGGCAGGTGCTCGACGTGGATGACGGTGGGCAACGGGACCTTCACGACCACACTCCTCCTCGACCTGTGCCCCCGGTATCGACCGCCGGCGCCGGCGGTTGCGTGCCGCCGTCAGCGCCACGCGCCGGTGGGCGCGCCGCGCCGCGCCGTCGCCGGCTTCACGGACAGCGCGAGTCGCCGTTCTGGAGGTTGGTGATGAGCTGATCGCTGATCTGCAACGGCGCGCAGCCGTGGGTCTTCTCGCAGATCAGGTCCCACTGCGGCTGGGCCTGGGCGTGGCAGTTGAAGCAGTTCCCGCCGAACGCGTTGGCCACGTTCTCGACGCCCCGGGCGGAGATGGTCGTGGTCGTCCCGGAGACCTGGAGCGCGAAGAACTCCCAGTCGTTGGTGGTCGGGTTCCAGCCGACGGCGCGCTTCACCATGGCCTCCTGCGGCACCAGCTGGATGACCGTGCCGACCGGGTAGGTGCCGCCGGTCGCCGAGCCCGCGACCGCCAGCGCCTGGTCGAGGTGGCCGCGCAGGTTCCAGACGAAGAACTGGCGAACGTGGGTGCCGCGCTGGATGCAGCCGAAGTCGGCGGCGGTCATGTCGAGGTCCTCGCCCAGCGCCGCGTCGGGGCTGGCGCCCGGCCCGTCGCTCGCGTCGGGGGCGGCGCCGCCGCCGTCGTTGCCGCACGCCGTCACCATCAGGATCGCCACGAGCACGGTTCGCACGGCGCGCACTCTACACGACGCGGTCGCGCGCCGCGCGGCGGGGGGCCTGCGCCCGTCAGCCGGCTACGCCGCGCGGCCGGCGGCCACGCGCAGGTGGCCGCGCAGCTCCTCGGGCACCGCCGCCAGCTCCTCGGGGTCGTCGTCGACGATCAGCCCGCGGCAGGTCGGCGCGCCGCACGCGCACGGCTGGGCCAGCGCGCCGACGAACGCGTAGTCGTAGGTCAGCTCCTCGCCGACCTCGAGGTCGCGGGTCGCCACCCACCACGCGCGCAGCGCGCCGCGCTCGTGGTCGTAGCGCGAGTCGATCTCGGTGTTGGGATCGCAGCTGTGGTTGATCCACCGGGTCTGGTCGATCAGGTCGTAGTAGACCGACGGCGCGTCGGGGTCGTCGCCGCCGTCGGCGCCCCAGCCCGGCAGCACCAGGGCGTAGGTGTCGTCGAACTCGTCGTCCTCGCGGTACAGGACGCCGTCGCCCTCGAGCACCAGCTCGCCCTTGGCGAAGCGCCGGGTGGTGATCACGCCGTAGCCGTGGATCGCAGAGTGGGTCACGCGCAGGCCGGTCAGGTGCGGCATCGGGCGGGCATTTTCCAGATCCGCGGCCCGGTGTCAAAGGTCCCGCGGGGGCATACTGTCGGCGATGAGCAAGCGCATCGGCATCCTGACCGGCGGCGGCGACTGCCCCGGCCTCAACGCGGTGATCCGCGCGGTGATCCTCCACGCCCGCAACACCTTCGGCTGGGAGGTGGTCGGCATCCGCAACGGCTTCGAGGGCCTCTACGAGGAGGAGTACGTCGACCTCGACCCGGCGCGGACCCAGCAGCTGCTGGCCCGCGGCGGCACCATCCTCGGCTCGTCGAACCGCGCCAACCCGTTCGCGTACCCGCTCAAGCTGCCCGACGGCCGCACCGAGATCCACGACGTCAGCGCCACCTGCATGGCCAACCTGGCCAAGCTCGACCTCGGCGGGCTGATCGTCGTTGGCGGCGACGGCACGATGTCGTTCGGCCAGAAGTTCATCGAGCGCGGCGCCACCAAGATCGTCGGCGTGCCCAAGACGATCGACAACGACCTCGAGGCCACCGAGATGACGATCGGCTTCGCCACCGCCGTCGAGGTGGTGACCGAGGCGCTCGAGCGGCTGCACACCACCGCCGAGAGCCACGAGCGCATCATGATCGTCGAGGTCATGGGCCGCTACGCCGGGTGGATCGGCCTGACCTCGGCGCTGGCCGGCGGCGCCCACGTCTGCCTGATCCCCGAGATCGAGTACGACGTCGAGCGGGTCGTCGAGCACTTCCACAAGCGCCACGGCCGCGGCGTGTCGTACTCGATCGTCGTCGTCGCCGAGGGCGCCCGGCCCAAGGGCGGCGACTACGCGGTGCAGGTCAAGGGCGACGTCACCAAGCAGGACAAGCTGGGCGGCGCCGGCCAGGCGCTGGCCGAGGCCATCACCGCCCGCACCGAGTACGAGGTCCGCACCACCGTGCTCGGCCACATCCAGCGCGGCGGTTCGCCGTGCGCGTTCGACCGCGAGCTGGGCACCCGGTTCGGGGTCAAGGCGGTCGACCTGATCGCCCACGGGCTGTTCGGCCACGTCACCGCGCTCGAGCACGGCCGGATCGTCGCCAAGCCGATCGCCAAGGCGGTCAAGAAGCTCAAGCTGGTCGACCCGCAGGGCGAGCTGGTGGCCGCGGCCCGCGCCGTCGGCATGGAGCTGGGCGCGTAGCCGAGCCGGCGACGGCGGGCTCGGCGCTCGGACGGCGTAGCCCCCGAGAATCGCCACGCTGGCGCTCGGCTACGGCCGCGGGATGACCGCGCCGTCGCGGACGTAGACCGAGCCGGCCTGGGCCTTGGCGATCGACTTGCCGTGGGCGGCGGCGGCGGCGACGTCGCCGAACGACGACATGCCGGGCAGGCTGACCGCGGCGATCGACACGGTCATCAGCGGGAACTGGCGGACCACGCCGTAGCGATCCTGGGCCTCGATCGCGCCGCGCCGGCGCTCGGCCGGGTCGTAGTACAGCGGGATCAAGCGATCGAAGCGGGCCAGCAGCTCGTGGCACAGGCCGTCGGCGCGATCGGCGTCGACCACCATGACGAAGTCGTCGCCGGCGATGTGGCCGATGAAGTCGCCGGCGGCGCCGAGCCGGCGGACCGCGTCGCGCATCAGGTCGCCGGTCTGGCGGATCACCGCGTCGGCCCGGGCCACGCCGAAGTAGTCGTTGAACGCCTTGAAGTTGTCGAGGTCGAGGTAGCAGCACACCGCGGCCGGCGCGCTCGTCAGCCGGCGCTCGACCTCCTCGGCCACCGCGTCGGCGCCCGGCAACAGCGTCGACGGCGACGCGTTGCGCTCGCGGGCCGAGCGGGCCAGCGCCTTGCCGACGCGGGCCACCAGCTCGACCGCGTCGAACGGCTTGACGACGTAGTCCTCGGCGCCCGAGCGGAACGCGCGGACCTTGTCGGCGGTCTCGCCCTTGGCCGACAGGAAGATGATCGGCGTCAGCGCGGTGACCGGGTCGGCGCGCAGGCGCTCGGCGGCGCGGAAGCCGTCGATCACCGGCATCATCACGTCGAGCAGGATCAGATCGGGGCGGAACCGGCGGGCCTCGGCGGTGGCGGCCTCGGCGTTGCCGAGATCGCGCACGGTGTAGCCGGCCTGGCCGAGGATCTCGCGGCAGATCGCGCGCACCGAGCCGTCGTCGTCGACCACCATCACCCGCGGCGCCTCATGACGGCCGGCGTCGGCCAGGAGGCGGGCGCAGGCGTCGGTGAACGTGCTGGGCTGGATCGGGCGCTCGAGGAACTCGTCGGCGCCGGCGGCGATCAGCTCGGCGCCGCGGCTGGCCTCGCCGACCGCGAGCACCGCCGCCTTGCGGGTCTCGGGGTCGTGCTCGAAGATCGCCACCAGCGCGGCGGCGTCGGTGACGGTGGCGGCGACCACCGCGAGCGCGACCGGCTCGCCGCGCGCGGCGGCCAGCGCCGAGTCGACGTCGGACGCCACCACGACCTGGTGGCCGGCGGCCATCAAGAGGCCCTTCTGCAGGTACGCCGAGTGCGGATCGTCGTCGATCACCAGCACCCGGGCCGCGTCGGCGGCGACCGCCCGCGGCGGCGGCGGCTCGGGCACGCTGGCCGGCGTCGCGGTCACCGCCGGCAGCGTGAACACGAACTTGGTGCCGGCCGGGCTCGACTCGACCCAGATCCGCCCGCCGTGGGCCTCGATGATCGCCCGCGACGTGCCCAGGCCCAGGCCGGTGCCGACCACCCGCCGGCCGTGGGCGTCGGGCGCCGTGAACACCTTCTCGCGCTCGCCCTCGGGGATCGGCTCGCCGTCGTTCCACACCGACACGCCGACCGCGTCGGCCACCGCCGGCGGGCCGAACACCTCGACGTCGATCCGGCCGCCCGGCGTCGCGAACTTGATCGCGTTCGACAGCAGGTTGCCCAGCACCCGGGCCAGCTGCTCGGGATCGCCGACGATCGTCACGTCGCCGGCGCCGGCGATCACTTCGATCGCCACGCCGCGGGCCCGGGCCCGATCGCGGTAGCGGCCGACCGCGTCGCGGGTCAGCCGCCCGATGCCCAGCGGCACCCGGACCTGGTCGCTGGCGGTCGCGCGCGCGGTCTCGGCGATCTGATCGATCGCCTGGCTCATCCGGGTCGCCGCCTGGCGCGCCATGTCGACGTAGCGGCGCTGCTTGTCGGTCAGCGGATCGGCGTAGCCCGACAGCACGATGTCGAGCGCCCCGGCGATCGACGTCAGCGGCGTGCGCAGCTCGTGGGTCATCACCCGCACCAGCTCGCCGTGGCGCTGCGCCAGGTCCCGGGCGCCGGCCAGATCGCGCAGCACCACCACCGCGCCGACCAGCGCGCCGGCCTCGGTCAGCGGCGTCACCACCGAGTGCAGCACCAGCTCGCCGATCCGCACCTCCTCGCGCACCGCGACGTCGCCCGCCGCGATCAGCTCGAACGGGTAGAACCCGAGCCGCGCCTCGAGCGCCTGGGTCGTCACGTCCTCGTCGGCGGTCAGCCCGAGGATCGCGCGCGCCGCCGGGTTGCACGTCACCGCGCCCGTGCGGTGGTCCGCCACCGCCACCGCGTCCGACATGGTGGCGAACACCAGCTCAAGCCACCGGGCGTCCATCGACCTGCGAGTGTAGCAGCCAGCCGCGGCTGGCACGCGTCGTCTGGGTGACGACCGCGGGAGACCGCGACCGCGACGGCGACCGTGACCGAGACCGCGACGGCGACCGTGGCCGCGACCGCGACGGCGCCCGTGGCCGCGACGGCGACCGCGACCGTGACCGCGACCGTGACCGTGACCGCGACGGCGACCGCGACCGCGACCGTGGCCGCGACCGTGACCGCGACGGCGACCGCGACGGCGACCGCGACGGCGACCGTGACCGCGACGGTGACCGTAGCCGTGACGGTGACGGTGGCCGGGACCGTGACCGTGGCGGTCGCGGTGGACTGATGGATCAGGTCGCGAGGCGGTAGGTCATCGCGCCGATGCGATCGGCGAGCGCGACGGCGGTGGCGATCGCGTCGGCGTCGACGTAGCCCCAGGCGGCCGCGACCTCGAGCGCGACCTTGACCTCTTGCGCCTCGGCCGACGCGATCCGGAAGACCCGTCGACGATCGGGGCCGGTGCGGCCCCGGCCTTCGGCCAGGTTCAGCGCGACGCTCGTGGCCGCGCGCTGGATCTGGTCGGCGAGGTCCGATGACCTCGACCGCACCCGCTCGACGATCCCCTTCAACTCTCCGATCAGCTCCATGGTCACCCGCTGCGCATCCAGCATGCCGCTCCTCCGTGGTTGGTGTTCGCCCATCCGCGGCCCGACGCGCAGGTCCCGTGATCTCGCGCGCCATGTCCCGCCTCGCCTCATCCTTAGCGCCTCCTTCGGCGCGAGGCACGGGACGTGCGCGGGGGCCGCGAAGGGCGCACCAACCACGGAGGGTCACGCTGCGCGACGGGCCCGAACCAGCCTCGCCACATCCTTGACGCCTCCCTCGGCCGCCTCCACGGTCCCGGTCCCATTCCCGGTCCCGGTCCCGGTCCCGGCCTCGGTCCCGGCCTCGGTCCCGGCCGCGGTCGCGGCCACGGCCACGGTCGCGGTCGCGGTCACGGTCGCGTCCGCGGTCACGGCCACGGTCGCGGCCACGGTCACGGTCGCGGCCTCGGTCGCGGCCTCGGTCGCGGCCTCGGTCGCGTCCGCGGTCACGGTCGCGGTCGCGGACTCGCTACTCGCCGCCCCGGCGAAACGTCGCCTCGAGGCGCGCGTACGCGCCGCCGGCGGCGACCAGCTCGTCGTGGGTGCCGCGCTCGATGATGCGGCCGCGGTCGAGGACGACGATGTGGTCGGCGGCGCGGATGGTCGACAGGCGGTGGGCGATGACGATCGTGGTCCGGCCGCGCATCAGCTCGCCGACGCCGCGCTCGATCAGCGCCTCGGTCTCGGGGTCGACGTGGGCGGTGGCCTCGTCGAGGATCAGCACCTCGGGGTCGCGGACCAGCGCGCGGGCGAAGGCGAGGAGCTGCTTCTCGCCGGCCGAGAACGCGCCGCCGCGCTCACCGACGGTGGCGTCGAGGCCCTCGGGGCGGCGCGCCAGAACCCGGTCGAGGCCGACCCGGGCCGCGCAGGCGCCGAGCTCCTCGTCGGTGACGGTGCGGCCGGTCGCGACCGCGCCCAGCGCGAGGTTGGAGCGCACGGTGCCGGTGAACAGCGCGACGTCCTGCGAGATCACGGTGACCCGGCGGCGCAGCTCGCTGACCGGCAGCGCCCGGATGTCGACGCCGCCCAGCGCGATCGTCCCGCCGGTCGGCTCGTACAGCCGGGTCAGGAGCTTGATCAAGGTCGACTTGCCCGAGCCGGTGGCGCCGACGATCGCGACGGTCTGGCCGCGCGGCACCGCCAGCGAGACGTCGTGCAGGATCGGCTCGGCGCCGTAGCTGAACTCGAGGTGCTCGAACGCCACCAGCGGCGCGGCGGCGGCGGGCTTGGCCGGGGCCAGCGCGGTGGCCGGCGCCGGCGCGTCGGGCTCCTCGGTGTCGAGCAGCTCGGTGATGCGCTCGATCGCCGCCATCGCGCCCTGCATGACCGCGTACTTGGCCGACAGGTCGCGGATCGGGATGAAGAACTTGTTGATGTACTCGAGGAACGCGACCACCAGGCCCAGCGTCGCGACCGCCTGCACGCCGGCGCCGCGGTCGTGGACCGCCCACCACGCGACCAGCGCCACCGCCAGCACGCCGATGGCCTCGACCAGGGCGTACATCGCGGCGTCGGCGCGGATCGAGATCAGGTAGGCGTCGCGGTGGCCGGCGTTGATGACGTCGTACTCGCGCGCGGCGGCGTCCTCGCGGCGGAAGATCTGGACGACCTTGATGCCGCTCAGGTGCTCCTGGGCGAAGGCGTTCATCGCCGCCAGCCGCACCCGGATCTCGCGGAACGACCGGCGCATCGCGTCGCGGGCGTACTTCACCAGCACGATCAACAGCGGCAGCGTCGCGAACGTGAACAGCGTCAGCTCGACGTCGAGGCTGAGCATGATGATCGCGATCGCGAGCATGCGCACCGCGTCGGTGGCCAGCGTGATCACGCCCGAGGCGAACATCTCGTTGACGCTCTCGATGTCGTTGGTCATGCGGGTCAAGAGCCGCCCGACCGGCATGCGGTCGAAGAACGCCGCCCGCCGCGACACGACGTGGTCGTAGATCGCCAGCCGCAGGCCGTGCATCGCGCGCTGGCCGAGCAGCTGGATCGCCCACTGCTCGCCGAACGACACCAGCGTCTGCGCGACCACCAGGCCGAGGTACGCGAACGCGATCGTGGCCAGCCCGTCGAGCTTGCCGACCGCGATGTGGTCGGCGATCGCGACCTTGACCAGGTACGGCTGGGCCAGCTCGAAGGCGATCGCCGCCAGCGTGAACGGCAGCCAGACCAGCAGCAGGCGCGCGTGCGGCCGCAGGAACGGCCACAGCTTGCGCATCAGCTTGACGTCGTAGGCCTTGCCGAGGACCTGCTCCTCGCGCGCCGCCATTACGCGGCCTCCGCGGTGAGCTGGGTGCGGTACAGCTCGGCGTAGGCGCCGTTCTTCTGCAACAGCTCGGCGTGGGTGCCGACCTCGGCGACGCGGCCGTTGTCGAGCACGACGATCTGGTGGGCGGCGCGCACCGCGGCGACCCGGTGCGAGACCAGGATCGCGGTGCGGTTGGCCAGCACCGCGCGCAGCCGCTCGAGGATGACCTTCTCGGTCTCGGCGTCGACCGACGACAGCGAGTCGTCGAGGATCAGCAGCCGCGGATCGGCGGCGATCGCCCGGGCCAGCGCGACCCGCTGGCGCTGGCCGCCCGACAGCGTGATGCCGCGCTCGCCGACGACGGTGGCGAAGCCGTCGGGCATGCCGTCGAGATCGCGGGCCAGGCCGGCGGTGATGGCGGCCTCGCGGACCCGGGCCGGGGCCTCGCCGGACTCGACGACCGAGGTGGTGGGCCGGCTGCCCAGCGTGGCCAGCTCGTCGGCCCGGGCCCGGGCCAGGCTCGAGCCGGCGCCGTAGCCGAAGGCGATGTTGTCGGCGATCGTGGTCGAGAACAAGAACGCCTCTTGCGGCGCGTAGCCGATCGCGCCGCGCAGGTCGGCCAGCGTCAGCTCGGTGACGTCGCGGCCGTCGAGGAAGACCGTGCCCGCGGGCACGTCGAGCAGCCGGTTGACCGCCTCGCACAGCGTCGACTTGCCGCTGCCGGTGCGGCCGACGATCGCGGTGGTGGTGCCGGGCGCGACGGTGAACGACACCCGGTCGAGCACGACCCGATCGCCGCGCTTGACCGTCAGGTCCTTCAGCTCGAGCCCGCCTTGCTGTTCCGCCGCCGGCAGCGGCGCGCCGGCGCCGTCGACGATCGTCGACCGGGTCGCCAGCAGGTTGGCCAGCCGGGTCCACGACGCCTTGCCGCGCTGGAGCAACGACAGCATCCAGCCCAGCGCCAGCGTCGGCCACACCAGCCGCGCCAGGTACTGGGTCATCTCGACCAGCTGATCGAGGCCGAGCTGGCCGTCGATGTGGCGCTTGCCGCCGAGGTACAGCACCAGCAGCATCGCGATCGAGCCCAGCCCGGCGAACACCGGGCCCATCGCGCCGCGGATCCGGGTCAGCGCCATGTTGCGGCCGAGCAGCTGGTGCGACGACACGACGAACCGGGCCCGGCGCTCGGCCTCGAGGCCGTAGGTCTTGATCGCGGCGATCGCGGTCAGGTCTTCCTGGATCTCGTTGGACAGCGCGCCGAGCTGGGCCTGGACGCCGATCGACGCCTTGTAGATGCGCTTGCCGAACAGCCGGCCGGCGAGGACGATCATCGGGTAGGGCAGGCAGGCGACCAGCGTCAGCAGCGGATCGATCCGGATCATCATCGTCAGCACGGTCGCGAACGCGAACGCGGTGTTGACGATGTTGAGGACGCCGGCGCCCCACATCGCGCGGACGGTCTGGACGTCGTTGGTGAGCCGGGACATCGTGTCGCCGGTCGGGTGCGACGCGTGGTACAGGCCGTCGAGGCCGAGCAGGTGGTGGAACAGGTCGCCGCGCAGGTCGTACTCGGCGGCGCGGGCGGCGTTGAAGATCCACACCCGCGACCAGATCCGGCTGACCGCGGTGGCCAGCGCGAAGCCGACCATCAGCGCGCACAGGAGCGGCACCTGGCCGTCGGGATCGCCGTGGCCGAGGGCCGCGACGACCTTGCCGGTGGTGACCGGGATGCCCAGGAACATCGCGTTGGTGAGCAGCAGCATCACCACGCCGCCGAGCAGGCCGCGGCGGTAGCGCGCCAGGTAGGTCCACGGGCCCGGGGCGGCGGGCGGCGGCGCGGGCGCGGTCACCGCGGAGCCATACCCGACCCGCGGCACCGCGACAAGCGATCGCCCCGGCCGATGTCGAGCGATCACGCGGGAAAACGACACGTCACTCCGGATCCGCCGCGCCGAAGTTGCGGCGTCGGCGCGTTGTTCGCGCGACGGTCGTGGCGGTAGCATCGGCGAGCGTCCGAGGTGCCACGCGTGGGCGCGTGGTGACCGCGCGCGCCCCCACCGCCATGGCCGACCTCCAGTCCGTCCTCTCGCGCCTCGACAGCGATCCCGATGACCCCCACGTGCTGGCCGGCCTCGCGCTGGTCACCACCGCGGCCCAGGCCGGGCTGGACGCCGCGGCGGTCGCGGCGCTGGCGCACACCCGCAAGCGGTTCCGCGATCGCGGCCGGCCGGACGTCGCGCTGCGGCTGCTCGACGCCGAGCTGGGCGGCACCGCCGACGGGCGCAAGGCCGACCTGTGGCTCGCCAAGGCCGAGATCCTCGACGAGGATCTGCTCGACGAGGGCGGCGCGTCGGCGTGCTACCAGGCGGCGCTGGCCGAGCGGCCCGGCGACGCGGCGGCGGCCGAGGCGCTCGAGTCGCTCAAGCTGGCGCGCGACAACTGGAAGAAGTTCGCGGCCAAGTACGTCGACGAGGCCAAGGCCTCGACCGATCGCCAGCTGACCACCGCGCTGTACCTGTCGGCGGCCGAGACCTACGCCCGTTACGCGCCCGACGCGCCCGAGGTCGAGGCGTACCTGCGCCGCTCGCTCGAGGCCGATCCGCGCAACCGCAAGGCCGGCGCGCACCTCGAGCGGGTGCTGGCGCGGACGTCGCGCTGGGCCGAGCTGGCCGAGGCGCTGGCGGTGCGGGTCGATCACGCGGCCAGCTCCGACGAGCGGGTCGCGGCGCTGCTGGCGCTGGCCGAGGTGACCCGGGGCCCGCTGGGCCAGGCCGAGCGCGCCCTCGAGCTGTACAAGAAGGTGGTCGCGATCGA
The DNA here is from genome assembly GCA_016794525.1 of Myxococcales bacterium. Lineage (GTDB taxonomy): Bacteria > Myxococcota_A > Polyangia > Haliangiales > Haliangiaceae > UBA2376. The sequence continues at coordinate 40,769 of JAEUJY010000156.1, forward strand.
CGCCGCGCAGCCGACCGCGCTGCGGGTGCTGGGCGACGCGTTCGCCAGCGCCGAGAACTGGCAGTCGCTGGTGATGCTGTACGCCAGCGCGCTCAAGGTGCGCGGCGGCGACGGCGACCTCGGCATGCTGCTGCAGGTCGGGATGATCCTGTGGAAGCGGCTCGGCGATCTCGACGGCGCCGAGGACTACTTCCGCCGCATCCGCAAGCTCGACGCCGCCCACCCGGTGGCGCTGGAGTACTACCGCGCCTACCACGGCGGCCGCGGCGAGGGCGGCAAGCTGGTGGCGATCCTGCGCCAGGCCGAGAAGGCGCTGCCGCCGGCCGGCACCGACGCGGCGTCCGACGCCCGGGCCAAGGCGCTGGCGATCGAGATCGCCGAGCTGTCGGAGACCCAGCTGGGCACGCCCGACAAGGCGATCGACGCGTGGAAGCAGCTCTTGCGCGCCGACCCGACGTCGACCGAGGCCCGCGAGGCGCTGCGCCGCCTGTACCGCAAGGCCGAGAAGTGGAACCCGCTGCTCGACCTGATCAAGGAGGAGGCCGAGCGCCTGCCCGAGGCCGACGTGCGCGGCAAGGTCGAGCGGCTCTACGAGGTGGTCGCGATCTACGCCGACAAGCTGCGGCTCGATCCGATGGTGCTCAACACCTACAACGCGATCCTGCGGCTCGATCCCGAGGACCCGCGCGCGATCGACGAGCTGGCGGCGAAGTACCGCGCGATGGGGCGCTGGCAGGATCTGATCGGCGTGCTGGCCAAGAAGGCCGAGCTGGCGCAGCTGCCGGTGGCCGAGCGCGCGGCGATCCTGCGCGAGACCGCCGCGCTGTGGGTCGATCGGTTCGGCAACTACGCGCAGGCGATCCGCCCGCTCGAGCGCCTGCTCGAGCTGGACCCCGGCGACGCCGACGCGCTGGCGCAGCTCAAGGACATCTACACCCGCCGCCGCCAGTGGCGGCAGCTGATCACGCTGCTCGGCATCGAGGCCGAGGCGCTGGTGGGCGACGATCGCCGCGCCAAGCGCAACGAGATGGCGCGGCTGGCCGCCGAGCGCGTCGGCGACACCCGGCTGGCGATCGAGATCCACAACCAGACGCTGGCCGAGGCCGGCGTGGCGATCGGCGGCGCGCCGGTGGCCGACGGGCTCGACGAGACGTACGCGGCGCTCGCCGGCCTGTACGAGCGCGAGAAGCGCTACCCGGCGCTGGCCGAGATCCTCGGCCGGCAGCGGGCCCGCGCGGCGACGCCGGCCGAGGCGATCGCGCTGCTCGAGAAGCAGGGCGCGCTGCTGGCCGATCGCATGGGCGCGCCGGGGCTGGCGGCCGAGGCGTTCGCGGCGATCCTGACGATCGAGCCGCACCACGCCAAGGCGCTGCGCACGCTGCGCGAGCTGTACGCCGCGGCCGGCGACTGGGACGGCCTCGAGCGGCTGTACGGCGGGCTGGGGCAGTGGGACGAGCTGGTCGACGCGCTGATGGGCCTGGGCGATCGCCAGGACGATCGCGACGCGCGGCTGGCGCTGGTCCGGCGGGCGGCGCGGGTGGCGAGCGAGCGCCAGGAGCCGGAGAAGGCGGCGCGGGTCTGGGAGAAGGTGCTGGCGATCGAGCCGACCGACGCGATCGCGGCGCGGGCGCTGGTGCCGACGTACCAGAAGTCCGACAAGCCGGCCAAGCTGCTGCCGGTCTACGAGGTGCTGCTGGCCCACTGCCACACCCGCGACGAGCGGCTGGCGCAGATGGCCGAGATCCGCGCGCTGTGCGAGCAGCGGCTGGGCTCGCGCGCGCTGGCGCTGGCGTGGACGGTGCGCGCGTTCGAGCTGGCGCCCGAGGACCCGGCGCTGGCCGCCGAGTTGCTGCGGCTGGCGCAGGTGCCCGAGCACTGGCGCGAGGTCGCGCACGCGCTCGAGCGGGTGGTCGCCGACGGCGACCGGCCGGCCGATCTGCGGCTGCGCCACCTGCGCACGCTGGCGATGGTCCACGGCGACAAGCTCGACGACGACGCCGCGGCGCGCGACGCGTTCCAGCGGATCCGCGCGCTGGCGCCGGCCGACGACGACGCCGAGGCCGCGATCGAGCGGCTGAGCGAGCAGCTGTCCGACTGGCCCGAGCTGCTGGCCTCGTACCGCCGGTCGGCCGCGCGCGCGACCGGCCCGGCGCGCCGGCAGCTGCTGGGGCGGATCGCGCAGGTCGAGGAAGAGCGGCTGGCCGATCTCGACGCCGCGGTGGTGACCCACCAGCTGATCCTCGGCGAGCACCCCGGCGACGCGGCGGCGCTGGCGGCGCTGGCCCGCCTGCACGAGGCGCGCGGCGACTGGGACGGGCTGGCCGCGGTGCTGGCGGCGCAGGCGACGGCGGCGACCGGCGGCGAGCGCGCGACGCTCGAGCTGCGCCTGGCCGGCCTCGTCGACGACAGCCTCGATCGACCGGCCGACGCGCTGCCGCACTACCGCGCGGCGCTGGCCGCGCTGGCGCCACCGCCGGCGAGCCTGATCGCCGCGTGCGTCCGCTTCCTGCCGGGCGGCGCCCGGGCGCCGGCGATCGCCGACGACGTCCGCCGCGCGCTGGCCCGCGAGCTCGAGCCGCACCTGGTGCGCGCCGGCGAGCCGGTGCCGCTGCTGGCGTGCCTCGAGTGCCTGGCCGGTGACCCCGCGCTGGCCGCGGCCGACGCGCGCGCGCTCGATCGCCGGCTGGTGCCGCTGTACCAGGCGGTCGGGCAGCCGGCCCGGGCCTGGGAGCCGGCGGCGCGGGTGGTGGCGAGCGCGCCCGGCGACGCCGCGGCCCGCGGCGAGCTGATCGCGCTGGCCGAGGGGCTGGGGCGGCCGCGCGAGCTGGTCGCGATCCTCGGTGACGCGCTGGCGGCGCTGCGCAAGGCCGACGCGCCGGCCGCCGAGGTGCACGCGATGGCGGTCGATCTGGCGCGCCGGGTCGCGGGCGATCCGCAGACCGCGGCGGGCGCCGAGAAGGCGTGGATGACCGTCCTCGGGCTCGACGCCACCGACGGCGAGGCCTACGCCGCGCTGGCGACGCTCTACCGCGGCGCCTCGCGCTGGGACGATCTGCGCGCGCTGCTCGAGCAGCGGGTGGCGGTGGCCGACGCCGCCGAGGTCAAGCTGGCGGCGCTGACCGAGCTGACGACGCTCGACGAGGTCGTGCTCGGCGACCCCGGCCGCGCGGTGGCCGACTACCGGCGCATCCTCGAGCTCGAGCCGAGCCACCTGCCGGCGTACAAGGCGCTCGAGCGGCTCTACGCCGAGGGCGCGAGCTGGGCCGAGCTCGACGGCGTGCTCGCCGCCGAGCAGGCGTGGGCGCCGGCCGGCGAGCAGGTGGCGCTGCGCTACCGCCGCGCCGAGCTGCACGCCCGCCACCTCGACGATCGCCCGGGCGCGGTCGATCTGCTCGAGGAGGTGGTCGCGGCGCAGCCCGGCCACGCCGACGGGCGCGAGCTGCTCGAGGAGCAGCTCGCCGACGCCGGCCTGCGGCAGCGGGTGGCGCGCATCCTCGAGCCGCTGTACCTGCGCGACAAGCTGTGGAAGGACCTGACCGGGGTGCTGCGCATCCAGGCCGGCGCCGCCACCGGCGTCGAGGCCGCCGAGCTGCTCGGCCGGGTCGCGACGATCGAGGAGCGCGAGCTGGATCTGGGCCGCGCCGCGTTCGACACCTGGACCCACGCGCTGGCCGCGGACCCCGCGGCCGCCGAACCGCCCGAGGCGATCCTGCGCCTCGCGGCGATGTACGACCGCTGGCACGACGCCGCGACCGCGTTCGACGTCGCGGCCACCGCGGCCGCGGGCGACCTGGCGGTGGCGGTGCCGCTGCGCCAGCACGTCGCCGAGATCAGCGATCGCTCGCTGGGCGACAACCCGCGCGCGATCGCCGCGTACCAGGCGCTGATCGCGCTCGACCCCGGCGACGCCGAGCGGGTCGGCCCGGCGCTGGCGGCGCTGGCCCGGCTGCACGAGGAGGAGGAGCAGTGGGCGGCGCTGCGCGACGTCGTGGGTCGGCAGGCCGACGCCGGCGGGCCGCGCCGGGTCGAGCACCTGGCCCGGGCCGCGGAGCTCGACGAGCAGCGCCTGAGCGATCCCGATCGCGCGATCGCCACGTGGCGCGACGTGCTGGTCGAGGCGCCGGAGCACCCGGCGGCGCTGGCCAACCTCGAGCGCCTCTACCAGGCGCGCGATCGCTGGCGCGACTTCGCCGAGCTCTTGCGCCACAAGATCGACCGCGCCGAGGAGCCGGCGACCAAGGTGGCCGAGCTGCGCCGCCTGGCCGAGGTCCACGAGGTGATGCTGGCCGAGCCGGGCGAGGCGATCGTCGCCCACCTCGAGGTGCTCGATCACGTCGCCGACGACACCGCCGCCCTCGACGAGCTGGCCCGGCTGTACCGCGAGGCCAACCGGCCCGCCGATCAGCTCGACATCCTCGAGCGCCGCCTGGCCGTCGCCGACGCCCGCGCCGACGTCGATCGCGTGGCGCGCCGGGCCGAGCTGGCGACGCTCCTGGGCGGCCCGCTGGCGCGCCCGTCGGACGCCCTCGAGCGCTGGGCCGAGGTGCTGACGATCGAGCCCGAGCACCCGGCCGCGCTGGCCGCGGTCGGGCAGGCCTTCGACGACGCCGACCTGGCGCCGCGGGCCGCGGCGATCCTCGAGCCGCTGTACGAGGCCACCGGCAAGGACCGCGAGCTGGCGGCGATGCTGGCCACCGCGGCCGTCCGCGAGGCGGTGCCGCGCGAGCGCACCCGGCTGTGGATGCGGGTCGCGCGGATCCGCGAGCAGCGGCTGGGCGACGCCGCCGGCGCGTTCACCGCGGTGGTGGCGGCGCTGCGGGCGTCGGTCGCCGAGCCCGAGCTGCCCGAGGTGATCGCCGAGGTCGACCGGCTGGCCGGCGACCTGTCGCGCGAGGCCGACCTGGTCGAGATCTACCGCGAGGTCGCCGACGACGTGCTCGACGGCGCGGTCCAGCGCCGCCTGTACCTCGACATCGCCGACCTGGCGCAGGCGGCGCAGGGCGATCTCGAGCTGGCCCGCACGTATTACCAGCGGGTCCTCGACGCCCAGGCCGACGACGCCCGGGCGATGGGCGCGCTCGAGCGCATCTACAAGCAGCGGCTGGCCGAGGGCCGCACCGCCGACGCCGCGCCGCTGTACGACATCCTGTCGCGCAAGGCCGACCTGGCGGTGGCCGACGTCGGCGAGCGCACCGCCGCGCTGGCCGAGATGGCGGCGCTGGCCGCCGGGCCGTTGGCCCGCCCCGACGACGCGATCGCGGCGTGGGAGCAGGTGCTCGAGGCCCACCCCGGCCACCCCGACGCGGTGCCGGCGCTCGACGCGATGTACCGGCGCGAGCGGCGCTGGCGCGACCTGGTCGATCTGTACGAGCGGCGGCTCGGCTTCGTCGAGACGCTCGACGAGGCGATCGCGCTGCGGGTCAAGCTGGGCGGGCTGCACGAGCACGAGCTGGGCGACGTCACGACCGCGATCGAGAGCTACGCCGCCGCGCTGGGCGGCGACCCCGGCCACGCCGGCGCGATCGCCGCGCTCGAGCGGCTGCTGGGCAACGCCGACGGCCGCGCGGCCGCGGCCGAGGTGCTCGAGCCGGTCTACATCGCGCGCCACGACTGGACCGCGCTGGCCCGGCTGTACGAGGTGCAGCTCGACGGCCAGAGCGAGCCCGACGCCCGCGTCGATCTGATCCGCCGCATCGCGCGGCTGTACGAGGAGCAGCTCGAGGATCTCGACGGCGCCGCCCGCTGGTACGCGCGGCTCCTGACCGAGGACCCGACCGATCCGGTGGTGCGCGATCAGCTGCACCGGCTGGCGTCGGTGGGTGGCGACTGGGCCGGCCTGGCCGCCACCTACCAGCGCGTCCTCGACGACGACTCCGGCGACGCGCCCCACCTGCGCGAGCTGGCGATCGCCGCGGCGACGATCTACGACCGCCGCCTCGACGCGCCCGGCCCGGGCGGCGCGGCCTACCGCCGCGCGCTGGCCGCGACCCCGCCGGCCGACGACGACGATCGGCTGCCGCTGCTGTCGCGGGCCGAGGCGCTGCTCGGCCGCCACCAGCAGTGGGCCGCGCTGGTCGCGATCTACGACGACGTCATCGCGGTGGCCAACGACGACGGGCTGCGCCGCGATCTGTACGCGCGCAAGGCGGCGGTGGTCGAGGAGCGCCTCGGCGATCCGCCGGCCGCGGTCGACGCCTGGCGCGCGGTGATCGAGCTGTCCGACGGGCTCGCGGCGCGGCTGGACTACCAGCGCGCCGCCGACGCGCTCGATCGGCTGTACCGCTCGCTCGGCCGGTGGCACGACCTCGCCGACCTGCTCGGTGATCGGATCGAGCGCGCGACCAGCGAGCCCGACGAGATCACCCGGCGGCTGGCGCTGGCCGAGGTGCTCGAGCAGCACACCCACGACCTCGACGGTGCGCTCGATCAATACGAGGAGATCCTCACGACCGAGTCGCCGGAACGCGCGCTGCCGGCGCTCGAGCGGCTGGCGGTCGGGGAGGCCGGCCGCGAGCGCACGCTGGGCATGCTCGAGCCGATCTACCGGCACCGCAACTGGTGGCAGAAGCTGGTCGTCGTCCTCGACGCCAAGCTGGCGTTCCAGTCGGACCCCAGCGATCAGGTCGCGACGCTGATGGAGATCGCGGCGATCCACGAGAGCCGCGGCGGCGACCTCGGCGTCGCGCTCGCGGCGCTGGCCCGGGCGTGGCGGATCGAGCCGACCCGCCACGACGTCTTCGATCAGCTGACCGCGCTGGGCGCGCGGATGGGCGCGTGGGACGCGCTGTGCGAGACGCTGGCCGCCGGCGCCGCCGCGACGATGGACCCGCCGACCCAGCACCTGGCGCTGGCCCGGCTGGCCGAGATCCACGAGACCCAGCGCGGCGATCACGGCGCCGCGATCGCCGCGTGGCGGCAGGTGCTCGAGGTCGCGACCGACGATCCCGACGCGCTGTCGGCGCTCGATCGCCTGCTGGCCGTCGAGGCCCGCGCCGACGAGCTGGTCGTCGTCGTGGCGCGCCGCGCCGAGCTGGCCGACGACGCGACCGTGCGGCTGACGCTCTTGCACCGGGTGGCGTCGCTGTACGACCACGTGCTCGAGCGCGCGCCGCAGGCGATCGTCGCGTACCGCGAGGTGCTGGCGACCGCCGCCGACGACGTGCCGGCGCTGACCGCCCTGGAGCGGCTGTACCGCGCCAGCGGCGACGCCCGCGAGCTGGTCGGCGTGGTCGAGCAGCGGCTGGCGCTGACCGACGACGCCGCGACCGCGCGGCAGCTGCGGCTCGACCTGGCCGCGGTCTACGAGCGCGACCTCGCCGATCCGTACCAGGCGATCGCCAACCTGGAGGCGGTGCTGGCGGCCGACGCCGGCGACGCCACCGCGCTGGCCGAGCTCGATCGGCTGTACGCCGCCAACCGGATGTGGCCCGAGCAGCTCGACGTGCTCGACCGCCGCGCGCTGCTGGCGCCCGAGGCCGCGGCCCGGGCCGAGCTGGCGTTCCGCGCGGCGCAGCTGTGCGAGCGCGAGCTGGGCGAGCCCGAGGCGGCGCTCGGCCGCTACGGCGCGGTGCTGCAGATCCTGCCGAGCCACGCCGGGGCCAAGGCCGCCCTCGAGGCGCTCCTGGCCAAGGACGATCACGCCGAGGCCGCGGCGGCGCTGCTCGAGCGCCACCTGCGCGCCGCCGGCGACGCCGACGGGCTGGTGCGGGTCGCCGAGCGGCGGCTCGAGCTGCCCGGCGATCGCGAGGCCCGCCGCAACCAGTGGGCGGCGCTGGCCGACCTGCACGAGACGCTGCGCAGCGACCTGCGCGCGGCGTCGCAGACCTGGGCCCGCGCGCTCAACGAGGACCCGACCGACACCGCGCTGCTCGGCCCGCTCGAGCGGCTGGCCCAGGTGCGCGGCGCGTGGGCCGAGCTGGCGGCGCTGCTCGAGGGGCAGCTGACCAAGGGCGGCCTCGACGCCGAGCTCGAGCACGGCTACGCGATGCGGCTGGGGCGCATCTACGAGGAGGCGCTGGCCGATCTGGCCCGCGCCGCGACGACGTTCCGCCGCGCGGCGTCGACCAACGTCGACGAGCCGCCGGCGCTGGCCGCGCTCGACCGCGTGCTGTGGCGGCTGGGCCGCTGGGGCGAGCTGGCCGACGTGCTGGCGCGCGAGGCCGAGGTCTCGGAGAGCGACGCCACCGGCGCCGACTTCCTGTTCCGGCTGGGCGACGTGCGCGAGAGCCAGCTGCGCGACGTCGCCGGCGCGGTCGACGCCTACCGCAGCGTGATCGAGCGCGCCCCGCGCCACGGCGCGGCCCGGGCGTCGCTCGAGCGGCTGCTGGCGACCGCCGACGATCAGCGCGGCGCGATCATCGACACGCTCGAGCCGCTCTACGAGCAGGAGAGCGACTGGGCGCGGCTGGCCGATCTGCTGGCGGCCAAGCTGGCCGTCACCGACGACCACCACGAGCGCGCGGCGATCTACCAGCGCATCGCCGGCCTGGCCGAGACCCGGCTGGGCGACGGCGTGCGCGCGCTCGACGCCGCCGGCGGCTGGCTGGCCGAGGATCCGATGTCGACCGAGGCGCTGGCCGAGGTCGATCGGCTGGCCGCGGCGCAGGGCCGGTGGAGCGAGGCCGCGGCCCGGGTGGCCGGCGTGGCCGGCACGCTGGCCGAGGGCGCGGTGCCGCTGTGGATGTACGTCGGCACGATCCAGCTCGATCGGATCGGCGACGCCGACCTGGCCCGCGCCAGCTTCGAGCACGCGCTGGCCGGCGACGACGAGCACGGCCCGGCGCTCGAGGGCCTCGAGCGCATCCACCGCTCGCGCGGCGACAGCGCCGGGCTGGCGGCGGTGCTGACCCGCCGGGCCCAGCTGGCGTTCGATCCGCCGAGCAAGCAGGCGCTGTGGACCGAGGTCGCGGGCCTGCGCGAGCGGGCCGGCGACGACGCCGGCGCGATCGCCGCCTGGGAGGCGGTGATCGACATCGCCGACGACGACCGCGCGCCGCTGGCGCGGCTGGCGGCGATCTACGAGCGCCAGGCCGATCACCGCAACCTGATCGTCACGCTGGGGCGCGCCGCGCGGATCGCCGCCGACGCCACCGAGGAGAAGAAGCTGCGGGTGCGGATCGCCGAGCTCGAGCGCGGGCTGGGCGACCTGGCCGCGGCCGGCGCCGCCTGGCAGGCGGTGCTGGATCTCGATCCCGACGATCTGCACGCGCTGGGTGCGCTCGAGGAGCTGCACACCGCGGCCAAGGACTGGATGGCGGTGCAGGACGTCCTGACCCGCCGGCTCGAGCTGGCCCGCACGATGAGCGAGAAGACCGCCGTGCTGGCCAAGATGGCGCGGCTGGCCGAGCGCGAGCGCGGCGCGCTCGACGACGCGATCGGCCACTGGTACGCGGCCCTCGACGTCGACAACGCGCAGCTGGGCGCCTACGGCGAGCTCGAGCGGCTGCTGGCCAAGGCCGAGCGCTGGCACGACCTGGTCGAGCTGCTCGATCGCCGCGCCGAGCTGCACGGCACGCTGGGCGACAACGACGCCGAGATCGCCGCGCTGGCCCGGGCCGCCGACATCTGGGAGGGCCCGCTCGACACGCCCGACGCCGCGGCGGAGATCCTCGAGAAGATCCTGCGGCGCGAGGCCGGCTCGGTGCCGGCGCTGACCCGGCTGGCGCGCATCTACGAGCGCGCCAGCGACTGGGGCAAGTGCAGCGAGGTGCTGAGCAAGGCGCTGGCGCTGGGGCCCAAGGGCACCGACGCCGCCGACCTGTTCTTCCGCCTCGGCGAGGTCGCCGACAAGGCCGAGAACGATCGCGCGACCGCCGCGTCGCACTACCGGCAGGCGCTGACCCACGACGCCCGCCACGCGCCGACGATCGCCGCGCTCGAGCGGCTGGCCCGCGCCGAGGGCAACTGGGCCACCGTCGCCGACATGCTGGCCAAGCGGGTGGCGATCGTCGAGGCCGACGGCGGCGACGTGCTGCCGCTGGCGCTGGAGTACGCGGCGGCCGAGCGGCAGCGCGGCACGCCGGCGGCGGCGCTGCCGGTGCTCGAGCGCGCGGCGGCGCTGGCGCCCGGCGACGTCCGGGTGCTGACGCCGCTGGCCGATCTGTACTTCGCGGCCGGCCAGCTCGATCGCGCGGCGCCGATCTACGACAAGCTCGCCGAGGACGCCAAGGCGGCGCGGCGGATGAAGGACGTCGCGCGCTACCGGCAGCGGCAGGGCGGCATCCTCGAGGCGCGCGGCGACGCCGCCGGCGCGGTCGCGGCGTACGAGGAGGCGTTCCGGGTCAACCCGACCGACGTGCCGACGATGGCCGGCCTCGGGCGGCTGGCGATGGCGCAGCGCGACTGGGAGAAGGCGCGCCGCGTCTACCGCTCGCTGGTGCTGCAGAACCTCGACGCCGACGCCGGCGTGACCAAGGCCGACGTCTACTACGCGCTCGGCGTGATCCACGTCGAGCTGGGCGAGGGCCCGAAGGCCAAGGGCATGTTCCAGCGCGGGCTCGAGATGGACCCGGCGGATCAGCGGCTCAAGGACGCGCTGGCGAAGCTGGCCGGCACTGCGTGATCGCCGCGCGGGCGGCCAGCGCCAGCATCTGATCGTCGGCGCCGACCAGGCCGCGCAGCACCGCGGCGGCCTCGGCGGGGCAGGCCGGGCCCAGGGCGCCGAGCGCGCGGACCGCGGCCGCCGCCAGCTCGGGGAACGCGGCGTCGCGGGCCGCGGCCAGGAGCTCGGGGCCGGCCGCCGCCGCGCCGCGGGCGCCCAGCACCGTCGCCGCGCGGATCGCCAGCCGCAGCGCGACGTCGTCGGAGAACGCCTGGCCGCGCCACGCCGCGAACCGCGCCAGCACCGCGACCTCGGCGCCGGGGCGCTCGCCGTAGGCGGCCAGCGCGCGGTCGCGCACCGGCAGCGGCTGCTTGCCGTCGTCGACCCACGCCAGCAGCCGCGCGTCGACGGCGCGGCTCGGACACTGGCCCAGCGCCGCCACCGCCTCGACCCGCACCGGCACGTGGGCGTCGGCGTCGACCGCGGCGATCAGCGCCGCCGCCGGCGTCGGCCGCGCGCACCGCTGGCCCAGCCCCGCCGCCGCCGCCTGGCGCAGCGCCGGCCAGTCGTCGCCGGCCAGCACCGCCGCGATCGCGTCGTCGCCGCGCGGGTCGGTCGCCGCCGCGGTCAGCCCGCGCACCGCCTCGAGCCGCGTGCCGGGATCGCGGGCCGCCACCAGCGCGACCAGCGCGTCGGTCGCCGCCGGGTTCGCGGCCAGGCCGCGCGCCGCGATCCGCGCCAGCGCGTGGCCGGCCGGCGCGTCGGGCAGCCGGCCGATCGCCGCGATCACCGTCGCCAGCGCCGCGCCGTCGGCGATCGGCGTCAGCGCGCCCAGCAGCCGGTAGCGCAGCGCGTAGCTCTTGCCGGCGCCGGCCAGCGCGGCGAGCAGCTCGGTGATGGCCGCCGCGCGCTCGCCCGGTGGCGCGTCGGCCGCGGCGAGCCCCAGCGCGCGCCACAGATCCGCCGCGGCCGCGTCGTCGGGGGCGGCGTGGGCCAGGCCGATCAGCGTCGCGATCGGCAGCTTCGCCACCGCGCGCGCCAGCCGGGCGCGGGTCGCCGCGTCGCCGTGGCCGGCTCGGGCCGCCAGCCCCGGCCGATCGATCGTCGCCAGCGCGTCGACCGCCGCCTGCTGCACCGCCGACGGTGCGCGGCTACCGATCAGCTCGACCAGCGCGCGCTGGCCGTCGCCGCCGATCGCGGCCAGCGTCGCCGCCGCCGCCGCCGCGCGGTCCTCGGGCACCTCGCCGGCGGTCAGCGCCTCGGCCAGCGGCGCCGCCACGCCGGGATCGCGGATCTGGAGCAGCGCCAGCACCAGCCGCCGCCGCGCGTCGCCGGTCGCGTCGACCAGCGCGGCGCGGATCGCCACCACCGCCGGCGCGCGCTGCGCCACCAGCATCCGCGCCGCCGACTCGCCGGCCAGCCCGCCGGCCGCCACCTGCGCGGTCAGGATCGGCCCCGCGCCCTCGGGCGTCTGCTCGACGTCGGCGATCACCGCCAGCTCGGCGAGCGCGGTGGCCGCGCCGCGCCCACGGCCGCGGTACACGTCGGCCAGCACGATCGACACGCAGCCGTCGAGCGGCGTCGGCAGCGGCGCGGTGTAGGCCTGGCCGCGCGGCGCGCGGGCCGCGATCGGATCGGGCACATCGATCGTCGCCGCGCCGGTCGCGGCCAGCACGATCAGCCGCGCCGGCCGCCCCACCTGCGGGTCGCCGTCGCCGCTCGGCACGACGCGGATCGCCGCCGCCTTGCCGCCGTTCACCGTCGCGCGGAAGTTCCACACCGTGCCGACGCCGGCGTCGCCCGCCGGGCTCCGCCACGCGGTCGCGAGGTCGCCGTCGCCCAGCGCGCGCGGCGCGGTCAGCATGCCGGCGTCGGTCGCGCCCGCCGCCGCCGAGGCGGTCGCCGCGCGGTACCAGCCGGTCGGCAGCCCGGGCCCGGTCGGCAGCGCGCGCACCGCCGCGCCGGCCGGCGGCGGCACCGTCGCCGCGGCCGCCGGCACGAACGCCTTGGCCTTGGCGTCCCAGCGCTCGCGGAACAGCGCGAGCGCCGCGCCGTCGCACCGCCGCTGATCGGCGCGGGCCTGGTAGCGCACCAGGCCGCCGGCGTCGGCGTCGAGCCACTGCTCGTACTCGTCGTCGTCGGTCGGCCCGACCGGCCCGCGCCACAGCTCGGCCAGCGCCGCGCCCGGGCGGGTCGCGCCCAGCGCCACCGCCTCCCAGCGCCGGCCGATCCGCGCCGTCGCCACCACGACGCGCGCGCTCGGCGGGCCGCCCGCCGCGAGCCGCGCCTCGGTCAGCTCGCCCGACGCGGCGAACGGCACCAGCTGGCCGCCGCCCTTGGCCAGCTCGATCGTCAGCTGGCCGGGCGCCTCGAGGCGCAGCGTGTCGGCGGCGCCGTCGCCGTCGACGTCGGCCGACAGCGTGGCCGACGGATCGGCGTGGGCCAGCGCGGGCAGGGCCGCGATCCCGAGGACGACCAGCGATCGCATGCGCGCAGCCTACCGCGGCGCTTGCGGCGGAGCAGGAGTTGTTCTACCCAAACCGGCTCCATGCACACCAAGGCCGACTTCGCGTTCGAGCTGCCGCCCGGGCAGATCGCGCAGGCGCCGGCGCCGACCCGCGACGGCTCGCGGCTCCTGGTGGTGGGCGAGCCGCTGATCGACACGCGCTTCCCCGCGCTGATCGATCACCTGCCGCCCGAGGCCGTGGTGATCGTCAACGACGCCCGCGTCGTGCCGGCCCGGGTCCACGGCCGGCGCCCGTCGGGCGGCGCCGCCGAGGTGCTGTTCGTCGAGCCGGCCGCCGCCGACGAGCCGGTGCCGCCGGGCCACGTCGGCTGGCGCTGCCTGGTGCGCGCCGGCGGCAAGCTCCACCCCGGCGATCCGATCACCGCCGCGCGCGATCCGGCGGTCGCGCTGCGGGTCGCGTCGGCGCGCGGCGAGGGTGGGGCGGTCACGATCGCGGTCCCGGTCGCCACGGTGCCCGACGTCTACGCGCTGCTCGATCGGATCGGCGAGCTGCCGCTGCCCCCGTACATCGAGCGCGCCGGCGGCCCCGACGCCGTCGACGCCGAGCGCTACCAGACCGTCTACGCGCGCACGCCGGGCGCGGTCGCCGCGCCGACCGCGGGCCTGCACCTCACGCCGGCCGTGCTCGACGCCATCGCCGCCCGCGGCGGCACGATCGCCACCGTCACGCTGCACGTCGGCCTCGGCACCTTCGCGCCGATCCGCACGGACGATCTCGCCGCCCACGCGATGCACGTCGAGCGCTACGACGTCCCCGCCGCCACCGCCGCGCTGATCGCCAGCGGCCGCCCGGTGGTCGCGATCGGCACCACCGTCGTGCGCACCCTCGAGAGCGCCGCCACCGGCCCGCGCCAGGTCGCGGTCGGCCCCGGCGCCACGTCGCTGTTCATCCGGCCCGGCGTCGGCTACCAGTTCCAGATCGTCGACGCGCTGGTCACCAACTTCCACCTGCCCGAGTCGACGCTGCTGATGCTGGTGGCGGCGTTCGCCGGCTACGACCGGGTCATGGCCGCGTACCGCCACGCGGTCGCCGCCGGCTACCGCTTCTTCAGCTACGGCGACGCGATGCTGGTCCGCCGCGAGGCCCCATGAGAGTCGATCTCCCCACCGCCGGCTTCACCCTCGAGATCGAGCGGGTGCTCGGCAACGCCCGCGCCGGCTGGCTGCACACGCCCCGCGGCTCGATCCCGCTGCCGGTGTTCATGCCGGTCGGCACCCAGGGCACGGTCAAGGCCATGACCCCGGGCGAGCTCGAGGCCGCGCCCCTCGACGCCCGCATCATCCTCGGCAACACCTACCACCTGTACCTGCGGCCCGGCCTCGAGATCATCGGCGCCGCCGGCGGCCTGCACCGCTTCGCCGGCTGGGACCGGCCGATCCTCACCGACTCCGGCGGCTTCCAGGTGTTCTCGCTGGCCGGCATCAACAAGATCGACGACGACGGCGTCACCTTCCAGAGCCACATCGACGGCAGCCGCCACCGCCTGACCCCCGAGGTGTCGCTGCACATCCAGGGCGTGCTCGGCTCCGACATCGCGATGGCGTTCGATCAGTGCCCGCCCGGCGACGCCCCGCCGCCGGTGCAGGAGCAGGCGCTGGCGCGCACCACCGCGTGGGCCGCGCGCTCGGCCGCGGTCGCGCGCCCCCCGGGCCAGGCGCTGTTCGGCATCGTCCAGGGCGGCGTCGATCTCGAGCGCCGCGCCCGCCACGCCGAGGCGATCGTGCCGATCGGCTTCGACGGCCACGCCATCGGCGGGCTGTCGGTCGGCGAGCCCATCGCCGACATGTACCGGGTGCTCGACGGCTTCGCCCACACGCTGCCCGCCGATCGCCCGCGCTACCTGATGGGCGTCGGCACGCCGGCCGACCTCGAGCACGGCGTCATGGCCGGCGTCGACATGTTCGACTGCGTCATGCCGACCCGCAACGCCCGCAACGGCAACCTGTTCACGTCCGAGGGGCGGGTCGTCATCACCAACGCCAAGCACCGGACCGACTTCGGCCCCCTCGATCCCGCGTGCCCGTGCACGACCTGCACGCGGCACTCGAAGGCGTACCTGCGCCACCTGCACGTGGCCAAGGAGATCCTGGCCGCGCGCCTGGCCACGCTGCACAACCTGACGTTCTACGCCCGCCACATGCGCCGCCTCCGCGATCGGATCTTGCTGGAGGGGCGCCCGGTCTGATCCCGTGCCCGTGCCCGTGCCCGTGCCCGTGCCCGTCCCCGATCCTGCCCCCGATCCCGCCCCCGATCCCGTCCCGATCGTCGGCCGCCGCCTGCCGTTCCGCGGCGAATCTTGCCAATTCGGTGGGGCCGAACACCGTTTCCGTGCAATCACTTGCGTCCGATCACGGGTCGCCTAGCCGAACGTCGGGCTAGCGTCTCGTCGCCATCGGCCGTATGTCTTGACCCCCGACGGCGCGGGTGCTACTCACCCACAACTTTTTCGGGAACTTGAAGGAGCCGCCATGGCCGCGATGCAGATGCCCATCATGATGCTGCTGATCTTCGGAGTCTTCTGGCTCCTGATCATCCGCCCGCAGGCCAAGAAGCAGAAGGAGCATCAGGAGATGCTCAACAAGCTCGGCAAGGGCGCGGTGGTGATCACGCGCGGCGGCATCATCGGCACGATCACCGGCGTGCAGCCGGGCGAGATCGTCGTCCTCGAGATCCAGGAGAAGGTCCGCGTGCGCGTGCCGCGCGCGTACATCGAGAACACCTGGTCGGCCAAGTCCGATGACAAGGACAAGGACGACAAGGACAAGGGCGAGTCCAAGGCTGCCTGAGTTCTCGCTTCGCTTCGGTCCGGGCGTGCGCGCCCGGTGGACAGGTCTTCGAGGTCGCTCCCCATGAATCGCTCGCTCCGCAACCGCACGCTCGGGCTCTTCGCCATCCTGGCGTTCTGCGTGCTCTATCTGCTTCCGACCTTCGCCGGCGACTCGTTGCCGTCCTGGTACTACTTCAAGAAGAAGATCAACCTCGGCCTCGACCTCAAGGGCGGAGCGCACTTCGTCTACTCGATCGACCTCGACAAGGCGGTCGACGACAAGGCGGCCGAGGTCAAGCGTGACCTCGAGATCAAGCTCGGCGAGAAGCAGATCGCCGCGACGGTGTCGACCCCCGCGGTCGCGCCCGGCGCGATCACGATCCGGCTGACCGACCCGACCAAGAAGGCCGAGGCCGAGAAGCTGGTCGCCTCCGAGTACCCCGGCATGATCTCCAGCCGCCCGTGCGGCAAGGACGACGGCGCCGCGCTGTGCCTGCGCATCGCCACCAAGTTCGCCGACGACGTCCGCAAGCGCGCGCTGACCCAGGCGGTCAAGACCGTCCGCGAGCGCGTCGACGAGGACGGCATCGCCGAGCCGACCGTCATCCAGAAGGACGACCAGATCATCGTCGAGCTCCCCGGCCTCGCCGACGACGCCACCGCGCGCGTCAAGGAGCTGATCGCCCGCACCGCCAAGCTCGAGTTCAAGATCGTCGCCAACAACAACGACGTGATGCGCGCGATCTTCCGCCACGTCGGCCCCGCCGACTCGCCCAAGGACCCCGAGGCGATCGACCAGGGCATCAAGGCCTACGCCGACAGCTGGACCGCCGACAAGAGCGGCGACGAGTTCCTCGACTACTTCCTGATCGCGTCGGACCGCGACGAGGTGCTGACCGTCGAGGAGGCCCGCGCCCTCAACTGCTACGACAAGACCAAGGTCGTCGCCGGCAAGATCACCTGCAACGTCAGCGGCCGCAAGGTGCTCGAGCGGTACCTGGCCAAGCTGGCCGCGCAGGACCCGAGCATGAAGGTCGGCGACGACTTCCAGTTCGCGTTCGAGTACACCGAGCCCCGCCAGGACGGCGAGGGCGGCGAGAAGCACCCGTACTGGCGCACCTACTACCTCGAGCGCGCCGTGCGCCTCACCGGCAGCGCGGTCTCGAACGCGATGGCCACCTGGGACCAGACCACCGGTCGCCCCGAGGTCGTCGTCGACTTCAACCGCTACGGCGGCCGGCAGTTCGGCGACCTGACCGCCGCCAACGTCGGCAAGAAGATGGCGATCATCCTCGACGACAAGGTCAGTTCGGCGCCGGTCATCCAGGGCGCCATCCGCCAGGGCCGCTCGACCATCACCGTCGGCGGCTCCAACGCCCAGCAGCAGGAAGAGGAGGCCAAGGGCCTCGTCAACGTCCTCAAGACCGGCTCGCTGCCCGCCCCGCTGGTCGAGCAGTCGGTCGCCAAGCTCGGCCCGACGCTCGGCCGCGACGCGGTGGCCAAGGCCCAGCTGTCGTTCGTGCTCGGCACCATCCTGGTGTTCGTGATGATGGTGACCATCTACCGCTGGTCGGGCACGATCGCCGTCGCCGGCATCCTGATCAACGTCGTCATGCAGCTGACCGTGATGTCGATGTTCGGCGCGACCTTGACGTTGCCCGGCATCGCCGCGCTGGTCTTGACCGTCGGCATGGACGTCGACGGCAACATCCTCATCTACGAGCGCATCCGCGACGAGCTCAACCTCGGCAAGTCGCTCAAGGGCTCCATCGACATCGGCTTCTCGCGGGCGTTCTCGACCATCCTCGACGGCCACATGACCACCGCGGCCGCCGGCTGGGTGCTCCTGCAGTACGGCACCGGCCCCATCCACGGCTTCGCCGTCCTGCTCCTGGTCGGCATCGGCACCACCCTGTTCGTCAACACCTGGGTCACGCGGCTCCTCTTCGACTGGTACGTCCACAAGAAGAAGGATCACGGGACGATTTCCATTTGAGGGTCTTTCGCAAAGACCCTCCCCCGGCATGCGCCGGGGCCCCCACCCGGAAACGCGAGATCTCCTTCTCCCGCCTCTGACCCTGACCCAGAAAGACTCGACCATGGCGGCCTCCGACCCCAAGCCCACGCCTCACAACTTCCGCTACCTGGTGAAGCCCGGCACCGATTTCGGCTTCGTCGCCAAGTTCCCGCTGTGGCTGCTGCTGTCCGGCATCCTGTCGGTGGTCGCGATCGGCTCGTTGTTCGTCAACAAGTCGGTGCGCGGCAACTACCTGAACTGGACGATCGACTTCAAGGGCGGCACCGAGATCATCTACGCCTTCAAGGACAAGGCGGCGGCCAACAAGTACGTCAAGCCGGACGCCACCAAGGTGCGCGACGCGCTGCAGGCCGCCGGCGCCGACGGCTTCGACGTGTCCGAGATGTCGTGGGACGACGAGGTCGCCGGTGACAGCGTCACCGTCCGCGGCATCATGATCCGCACCCCGCGGTTCGGCGCGACGACGCCCAAGCAGCAGCAGGAGTCGGCGGCGGCGTTCGAGGCCAAGTTCAAGGAGCGCGGCGTCGAGCGCGTGCAGTGGTCGGGCGACCGCATGTTCGTTCGCGCCACCTCGCTCATCACCGACGCCGAGGCCACGCCGGTCTTCGCCGCGCTCGGCCTCGAGGTCAAGCCGTGGGGCGAGTCGGCCAAGCTGTACACCACGCCCGAGGAGGGCACCGGCGAGTACAAGCTGACCTACTCGGTCAACGGCCTCGACAGCCAGTACGAGGCGGTGCTCGAGAAGGCGCTGCCGGACGTCGACATCGTCACCGTCCAGAGCTCGCAGGTCAGCGCCAAGGCCGGCGCCGAGCTGCGCAACGAGGGCATCAAGGCGCTGTTCTACGCGATGCTGCTCATCACGCTGTACCTGGCGGTGCGCTTCGACATCCGCTACGCGCCGGGCGCCGTGCTCGCCACCATCCACGACGCCGTCATGGTCATCGGCACCTTCTCGATCACCTACACCGAGGTGTCGCTGACCTCGGTCGCCGCGCTGCTCACCGTCGTGGGCTTCTCGGTGAACGACACCGTCGTCATCTTCGACCGCATCCGCGAGAACCAGGTCAAGCTCAAGGACAAGAAGCTCGATCGCATCGTCGACATCTCGCTCAACGAGGTCGTCGTCCGCTCGATCCTGACCTCGTCGACCCTGTTCGCGGTGACGCTGATGATGAACATCTTCGGCACCGGCCTGGTCCGCAACTTCGCCTTCGCGATGAACGCCGGCATCATCACCGGCGCGTACTCCTCGATCTTCCTGGCGCCGCCGATGTTCCTGTGGATCTCGAAGCGCTTCTATAGCGGCCCGGCCCCCAAGCGCGCGGGCGCGAAGCCGGCGGCCGCCGAAGCCTGAGACCGGGGGACGGGGACGGGGACGGGGACGGGGACGGACACAGGGACGGGCGCGGGGACGGGGACGGGGACGGGGACGGACACGGGGACCGGGACGGACACAGGGACGGAGCCGGAGACGGCGTCACCGCCCACGGTTTCCGACCGGTCCAACCTCCCGACGTTTCCACCTTCGGGTACTGTCTGCCGCATGCAGCCAGTTCCTGCCTCGTCGTCGCCGGTGTCGGGTCCCAGCCGTGGTGGCGCGATCGCGCTCCTCGTGTGCGCCGCGCTGGCGCTGTTCGGTACCTTCACGCGCACCTGGTTCAAGGCGGGCGGCGGCCGCTTCGAGGTCGGGATCGGCCTGATGGGCACGTACGTGTGCCATGACGACGACGGCCACAGCGAGTGCAAGGGCAAGTGGTTCGAGACCGACACCCGCGGCGACAAGGACATCCACGCCGCGCGCTTCCTGACGTTCTTCGCCGGGCTCGCCGCGGCGATCACCGGCGGGCTGATCGGCGTGATGGCGCTGACCGGCAAGAAGGTGACGCCGCTGCCGGTGGTGATCGCCAGCGGCATCGCGATCGTCGGCGGGTTGTTCTACATCGTGCGCATCCTGTCCGAGGCCCACGGACGGGGAGGGCCGTCGGTCGGCTACTCGGCCATGCTGGCGATGGTCGGCTACATCGGCTCGCTGGTGGTGCCGCTGGTCGCGCTGAAGGGCGCGAGCCCGGGGCCCGCATACGGCGTCCCGGGGTACGGCCCCGGACCGGGCTACGGTGCGCAGCCGGGCTACGGCGCGCAGGCGGGCTACGGCGCGCAGCCGGGGTATGGCGCGCAGCCGGGCGCGCAGCCGGGGTATGGCGCGCAGCCGGGCCCGCAGGCCGCGTACGGCCAGCCGCCGGCCGCGCAGGCCGCGCCCGCCGCGGGCGCGATGTGCCCCCGTTGCCAGATCCCGACCCAGTACGTCGCCCAGTACCAGCGCTCGTACTGCGGCCGCTGCCAGCAGTACGTCTGAGGTGGTCGCTGCGGCGGTGCCGCCGCCGTCACTCGGGGTGGTTGGCGGCCCAGGCCGAGATCAGCTCGAAGTCGTCGATGATCCGCGAGTGGTAGTGGCCCCACACGTTCGAGACCATCACCATCGACCCCTGCGACAGCGCGGGCGTCAGGTACAGCGCGTAGTACTGCGCGCCGGTGCCGTCCTCGACGTCGCCGAGCTTGTCGAGCGGCTGTCCGGACACCGGACAGATGAGCTCGCACACCGTGCCGGCCGGCAACTCGAGGCCGGCCTTGCGGCTGTCGCCGTGGATCGGCGACAGGTGGACGTCGCCCTCCAGGCCCGCGCCGCGGACGCGGATCGTCACCGCCGGGTAGCCGTCGAACGTGACGTCCGACACGCCGACCAGGTTGTCGCCGCGCGGCCCGTAGGCCTGGGTCACCACCACCACGACGTCGTCGCCGCCAGCGATGCCGACGCTGGGTTCGGCCACCACGCGGTGCTTGCCAGTGACGCGGAGGTTCTGCCGGTCGATGTGATCGCTCATGGGCGTGGCAAGGTCGCCACGCCCGCGCCGGCGACGCAAGGGCCGGCTGTCCGTTTCCGGGGTCAGCGGCCCCGCCGCACCCAGGCGTGACGATCTGCAATTCTCGTCACTTCGACGTTGCGGTGGCCGGCAAGCACCTTGCATCATGGTCTGGTCGATGCGCCGTCTGACGATGCTCGCGACGCTCGGGCTGCTGGCTGCCGGCGCCGGTGCGGCCCAGGCGGGCGTGGTGGTGGTCATGTCGGTCGGTGGTGACGACAGCGGTGAGCTCGAGCGCATGCTCGACGACGCCGTCGGCGATCGCCACGAGCTGCGCACCAGCGACGACTACACCCGCGAGGCCAAGAAGCGCGGGCTCGGCTCGTCGGACCCGCGCGACATCGCCGACGTGGCGCGCAGCCTGGACGCCGACGTGGTGGTCGACGCGGTGATCCGCCGCGACGACGGCGAGTACCTGCTGAAGATCAAGCTGCGCGCGCGCGACGGCCGGGTCGCCAAGACCGTGCTCGTGCGCATGAAGGCGCGCAAGCTGGGGCCGGCCGGCAAGCGCGAGGTCGCCCGCGAGGTGCAGGACGCGATCGAGCGCGTCCTGCGCGACCGGCGCGACCGCGACGACGATCGGGACGACCGCGACCGCGATCGCAGCGACGATCGCGGTGGCGGCGGCGACCGGGACGACCGGGATGACCGGGGCGATCGCGACCGCGACGATGATGACGATGACGATGACGATCGGGTCGCGCGGCGCGACGACGACCGCGACGACGCCGACCGCGACGACCGGGACGATGACGACGACCGCGACGACGATCGCGGCCGCGGTCGCCGGCGGCGTCCGGCGCCGGGCCGCGAGATCCGCCGACCCGGCCTGGTCGTCGAGACCGGCGCGATGGCGCTCAGCCGGACGCTGTCGTTCTCGTCGCAGGCGGGCTTCGAGCAGGCGCCCAAGGGCTACAAGGGCGCGTTCGTGCCGGCCGGCCGGGTCGGCGTCGAGCTGTACCCGTTCGCGATCGGTTCGCCGCGCAGCGTCGCCGGTGGCCTGGGCGTGTACGCGGTCTACGAGCGGGCGTTCCTGCTGACCACGCGCAGCGACCAGACTCCCGACGTCAAGCTGACCACCGAGCAGTCGCACCTCGAGGTCGGCGCGCGGTTCCGCTACGCGTTCGGCGCGCGGCCCAACCTGCCGTCGATCATCGTCGGCGTCGGCTACAGCCGCCGCGCCTTCATGGTCGATCGCACGCCGCTGGTCGACCGTCCGCCGCTCGACCTGCCCGACGTCGACTACCGCACCATCGAGCCCGGGCTGACCCTGCGCATCCCGCTGGGCACCGACCGGCTGGCCCTGGCGCTGAGCGGGCAGGGCATGCTGGTCCAGTCGACCGGCGCCATCCAGACCGTCGCCGAGTACGGCGCCGCCAAGGTCACCGGTGTCGCCGGCAACGTCACCATCGACGCCGCGATCACGCCGCGGGTGCTGCTGCGCCTCCGCGCCGAGGTCACCCAGATGGGGTTCGACTTCCTGGGCAAGGGCGAGATGAGCAACAACCGCGACAACGACCCCGATCAGGACGTCGGCGGTGCGCTCGATCGCTGGCTCGGCGCCGCCGCCAACCTGGCCGTGTCGTATTGACCGGCGGCCGGTTTTTCCCGAGCATGGATCGGTGATCGCGTTGAACGTGTCGGTGACGGGCGACGCCACCGAGCGACGGCTGGTGCTGCAGGGGCGGCTCGATGAGGCCGCGCCGCTGGTCAAGCACGTCCCGACCTGGACCGCCCGCACCGTCGTCATCGACTCCAGCGAGATCACGTTCATCAACTCGATCGGCATCCGCGAGTGGATGCACTTCATCGCCGCGCTGACCGCCGCCGGCGCCGCGGTCGTGCACGAGCGCTGTTCCGAGCCGCTGGTCGAGCAGATGTGCTTCATCCCCGCCGTCCGCGGCGACGGCGAGGTGCGGTCGTTCCACGCGCCCTACGCCTGCGCCGCCTGCGGCCACGAGCAGTCGGTCTTGATCGACGTCGCGCGGCATCGCGCCCAGTTGATCCGCCTCGAGGCGCCGCCCGCCACCTGCCGCGCGTGCGGCCAGCCGCTCGCGCTCGCCGACGTGCCCGAGCGCTGGTTCGCCTTCCTGCGCTGATCCCTACCGGCCCACGCCCCGCGCGTCTCCCACGTGGGACGGCCGCGGGCACCCAGGCGGAATCTCTCGCGTGGATCTCCCACGTGGGACGGTCGCGGAGGGCTCCGGCTCCGACTCCGGCTCGGGCTCCGGGTCCGGGTCCGGTTCCGGCTCCGACTCCGGCTCCGGCTCCGACTCCGGCTCCGACTCCGGCTCCGGCTCCGACTCCGGCTCCGACTCCGGCTCCGGGTCCGGCTCCGGCTCCGGCTCCGGCTCCGACTCCGACTCCGACTCCGGCTCCGACTCCGGCTCCGACTCCGGCTCCGGCTCCGGCTCCGGCTCCGGCTCCGGCTCCGGCTCCGGCTCCGACTCCGGCTCCGACTCCGGCTCCGACTCCGGCTCCGGCTCCGGCTCCTCTGCGTGGGACGGTGGAGCTCCCACGTGGGACGGCCGGCCGTGGATCTCCCACGTGGGACGGCCGGCCGTGGATCTCCCCCGTGGGACAGCCGGCCGTGGAGCTCCCACGTGGGACGGCCGGCCGTGGATCTCCCCCGTGGGACGGCCGGCCGTGGATCTCCCACGTGGGACAGCCGGCCGTGGCGCTCCCACGTGGGACGGCCGGCCGTGGATCTCCCACGTGGGACGGCCGGCGGTGGAGCTCCCACGTGGGACGGCCGGCCGTGGATCTCCCACGTGGGACAGTTGGGCGCTGATCTCCCACGCGGGACAGCGACGACGCGCAGCGTCGATCGCGACGCCCGGTCGCAGGGCGGCGGCGGCGTGTCCACCGTCGGAGAGACCTGCTACGTTCCGCCCGCCGTGACCCCGACCTCGACCGTCCCGTCCACGCTGGCTCCCTCCGACGTCTTCGCGCCGCGCCACCTCGGCCCGCGCGACGCTGATCTGACGGCGATGCTGGCGACCCTGGGCCTGGCTTCGCTCGCCGAGCTGGCCGACGCCACCGTGCCCGCCAGCATCCGCCTCGGCCGCGCGCTCGAGCTCGGGCCGGCGGTCACCGAGCACCGCTTGCTCGAGGAGCTGCGCACGCTGGCCAGCGACAACCAGGTGTTCCGCTCGTTCATCGGGCAGGGCTACTACGACACGATCACGCCGCCGGTGATCCTGCGCAACATCCTCGAGAATCCGGGCTGGTACACGGCGTACACGCCGTACCAGGCGGAGATCTCGCAGGGCCGCCTCGAGGCGCTGCTCAACTTCCAGACGATGATCTCCGACCTCACCGGGCTGCCGATGGCCAACGCGTCGCTGCTCGACGAGGCCACCGCCGCCGCCGAGGCGATGCACATGTGCGTCGAGGCCCACGAGCGCAAGCGCAAGGCGTTCGTCGTCGACGCCGCGACCCACCCGCAGACCCTCGCGGTGGTGGCCACGCGGGCCCGGCCCCTCGGCGTCGAGGTGCGGACCATCGAGCGCGCCGCGCTGGCCGCGGCCGTGGTCGCCGGCGACGTCGCGGGCGTCCTGCTCTCGTACCCGACCACCGACGGCGCGGTCCACGACGATCGCGCGCTGATCGCCAGCGCCCGCGCCGCCGGCGTCAAGGTGGTGGTGGCGTGCGACCTGCTCGCGCTGACGGTGCTCACGCCCCCGGGCGAGCTGGGCGCCGACATCGCGATCGGCTCGAGCCAGCGCTTCGGCGTGCCGATGGGCTTCGGCGGCCCGCACGCGGCGTTCCTGTCGACGACCGACGACTTCCGCCGCCTGTTGCCGGGCCGCATCATCGGCGTCAGCAAGGACGCCAAGGGCCGCCCGGCCTATCGCCTGTCACTGCAGACCCGCGAGCAGCACATCCGCCGCGAGCGCGCGACCTCCAACATCTGCACGGCGCAGGTGCTGCTGGCGGTGGTGGCGTCGATGTACGCGGTCTACCACGGCCCCGCGGGCCTCACCGCGATCGCCCGCCGGGTCCGCGGCTGGACCTCGGTCGTCGCGGCCGGCCTGACCCGGCTCGGCGTCGCGCCGCGCGCCGGCGCGTTCTTCGACACGCTGCGCGTCGACCTCGACGCGCACCGCCAGGCCGAGGTGCTGGCGGCGGCGGTCGAGCGCGGCCTCAACCTGCGCCGTTACCCCGACGGCGTCGGCCTGTCGTGTGACGAGACGACGAGCGCCGAGGACGTCGCCGCGCTGCTCGAGTGCTTCGCCGGCGGCGAGTTGCCGTTCGCGCTGGCCGAGCTGACCGCGGCCGAGGCGCCGGCCTTGCCCGCCGGCCTGGCGCGCACGTCGGCGTTCCTGACCCACGAGGTGTTCCACCGCAACGCCAGCGAGCACGACCTGCTGCGCTACCTGCACCGCCTCGAGAGCAAGGACCTCTCGCTCACGACGTCGATGATCTCGCTCGGCTCGTGCACGATGAAGCTCAACGCCACCACCGAGATGATCCCGGTGACCTGGCCCGAGTTCGGCCGGCTGCACCCGTTCGCGCCGGTCGAGCAGACCGGCGGCTACCGCGCGTTGTTCACGCAGCTCGAGGCGTGGCTGGCGGAGATCACCGGCTTCGCGGCGGTGTCGCTGCAGCCCAACTCCGGCGCCCAGGGCGAGTACGCCGGCCTGCTCGCGATCCGCGGCTACCACGAGGCGCGCGGCGACCACCACCGCACCACGTGCCTCATCCCGATGAGCGCCCACGGCACCAACCCGGCCAGCGCGGTGCTGGCCGGCTTCGAGGTGGTCGCGGTGGCGACCGCCAGCGACGGCACGATCGATCTCGCCGACCTGCGCGCCAAGGCCGCGGCGCACCGCGATCGCCTGGGCGCGATCATGGTCACGTACCCGTCGACCCACGGCGTCTTCGAGGAGGGCATCCGCGACCTGTGCGCGGTGGTCCACGAGCACGGCGGTCAGGTCTACATGGACGGCGCGAACCTCAACGCCCAGGTCGGGCTGTGCCGCCCGGGTGACATCGGCGCCGACGTCTGTCACCTCAACCTGCACAAGACGTTCTGCATCCCGCACGGCGGCGGTGGCCCCGGCATGGGGCCGATCGCCGTCGCGGCGCACCTCGCGCCGTTCCTGCCCGGGCATCCGCTGTCGCCGGTCGCGCCCGGCGCCGTCGGCCCGGTCTCCGCCGCGCCGTTCAGCTCGGCGAGCATCCTGCCGATCTCGTTCGCGTACATCGCGATGATGGGCGGCGACGGCCTGACCAAGGCCACGCAGGTCGCGATCCTCAACGCCAACTACATGGCCAAGCGCCTCGAGGCGCACTACCCGGTGCTGTACCGCGGCAGCAAGGGCATGGTCGCGCACGAGTTCATCCTCGACTGCCGCCCGTTCAAGAAGTCGGCGGGCATCGAGGCCGAGGACATCGCCAAGCGCCTGATGGACTACGGCTTCCACGCGCCGACGATGTCGTTCCCCGTGCCGGGCACGCTGATGATCGAGCCGACGGAGAGCGAGCCGCGCGCCGAGCTCGACCGCTTCTGCGAGGCGATGATCGCCATCCGCAAGGAGATCGCCGCGATCGAGAGCGGCGCGATGGACCGGGCCAACAACCCGCTCAAGAACGCGCCGCACACCGCCGCCGCCGTCACCGCCACCGAGTGGGATCGCCCGTACCCGCGCGAGCAGGCCGCGTACCCCGCGCCGTGGCTGCGCGACTACAAGTACTGGCCGCCGGTGGCGCGCATCGACAACGCGTATGGCGATCGGAACCTGGTCTGCTCCTGCCCGCCGATGACTGACGTGGCCTGAGCCACCGGACCGGCTGCGGGGCCCATGGGCCTCCTCGCGCGGTCCAGCTAGACCGCGCGCGGTGGTGGTTCGAGCCGACGCGCCGGGAGAAGGCGGTGCAAGAGCGGCGACAGAACGGGGAGAGCGGGTACGGAGTCGGAGTCGGAACCGGAGTCGGAGCCGGAACCGGAACCGGAGCCGGAACCGGAGTCGGAACCGGAGCCGGAGCCGGAGCCGGAGCCGGAGCCGGAGCCGGAGTCGGCGTCGGCGCTCAGGTCCGGCGACGGCGGCGGAGCGCGAGCATCGACGCCGCGAGGATGACGACCACCGCGCCGACGGCATACGGCCACCAGCGGCGCTGGCCGCCCGCGGCGTCGGCGTGGCAGCGGCCGTCCTTGGGCCGCGCGGCCTTGTCGTCGACGGCGTAGCGCAGCTCGAAGCCGGTGGCGATCGGGCCGCCGACGCCGGTCCAGGTGGCGACGGTGTCGGGCATCGGCTCCCCGCCCAGCGTGGCGCCGGCGACCTTCACGCCGGGGCCGGCCTCGATCGTGAGCTCGCTGGTGCCCATGGCCTCGAGCCGGACGTCGTCGCGGACGGCCAGCGTGTGGGCCGCGCCGCCGCCGGTGCACAGCCACGCGATGAGATCGACCGACAGCGCGCCGGCGGCGACGGCGTCGGTGCCGAGGCCGACGTCGACCCGGCTCCACTCCCAGCGCAGCTCGCGGCCGTCGAGCGCGAGGTGGAGATCGGTCGCGACCTGGCGATCGAGCTGCTCGCCCAGCACCTCGGCCTCGGCGTCGACGATCCGGCCGTCGCGATCCCGATCGAGCTGCCGGCGCAGCGCGGCGCCCTGCACCTGGCCGTAGACGATCGTGTACGCCAGCCGCACCCGGTCGCCCATCGGCGTGACCTTGAGGTAGCGGTCGGTGGTGAGCTCGGACGGCGGGCTGTGGGCGACGGCGGGCGCGACGCCCAGCGCGAGCGCGATCACGGTCGGCGCGAGGCGCGGACGCGGCACCCGCGCATTGTGGTCGTGCCAGCCGGGGAGGGGAAGAGGCGCCGCGCACGAGCCTGCGAGACGGCGGTTGACCCTGACCGCTCCGGATGCCTATCCTGCGCCCCGAGGAGGATTCATGCGTATTCGTATCCTGGCTTCGTGCGCCTTGGCGCTACCGCTCTATGCCTGCGGCAGCGACGACGTCGCGCAACAACCCGACGCTGGCTCGCTGTTCCCGCCCAAGCCCGAGTGCCAGGGACAGTCGATCGCGCAGTTCACCGGCATGCACACCCAGGTGTTCTCGAAGCTGGCGATCGGCTCGCAGGCCGACGGCTTCGACCTCGACGGTGACGGCCGCCCCGACAACAAGCTGCAGGGCGTGGGTGCGCTGGCGAACCCGGCGATCCAGGACTCGCTCAACGACTACTCGCTCCTCATCCCGATGGAGATGTTCGACTTCCCGAGCGCGGTCGTCGACACCTGCGTCAAGTTCGCGCTGTACCTCGGCCACTACACGACCGACGGCGACGGCGACGGCGACGACACCGCGGTGGCCGACGGCGACTGCAACGATCACGCGATGGGGATCCACCCGGGCGTGGTCGAGGTCGCCGGCAACCTCAAGGACGACGACTGCGACGGCCTCGCCGACGAGCAGAACGACGGCGCCAGCCAGACCCCGTCGGCCAACGCCGTCGACGGCGACGGCGACGGCGCGTCGCCGGCCACCGGCGACTGCGACGACACCAACAACATGGTCGGCGGCCTGATGGGGACGACCCGCCAGCCCGAGATCTGCGGCGACGGCTTCGACAACGACTGCAGCGGCGTCGCCGATCGCGGCGCCGGCGATCCGCCGGGCAGCTGCTACCCGTTCGACAGCACCCCCGACTCGATCGCGATCGACCCGCTGTCGTTCGAGGGCGGCAAGCCGGTGATCCAGTTCACCTCGGGTGAGGTGAAGATGAACGGCAGCAAGCTCGAGCTCAACGCCGGGCCGTCGCTGTTCGCGGTCAGCGTGCCGATCACCAGCGACATCGTCCTGACCCTCAAGATCACCGGCACCCAGATCAAGGCCGACGTGGTCGAGGAGGGTGGCCACATCACGCTCAAGAACGGCCACCTCGGCGGCGTCATCGACGCGGTCACTGCCGACACGATCCGCGGCCTGACCGTCGAGCAGATCGGCCTGACCCCCGAGGACTCGCTGCTCGACGCGATCTTCGGCAACGTCCTGGGCACCCTGCTGGCGCTGCCCAGCCAGCCCAACGGCTCGGCGCACCCGGGCTGCAAGACGCCGGACATCGACGTCGATCGCGACGGGCTCGAGATCTTCTGCGACACCAACAGCGACAACAACCCCGACACCAAGGTCGTCGACCTGTGCGTCGACGGTGACGGCACCGAGGTGCGCGACACGATGAACGGCACCGAGGTGGTCCACTGCACCCAGGCCAAGCTCCCCGACGGCACGCCGCGCTTCGTCGACGGCATCTCGGTCGAGCTGAACTTCGAGACCGCGCCGGCCACGCTCGTCGCGCCGTGATCCGGAGAGGGTCTTTCGAAAAGACCATCCCCCACAAGACGTGGGGCCCTCACCCGAAACGCGCGAGCGCCTGATCGGACGGTGGCGCCGGTCCGGGGCGGGCGCGGGCACCGGCGCTTCCCGCGCGATGGCGGCCGGATCTAGGGTAGGCTCGCACCCATGCGGCGCCTACCCAGACTGCTGTTCCTGACCGCGCTGGTGGTGGGGTGTGGCGGCAGCTCGCTCAAGCAGGCGGGCGAGGAGTGCGTGTCGTCGTCGGAGTGCGACGTCGGCCTGGTCTGCAACCTGGGCGTGTCGCCGCACGTGTGCGCGGCGACGACGTCGTTCGACGCGCGCGAGTTCGACGCCGCCGACGTCGACGCCGATCCGACCGACGCCGCGGCCACCGACGCGCCGGCCGCGATCGACGCGCCGGCTGCGATCGACGCGCCGGCCGCGATCGACGCGCCGCCGATCGACGCCGCGCCCCCGATCGACGCCATGCCGATCGACGCGGCCGAGCCGGTCGACGCCGCCCCGGACGCCTGATGCGCGAGCGTGGTCTGGAGTGGAAGGTGGGGCTGATGCTGGTGATCGCCGCGGCGGTCCTGGTCGGCTTCGTGTTCGTGCTCGGCAACTGGTCGCTGTCGTCGGGCTACACGATCTACGTCGACTACGACTACAGCGGCAACCTCCAGCCGGGGGCCCCGGTGAAGGTCGCCGGCATGAAGGTCGGCAAGGTCGAGGACGTCAGCTTCCTCGGCGGCAAGCTCGACCCCGACACCAACCGCCGGGTCTACGTGCGGGTGGCGGTGTGGATCGAGGATCGCGCCAAGGACAGCATCCGCCAGGACGCCGAGTTCTTCGTCAACACCGCCGGCGTGCTCGGCGAGCAGTACGTCGAGATCGTCCCCGGCCGCGACTGGGACCACCCGCCGGTGGCGCCGGGCTCGAAGCGGCTAGGGCGCAACCCGCCGCGCACCGACCTCGTGCTGTCGCGCCTGTACGACGTGCTCGACTCGCTGTCGCAGGTGCTCACCGAGGACAAGGACGTCATCAAGAACCTCCTGCGCAACAGCGCCAGCGCGGTGGCGTCGGCCGACGAGCTCTTGCGCGACAACAAGGCCCAGCTGGGCAAGCTGATCGCGTCGTCGACCGGGCTGGCCGATCAGGCGACCCAGACGCTGACCAAGCTCAACGCCTCGGTCGACGGCCGCGCCCTGGCGCGCACGGTCAACGACGCCGACGCGCTGCTGGTGAGCGGGCGCCAGGCGATCGACAAGGTGACGCCCGAGGCGGTGGCGCTGATGACCGACGCGCGCCGGGTGACCGGCATCGTCACCGAGGATCGCGTCGATCGCGCGATCGGCGTCGCCGACAAGGCCGCCGACGCGGTCGGCAAGGCCGGCGGGCTGATCGACAACGTCGACGGCATGGTGACCGACCTGCGCAAGGGCAAGGGCACCGCCGGCGCGCTGCTGGTCAAGGACGACGTCTACCTCGACGTGCGCGAGCTGTTGCGCGACCTGAAGCGCAATCCGTGGAAGTTCTTCTGGAAGGAGTGACGTGACCCCGGGGGGCGAGCCGCGCGCGCAGCTGGCGGTGGGCACCGCGGTGCTGGCGTTCCTGGTGCTGGCGGTGGTGTTCGTGCTGGCGATCTGGCCCCGGCTGTCGTTCGGCGGCGGCGATCGCGTCGAGGTGGCGTTCGCCCACGTCGGCGCGCTCAAGGAGGGCGCGCCGGTGATCGTCGCGGGCTCGGCGATCGGCCGGATCGAGAGCATCACGCCGGTGTCGATCGACGGCCTGCCGCCGGGCCACCCGCTGGCTGGCGTCGGCGGGGCGATCGTCGGGGTGCGCCTCGAGGCGCGCGGCCGGCGGCGCTGGGCCGCCAACGCCGAGGTGTTCATCTCGTCGAAGGGCTTCCTGTCGAGCCGCTACCTCGAGCTGGGGCCGCCGCCCGGCGGCGCCGCGCCGGCCGAGCCGATCGCGGCGGGCGCGATGGTCCGCGGCGTCGATCCGCCGCTGATCGATCGCGCGCTGCAACGGACCTGGGACAACCTGATGGTGTCGCGGCGGTTCCTCGACGAGATCGGCCCCGAGGCGCGGGCGGTGAAGGCCGCGCTGACGCAGCTGGCGGCCACGCTCGAGGCCGCCGAGCCGACCCCGGGCGCGTTCGGCGAGCTGGCCGCCCACGTGCGCGCCACGATCGCCGAGGCCCGGGCGCTGGGCGACGAGCTCGACGCGGCGGGCGCGGATCCGGCGGCGCTGGCGGCGCTGGCCGCCCGCGCCGAGGCGACGCTCGGCCACGTCCGCGCCCAGGTCGACCTGATGATGGCCGCCGCCGATCGGCTGGGCGCCGAGCTGGCGCGCGTGCGCGGCCTCGCCGATCGCGTCGCGCCCGCGGCGCTGGCCCGCATCCGCGCGGTGCTGGCCGACGCCGATCGCCAGCTGGCGCGCGCCCAGGCGCTGGTGGCCAACGCCCGCGGCCTGCTCGCGATCCTGGCCCGCGGCGAGGGCAGCCTGGCCCGGCTGGCCAACGACCCCGAGTTCCCCGAGGACGCCAAGGAGCTGGGCCGCATCCTCAAGCGCACGCCGTGGCGGATCATCGGCCACACCGGGCGGCCGGACACCCACCCCGATCCGTGAGGCGGCGCGGCGGCCGCCGACCTCAGGGCGTGGTCGACGCGATCACCGCGAACACGACCCGGCGGTTGGTGGCGCGGCCGGCCTCGGTGCCGTTGTCGGCGATGGGCTGCGCCTCGCCGAACCCCTGGGCCTCGAGCCGCTCGACGGCGACCCCGTGGCTGACCAGGTACGCCTGGACCGCGGTGGCGCGCCGCTCCGACAGGTCGAGGTTGTACCCGGCGCCGCCGCGATCGTCGGTGTGCCCCTCGATGCGGACGCGCAGGGCGGGGTGGCTGGCCAGGACCGCGGCCACCTCGTCGAGCAGCGCGAACGAGCGCGCCTGGATCGTCGCCTTGCGGGTGTCGAAGTAGACCGGCTCGAGGGTCGTGATCGCGCCGTCGCGCAGCTCGATCTGCGGCCGCTGGGGACAGCCGCCCTGATCGACCGGGCCCGGCTCGGTGGGGCAGACGTCGTGGGCGTCGTCGGTCGCGTCGCCGTCGCCGTCGGGCGCGGGGCAGCCGTCGGCGGCGGCCGGCGCGGCGGCCTGCGGGCAGCGATCGGCGGGCTCGGGCACGCCGTCGCCGTCGTCGTCGAGGTCGGGGCAGCCGTCGTCGTCGACGACGCCGTCGAGATCCTCGGCGAGGTCGGGGCACGCGTCGGCGGCGTCGACGCGGCCGTCCGCGTCGCGATCGGCGGGCGCCGGCGGCGCGGCCACCTCGGGGCAGCCGTCGAGATCGCGGTCGCCGTCGCGATCCTCGGCCACGGCGGGGCACTGATCGGCGGCGCCGAGCACCTGGTCGCGATCGGGATCGGGGTCGCGCCGCGGCGCTCGGGCCGGCGGCTGGTAGCGCGCCGCCAGCACCACGCGGCTGTCGGGGGTGCCGTAGCCCTCGGCGAGGCCGACGCCGCCCGCGGCGATGATCTGCACCGGCGCGGTGGGCCGGTAGGCGACGCCGGTCAGGGCTTCGAGGTGGATCCGGTTGGCGTCGGCGAGCGGCGCGCCCGCGGCGGTGGCGAACGACGCGGTCAGGTCCCACTCGAGGGTCGACGTGACCGCGACGCCGGCGCCGGCGCGCGCGGTGAGCTCGTCGCCGACGGTCAGGTTGGCCACCGTCAGGTTCTGCCGGGCGCGATAGCCGAGGTCGAGCGCCACCCGCAGCCGACCGTGGCGCCGCGCCATCACCACCTCGGGGGCTAGCCCAGGCTGGGCCTCGCCGAGGTAGGCGCCGTCGTCGGTCTGGGTCGGCAACGTCACCGCGGGGACCAGCGCCAGATCGATGCCGTGGCGCGCCTGGCGCAGCACCCACCACTTGGCCGCCACCCGGGCGTCGCCGAGCCCCGACGCGGTGATGCCGCCGAGCATGCCGTCGATGCTCGCGGCCGACATGGTCGACCGATCCTGGAACAGGATCACCGGGACCGTCGCGGCCAGCGCGATCGACGGGGTGAGCCCGTAGGCGCCGCCGAGGGCGCCGCCGACCCGCAGATCGACCAGCCGTCCCAGCCGGTCGCCGCTGGCGGCGTCGTAGACGACCAGCGGATCGTCGGCCTCGCCCATCCACAGCGCCAGCTCCCAGCGGCCCGGGGCCAGCGTGGTCGGCGTCTCGACGTCGAGCATGCCGCCGCCGTCGCCCGACAGGCGAAACCGCTCGACGGCGAAGCCGCCGTCGTCGGCGTCGGCCGACGGCGTGGCGGCGAGGGAGGTCGCGACCAGCGCCAGCGCGCCGGCCCGACCGCGGCGCCGGGCGAGCGCCGCGCCGAGCACGAGCACGAGCGCCAGCGTCGGCGCGCCGCCCTCGTCGCCACCGGCCTGGCAGCCGCCGCCCGAGATCCCCACGCCGTCGACCAGGCCGTCGCCGTCGTCGTCGCCGTCGCAGGCGTCGCCCTGGCCGTCGCGGTCGGTGTCCTGCTGGGCGCCGTTGGTGGTCGCCGCACAGTTGTCGATGCGGTCGGCGACGCCGTCGCCGTCGTCGTCGTCGTCGCAGGGGTCGCCCTGGCCGTCGCCGTCGAGGTCGCGCTGGTCGGGGTTCTGGGCCAGCCGGCAGCTGTCAGCCGCGTCCAGCGTGCCGTCGCCGTCATCGTCGTCGTCGCACGCGTCGCCCTGGCCGTCGCGGTCGGTGTCGGTCTGGTCGGGATCGGCGGTGGTGGCGCACGCGTCGCTGAGGTCGGTCACGCCGTCGCCGTCGTCGTCGTCGTCGCAGGCGTCGCCCTGGCCGTCGCCGTCGGTGTCGAGCTGGACGGCGTCGGGCATCAGCGGGCAGTCGTCGTCCGGGTCGGCCACGCCGTCGCCGTCGCTGTCGCCGTCGCAGGCGTCGCCGGCGCCGTCGCCGTCGGTGTCGAGCTGCGCGGGGTCGGCGACGCGGGGGCAGTCGTCGTCGCCGTCGTCGACGCCGTCGCCGTCGTCGTCGGGGTCGCAGGCGTCGCCGGCGCCGTCGTCGTCGAGGTCCAGCTGGCCGGGATCGGCGACCCGCGGGCAGCGGTCGACGCCGTCGATCACCGCGTCGCCATCGTCGTCGTCGTCGCACAGGTCGCCGGCGCCGTCGCCGTCGAGGTCGAGCTGATCGGGGTCCGCCACCCACGGGCAGTCGTCGACGTTGGTGGGGACGCCGTCGCCGTCGTGGTCGCCATCGCAGGCGTCGCCCACGCCGTCGTCGTCGAGGTCGGCCTGGTCGCCGTTGGCCACGCGCACGCAGTTGTCGGTGGCGTCGTCGACGCCATCGCCATCGACGTCGGGGTCGCAGGCGTCGCCGTCGCCGTCACCGTCGAGGTCGCGCTGCTCGGAGTCGGCGACGCGCGGGCAGGTGTCGTCGGGGTCGGCCACGCCGTCGCCGTCGTCGTCGCCGTCGCAGGCGTCGCCGACGGAGTCGCCGTCGAGGTCGGCCTGGTCGGGGTTCCACGTCCGCACGCAGTCGTCGTCGCCGTCGAGGATGGCGTCGTCGTCGTCGTCGGGGTCGCAGGCGTCGCCGGCGAGGTCGCCGTCGGTGTCGAGCTGGGCCGGGTCGGCGGTGAGCGGGCAGCCGTCGGCGGCGTCGAGGACGCCGTCGCCGTCGTCGTCGGGGTCGCAGGCGTCGCCGGCGTGGTCGCCGTCGGTGTCGA
>JAEUJY010000157.1 GCA_016794525.1 Myxococcales bacterium
GGGCGGCGACGGCGGCGGCGTCGAGGGCCGCCAGCTCGGCGTCGAGGGCGGCCAGCTCGCCGAGCAGGCGGTGCATCGCGGCGCGCTCGCGCTCGGCGCGGGCGCCGTCGCCGGCGGCGGTGGCGGCGTCGGCGTCGCGGCGCGCGGCCTCGACCGAGCGCACCAGCTCGGCCTTGCGCGCGGTGGCCTCGGCGCGGACGGCGTCGAGGTCGGCCGGCGGCGGCGGTGGCGGCGGCGCGGCGCTGCCGCCGAGATCCTCGAGCTCGCCGGGCACCGCGGCGGCCTTGGCGGCGGCGGTGGCGGCGGTGGTGACGGTGCGCAGGCGCTCGTGGGTCGCGGCCCGGGCCTCGGCGCGGCCCTCCTCGATGACGGCGCGCTTGTCGCGGCCGACCGCCCACAGCACCTCGGCGATCGCGTCGGCGCCGTCGCCGTGCGGCGGCAGCGCCGGGGCGGCCAGCGCGGCCTCGAGGGCGGAGGGCACCAGCAGCGTGCCCTTGGCGCCGACGCCGGCGCCGCGTAGCTCGAGCGCGCGGGCGATCCGCTCGGCGCTGGCGGTGGCGTCGTCGATCAGCGCGACCAGCCGCGCGCCGACCAGCTGGGCCCGGGCCACGGTGCGCGCGGTCGGCCGCGCGACGACCACCTCGCCGGCGCGCCAGGTGCGCGCGGCGTCGGCGGTGGCGCCGAACAGCTTGGCCCGCAACCCCAGGATGGGCACCTGCCGGCGCAGCACGCCCGCCGATTCGGCGTCGCCGGCGGCGTCGAACAGGAACGTGAGGCGCTCGCTGACCTCGGCCAGCGACAGCTGCAGCGCCAGCGCGCCGGTGAGCTCGGCGCCGAGGCCGGCGACCTCGACCACGACGGCGCGGGTCTGCAAGCCGAAGCGCTGCGCCAGCGCGGCCCGCGCCTCGCGGCCGGCGTCGGCGAACGCGCGCTCGCCGATCGCGCCGACCACCAGCACCCGATCGCCCTCGACGCCGGCGTCGGCCAGCGCCACCGCGGCGTGATCGTCGACCGCGCACACCCGATCGGCGTTGGTCTCGCCCCAGCCCTTGCCGGGATCGAGATCGCCGACGACGCCGACCACCGGCGCCGGGTTGACCACCGCGTCGCGCGCGACGGTCAGCGCCGAGGTCGACAGCGGATCGAACGCGACCGCGACGTCGGGCGGGTTGGCGTCGATCTCCTTGCGCAGCCGGTGCTCGGCGCGCTCGCCGAGCAGCGCCCGCCGGAAGCGATCCTGCAGCCCGCCGCCGCCGCCGACCGCGCCCAGATCGATCGCGCGCACCCGCATGCCGAGCGCCTCGCACGCCGCCAGCACCGGCACGACGACCGCCGGATCGGCGGCGCTCGACGTGACCAGCAGGACGTGGGGCGCGGTCACGCGCGCACCCGCACCTGGTTGGCCGGCTCGCGGCCCGCCAGCACGTCACGCACCGCAGAGATGCACAGCTCGGCCATGGCCACGCGAGTCCTAGTGGTAGCGGATCCCAGGTGCGGCGCCAAGATCGTGCGCGGCGCGGTGAGGAGTCGCGGGTGGATCGCCGGCTCGGCCGCGAACACGTCGAGGCCGGCGCCGCCGAGGCGGCCGGCGTGCAGCGCGTCGGCCAGCGCGGCCTCGTCGATGCAGCCGCCGCGGGCGGTGTTGATCACGATCGCGCCCGGGCGCATCCGGCCGAGCGTGGCGGCGTCGATCAGCCCGCGGGTGGCCGGGGTGAGCGGGCAGTGCAGCGAGATCACGTCGGCCCGCGCCCACAGCTCGTCGAGCGTGCAGCCGCGGACGCCGTCGACGTCGGCGGGCACGCCGCGGGTGTCGGCGGCGATCACCGCCATGCCGAAGGCCGCCGCGCGGCGGGCGACCGCGCGGCCGATCCGCCCGAGGCCGACGATCCCGAGCGTCGCGCCGGCCAGCTCGGCGCCCAGCAACAAGGTCGGCGTCCAGCCGTGCCAGGCGCCGTCGCGCACCAGCCGCTCGCCCTCGCCGAGGCGGCGCGCGCAGGCCAGCAGCAGCGCCCAGGTGAAGTCGGCGGTGGCCTCGGTCAAGACGTCGGGGGTGTTGGCCACGACGACGCCGCGGGCGGTCGCCGCCGCCACGTCGACGTTGTCGTAGCCGACGGCGTAGTTGGCCACCACCCGCAGCCGCGGCGCCGCGGCCAGCACCTCGGCGTCGACCCGATCGCCGAGCAGGCACACCAGCGCGTCGGCGGTGCCGAGCTCGGCCAGCCACGCCGCGCGGTCGAAGCGCCCCTCGCCATCGAGCGCCGGCGGCTCGCACAGCGCGTGGTCGGCGATCCACCCGCGCCACGACGGCGCGCCCTCGGGCAGCCGCGACGTCATGACGATGCGTCCCACGTACCCGGGATGCCGCGGACGACCGCCGAGCGCAAGCGGCTCGCCGCTCTATCGCCCGGCTTGGCACCACCCCAAGATGGCGATTGACAACCACACCTACCCACCTTAGCTTCCGCGCGCTTCTCGGGGCCGTACACGCCCGGGGGGAGAGGCAACGCACGAACATGCAACCGCGGACGAATCCTGCTCCGGCCGGCTCGGTGTCGGTCACTGCGTGGTACGCTGGCGCCGTGGCGAGCGCTGGCGACACCGGGCCCAGCCCCGAGATCGACGGCGACTTCTTCGGGGATGACGAGGGAGAGCTGACCCAAGCGATTCCCGCGGTCTACGACCTGCGCAGCCGCTTCACCGGCCGCAAGGACGCGGTCGCGATCCTCGAGCGGCTGTTCACCACCGCGATCGCCGAGCGCACGTTCGGCTTCGCCGTGATCATCGGCCAGCCCGGCATGGGCAAGAGCCGCCTCGTCGGCGAGTTCGCGCGGCTGGCCCGCGAGCGCACGCCCGACGTGCGCGTCCTGACCGGCGCCGGCGAGGAGGGCGGAGGCCCGTTCCACGCCGTCGGCCGCATGCTCGGCCAGCGCTTCGGCATCGTCCCCGGCACGCCGGTGGTCGAGGCCCGCGAGCGCATCATCGCCGGCGTCGCCGACATCCTGCCGCCGGCGCGGGTCACCGAGGTGGCCCACCTGATCGCGCACCTGCTGCGGGTGCCGTTCGACGACAGCCCCGTCGTCACGCCGCTGCTCGAGTCGCCGCAGCAGCTCGAGACCCGCACGTTCCTGGCGCTGCGCCGCTTCCTGGCCGCCGACGCCGACAAGCGGCCGCTGGTGCTGACGCTCGAGAACCTCGAGCTGTGCGGCCCCGAGACGATCAACCTGGTCAACTACCTCGCCGCCGGCCTGCGCACCGCGCCGGTGATGATGGTGACCACCGGCCAGGCGTCGCTCTACGAGCTGCACCCCAGCTTCGGCGTCGGCGACCTCCCGCCCGAGCGCATCGAGCTCGGCGCGCTGGGCGACGGCGACGCCGACGATCTGCTGCGC
Source organism: Myxococcales bacterium (assembly GCA_016794525.1). Classification (GTDB taxonomy): domain Bacteria; phylum Myxococcota_A; class Polyangia; order Haliangiales; family Haliangiaceae; genus UBA2376. The sequence goes on from JAEUJY010000157.1 coordinate 3,390, forward strand.
GAGCTGTTGCGCCCGCTGGGCACGGTGCCCGATCGGCTGCTGGTCCACGCCCGCACGCTGGGCGGCTCGCCGCGCGCGCTGCAGGAGCTGGTGCGGCTGCTGCTCGAGAGCGACTGCATCGTGCGCGGCCCCGGCGGCGGCTGGCGGCTCGACGCCGTGCGCCTCGCCGAGACCCAGCTGCCGCGCACCTACGATCAGCTGGTGCTGGCGCGCCTCGCGGTGATGGATCCGGTCCACCGCCGGGTGCTCGAGATGGCGGCGACGATCGGCGAGATCTGCTGGATGGACGCCGTGCTCGCGCTCGAGCGCGGCGAGACGCTGAAGATCGACGACCCGGATGGTCCGACGCTGGCGCAGATCGCGTCGTCCGGCGACCACTCGCGCACCACCGTCGCCGCCGCGCTGACCAAGCTGGTCGAGCACGAGTGGCTGCTCGAGTCGGATCCGCCGACGATGTCCGGCGAGCGCGAGCTGCGCTTCGCGTACCCGATCCTGCACCAGCTGGTGGGCTCGGGCGTCGACGAGGCCCGCCGCCGCCACTACCACCGGCTGGCCGCGCAGTGGCTCGAGCTGCGGCCCGAGGGCCGCGGCCCGGCGGCGCAGGAGCACGTCGCGCGGCACCTCGAGCAGGCCGGCGAGCTGCGCGAGGCGGCCGGCCGCTACCGCCGCGCCGCCGAGGCGGCCCGCGCCGCGTACGACAACGAGCGGGCGATCCGGCTCTACGACAAGGCGCTGGTGTGCGTCGGCGACAGCGATCACGCCGCGCGCATCCACCTGTGGCACGACCTCGGCTCGGTCTACGAGCACATCGGCGACTTCGAGGCGGCGCTCGGCGCGTTCGAGCGCATGCTGCGGCTGTCGTGGGTCGGCGCGTCGAAGGCCAAGGCCGCGGTCGCGTTCAACAAGATGGGCCGGGTGTGGCGGCGCAAGGGCGACCTCAAGCTCAGCCTCGAGTACCTCGAGCGCGGCGCCGAGCTGTTCCGCGCCGCCGGCGACGCCCGCGGCATCGCCGGCTCGCTCGACGACGTCGGCAAGGCGCTGCACCTGCTCGGCCGCTACGACGAGTCGTTCGCCAAGATCACCGAGGCGCTGGCCCGCCGCGGCAAGGGCGGCGACAAGCGCTCGATCGCGGCGTCGCTGTCGAACCTCGGCGTCGTCCAGCAGGCCCGCGGCGAGCACGAGGCCGCGTTCAACTGCCACCGCGAGGCGCTCGAGCTGCGCCGCGCGGCCGGCGATCGCTGGGGCGCGGTGGTGTCGCTCAACAACCTCGCGGTCATGCACCACGAGCTGGGCGACAGCGCCGAGGCCCGCGCCGGCTGGACGGCCGCCCTGGCCGAGGCCGAGGCGATCGGCTCGCTGCCGATCGCGGCGATGGTGCTGGTCAACCTCGGCGAGCTGGCCATCGACGAGAACAAGCTCGAGGAGGCCCGCGGCCGCCTCGAGGACGCGCTCGAGATCGTCGAGGATCTCGAGGACCGCCAGCTCGAGAGCGAGTGTTGCCGCAACCTGGCGGTGCTCGAGAACCAGCTGGGCGCGGTGGGCAAGGCCCGCGACTTCGCCGAGCGCGCGCTGGCCGTCGCCACGACCGCCGGGCTCAAGGAGCTCGAGGGCCAGGCGCTCCTGACGATCGGCCTGGTGCTGTCGACCAGCCTGTACGACGCCGAGCGCACCGAGATCATGGACTCGCCGGGCGAGCCGCCGGCCGAGACCTACTTCCGCCGCGGCCTCGCCGTGCTGCGCGGCATCGGCCACGACGCCGCCACCGCGCGCGGCCTCGAGCTGTACGGTCGCTACAAGATCGAGAACGGCGAGCCCGACGCCGGCAAGGATCTGCTGCGCGAGGCGCTGGCGATCTACGCCCGGCTGGGCATGCGCCGCGGCGAGCGGGTCCAGGCGCAGCTGCAGGCGGTGTGATGCGCCGGGCGCGGTGGGTCGTGGGGACGCTGGGGCTGGCGTGCGCCGCGGCCTGCGGCGGCAGCGGCGACGGCGGCGCCGCGTTCCTCGGCGTCTACCAGGTGACGACCCACGTCGCCGCGCAGGGGCAGGGCGCGTCGATCGCGTGCGACACCGCCGGCGACCCGGTCGCGACGCCGCCGTTCGTGAAGCTGGCGGTCGACGAGTTCTTCGACGATCCGAGCTTCATCCGGCTGTCCGAGTGCGACGACGCGGCCGGCGCGGTGTGCACCGAGACGCTGGTGCTGTTCAACCCCGGCGGTCCGGGGCTGGTCACCGAGTCGGCGAACTCGCAGATCGGCGGCGGCTTCCCGTGCCAGCTGTACTACAGCAAGGCCACCGCGACCCTGGCCGAGCCGGCGCTGCACCTCGACCTGATCGAGAAGTACGACGGCACCGATCGGCCCGCGGCGCAGTGCACCGTCGAGGCCGCGGAGGGGCTGGCGGGCTCGCCGGACTGCCAGCGGATCGAGCGGTACGACGCGACGCGCGTGGAGTAGGACGGGAGAGGGACGGGGACGGGACCTGCCTCCCCATCGACCGCTCGTGATTCGCGTGGTTCGGCGTCCCCCGCCGCCGCCCTGGGCACGGGCACGGCCCGAGGGACCTTGCTAGAGGTAGGCCGGATCGCGGTGCTCGCCGAGCACCTGGCGGAACTCGTCGCAGATCTCGCCGACGGTGACGCCGTCGCGGACCGCGTCGATGATCGGCGGCATGACGTTGACGTCGTCGTGGGCGAGCGCGTGGCGCACCGCGGCCAGGCGGCTGGCGACGACGCTGGCGTCGCGGGCGGCCTTCCACGCCTTGTTGCGCGCGATCTGATCGCGCTCGACGTGCTCCTCGATCTTGAGCGTCGGGATGCCGTCGCCGTCCTCGGGCGAGACGTACTTGTTGACGCCGACGATGCCGCGCTCGCCGGTGTCGACCTGGCGCTGGAAGTCGTAGGCGGCCTTGGCGATCTCGCGCTGCGGGTAGCCCTCCTCGACGGCGCGGACGATGCCGCCCATCGCGTCGATCTTCTCGATGTAGGCCCAGGCCGCGGCCTCGACCTGATCGGTCAGCGTCTCGACGAAGTAGCTGCCGCCCAGCGGGTCGGCGACCGCGGCGACGCCGCTCTCCTCGAGGATCACCTGCTGGGTGCGCAGCGCGAGCTGGGCCGCGGCCTCGGTCGGCAGCGCGTAGGTCTCGTCGTAGCTGTTGGTGTGCAGGCTCTGGGTGCCGCCGAGCACCGCGGCCAGCGCCTGCATCGTCGTGCGCACGACGTTGTTGAGCGGCTGCTGCGCCATCAGCGACACGCCCGCGGTCTGGGCGTGGGTGCGCAGGATCCACGACCGCGGGTTGGTCGCGCCGAACCGATCGCGGACGATCTTGGCCCACATCCGGCGGCCGGCGCGGAACTTGGCGATCTCTTCGAAGAAGTCGTTGTGGACGTCCCAGAAGAACGACAGCCGCGGCGCGAACTCGTCGATCGGGATGCCGGCGTCCTTGCCCAGCTGCAGGTAGCCGATGCCGTCGGCCAGCGTGAACGCCAGCTCCTGGACGCCGGTCGCCCCGGCCTCGCGGATGTGGTAGCCGCTGATCGAGATCGTGTTCCACAGCGGCATGTGCTTGGTGCACCACACCAGCATGTCGCGGATGATCCGCATGTGGCCGCGGATCGGGCTGATCCACTCCTTCTGCGCGATGAACTCCTTGAGCATGTCGTTCTGCAGCGTGCCGCGCAGCTTCTCGGGCCCGACGCCCTGCTTCTCGGCGACGACGATGTACAGCGCCAGCAGCACCGCCGCCGGGGCGTTGATCGTCATCGACGTCGACACCTGATCGAGCGGGATGTCGCCGAACAGCCGGGTCATGTCGGCGAGCGACGCCACGCTCACGCCCTCGCGGCCGACCTCGCCCAGCGAGCGGGGGTGCTCGGGGTCGTAGCCCATGAGCGTCGGCATGTCGAAGGCGGTCGACAGGCCGGTCTGGCCCGACGCCAGCAGGAACTTGAACCGCTGGTTGGTGTCGTCGGGCGTGCCGAAGCCGGCGAACATGCGCATCGTCCACGGCTTGCCGCGGTACATCGTCGCGTGCGGGCCGCGGGTGAACGGGAAGCTGCCGGGGTCGCCCAGCGCCTGCTCGTACGACCAGCCGCGCGCGGCGAGATCGCCGGGCCCGTAGCTGGCCTGCAGCGGCAGGCCGGACAGGGTCTTGGGCTCGGAGGGGGCGGGGGGCGAGGGCTTCTTCACCGTGGCCATTGAGGGTCGTTTACCACGACGGCGCCGGGGTGCGGCTGCTATGGTGCGCCGCCCCGATGACCGTCCACCTTCGCGACGTCGTGGCCTACCTCGACGCCACGCTCGAGATCGATCGCTTCCGCGACTACGCGCCCAACGGCCTGCAGGTCGAGGGCGCGCCCGAGGTCGACACCGTCGTCACCGGCGTGTCGGCCAACCAGCTCTTGTTCGATCGCGCGATCGAGCTCGGCGCCGATCTGATCGTCGTCCACCACGGCCTGATCTGGGGCCCGGGGCTGCCGACGGTGACCGGCCCGACGGCGCGGCGGCTGAAGGCGCTCCTGGCCCACGACGTGTCGCTGGCCGCGTACCACCTGCCGCTCGACAAGCACGCGCGGCTCGGCAACAACACCGGCCTGGCCGACGCGATCGGCCTGGCGCTGGCCGATCGCTCCGCGTTCGGCGACGTCAAGGGCACCGCGCTGGGCCTGGCCGGCAGCTGGGCCACCGCGCTGTCGCGCGACGAGGCGATCGCGCGGGTCACCGCCGGCGTGCTGGGCGCGCGGGCGGCGCCGTTCGTCTTCCCGTTCGGCCCGCCGGTGGTGCGCAAGGTCGGGCTGTGCTCGGGCGCGGCCGGCGATCTGCTCGAGGCCGCGGTCGCCGCCGGCTGCGATCTGTTCGTCACCGGCGAGCTGGCCGAGCGCGCCGGCGAGCTGGCGCGCGAGCTGCAGATCACGCTGGTCGCCGCCGGCCACTACGCCACCGAGGTGTTCGGGCCGTCGCGCGTCGCCGACGAGCTGCGCCGGCAATTTCCGGCCCTGTCGGTCCACTTCGTCCCGGTGGCAACCCCGCTATGAACTCCGCCCCGAGCCCGGTCCGGCTGCCCGCCGGCGTCCGCGACTTCCTCCCCCGCGCCGCCGCGCGCCGCCGCGCGATCGCCGAGCGCCTGCTGGCCACCTTCGAGGCGTGGGGCTACCAGCGCATCATCACGCCGGTGTTCGAGTGCGCCGACGTGCTCGAGCGCGGCCTCGGCGGCGACGCCCGGGCCGCGGCGATCCGCTTCGTCGAGCCCGGCACCGGCGAGGTGGTCGCGCTGCGCCCCGACATCACGCCGCAGGTGGCGCGGCTGGCGGCGACCCGGCTGGCCGACCTCGGCGGGCCGGCGCGGCTGTGCTACGAGGGCGCGGTCAACCGCATGACCGCGGTCGGCCACGGCGCGCTGGCGCAGCGCGAGATCCTGCAGGCCGGCATCGAGCTGATCGGCGCCGACGGCGTCGACGCCGACGCCGAGGCGGTGGCGCTGGCCGCGACCGCGCTGGCCGCGACCGGCTTGGCCGACGTGCAGATCGATCTCGGCCACGTCGCGTTCGCGACCGAGGCGCTGAGCGTGGTCACCGACGACGCGCAGCGCGCGGCCCTGACCGCGGCGCTGGCCAAGAAGGACGCGCAGGCGGTGGCGCGCGCGGCCGCCGGCCTGGCCGAGGTCGATCGCGATCGGCTGGTCGAGCTGGTCGGGCTGTGGGGCGCGATCGGCGAGGTCATCGCGCGCGCGCAGTCGCTGGCGTGGTCGCCGACCACCCGCGCGGCGGCGGTGGCGTTGGCCGACGTGGCGGCGCGGGTCGCGACGCTGGCGCCGATGGCGCGGCTGTCGGCCGACCTCGGCCTGGGCCGCGGCTTCGAGTACTACACCGGGCTGCGCTTCGCCGGCTTCGCGCGCGGCGCCGCCGACGCGGTGGTGCGCGGCGGCCGCTACGACGGGCTGGTCGGCCGCTACGGGCGCGCCACCGGCGCGGTCGGGTTCGCGGTCGACATCGAGGCGATCGCCGGCGCGCAGCGGGCGATCGGCGTCGCGGCCCCCGAGCCGGCGCCCGGCGTGCTGATCGTCGCTGGCGGCGGCGCCGGCGCGCCCGCGGCCCGGCTGGCCGCGGCGTTGCGCGCCCGCGACGTGCGCACCGCGGCCCACCACGGCCCGGCGCCCACCGCGGCCTACGCCGCCGAGACCGGCTGGTCGCACCTGCTCGACGTCGCCGCCGGGCAGCTGATCACCGTCGCCACCGGCGCCGCGGTCGCGATCCCGGCCGATGCGATCGCCGCCGCCACCGCTGGTGACGGCGCCGCGCTCGCCACTATCTTCGCGGCCGCCGCGCAGGCGGCGCCGTGAGCAGCGAACCAAGGAGCCTCCGATGTCCGTCGTGATCGTGGTCGGCGCCCAGTGGGGCGATGAAGGCAAGGGCAAGGTCGTGGACCTGTACGCCGAGGCCGCCGACACGGTGGTCCGCTACGGCGGCGGGGCCAACGCCGGCCATACGCTGGTCATCAAGGGCCAGAAGCTGGTCACCCACCTGGTGCCGTCGGGGGTGTGCCACCCCGGCAAGCCGTGCGTGCTCGGCGACGGCATGGTGATCGATCCGCACACGCTGCTCGAGGAGATCGCCGAGCTGAGCGCGCGCGGCCTGCTGGCCAACGGCGAGCTGCTGATCGGCCAGGACGCGCACGTGATCCTGCCGTACCACAAGCGCATCGAGCAGCTGCGCGAGGGCCGCAAGGGCGCGATCGGCACCACCCGCCGCGGCATCGGCCCGGCGTACGAGGCCAAGGCCGGCCGGCGCGGCGTGCGCATCCGCGATCTGTTCCGCCGCGAGCGCCTGCGCGAGCTGGTCGACGCCAACCTCGAGGAGCTGGTCCCGGTGATGCAGCACTTCGGCGGCGCGGCGCCGACCGCGGCCGAGGTCGCGCAGTGGATCGACGAGGCGGCCACCGCCGGCGAGCGGCTGCGGCCCCACGTCGGCGACGCCAGCCGGTTCGTCGCCGACAAGATCGGCCGCGGCGCCAACGTGCTGTTCGAGGGCGCCCAGGGGACGCTGCTCGACATCGACCACGGCACCTATCCGTTCGTGACGTCGTCGTCGACGATCGCCGCCGGCGCCTGCCAGTCGACCGGCATCGGCCCGTCGAAGATCGACCGCGTCGTCGGCATCACCAAGGCCTACGCCACCCGGGTCGGCGCCGGCCCGTTCCCGACCGAGCTGCACGGCGACGCCGCCGAGGCGCTGCGCCAGGCCGGCGGCGAGTTCGGGGCGACCACCGGCCGGCCGCGCCGCTGCGGCTGGCTCGATCTGCCGGCGCTGCGGCTGGGCGTGCGGCTGTCGGGCATGGACGGCCTCGCGCTGACCAAGCTCGACGTGCTGGCCAACATGCCCGAGGTCAAGGTGTGCGTCGCCTACAAGCTCGACGGCCGCGAGGTCGACGAGCTGCCCACCGACCTCGACGACATCGCCCGCGCCGAGCCGGTGTTCGCCAGCTACCCAGGCTGGGGCTCGCTGGCGGGCGTGACCCAGTTCGACGATCTGCCGACGACGACGCGGCAGTACGTCGACACCGTGCAGCGCCTGGCCGGCGTGCCGTTCTACCTGGTGTCGGTGGGGCCGGATCGCGCCGAGACGATCGTGCTCTCGGATCCGTTTCGCGATTGATTAGAAGGGGCTGGGGCCCTGGCAAAGCGTTCGCGGCGGGTGATACGATTTTTCACCAAGCTCGGCGGGGGCCTTGGGTTCCAAGCCCTTGAACCGCCTCGCGCCACTGGCGAGAAACAGGAACGCCCATGAAGATCGTCTGCGACGCCTGCTCTGCGAAGTACTCGATTGCCGACGAGAAGGTCCAAGGCAAAGTCTTCAAGATCCGCTGCAAGAAGTGCAGCAACATCATCGTCGTCCGCGGCACTGGCGACGACGCCGCCGCGGCGCCGGCCGCCGCGGCCGCCGCGCCCGCGGGCAGCTTCGACCAGAAGGAGACCCGGGTCTACGACTACGGCGGCTACGACGGCGCCGCGCCGGCCGGTGCCGACGAGGGCGTCTGGCACATCGTCGTCGACCAGGAGCAGGTCGGCCCGCTGACCGTCGCCGAGGTCCAGGCGCGCTTCGCCGCCGGCGAGATCGACAGCGAGTCGTACATCTGGCGCGAGGGCTTCTCCGACTGGCTGCCGCTGGCCCAGGTGCCCGAGTTCGCCAACCTGATCGCGAGCGGCAGCACCACCACGGCGCAGCCGTCGTCGGGCGCCGACGCGGTCGCCAGCATGTTCGGCGCGAGCAACTACGAGGAGCCGGCCGCCGCCGCTGCCAAGAGCGACCCCGGCGACGTCTTCGCCGCGCACGCCGCCAAGCAGGACGACGCCGGCGGCGACGATCTGTTCGGCGCCAAGGCCGCGGCCAAGCCGCGCTCGGCGCGCAAGACCGGCGCGCCCGCGCCCGACGCCGACGCGCCGCTGTTCGGCAGCGAGGCCAAGCCCGCGCAGCCGGCCAACGTGTCGTCGATGAAGGGCCAGCGCAACGAGAACTCGGTGCTGTTCTCGCTCGGCAACCTGGCCGCGCTGGCCAGCGATCAGCCGCGGGCCCAGGCCGCGTCGTCGTCGAGCTCGTCGTCATCGTCGTCGGGCGGCGCGGCCGGCTCGGCCAGCCACGGCGGCGGCGAGGGCTCGGGCCTGATCGACATCCGCTCGATGGCCAGCGCGTACCTCGGCGGCGCCAAGCCCGGCGCGCCGGCGGGTGGCGGCCCCAAGGTCGGCTCGGCCGACGATCTGCCGGTGTTCTCGACCGCGTCGTTCGCGGAGCCGGCCGTGATCATCCCGACGATGGGCGGGTCGCGGAACAACAACAAGATGCTCTACATCCTGCTCGGCGCGGTGGCGTTGCTCGCCATCGTCGCGGTGGTGCTGGTGGTGGTGGTGCTGGGCAAGAGCGACAACAAGCCGGCCGCGGTCGCCAGCAACGACAAGGGCTCGGACAAGGGCAGCGACAAGGGCGGCGACGACAAGGGCTCGGCGCTGCCGGATCCGGCCGCGGGCACCGCCGCGGATCCCGGCACCAAGCCGGCCGACCCGGGCACCAAGCCCGCGGACCCGGTCGTCGGATCGAGCGATCCGGGCGTGGGCTCGAGCGACCCCGGCACCAAGCCGGTCGATCCGGGCACCAAGCCGGGCAGCGGCTCGGCCAAGCCGTCGAGCGGCTCGGCCAAGCCGTCGAGCGGCTCGAGCAAGCCGTCGAGCGGTTCGAGCAAGCCGTCGGGCGGCTCGAGCAAGCCGGTCGATCCGCCGCCGCCGCCGTCGGGTGGCAAGTGCTCGATGGGCGAGGTCGAGTGCATGCTGGCGCCCAAGCCGCCGGCCTGCTGCTCGGTCTACGGCGGCGGCAAGAAGACCGGCGGTGGTGGCGGCGGTGGCTCCACCGGTGGTGGCGGTGGCGGCGGCGGTGGCGGCGGTGGCGACCTCGCCGATGGCCTGACCAAGGCGGACATCTCGGCTGGCGTCGGCAAGATCTCGGCGAAGGCCACCGCGTGCGGCGCGAAGTCGTCGGCCAAGGGCAAGGTCACCGTGTCGGTGAAGGTCTCGGGCGGCGGCAGCGTGACGAGCGTGACCGTCAAGGAGAGCCCCGACCCCGCGCTCGGCAACTGCGTCGCCTCGGCCATGCAGAAGGCGACCTTCGCGAAGACGAAGAACGGCGGATCGTTCAGCTATCCGTTCCGCTTCTAGAGGAGGCTCTTTCGCAAAGAGCCTCGTGTTGCGAGAGAGGGTCTTTCGCAAAGACCCTCCCCCGGCATGCGCCGGGGCCCCCACCCGAAACGGCCCGGATCGTTTAGCGTGAACGACCGGGCCGTTTGGCGTTTTCGGGTTGATGCGGAGGGATGGGGGACGGAAACGGGGACGGGGACGGGGACGGGGACGGAGACGGGGACGGAGGCGGGAACGGAGGCGGGAACGGAGACGGGAACGGAGACGGGAACGGGGATCGGGCTCGGGCTGAATGTATTTGCATCAATGATGCAAATATCGTATGCCGCGGGCATGCGAGGACGGTTCATCCTGTGGGCGACGATCGCGGCGGCCGGCTGTGGGGGCACGCCGGCCGCCGACGATGTCGCGGTGGGCGCCGATGGTGGCGTCGACGCGGTCGCGGTCGACGCGACGCCGGCGATCGACGCGGGCTACGCGACCGAGCCGGTAGACTGCGACGACGAGCTCGCGGCGGTGTTCGCGACGCCGCCCGATCTGCCGCCGCTGACGCCGGCGCTGCGGGGGGCGCTGGTGCGGTGCTCGGTGGGCGAGTTGCTCGACGCGCCGGCGCTGCAGGCGGCGGCGGAGGACGCGGGCGCGACGATCGTGGCGACGTCGGGCGCGCGGGTGATCAAGCTGGCGTACCGCACGGTGCGCGGCGACGGCCAGGCGGCGGTGACGACGGCGACGGCGTACCTGCCGACGGTGCCGCGGGCGCTGCCGGTGCCGGTGGCGCTGGTGGCCCGATCGACCGCGGGCCTGGCCGACGCGTGCGCGCCGTCGCGCGAGGTGGTGCCGCACGCCAACCAGGCGCTGCCGCTGGCCGGGCTGGGCTACGCGGTGATCGCGCCGGACTTCGCGGGCCTGGGCAACGAGGGCGTGCACCTGTACCTCGACAACCGCGAGGCCGCGAGCCAGCTGTTCGACGGCGCGCGGGCGCTGGGGCAGCTGATCGGCCCCGGCCTGGTCGGCGCCCCCGAGGTCGCGCTGGGCTACAGCCAGGGCGGCGGCGTGGTGCTGTCGGCGCAGGCGCTCGAGCACGCGCTGACCGGCGCGCGCACGCTGCGCGCGGTGGTGGCGATCGCGCCGGAGTGGCCGATCCGCGTCGGCTCGTTCGGCTACGAGCGGGTGCTGCGCAACCCGGCGCTCTTGACCTCGCTCGCCGGGCTGTCGGCGCCGACGGTCGCGGTGCTGCGGCACTACGGCTGGTTCGCCAACCACCTGGGCGCGGCGCGCGCCGGCGACAGCTTCCCGGCCGCCGAGCGCGCGGCGCTGATCGACGAGGTCGAGTCGCTGTGCACGGTGCCGCTGGGCGGCGCGCTCGACGTGCAGCAGCCGCACCTCGCCGACCTGATCGACGACGGCTTCCGCACCGCGATGCTGGCCTGCATCGACGGCGGCGCCGGCTGCGTCGAGCCGGCCCGGTCGTTCCACGCGTGGCTGACCGCCAACGTCGTCACCGCCGATCCGGCGGGCGCGGCGGTGCTGGTGATCGCGGGGCTGGCCGATCAGGTCATGCCGGCCGCGAGCGAGGCGGCGTGCGCGGTCGCCAAGCTGCGCGCCGAGGGCGTCGCCACCGACGTCTGCACCGACACGTTCGCGACCCACGACACGGTGCTCGAGGCCAAGATCGAGCACGGCCTGGCGTGGGCCGAGGCGGTGCGCGTCGGCGGGCCGCGGCCGTCGTGCCAGGCGTTGATGCCGGCGTGCTCGCCGTAGCGGCTCGCCGCTGGCGCGGCGGTATACTCGGGGGATGCGTCGTCTGCTCGCGATCGTCGGCCTGGGCCTCGCGGCCTGCGGCGATCCGCGACCGCCGGTCGCCGCCGACGCCGCGATCGACGCGCGGATCGACGCGCCGCTCGACGCCGGGCTCGACGCCCGGGTCGGCGCGCCGCCGGCGGTGATCGTGCTGATCGGCGACGGCATGGGGCAGGGGCAGCTCGACGCCGCGTCGTGGTACCGCCACGGCGCGCCGGGGCGGCTGGCGATGCAGGCGCTGCCGTACGCCGGGCAGGTCCGCACCGGCGGCCCGTCGGGCATCACCGACTCGGCGGCGGCGGCGACGGTGATGGCGACCGGCGCGTACGCCTACAACGGCGCGATCGGCGTCGACCGCTACGGCCGCCGCGTCGAGACGCTGCTCGAGCGCGCCGCCGCCCGCGGCTGGGCCACCGGGCTGGTGACGACGACGTCGCTGCCCCACGCCACGCCCGCCGGGTTCGCGGCGCACGTCGGCTCGCGTGGCCAGCTGGTCGAGATCGCCGACCAGATGGTCCGCGACGCGCACCCCGACGTGATGCTGGGCGGCGGCACGCTGTTCTTCGCGCCGATGGGCGCCGGCTCGGTGCGCACCGACGACGGCCTCTACGACGACCTCGCGCTCGCCGGCTACACCCGCGTCGACACCGCCGCCGATCTGCGCGCCGCGCTGGCCGCGGGCGCGCCGCGGCTGTTCGGCGCCTTCGCGCCCGACCTGATGACCTACGTCGCGGCCCGAGCGCCGGAGACCCCGGAGCCGATGCTGATCGACATGGCGATGGCGGCGCTGACCACGCTCGATCGCGATCCCCACGGCTTCTTCGTGATGATCGAGGGCGGGCGGATCGATCACGGCGGCCACGCCAACAGCCTCGTCGACTCGGTCCAGGAGACGCTGGCGTTCGACGACACCGTCGCGGCGGTGACCGCCTGGGCCCGGGCCCGGGGCAACACGACGGTGCTGGTGACCGCCGATCACGAGTGCGGCGGGCTCGAGGTCACCGGCCCGGCGCCGGCCGGCGAGTACCCGCCGGTGCGCTGGCGCTGGGGCAACCACACCAACGCGCGGGTCGCGGTGTTCGGCGACGGCCCCGGCGCGGCGCTGGTCGACGGCGCGGTGATCGATCACCGCTGGATCTACGCGATCGCCCGGGCCCGGATGGACAACGGCGCGATGATCGCGCCCGGCCGCGAGCCGATCCCCGACGGCGAGTTCGGCGATCTGCGCCACCGCGCCGCGGTGCAGGCGGTGCCCAGCGAGTTCGGCCCCGGCGAGAACCAGCTCGACGCGCTGTGGCTCGACGCCACCGCCGACGGCCTGTACGTCGGCGTCGAGGGGCTGTTCGCGTGGAGCGTCAACGCGGTCGAGGTGTGGATCGACGTCGATCCCGGCGCCGGCACCGGCGTCGCCAGCCCGGCCGGCGCGCTGACCGACGCCACCGGCGTGCTCGATCTGGCGCTGGCGGCGTCGCACGTGACCGCGCCGGCGACGGTGTTCGACGCCGACGTCGTGCTGGCGTCGATCGGCGGCGGCGATCCGCACGTCGAGGACTTCCGCGACGACGCCGGCGGCCGGGCGCTGCGCGCGCCGTTCGGCCTGCCGAGCAACCTCGGCTGGCTGCGCGCCGCGATGAACTACGGCGCGGTGCGCACCCGCGGCGCGCCGATCGCGCCGGTCGCGGGGCAGGGGCTCGAGGCGTTCGTGCCGTGGGCCGCGCTGTACCCGGGCGGGGTCGTGCCGCCCGGCGCCAAGCTGCGGCTGGCGGCGGTGCTGGTCAACACCACCGGCGAGTTCACGTCGAACCAGTTCCTGCCGGCGCTGCCGGTGGGCAGCCACAACCCCGGCACCGCGCTGACGCCGCTGCCCGGCGTGATCGAGTACGCGATCGACGGGGACGGCGACGGCGTCATCGACGGCGATCGCCCGCCGACGATCGTCCGCTGACGCGCGCCGCGGCGGCGCTCACAGCCGGGTGATCATGATCGCGGCCGAGCCGACCAGCGACACGCCGACGACGATCCGGGTGATCAGCACGCCGTGGCGGGTCAGCGCGACCTGCGCGGCCAGCCACGCGCCGATCATCGCGCCCACCGACATCACCAGGCCCGGCCCCCACCGCACCATGTCGTAGGCGATGAACACCGCCGCGGTGAGCGCGATGTACGCCAGCATCACCACCGCCTTGAGCGCGTTGGCGCGCACCAGGTCGTAGCGCAGCCCGCCGGCGAGGATGCCGACGAACAAGAGCCCGGCGCCGGCCTGCAGGACGCCGCCGTAGACCCCGGCGGCGAACAGCCCCAGCATCGCCCACGGGCCGCGGGCGGCGCGCGGCTCGGCGTCGGCCGGCGGCGCCCACCGGCTGGGGCTGACCACCACCAGCGCGATCGCCATCAGCACCAGCGTGCCGAGGATCATCGGCGTCAGCACCCGCGCCGGGATCATCGTCGCGACGTAGGCGCCGAGGCCGGCGCCGACCATGACCGGCGGCAGCACGTTGCGCACCGCCGCGGTCGGCAGCTTGCCGCCGCGGGCGAAGCCGACGGCGCCGGCCGCGCACTGCGCCAGGATCGGGATGCGGCTGGTGGCGTTGGCGATCGTCGACGGCATGCCCGCGGCGATCAGCGCCGGCACCAGCACCAGCGAGCCGCCGCCGGCGAGCGTGTTCACCGCGCCGGCCAGGAGGCCCGCGCCGAGCAGCGATGCCGCGGTGCCGGCGTCCACCGCCGCACCTTAGGGCCCCCGAAAGGGGAAGTCGATCGTTCTCGCGGCCGATCCATCCCCGCCGGCCACGACCGGAGCTGGACGCGGCGGTGACGTTCACTCGCCGGGCAGGCGGAAGCCGTAGTTGCGCATGATCGCGCGGCCGTCGGGCGAGTTGACGAACTGCGCGAACTGCTTGGCCGACGCGCTGCCGCCACCCTTGCCGCACACCACCAGCTCCTGATCGAGCGGGTCGTGCAGCGCGGGATCCACCGGCACCGAGGTGCCGCCCTGGGTCACCGTGGCCAGCGACAGCGCGACGATCGACGCGTCGGCGCTGCCGTCCTGGGCCCACTGCATCGTCACCTGGACGTTGTCGGCGTAGACCATCCGCCCCGCGACCTGGCTCCACAGCCCGAGCTTCTCGAGCGCCTGCTTGGCGGCCTTGCCGTAGGGCGCGTGGTCGGGGTTGGCGATCGCGATCTTGGCGAACCGAGGATCGGTGAGGTCGGTGATCGCGGTCAGCGGCTGGCCCTTGCTCCACACCACCAGCCGGCCGCGGCCGTACGGCGCGCGGGTGCTGGCGTCGCAGGCGCCGGCCTTGACCACGTCGTCGACGTAGCTCTTGGCGGCCGCGGCGTAGACGTCGAACGGCGCGCCCTCGGCGATCTGCTTGGCCAGGAGCCCCGACGAGTGGAACGTGAAGACGACGCTCGCGCCGGTCTTGGCCTTGAACGCCTTGCCGACCTCCTCGAACGCGCGGGCGAGATCCGCGGCGGCGGCGACGCGGACGGTGCCGGCCGGGGCGCGGCGGCGGCAGCCGGTGGTCAGGGCCAGGGCGCACAGGACGGCGAGGGCGAGCCAGCGACGCGCGATCATGGTGCCACGGTACCGGGGCCGGGCCGCGGTCGCTGTTACCGGTGGGTAACAGCCGCGCGCCGTCCTCTCGCGGTAGCATCGGCCATGCGCAAACGCGTGCTGGTGGTCGAGGACGAGCCCGACGTGGCCCGGCTGCTCGACTTCCACCTGCGCGGCGCCGGGTTCGACGTGATCGTCGTCGGCACGGTGGCCGCGGCGCTGGCCCGGGCCCGCGCCGACGAACCGACGGTGGTCTTGCTCGACGTGATGCTCCCCGACGGCGACGGCTTCGCGGTGTGCAAGGCGCTGCGCGCCGAGCCGGCGACCGCCGGGGTCGGCGTCGTCATGCTGACCGCGCGGGCCGAGGCCGACGATCGCATCACCGGGCTCGAGGTCGGCGCCGACGACTACGTCGTCAAGCCGTTCGTCGTGCGCGAGGTGGTGCTGCGGGTGACCGCGCTCGCCAACCGGCTGGGCGAGCGCGCGTCGCCGGCGCCCGAGCAACCGCTGCAGCTGGGGCCGCTGCACGTCGATCCGATCGATCACGCCGTGACCTGCGCCGGCGCGCCGCTGGCGCTGCGGCCGCTCGAGTACAAGCTGCTGGTGACGCTGGCCGCGGCGCCGGGGCGGGTGTTTTCGCGCGAGGAGCTCCTCGCCGCGGTCTGGGACATCCACGGCAACGTCAACACCCGCACCGTCGACGTCCACGTGCGCCGGCTGCGGCAGAGCCTGGGCGACGCCGCCGACTGGGTCGAGACCGTCCACGGGTTCGGCTACCGCGCCAAGAAGGAGTGACGGGTGGCGTTGCGCACCCGGCTCCTGCTCGCGTTCGTCACGATCGTGCTGGTGGTGACCGCGGCGACGCTGGTGCTGCTCGACCGCACGCTCGGGCGCGGCCTGGTCGACGACACCGACGACCGGCTGCGCCACCAGGCGCTGGGCGTGATCAAGTGGCTCGATCGCGCCGACCACCCCGAGCGGCTGGCGCCGCGGCTGGGCGGCGTCGTCAACGCGCGGGTGACGATCATCGACGGCGCCGGCGTGGTCGTCGCCGACTCCGAGCGGCCCAGCGATCTCGGCCACGCGGTGGGCGACGCCCCGGAGATCCGCGGCGCCCGGGCCGGCGCGGTCGGGCGCGCGATCCGCACGCTGCCGCCCGACGACGAGCCGTCGTACCTGGTGGCGGTGCGCGCCGGCGACCACCGCGTGATCCGGCTGGCGGTGCCGATGACCCGGCTGGCCGCGACCCGGCGCGAGCTGCGGTCGCGGCTCGTGCTGGCGGCGCTGGTCGGGCTGGTGGTGGCGCTGGGCCTGGGCCTCCTGGCGATCCGCGCGATCGTCCGGCCGCTGCGGGTGATGACCCGCGACGCCGAGCGGGTGGCGCGCGGCGACTACGCGATCGGGCCGCCGGCCGAGGGCGCCGACGAGCTGGGCGTGCTGTCGCGGGCGCTGGTCGGGCTGGCCGGCGAGGTGCAGGCGCAGGTCGGCGCGCTGACCCGCGAGCGCGATCGCTCGCTGGCGGTGATCGGCGCGATGGTCGAGGGGGTGATCGTCGTCGACGCCGCCGGCGCGGTGACGCTGACCAACCCGGCCGCCGACGCGCTGGTCGATCCGGCGGCGCTGCCGCCGGTGCTGGTCGCGCCGCTGGCCCGCGCCCGGGCCGGCGCCGCGGTCGAGGACGAGGTCGCGATCGGCGGCCGCACCGTGCGCATCAACGTCCGGCCGCTGCCGGCGGGGCGGGGCGCGGTGTGCGTGCTGCACGACGTGTCGCGGCTGCGCGCCCTCGAGGCCGCGCGCCGCGAGTTCCTGGCCAACGCGGCCCACGAGCTGCGCACGCCGGTGACGGCGATCGCCGGCTTCGCCGAGACGCTGGCCGACGAGACGCTGCCGGCCGACACCCGCCGCGAGTTCGTCGCGACGATCGGCCGCAACGCCGATCGGATCGCGCGGCTGGTGACCGGCCTGCTCGAGCTCGAGCGGCAGGGCGACCGCCCGCTGGCGGTCGAGCGCGGCGCCGCCATCGCGCTGGCCCCGGTGGTCGACGGCTGCGTCGCCACCGCCGCCGCGGCCCGGCCCGGCGCGGCGCCGGTCGCGGTCGACGTGCCGGCCGCGCTCGCGGTGCGCGGCGATCGCGATCGCCTCGAGCACGTGATCCAGAACCTGATCGACAACGCCCACAAGCACGGCGCGCCTCCGCTCGCGGTGACCGCGACGGCGACCGGCGATCGGGTGCGGCTCGCGGTCACCGACGGCGGCCCCGGCCTCGATCCGGGGGTGCGCGAGCGGGTCTTCGATCGCTTCTACCGCGGCCCGGCGGCGCGCCGCGGCGAGGGCTCGGGGCTGGGCCTGGCGATCGCCCGGGCCGCGGCCACGGCGATGGGCGGCACGCTGACCGTCGAGGCCGCGCCCGGCGGCGGCACGACGTTCGTGCTCGAGTTGCCGCGCGCCAGCGACGCGGCGGCGTGACGGCGCGCGGCTGGACCGCCGGGCCCCGACGAGTCGCCGCCGCGCGCGGCTACCGGCGGCGGCGGCGCACGAAGCCGAGCACGCCGAACAGCGCGGCCAGGCTGGCCAGCCCGGCGCCGCCGTAGAGCATCCACGGCTTGTGGCGGGTCGGCTCGGCGGCGGCCGCCGCGGCCTTGGCCGGGGCGTAGTCGGGCTTGAGCGCGACCGCGCGGCGGAAGTTGGCGCTGCCGTCCTTGCCGGCGGCCTCGAGCGCCTTGCCCAGCGCGAACTCGCGGCCGGCCTCGGCGTCGACGGCGTGGCTGCCGGCGGGATCGATGCCGAGCGCCTTGCCGTAGGCGGTGGCGGCGCCGTCCCACTTCGCGTCGCGCTCGAGCGACTGCGCGAGCGTCAGGTAGATCGCGGCGGCCTCGGTGGGGTGGGGGATGCGGCCGGTGGTCGCGAGCAGCCGATCGAACTCGGCGATCGC
The DNA here is from genome assembly GCA_016794525.1 of Myxococcales bacterium. GTDB lineage: Bacteria > Myxococcota_A > Polyangia > Haliangiales > Haliangiaceae > UBA2376. Next base: position 21,353 of record JAEUJY010000157.1, read on the forward strand.
GCCGGGCAGGTCGCCGGCGTCGACCTTGGCCTTGGCCGCCGCGAACGCGGCGTCGTCGATCTTGGCGCGTTCGGCGTCGTAGTGATCGAACAGCCGTTGCGACAGCGCCGCGAGGTCGACCGCGGGGCCGTCCGCGGGGAACACGTCGCCCAGCACGTCCTCGGCGGTGCGCTTGAGCTCGATCGTCGCCAGCTCGCGGTAGGTGAGCCACAGCGGCGTCTCCTTCGCCGCGAGCTTGCCGCCGGGGAGCTGCAGCCGCTTGCGGGGCGCCGGCTTGGGCGGCGGGCCGGTGACGTAGTCGAGCCAGGCGGCGCGGGCCGCGGCCCGCACTCGCGGCGCGCCGTCATCGACGAACTTGAGCACGGTCGCGACCGCCTCTCGGTGGTGCGACGCGCCGAACGCCCGCAGCTGCGCGACGCGGAGATCCTCGTCGGCGGCGGTGGCGATCATCGCCTTGCCCGGCTCCTGGCGATCGAGGCGCTCGAGCTGGTAGGTGGCGTAGCGGGCGCGCGGGGTCTCCGACGACTGCGACGCGATCGTCAGCGCCGGCAGCGACTGCGGCGCCATCGCGCGCAGCCGGCGCCCGCACTCGTCGCGGTAGATCATCGTGTCGGGCGCGAACGCGGCGTCGACGATCGCCGTCGCGGCGTCGCGATCGTTGGTCGCGGCCAGCGCCCGCAGGATCGCGACGTCGGCGATGACGTCGGCCCGGCCGGCCAGCCCGGCGTCGGCGCCGGCCAGCTCGGCCAGCCAGTCGAACGTGTCGTCGGCGCGGACCTGATCGGCCTTCTGCCGCGACGGTGTCTCGAACTTGCCCGACGCGTCGGGGACCGAGGCCTTGATCGCGCGCAGCACCTGGCGGCGCTGATCGACCGTGCTGGTGCGGGTGCGCTTGAGCTGCGCGGCCAGGTCGGCGACCGGCACGCCGGCCAGCTCGGTCACCGCCGCGGGGCCGGCGACCTTTCCGCTGGTCAGGTCGGCGACCACGGCGCTGGCGTCGCGACCGCCCGCGCTGGCCGGTGCGGCGGCCGCGATCGAGACGAGCAACGCCAGGAGGACTCGACGCATTCGCCCGTTCGTAGCGAACCTGCGCCGGCGGCGCAAGTTGTCGAGATCGTCGGCCATCGTGGCGAGAGGACGCCGGGCCGGCGGCGGGTATTCCGACGGCGAGGCGGCGCGCGCCCCGCGCACGATCAATGCAGCACGCGCTGGCTGGCCAGCGTCAGCGGCAGCTCGGTGTCGAAGTCGAGGAAGCGCAGCCCCATGGCGCGCGCGGCGCGCGGCTCGGCGCCGGGCGCGCCGAAGTTCAGGCACAGGTGGTGCTTCACCTCCGCGCGCGCGACGATCTCGTCGTCGCAGTCGCTCATCCGGAAGTGCACCGTGACCACCGCGCCCAGCGGCAGGATGTCGGCGGTCTGCACCATCATCCCGCCGGCCGAGACGTTGCGGACCACGACCTGCGCCTCGCCGTACAGCTCGCTGGCCATGACGCAGGGGAACAACATATCGAAGCGGATATGGATGCGCTTGTCGCCGGCGACCGCGACGGGATCGACGCCGCGAGGCGAGGGCGAGCGCGTCGACGATCCATCCCAGGCGACAGACGGGGGCTTCATGGTGGAAATGATCGCGTGGTGCGCTGATGAAGTCAAAAAACGTACATGTAGGATAAAATCATCCATCGCCCAGGTCCGCGCGATCCATTGTAAATTCGCCGGGTGAAGACGCTGGTCACTGGCGCTGGGGGCTTCATCGGCTCCGCCGTCGTGCGTGCGCTCCTGGCCGAGGGGCGGGCGGTCCGCGCCACCCTGGCCCCCGGCGAATCGCCCGCCAACCTCGAGGGGCTCGACGTCGAGCGCGTCACCGTCGACGTGTGCGATCGCGCGGCGGTGGCGGCGGCGGTCCGCGGCTGCGACGTGGTCTATCACCTGGCGGCGATCTACAGCCTGTGGCTGCCGGACGAGTCGGTGATCTTCCGGGTGAACGTCGAGGGCACCAAGAACGTGCTGGCCGCGGCGGCCAAGGCCGGCGTGCGCCGGGTGGTGCACACCAGCTCGATCGCCGCGATCGGCGTGCCGCCGCCCGGGCAGCTCGCCGACGAGCAGTTCGTATGGAACCACTGGCGCGGCGGCAGCGCGTACATCCGCTCGAAGTACCTCTCCGATCTCGACGCGCAGCGCGCCGCGGCCGACGGCGTGCCGGTGGTGATCGTCTGCCCGGCGTTCCCGTTCGGCGAGCGCGACCGCGGCCCGACGCCGACCGGGCGGTTCATCGTCGAGGCGCTGGCCCGCCGCGTGCCCGGCTACACCGAGGGCGGCTTCTGCGCGGTCGACGTCGACGACGTCGCCGCGTGCCACCTCGCGGCCGAGGCCCGGGGCCGGATCGGCGAGCGCTACATCGCCGGCAGCCACAACGTCACCTACCGCGAGTTCTTCGCCGCGGTGACCCGGATCGCCGGGCTGCCGCCGATCCGCCATCGGCTGCCCAACGCCGCGGTGCTCGCCGGGGCGTGGCTGGCCGAGCGCTGGGCCGAGCACGGCGGGCCGCCGCCGCGCATCACCAGCAAGGCCGCGCGCTACGCGCTGGCCACCGTCTGGTACGACGGCGAGAAGGCGCGCCGCGAGCTGGGCATGCCGCGCACGCCGCTCGACGAGACCATCGCCAAGGCGGTGCGCTGGTTCCGCGATCATCCCGTGGTCGACCCGGCGCACCGCCGGGCGTAGACTCCCGGCGTGCGGATCGCCCTGGCCCTCGCGCTGGCGCTCGCCCTCGGGCGACCGGCCCCGGCGCGCGCCGAGCCGCCGATGCCGTGGCTGGGCATCTCGTACCAACAGCTCGCCGGCGGCGGCGTCGTGGTCACCGAGGTCCACCCCGGCACGCCGGCGGCGGCCGCGGGCCTGCGGCCCAACGACCTGATCGTCCGCGCCGACGGGGCGCCGGTGTTCGATCTCGGCGTGCAGATCCGCGCCGCCGAGATCGGCAAGCGGTTCCCGCTGGTGGTCGATCGCGACGGCCGGCGGGTGCTGCTCCTGCCGCGGCTGTCGGCGCGGCCCGCGCCCGACGAGATCGTCCACCTGCTGCTGGTCGGCCACGATCTGCCGGCGCTGGCGGCGGTCGACGAGCTGGGCCTGCCGGTGCGGCGCGACGCGTGGCGCGGCCAGCCGATGGCGCTGGCGGTGTTCGACGCGCGCTGCGACGCGTGCGCCCGCGACGTCGCGGGGCTGGTCGGCGAGCTGGCGGCGCGCGGCGTCGACGATCGCGTGCGGCTGCGCGCGGTGGTGCTGGCCGACACGCAGGTCGAGCTCGACGCGCTGCGCGCCCTGACGCCGCTGCCGATCGCGGCCTGGCGGGTGGCGCGCACCGACGGCGTCGGGCTGCTCGGCGCGCTCGACGGCCGCGTCGACGGCGTCGTGCTGGTGGCCGACGGCGACGGGCGGATCCGGTATGCGGCGGCGGCGTCGAGCGGCGAGCTGGCCCACGACGGCGCGTGCCAGGTCGTGACCGGGTTGATCGCGCCGTAGCCGGCCGGATCCGCCGGCCGGCTCCCGTGCCCGTGCCCGTGCCCGTGCCCGTGCCCGTGCCCGATCGGGTTTTCCGACCCCGACCCCGATCCCGATCCCGATCCCGATCCCGATCCCGGCTCCGGCTCCGGCTCCGGCTCCGGATCCGGCTCCGGCTGAGACGGGCACGGGCACGGGCACGGGCACGGGCACGGGGCAGGTCGACCTCGGATCGCCTGCGGCGATCCGAGGTGACCTGCTAGCCTGCGGGCGATGTCGCTCGTCCTGCCGTTCCGCGATCTCCGCCCGGTCATCGATCCCGACGCCTACCTCGCCGACCACACGTCGGTGATCGGCGACGTCACCATCGGCGCGGGATCGTCGATCTGGTTCGGCACGGTGATCCGCGGCGACGTCATGCCCATCCGGATCGGCGCGCAGACGTCGATCCAGGACAACTCGGTCATCCACGTGACCAACGACGTCAACGGCACGACCGTCGGCTCGCGCGTCACCGTCGGTCACCGCGTCATCCTCCACGCGTGCGACGTCGAGGACGACTGCCTGATCGGGATGGGCGCGATCATCCTCGACAACGCCCGCATCGGGCGCGGCAGCGTGGTAGGGGCAGGTGCGCTGGTCACACCGGGCACCATCATCCCACCCGGGAGCTTCGTGCTGGGGTCGCCGGCGCGGGTCAAGCGCGCCGTCGAGGATCGGGAGCGCGGCTGGATCGCGTCGAGCGCCGCGCACTACGTCGAGCTGGCGGCGGTGTATCGCGCCGAGGCGAGATCGCGCGAAAGCGCGATTGCACCGGCGACCCCGGCCCGTTAGCTTGGTGAGGTGAACAATCGCTCGGCGGCAGCGTCGTACGGGGCGATGCGACGTCGGTGGCCAGCTCGGGCGATGCGCGCGCTGCGCGGCCTCGCGGTCATCGCCACGCTCGCGATCGTCGCGGTGGCCCACCCGTCGCCGGCGCGCGCCGACAACATCGACGCGCTGATCAAGGACGCGAAGTCGGGCTCCGACTACAAGGTGCGGCTGGCGGCGGTGCTCGGCCTCGCGAAGGTCGGCGACAAGCGCGGCATCCCGGCGCTGATCGGCGCGCTGTCCGACAGCGACAAGACGGTGCGCGGCGCCGCGGCGGTGGCGCTCGGCAAGCTGATCACCGCGTCGACCCCGGCGACCACGCGCGGGCAGGCCAAGACCGCCCTCGAGAAGCTGCTGGCCAAGGAGTCGACCGACTCGGTCAAGAAGGTCGCGCAGAAGACCCTCGATCAGCTCGCCGCCCTCGAGGCGGCGTCGACCGCGGTCACCACCGGCGGCATCTACGTCTCGGTCGACAAGATGGCGTCGAAGGCCGAGCCGGTCGAGGATCTGCGCAAGCTGATGCGCGACACGGCGACGATGGTGATGACCAAGAAGGCCAAGGACTTCATGCAGACCTGGCCGGGCGGGAAGGCGCCCAGCAAGAAGGACCTGACGGCCAAGTCGGTGTCGGGCTTCTACGTGGACGGCACGGTCAACGAGTTGACCGTCAAACAAAAAGGCGCGTCGGCCACGATCTCCTGTAAGATCAACATGCTGATCGCCACCTACCCCGAGAAGAGCATCTTCGGCATGTTGACCGGCACAGCCAGCGTCGCGGGCTCGAGCGACGAGCGCGACATCGCGCTCGCCAAGCAGGACTGCGTCGCGGCGGTCGTCGAGGATCTCGTGCAGTCGAAGGTGATCCCGACCATCCGCCAGAAGGCAGGCTCGTGAGCAACCGCGCCTACAAGCGCAGCTGGAAGAACCTGCTGATCAACAAGCAGTACCAGCTGCGCTTCACGTTGATCATGGTCGGCCTGGCGACCTTGCTGATGGGCTTGCTCGGCTGGTGGGTCATCCGGGTGGCGTCCGAGGCGACGACCGTGAGCAAGTCGGGGCTGCGCGGGCAGGCGTGCCCGCCGCTGCCGGAGACGTTGATGGCGGAGCAGGCCGCGGAGCAGGCGGCGGCGAAGGCCGCGAAGCCGGCGCCGGTGGTGAATGGGACGGAGCCGGGGACGGGATCGGGGACGGGATCGGGGACGGGGACCGATCCGGGCACGGGCACGGGCACGGGCACGGGCACGGGAGCGACGGGCACGGGAGCGACGGGCGCGGGAGCCGGTTCGGCGGATGAGGCCGAGCCGCCGCCGGCGGATGGCGAGCCGGCGCCCGACGAGCACCGCCGGCGCGTGGTCATCGAGTCGAGCTCGATGACGATCGAGGAGCCGAAGGAGCCGCCGCCGGCGCCGGCGATCGTGCCGGAGACCTACGCGCAGCAGGTGGCGGCGCACTACGCGTGCGAGTTCGCGATCGCGTCGAGCCTGGCCAAGGCCGACCACAACTTCCACCGCATCATCTACGTGATGGTGGCGGCGGGGCTGGCGTTGATCCTCGGCCTGGCGGTGATGGGCATCAAGATGACCCACAAGGTCGCCGGCCCGCTCTACAAGGTGACGCTCTACCTCGCCAAGATGCGCGACGGTCGCTACGACAAGGTCTACGACCTGCGCAAGGGCGACCAGCTGGTGGCGTTCTACGAGCACTTCAAGCACGCGCACGCGGGCGCGGTGCGGCTCGAGCAGGAGGACGTCGCGCGGATCAAGGCCGCGCTCGCCGCGGTCGAGGCCAGCGGCGCCGCCAAGCGCGATCCGGCGGTCGAGCGGGCGGCCGGCGCGCTGGCCGAGGCGCTGGCGCGAAAGGAGAAGTCCCTTGGCGGATGAACCCAAGGTCCCGGCCGCGGTGGTCGTCACCGACGGCAAGGTGCCGGGCGACGTGCCCGGCGCCGGCCCCGGCAGCCCCGGCGGCGGCTCGCGCAAGCACCGCAAGCTGTCGAACTACCTGATCGACAAGAGCCTGCAGCTCCGCTACGTGCTGGTGGTGACGATCGTGTCGGCGCTGATCGCCGGCATCCTCGGCTTCATGATCTACCAGCAGGAGCACCACGCCTCGGGGCAGCTGTCCAAGGGCCTTGCCGAGCTGGCTGGCACCGACGAGGCGCTCGCCGAGTACGGCAAGGAGTTCGCCGACGACATCAACCAGCGCGATCGCACGCTGGTGCTGCAGATGGTGGCCGTCGGCCTGGGCCTGACGGTGATCCTGTCGGGCTTCCTCCTGATCATGACCCACAAGGTCGCCGGGCCGCTCTACAAGGTCGGCCTGTACATGGAGAAGATGTCCGACGGGCGCCTCGGCACGATCACCGCGCTGCGCAAGGGCGACATGCTGCAGGACTTCTACCAGCAGTTCCGCGAGGCCCACGACGCGGTGCGGGACCGGCTCAAGCACGACACCGAGGCGATGGCGGCGCTGTGCGACGCGTGGTCGGCGGCGGACACCGACGGCAAGGACGCGGCGGCGATCGCGGCCCTGCGCGCGCACGTCGACGCCCGCCGCGCGGCGCTCGCCTGACCGCGGCGTGGTAGCGTCGCTGCGATGACGACGCTGGTCGAGCTCGGCGATCGCTACTGGGCGCTGGGGTTGCCGGCCGCGGCGCGCGCGGTGCTGGGCCGCGCGCACGACGCCGCGGCGCCCACCGACGCCGGGCCGGTGCGCCGGCTGGCCGAGCTGGCGCTGGCGGTCGGCGACGTGACCGCGGCGCGCAAGCACGCGGCCGAGGCGGCCAAGCGCCAGCCGGGCGCGGCGGCGCGGGTGCTGCTGGGCTCGGCGCAGCTGGCGGCCGGCGAGCTGGCCGCGGCCCGGATGTCGTTCGCCGCCGCGATCGACGCGCCGTCGGCGACGCCGGCGGCCCGGGCCCGGGCGCGGCTGGGGCTGGCCTCGGTGGCCGAGATCCAGCGCGACGCCGCCGGCGCCGCGGCCAACCTGATGGCGGCGCTCGACGATCTGCTCGCGGCGATCGCCGCGCCCAAGGTGGCGCTGGCGACCCGCTGCGAGCTGGCCGATCGCGAGTGCGGGCTGTTCGAGGAGGTGGTGGCGCGGGTGGTGGCGTGCGGCCGCACCGACGACGGGGTCGCGGCGTTCGCCGCCGCCGCCGAGGCCGCGCCCGACGCGCCGCTGCGGCTGTGGCAGGCGCTGTTCCTGGCCGCGCGGATCGCCCACGGCGAGCGCGTCCTCGACAGCGACGTCGACGCCGCGCTGGCCGCCGAGGCCGAGGCCCGGCCCAGCTCGCGGGTCGTGCAGCTGCGCGCGATCGAGCGCAGCCTGCGCCGGCGCGCCGCCGACGCCGAGGCGCGGCCGGCGGCGATCGCGCAGCTCACCGCGCTGGCCGGCCAGCTCGAGCACGAGCCCGGCGCCGAGGCGATCGTCGAGCAGGCCCGGGTGTGGTTCCTGCTCGCGACCGCGCTCGAGGACGATCCCGCGACCCGCAGCCGCGCCGAGGACGCCTACCGCCGCGGCCTGCGGCTGCGGCCCAGCCACGCCGAGGCCGCGTGCCGGCTGGCGCTGCTGATCCTCGATCGCGGCGACGCCGACGGCGCGCTGGCCGAGATCGAGCGCGCGCTGCGGATCGACGCCGGCTACGGCCTGGCCTGGCGCAACGCCGCGCGGCTGGCCGATCCGGCGAGCCCCGGGCTGGTCGACGTCGTCGGGCGCTTGCTCGACGCCGCCGCGCCCGGCGCCAGCGGCGTGGCCGGCACCGCCGCGCCCCGGCTGGTCACCGCCGCCGCCGAGGTCGCGCGCGGCGACGTGCTGGCCGGCGTCTACGCCCACGGCCACCGGGTCAAGAACGTCCTCGGCATCATCGGCTCGCGCACCCGCAGCGCGCGCAAGCTGGCCGAGGGCGAGCTCGGCGACCGGCTGCGCGACCTCGAGCGCGAGGTGATGGCGCTGTACGAGGAGTGGGCCCAGTACCTGCGCTCGATGGAGGCGTCGGGGCCGACCGTCGAGGTCATCGCGGTGGCGCCGCTGGTCCACGAGGTCGTGGCCGCGGCCCAGGCCCGCACGTCGGTGTCGATCGAGATCCACGTCGCGGCGGCGGTGCCCGACCTGCGCGGCGATCGCATGCTCCTGCGCGAGGCGCTGGTCAACCTGGTCCACAACGCCGCCGACGCCGCCGAGCGCACCGAGGGCAACGTCTCGGTGTCGGTGCGGCCGGTGGCCACGACCTCGGCGCCGGCGGTCGAGATCGTCGTCGCCGACACCGGCCCCGGCATCCCCAAGAGCGAGCTGCCGCGGATCTTCGTGCCCGGCTACACCACCAAGGAGACCGGCTCGGGCGTCGGCCTGACGATCGCCGAGCGCGTCGTCACCGCCCACCACGGCCGGATCCAGATCGACAGCGAGGAGGGGCGGGGCACGGTGGTGATCGTCGTCCTGCCCTCGGACCTCGGCGGCTTCCCCGGCCTCGGCCCGCTGGCGCCCCTGGCCGGAGGGCGATCGGGAGGGCGGTCGTGAGCGGCACGATCGTCTGCGTCGACGATCAGGCCGAGGTCCGGCGGCTCCTGGCCGAGGTGTTCAAGGCCCGCGGCCGCGACGTCCAGCCGTTCGACGACGGCGAGGCGGCGATCGCGTGGCTGGCCGCCCACGAGGCCGAGATGGTCGTGCTCGACCTCGATCTCGGCAAGGGCAAGCGCACCGGCATCGAGATCTGCAAGAGCCTGCGCGCGGCCCACCCCGATCTGCCGATCATCATCCTCACTGGCCACGGCACGATCGACGACGCGGTGCTGGCGGTGAAGGCCGGCGCGGTCGACTTCCTGACCAAGGACCCGTACCTCGAGGACAAGCTCGAGATCTCGGTCGACAAGGTCGAGCGCATCCTCCACCACATCAACGAGCGGCGCCGCCTCGAGGACGAGAACCAGGCGCTGCGCGCGACCAACGAGCGGCTGCGCAAGCTGGCCGGCAAGCGCTGGCAGATCGTCGGCGACTCGCCGCCGGTGCGCGCGGTGCTGTCGAAGATCGAGCGGGTCGCGCCGGTGCCGCGGCCGGTGCTGGTGCTGGGCCCGCGCGGCACCGGCAAGGAGCTGGTGGCGCGGGCGATCCACACGCTGTCGCCGCGGGCCAGCGAGCCGTTCATCACGATCAACTGCGCGGCGGTGCCCGAGAACCTGCTCGAGAGCGAGCTGTTCGGCCACGAGCAGGGCGCGTTCACCGGCGCGACCAAGCAGAAGGAGGGCAAGTTCGAGCTGGCCGACGGCGGCACCTTGTTCCTCGACGAGATCGGCAACATGTCGATGGACTTCCAGGCCAAGATCCTGCGGGTCCTCGAGTACCAGCGCTTCGAGCGCGTCGCCGGCTCGGAGTCGATCCAGGTCAACGTCCGGATCATCGCCGCGACCAACGCCGACCTGAAGGCGGCGATCACCGCCGGCACGTTCCGCGCCGACCTCTACGATCGCCTGGCGTTCGAGGTGATCACGCTGCCGGCGCTGGCCGAGCGGCTGGCCGACGTGCCGGTGCTGGCGGCCTACTTCCTGTCGCTGTTCCGCCAGGAGGTCGCCGGCATCACGGTCAAGGAGATCACCCCCGAGGCGTTCGCCCGGCTGGCCCGCTACGACTACCCGGGCAACGTCCGCGAGCTGAAGAACGTCGTCGAGCGCGCCATCTACATGGCCCAGGGCGAGCGGCTGACCGCGGCCGACGTCGACGGCGCGCTGCCGCCCGAGGCCCACGACGCCGCGGTGCCGGTCGGCAACGGCTTCGTCGACGATCCCGCGCGCTCGCTGGTCGAGCGGGTCGAGGCGTTCGAGGCGTTCCTGTGCAAGGACGCGCTCGAGCGCACCCGGTTCGTGCAGAAAGAGGCCGCCGCCGCGCTCGGCCTGTCCTACGATCAGTTCCGCCAGCGCTACCGCAAGTACGGCCTCGGCAAGGAGTGACGCGATGGGCCTGTTCTCCCGCATGAAAGACGGCGTCAAGTCCAAGGCCAACGCCGCCCTCGACAAGGCCATCGATCCCGCCAAGGAGATCGAGATGGCGATCCTCGAGCTCGAGGAGCAGCGCAAGGCGGCGCTGGCCGAGCTGATCTCGTACAAGGCCACCGCCAAGCAGATGGAGCAGGAGCAGGCCAAGTTCGAGGAGCGGGCCGCGACCTGGGAGAAGCGCGCGATGGCGGCGGTCAAGGCCGGCGACGACGAGGCCGCCAAGCAGGCGCTGCGCGAGAAGAAGGCGGCGCAGGTCGAGGCGGCCAAGATCCGCAAGGACCGCGACGAGGCCGCGAGCTACGCGATCCAGCTGAACAAGAGCCGCAAGGAGTTCGAGACCAAGCTGCAGATCCTGAAGCTCAAGAAGGGCACGCTCGCGACCCAGCTGGCGTCGGCGCGGTCGGCGTCGGGCGACGCGTTCGGCCACGACGGCGAGGTCTGGGACAAGTTCGCGCGCGCCGAGAGCAAGATCGAGGACGAGGCGATCGCCACCGAGGTCGACGCGGCGATGCGCGGCGAGGCCGAGGCCGAGGCGGCGCTGGCGTCGTCGATCGCCAAGCTGCCGGCCGGCGCCGCGACCGGCGACGACGCGCTGGCCGCGATCAAGGCCAAGGTGGCGGCCGAGCGCGAGGCCCGCGCCGAGCGGCTGGCCGCCGCGGCCGGCAAGGCGCTGCCCGCCGGGACGCCGCGCAAGCCGGAGGGCGACGCGTGACCGACGCCGAGGACACCGCGCTGATCACCCGGCTGCGCGACCTGGCGCTGGTCGAGGTCGACGCGCTGCTGGCCGGGACCTCGGGCGATCACCACCACGCGCTGCTCGCCGCCCACGCCAGCGATCTGCAGGACGCGCTGACCCTGGCGCGCACCCGGGCCGGCGAGCTGGGCCGGGCGATCGCCGCCGCCGATCCGCTGCAGCTGGTCGAGGCGTCGCCGGCGACGCGGGCCAAGGACGGCGGCAAGGACGGCGCCGAGCAGGTGGCGCGGCGGGCCGCGGCCCGGGCCCAGGCGGCGCGGGCGCTGGCCCGCATCGACGACGTCGCGCCGGCGGTCTACGCGCGGCTGGTCGAGGCCGACCGGCGGCGCGGGGGCGGCTGAGACCCTGGAGGGGCTTTCGCAAAGCCCAGGTGGAGGTAGGTGGCACGCCGGACCCCATGGACCAGCTCGGTTCGACGGGGACGCCTGAGCTGGCCCCCACCCGAAACGCGAGATCCTCCTCGCGGCGTGGGGCGCGGCCCAAGGAAGGCGCGCGAAAGGTTGTCCTATTGGCGCTGCCGTTCCTATATTCCGCGGAATGGCAGAGGACGAATCCGACCTCCTCACCCGCGCCCGCGGGGGAGACCGCTCTGCCTTCGGGGCGCTCGTGCGCCTCTACCAACGCCGCGTGTACGCCGCCGCCCTCCACGTCACCGGGAACCACGCCGACGCCGAAGACGTCGCGCAGGAGACGTTCGTCCGCGCCTACCGCGGCCTGGCCAGCTTCGACGGCCGCGCCGACTTCTTCACCTGGCTGTACCGCATCGCGATCAACACCGCGCTCAACCGGCTGCGCTCCGGGCGCCGCACCCGGGCCCTGGCCGACGCCGGCGCCGCCGAGGTGGCGCAGCTGGGCGGCAAGCCCGAGGACCTGGGCACGCCGCGCTACGCGCCGGACGAGCAGGCCGCGCTGACACAAGAAGTAAGGACCACGCTCGAGGCGGTGGCGGCGCTGTCGCCGACGCTGCGGGTCACCTTGTTGCTCGCGACCGTCGAGGGCCTGTCCCACAAGCAGATCGCCGCCGTGCTCGACGTGCCCGAGGGCACCGTGGCGTGGCGGGTCAACGAGGCGCGGCGCCTGCTGCGCGAGCGGCTGGCCGACGGCGCCGCCAAGGTCACACGAAAACCGTAGGCGGCCCCCCGCGCCTTGTGATACCGCCGAACCGAACCTCCCTGCCATGTCCGACGCCTCCTTCACCGACGACGAGCTCGACCAACGCCTGCGCGCGGCCACGTCCGCGCTGGCGGCGCTGGCGCCGGCCGGGCGCGTCGACGGCCTCGAAGCCAAGGTCCTGGCAGAGCTGGCCGACCTCGACGCCCGCGGTGCGACCGCCGCGTCTCAGGAGTACCCGATGACCTCCGACACCGACCCCAAGCCCGGCTCCACCACCGTCACGCCCCCGGCCGCCACGCCGCGCACCGATGACTCGGGCCTGCACGACATCCGGTCGCTGGCGCAGGACACCAAGAAGCGCATCTCGCGCCGCATCACCAGCCAGCACGACGTCGACGATCGCATGCTGTCGTCGTCGACCGGCAGCCTGCGCGCGATCGCGCTGCCCGAGCCGGCGATGCTGGTTGCGCTGCCCGAGGCGCCGGCGACGATCGACGACGTCAAGGCGGCGATGGACGCCAACCCGGCGCTGGCCGCGGCGGCCGCGTCGATCCCGAAGGCGCCGCGCAAGCGCACCGGCCTGTGGATGGGCACCGGCGCCGTGGCGGTGGCCGCGGCGGCGGCGATCGTCGTCATGGCCGGCGGCGGCGGCAGCAAGAAGAGCGACAGCGCGCAGGTGGCCAGCGCCGGTTCGGCGAAGGCCCTGGCGGCCGCGCCCGCGGAGGCCGAGGCGGCCAAGCTGGCGGCGGATCCGGGGCCCGGCTCGGCGGCCGCGGCCCCGTCGGTGGCGCCGATGCCGCCGCCCAGCGCGACCGCGCCGGTGACCGGCGCCGGCGGCATGGCCCAGGCCACCGGCGACGCGGCGGCGACGCCTCCGGCGTCGGCGGACAAGGGCGAGGTCAAGGCGCCACCGCGCGGCGGCGCGCCCGCGCCGGGCGGCGGCAGCGCGAGCGGCAGCGGGAAGGATCCCAAGCCGGGCGCCGGCTCCGGCTCGGCCAAGGCGGGCGACAAGCCCGCGGGCGGCGCGGCGACCGGTGGTGGCAAGGCCGGCGGCGGTGCGGCTGGCGGCGGCGGCGCGCCGACCGGCGAGAAGAGCATCGAGGATCTGCTCAACGACGCGTCGGGCGGATCGAGCAAGCCCAAGGACAGCGGCGGCGGCGGCGGTGCGGCCGAGCCGACCGGGCCGGTCAAGACCGCGCTCGAGCCCAAGGAGATCAAGGCCGGCATGAGCGCGGTCGCGGGCGCGGCCCAGGCCTGCTACGGCAGCCACGGCGTCGCCGGGCACGTCAAGGTCAAGGCGGTCGTCGCGCCCAGCGGCTCGGTCACCAAGGTCGACGCGACCGGCGAGTTCGCCGGCACGCCGACCGGCTCGTGCGTGGCGGCGGCGGTCAAGGGCGCGAGCTTCCCGTCGTGGACCGGCGCGCCGATGACGGTGACGTACTCGTTCACGCTGCAGGAGTAGGGCATCGGCGGCGCGGAGGGGTTGCGTCGCGGCCGGCGCCGCCGCATGCTCGACGGCCGCCATGGCCCACGCACCGCGCGGCAACTTCTTCGAGGACTTCCGGATCGGGCAGCGCTTCCAGCACGCGACGCCCCGCACGCTCCACGGCGGCGACCTCGCGCTGTACATCGCGCTGACCGGCGATCGCCGGCCGGTGTCGTCGTCGACCGAGTTCGCGCGCTCGCTGGGCTTCGGCCGCGAGGTCGTCCACGACCTGCTCGGCTTCCACGTCGTCTTCGGCAAGACCGTCGGCGACGTCTCGCACAACGCGGTGGCCAACCTCGGCTACGCGCGGGTGCTGTTCCCGCGGCCGATCTACCCCGGCGACACGCTGACCGCCGAGACCGAGGTGATCGGCCTGCGCGAGCTGTCCGACGGCAAGCGCGGCATCGTCTACGTGCAGAGCCGCGGCCACAACCAGAAGGGGCAGGAGGTGCTGTCGTTCGTGCGCTGGGTGATGGTGCAGAAGCGCGACGCCGCGGCGCCGGCGCCGACGCCGGTCGTGCCGAGCCTGCCGCAGGTGCTGGCCGCCAGCGAGCTGCCGGTGCCCGAGGCGCTCAACCTCGCGCGGTTCCGCGATCTGCGCTGGGCCACCGGCGGCACGCGGCTGTGGGGCGACTACCAGATCGGCGAGCGCGTCGACGGCGCCGGCGGCATGACCGTCGAGGACGCCGACCACATGCTCGCGACGCGGCTGTACCAGAACACCGCGCGGGTGCACTTCGACGGCCACGCCGGCCGCCGCCTGATGTACGGCGGCCACGTCATCAGCGTGGCCCACGCGCTGTGCTACCCGGGGCTCGAGAACGTCGTGCGCATCGCCGCGTGGAACAGCGGCAGCCACGTCAACCCGACCTACGGCGGCGACACGCTGTACGCGTGGACCGAGGTCGTCGATCGCGCCGAGCTGCCGGGGCGCACCGATCTGGGCGCGTTGCGGCTCAAGCTGTGCGCGGTCAAGAACGTCGATCCCACCGTCGAGCCGGTCGCGCTCGAGGTCGAGACCGACGGCAAGCGCGGCTTCGATCCGCGGGTCGTGCTGGTGCTCGACTACTGGGGCCTGGTCCCGCGGTAGGTCGCCAGCGCGCGGCGGCGGGCCAGCGTCAGCGCGATCGCCGTGGCCGCCGCGGCCAGCGCCAGCGCGGCCACCGCCACCGCCAGCCGGCGCGACGCGCGCTGCCACGCCGGCGCCGGCACGACGACGACCGTGATCTCGGCGTCGGCGCCGATCAGCGAGCGCGCGCCGGTGGTGGCCGCGGTCCGGATCGGGCTGGGATCGACGGCGCGCGCCACCGCGATCACCGTCGCCCGCGCCGGCCGCGGCGGCGCCGCCACCAGCGGATCGTCGACCGGCAGCACGACCATGACCCGCACGTCGAGGACGCCGGGCAGGCCGCGCACCAGCGCGGTCAGGCGCGCGTCGGCGCGGGCCTCCTCGGCGCGGGTGCGCTCGCGCGGCGACGGCGGCAGGCCATCGCCGCACCCGGCGACCGCGGCGATCAGCGCGATCAGCACGATCACCACGCGCCGCGCGGTGGACAGGGCGCGGCGTCCCGTCACAGCGTCCGCTTGCAGGTGCTGCACCACCACGCGGCGCGCTTGGCGTGCCACAGCGTCGCCACCCGGCAGGTCGGGCAGTACGGGCTGGGCCGCGGCGCCAGCGGGGCGGGCGCGACGGCGGGGCGGTGGAGCGACGGCGGCGCCGGCGAGAGCGCCGGCGCGTAGGCCGCGATCGCCGGCGGCGCGGTCGGCGCGGCGGGCGGCGGGGCGGGGGACGCGAGCGCGGCGCCGCCCAGCGGGGCCAGCACCGGCTTGGGGCCGGCCGGGGCCGCGCCCCAGCGCGCCGGGGCGGTGGCGTCGTCGGCCGCGGCCGCGCCGGGCAGCGCGCGCAGCGCGGCGATCGCGACGCCGGCCAGCGCGGCGATCGCGCCGACGAACAGCCACGCGCCGAGGCCGAGGTGCGTGTCGCGGCTCGGCACGGCGGCCAGCGCGGCGACCGCGGCGGCCAGCGTGGTGCCGGCGGCGGCGAGCGTGGCGGTCGCCCAGCCGCGCACCGCGACGCCGCTGATCGCGCGCACCACCAGGCCGGCGGCGATGGCCGCGGTCGCCGCCGCGGTGGCCGCGACCAGGCCCAGCAGGAACAGCGAGCGCAGCGCGGCGGCGCCGTTGCCGAACCGCGCGCAGGTGCCGAGGTCGCAGACCTCGAAGCCCAGCGGCGAGCGCGACCGCTCGCCGAACTCGACGTCGCCGTGCCACCAGCCGCGCTGCGCCAGCGTCACCCACGCCACCAGCACCAGCACCGCCGCCGCCGCGGCCAGCCCCCAGCGCCGCAGCGGCGCGCGCGCGTCGCCAGGGCCGATCGGCCACGCCGCGCCGGCGGTCAGCAGCGCGCAGCCGAGGAGCGCCAGCCACAGCCCGGCGCCCAGCGACGGCGTGCCGTAGCTGGCCGGCAGGCGCTCGATCGCGACCGTGGCCGCCGCCGCCGCCGCGGTCGTCCCCGCCGCGATCGCCACCGCGGCGCGCAGCGGGGGCCGGCGCTTGCCGCCGGCGAAGGCCAGCGTCACCGCCAGCGCCGCCGCCACCACCGCCAGCGCCAGCGTCGAGCGCGCCGCCCACGCGAACAGATCGTCGCGCGCGCCGGGGCGGCCGTCGAGCGCGACCTCCTTGCACGTCACCGTCGACGCGCCGACGCACTGCTCGCCGCCGGCCAGCCCGAACGTCGCGCGAGCGCCGGTGTCGTCGTCGCGATCGATCACGCGCCACCACGGCATCGCCAGGGCCAGCACCAGCACGAACGCGGCCGCGGCGCAAAGCGCGGCGCCGACGGCTCGACGGTTCATGGCGAGACGGTACCATCGGACGCAGGTGAACGCCGCCCGCGCCCTGATCGCCGCG
This sequence comes from Myxococcales bacterium, assembly GCA_016794525.1. GTDB lineage: Bacteria > Myxococcota_A > Polyangia > Haliangiales > Haliangiaceae > UBA2376. The sequence continues at coordinate 37,964 of JAEUJY010000157.1, forward strand.
CTGCCGCCGCCGGCGCTGCGCCGGCTGGCCGGCGGTCGGCGCGACGACGCCGCGCAGGCCGCGGCGCTCGACGCGCGCTTCGCCGGTGATCTGGTGGCGCTGCTCAACTGCCTGCGCGCCGACGAGCTGCGCGGCCTGCTGGCGGCGCTGCGGCTGGGCCCGCCCGACGGCGACGCCGGCGCGCTGCGGGCGCGGCTGTGGCGGTGGGGCGCCGAGGCCGAGGCCGGCGGCGCGGCGCTGCTCGGCACCGGGCTGCAGCCGATCCCCGAGCGGCTCGGCGCGCGGCTGGTGCACGTCGCCGCGGCCCGCGGGCTGGCGCCGCCGTCGCCGGGCTGGCCGCGGCCGGTGCCGCCGCCGCGGCCCGCGCCGATCCCCGGCGACGAGCCGGCCGACGTCGACGAGCTGCTGGCCGCCGCCGATCGCGCGCTCGGCGTGCGGCTGCCGGCGCGCGGCAGCGACAAGGGCGCGTGGGGCCGCGCCGCCGCGGCGCTGCTGGGCGTCGTCGAGCGGGGCGACGACGAGCCCGACTGGCGCGGCGAGATCGAGCTGAAGACCGTGCCGATCGCCCGCGATCGCGGCGGTCGCTGGCGGGTCACCGAAGATCCCGCGATCGGCATGGAGGGCGCGTCGCCGCTGGCCAAGCTGGCCCGGGTGCTGTGGCTGTGTCGGGCCGCCGTCGACGATGGCGCCACGCTGGTGTCGTGGTACTTGCTGGACTGGGACGCCGACGTGGCCCGCTGGGTCCGCCGCGATCTGCACACCCGCCCCAAGGGCCCCCGCGGCACCGACGCCCGCGGCTGGTACCTGCACAAGCGCTTCTTCGTCGACGCCGGCCTGTACGCCACCCTCAACGGACCCCCTCGGAGCCACGCGTGAGAATCGACACCCTGCGCCTGGTCGGCTCGGCCCAGACCAACCGCGCGATGGAGGCCGAGCTGGTGCGGATCGCCGGCAAGACCGTCGGCGCCCGCCCGCCCGCCCCCAAGCGCGACGGCACCGGCCAGCTGGCCTACCCGTGGGACGAGGCGCTGGCCACCGCGGCGCTGACCTACCACCGCACGTCGACCCGGGTCGTGCGCGACCTGTACTCGTCGGGCGCGCGCCGGCTCGAGCCGCTGTACGACGAGCTGGCGGCCGACGTCGCCGCCGACGACCGCGGCTGGGATCGCGCGGTGCGCACGATCTCGGTCGAGGTGCGGCGGGTCGCCGAGTTCGCCGCCGGCGAGCGCCAGGTGGTCGGCACGGTCAAGAACGCGATCGTCGACGGCGCGCGCGCCCGCGGCGTGACGCTGGCGGTCGATGGCGAGCGCCCCGACGCGCTGGTGGTGGCGCGGCTCGACGATCGCGGCCAGGTGCTGATCGGCATCGATCTCACCCGCGGCACCCGCACCCGGCGCGGCTGGCGGCGCGACGCCGGCGAGGCGCCGCTGCGCGAGCACCTGGCCGCGGTGATGGCGATCGAGGCCCGCTACGATCCGCGCAAGGATCTGCTGGTCGATCCGATGTGCGGCGCCGGGACGATCGCGATCGAGGCGGCGCTGGCCGCGCGCGGCGCGCCGGTCCACGGCGACGCGCCGGCCTTGTGGCCCGCGACCAAGCCGATCATCGTCGCCGGCGATCGCGACCTCGACGTGGTGGCCGCGGCCCGCGACAACGCGCGGCGCGCCGGCGTCGACCTGATCATGCACCGCGGCGAGTTCGCGGCGATCACCCGCGACAAGCTGCTGGCGTGGGCCGCCGACGCCGGGACCGTGCCGCCGGCCGGGCTGGTGCTGTGCAACCCGCCGTGGGGCGAGCGGCTCGACGTCGCCGACGCGCGGCTCTTGTACGGCGCGCTGGCCGACTGGTGGCGCAGCCTCGGCGACTTCCGCGCCGGCATCCTGTGCGCGCACCCCGAGTTCGAGTACGCGTTCGGCGCTCGCTGGAAGATGAAGAAGCCGCTGTCGGCGTCCTCGAACCTGCGCGGCTACTTCTACCTCTACGAGCCGCAGTAACAACTCAGCACCCGGTGCGTGGTGCGCGGCGGTAGTGGTGGAGGGCGCCTTCGTCGGGGCGGCGTGGGTGTTGCCCCCGACGTGCTCGCTGCGCTCGCACCGACCCCTTCGCCGCCCCGACGCCGGCGCGCGGAGGGGGGAGCGGACGCGAGAGGTCGGCACAGGGAGTGTCGACAGGTTCACTTGCTGGACCAATGGCGCGCGTATAGAGTCCGCGCGTGCGTCGCCTCGCCTGCGCCTTGATGGTGATCGCCGCGTGCGGCGGCGACCCCGACCTGACCGCCGACGCCGGCGGCCCCGACGCGGCGCCGCTGCCGCCGCTGCCCGCCGACACCGCGCCGTGCACTGACTACGCCCGCTGGCCCGACGCGCTGGCGTCGGCGCGGCTGCCGGTGCTGGTGCACTACCGCGGCGGCTTCGAGGCGGCGGTCGCCGCCGAGGTGCTGGCCGACGTCGAGCGGGCGTGGGACGTCGAGGTCGGCCGGCTGGGGTTCCGGCCGCCGCTGCCCGACGCCGGCCGGTGCGGGCCCGACGACCGGCTCGACGTCTTCCTGTGGGCCGGCATCGAGGAGTGCTACGTCGACGTCGTCGGCGAGGATCCGACGACGCCGCACGACGACGAGTACGCCTACGTCGTGATCGATCCGTTCGGCCCGTTCGCCGGGCCGATCCTCGACACCACCGTCGCCCACGAGCTCAACCACGCGCTGCAGGCCGCCGACGACTGGGACGACGCCGCGATCGCCTACGAGATGACCGCGGTGTTCGTCGAGGACGAGGTCGTCGACGCCGACGATCAGTACCTGGATCAGGTCGTCGACTTCCAGGCCCACCCCGACTGGTCGATCGATCGCGACGACGGGTACGAGACCTGGTTCATGTACGGCGCGGCGCTGTACCTGCGCTTCGTCCGCGATCGCTACTTCGCCGGCGACGCGGCGTTCATCGGCGAGGTGTGGCGGCGGCTGCGCAGCCCGCTGGGCAGCGCCGAGCCCGACGTCGAGGACGCGCTCGACGCGGTGCTGGCGCCGCGCGGAGCCGGGTTCGTCGCGTCGGTGCCCGAGTTCGCGCGCTGGCGGGTGTACACCGGCGCGCGCGCCGACGGGGCGCACCTCGAGGAGGCGGCGGCGATGGCGGCGCCGGCGCGGCTGGCGACGGTGGCCGGCGCGGTGGGCGGGCAGGTGGCGCTGGCGCCGATGACGCTCGGCTCGGCGTACGTCGACGTCACCGGGCCCGCGGTCGGGACCGCGCGGGTCGCGGTCGAGCTGCGCGGCGCCGATCCCGACGTGCGCTGGGTGGTGCAGGTGGTGCCGGGCGCCGCCGGCGACGGCGACGTGCTGGCGGTCGGCGCCGGCCCGGTGGTGATCGACCTGGCGCAGCCGCGCACGCTGGTCGTCACCGCGCTGCCACGGGGCGCCGACGACGTCGACGATCGGACCGACGACCGCCACGCCGCGACGCTGGTGATCACGCCGCGATGATCGTGAATCGGCGACGCCGATCGCGCGTTGGATCGGCATGTCCTTGACGCCCGCCGCCAAACCCGCTCCCCTCGCCACCATGCGCATCGCCCTCGGCTCGCTCCTCCTCGCCGCCGCGTGCGGCGGCGCCTCGCACCCCACCGCGATCGGCAACGGCGCCGCCGGCGGCGGCCCGGTCGGCCCGGCGCCGACCGTCGGCTGGCACACCGACGACAGCACCGACTGGGGCGGCGACTTCACCGTCACCGGCACGCCGGCGCTGTCCGCCGACGGCGGCAGCGTGCTGATCGCGCGGCAGGGCGAGGACGGGGCGCGCGGCGCGCCCAACCTGGCGCTCGAGGTCCGCGGCCGCGACGATCGCGCCACCGCGACCCGCGTCGTGCTCACCGCCGATCAAGCGGTCGGCGACGAGTCGCAGGAGCCGGTCGCGCCGAAGCCCGACATCGACGGCGCCAACGCGTGGATCGCCGCGCAGCACGCCAAGGCGGGGTTCGCGCCGATCGCGGTCGCCGAGGTCACCGCCGACGGCGAGGGCTTCCTCGACTCGAGCCAGTGGCGCGTCGCCGCCGGCGCGATCGGGCTGACGTTCGACGCGTCGGCGCACCTGGTGGTGACCGACGGCGGCAAGCCCGTGATCGACCGCACGATGGACGGCTGGCTGGTGAAGCCGTACGCGCCGTACGACGGCGCCGGGCCCGACGAGTTCTGCGACAACCCGATCGCGCTGCGTGAGGCGTATGTGGACGCCGCGCACCGGGTGGCGGTGGTGCTGGTCGCTTATCGGGGAACCGACACCTGCTGGGAACCCGACAGCGAGTACCACGTCGTCGCCTGGTAGCTGCGACCCTGCGACGGCGGGTGCGACGCCGCGATCGTCGCAGCGCCGTGGCCTGGAATGGGGTGTTCTGACCCGCGCCGTCGCATCCCGCCACGCCCAGGGCCAGCGCCGCATCGTCCGGGCCCGGCTCCGCACCGGCGCAGATCCTGCTAAGCCTCCGCGCACGCCGCGCCCCCCGGCGCGCGTCGCGGAGAGCCCATGGCACGTTCGATCTCTGTCCTGGTAGTGGTGGCGGCCCTCGCGGGCCCCGCCGCCGCCGACGATCTCACCCTCACCATCGATCAGGCCATCGGCCGGGTCGAGCCCGCCGCCGCGGCGATCGCCGCCGCCCGCGAGGAGCTGGCCGGCGCGTCGGCGCGGGTCGAGGCGGCGCGCGCCGGGCGGATGCCGCAGGTGTCGGCGACCGCGTCCTACCAGCGGACGATCCTGTCGGAGTTCGCCGAGGTCTTCGGCGACCTGCCGTTCGGCCAGGCCAACTCGTGGCGGATCGGCCTCAACGTCACGCAGCCGCTGTGGGACGGCGGGCGCACCCGCACCGCGGTGGCGGTGGCCAAGCTCGGCGTCGACGCCACCCGGCTGGGCATCTCGGCCCAGCGCACCGCGCTGGTGCTGTCGGTCGGGCAGGCCTACTGGGACGCCGCGCTGGCGGTGCGCGCCGTCGAGATCGGCCAGGCGGCGCTGACCTCGGCCGAGGAGACGCTGGCCCAGACCCAGCTCGCGTTCGATCACCAGGCCGCCGCCGAGTTCGACGTCGTGCGCGCGCAGGTGGCGCGCGACAACCAGGCCACGGGCCTGATCCAGCTCGGCGCCCAGCGCGACATCGCGATGGCCACGCTGGCGCGGCTGATCGACGCGCCGCTGGATCGGCCGATCGCGCTGGCCACGCCGCTCGAGGGCGACGACGGCGCCGCGATCAGCGCGATCGCGCGCACCCAGGCCGCGCTGACCGCCGATCAGCCGCCGATCGCGGTGGCCACCGCCGAGAACTCGGTGCAGCTGCGCGAGGCGACGCTGCGCCAGCTCGGCGCCCAGGTGATGCCGTCCTTGGCCGCCACCACCGACTTCGGGCTGGTCGACTACCCCGAGGACATCCACCCGTTCAACACCGACTGGCGGACCAACTGGACCGTCGGCGTCGGCATCTCGATCCCGCTGTTCGACGGCTTCCGCGCGCGGGCGCTCGAGCGCGCCGCCAAGCGCGACGTCGCCGCGGCCCGGGCCCGGCTGGCCGACGTCAAGGAGCAGGTCGCGGTCACCGCGCGGGTGGTCGACGCCCAGCTGGCGGCCGCCACCGCGACCTGGGAGCAGGCCCGCCGCACCGTCGAGCAGGCCCAGCGCGCGTTCGCGATCGCCGAGCTGCGCTTCGCCCAGGGCGCGTCGACCCACCTCGAGCTGGTCGACGCCCGCACCCAGCTCGAACAAGCCCAACTCAACCGCGCGCGCTCGGCGCGCGACGTCCGCGTCGCCACGCTGCGGCGCGATCTGCTGGCCGGGCTGCCGCTCGGCGCTGGAGGTCCGTGATGCGCATCGTCCCGTCGCTCGTCGCCGCGCTGCTCGTGGCGCTGGTCACCACCGTCGCCGCGTGCAAGAAGCCGGCGCCGCCCCCGCCCGCGCCGATCGCCGCGATCACGATCACCGCCGAGGACGCGGTGGCGGTGCGCCAGACCACGCTCGAGACCGGCCCCCGGGTCAGCGGCACGCTCGAGGCGCGCGCCCGCGCGGTCGTGCGCGCCGAGGTCGGCGGCCAGGTGGTCGCGGTCGGCCCCGAGCTGGGCGAGCCGGTCGAGAAGGGCGCGCTCTTGGCGCGCATCGAGGCCAAGACGCTGGGCGACGGCGTGCGCTCGGCCGAGGCCAGCGTCGCGTCGGCGCAGGCGTCGTACGACGTGGCCAAGAAGGAGGCCGATCGCGCCGAGGCGCTGGTCAAGGGCGGCGCGCTGGCCGCGCGCGAGCTCGAGCGGGCGCGCTCGGCGGTGGCGCTGGCCTCGGCGCAGCTGTCGCAAGCCCGGGCGATGGTCGCCGGCGCCAAGAACCAGCTCGGCGACACCAACGTCCGCGCGCCGATCACCGGCGTGGTCGCGGCGCGGCAGGTGTCGGTCGGCGACATCGTCGCGCCCGGCGCGCCGCTGTACGACCTGATCGTCCCGTCGACGATGCGGCTGTCCGCCGCGGTGTCGTCGGAGGACCTGTCGCTGGTCGCGATCGGCCGCCCGGTGCGGTTCGTCGTCCGCGGCTATCCCGGCCAGAGCTTCGACGGCACGATCGCGCGGATCGCGCCGGCCGCCGACCCGGTCACCCGGCAGGTGCCGATCCTGGTCGATCTGCCCAACCCGGGCGGCAAGCTGATCGCCGGGCTGTACGCCGACGGCCGGATCGCCGCCGAGTCGCGCGACGCGGTGGTGGTGCCGTTCGCCGCGGTCGACACCTCGGCCGATCGGCCGACGGTGATGCGGGTCAAGGACGGCATCGCCGAGCGGCTGCCGGTGACGATCGGCCTGCGCGACGACCGCCAGGAGCTGCTCGAGATCACCAGCGGCGTGGCCGTCGGCGACGTCGTGCTGCTGACCCGCGCCGCGCGCGGCATCACGCCGGGCGCGAAGGTGG
>JAEUJY010000015.1 GCA_016794525.1 Myxococcales bacterium
CCGACTTCGGATCAGTGTCTGGCGTCGCGCGAGCGATCACGACGGTCACACAGCGAAAGGCAACGACCATGGCGAACGAATACAGCGTGATCTACCTCGACGACGAGCGGAACGCGGGCCGGCCGGTGCTGGTCGACAACCGCGGCGTGCCGGTGCGCAGCCCCGGCAGCTTCTGGCCGCGGATGGCGGCGCCGCGCGTGGCGTACGCGCAGCCGATGCAGGCGATGCAGACCCAGCCCCAGCCCACGGTCATCTACCACCAGGCCCCGACCAAGCCGTCGGTGCTGGCGGGGATGACGGTGGCCGAGCTGGTCGACATGGGGGCGCAGCTCCTGGCCGCGCTCCAGCCGCTGCCCTCGGCGCCCACCGCCGCGGGCGAGCTGGAGACCGACGTGGAGAACATGGTGATCTACCAGACCGCCCTGGCCACCCACGCCAAGCGCGACGAGCAGCTCCGCACCCTCGGGTCGCTGCTCGGTCGCCTGCTGCGGAAGTAGGAGGACCGATCATGGCCATCCTTCGATCGAACCCTCCCGCGTACCGCGGCAAGGTCCCGCCGACGGCGGGTAGCAGCGGGCTCCTCGCGGGGCTCTGGTGCTACCTGTTCGGCGGCGGCGCCCGCCCCGCGTACCGCAGCAACGACGGTGGCGGCACGGCGCCGACGGTGTCGCGCTGCTGGTGGTCCTTCCAGGATCGCCCGCAGTACAAGACGCCGCCGGCGCCGGCGCCCGAGCCCGGCGAGCCCGAGCCCAGCGAGCCCGCGCCCGACCAGGGCCCGAGCGAGTGCGGCGACGGCGTGCCGGTGATCGGCCGCGCCGCGGAGATCCACATCTACCCGGCCGAGTGACCTGACACGAGCGACGAGCAACCCAACCGACTGATCAACCCGTGATCGCCGGCGGTCGCTCGCGCGACTCCAGATCCTGATCCGAAGCCAACCCTTCCACGGAGCAACTCATGCCCCACCACGACGACACCTGGATCCGGACCGGCGCGCTCCTCGCCGGCGTCGGTGTCGCTGGGTACTACGGCGCGCGCTGGCTGACCGCCGCGCCGGCCGCCGCCGCAGCGACCCTGCCGCCGTCGCGGCCGATCGTCGAGCCGCCCCCGCGGCCGGCGATCAGCCCCGCGCCGCGCCACCTGCCGATCATCGACGTCGGGCCGGTGACCTCGCCCGACCAGGTCGAGGCGCCCGCCGCCGGCAGCCTGCCGCGGCACTTCGATCCGATCTTCGAGCGCCACCGCGGCAGCATCCCGATCGAGTTCTTCCGCGCGCTGGCGATGCGCGAGTCGGGCATGAACCCCAGCGCGCGCGGCACCGCCGCCTGGGGCCTCTTGCAGATCGTCGAGGTGGTGCGCCACGCCTTCAACCAGGCCCACGGCACCCGCTACACGCGGGCGCAGCTGCTCGATCCGGAGGTGAACGTGCCGATCGCCGCCTGGCTCCTGCGCCGCATCGTCGACAGCTACCAGCGCCACCACGCCGACGTGCCGAACCTCCGCACCGACTGGCGCAACCCGCGCTTCGTCGAGCTGGTGGTGTTCGGCTGGAACGCCGGCATGTCCGAGGCCGCCGGCGTCGGCCGCGTGGTCGAGCACCTGAAGCGTCGCGGCCACCGCGCGATCGACCTCGACCTGGTGCACGAGCACGCCCAGGCCGCCGGCGCGAGCCGCCACCTGTCGAACCCGGCGAAGGTCCGCTGGTCGCGCAGCGTCGCCGACCTCTACGCGCAAGAGCGCGGCTTCCGCAACGCGAGCTGGTGGGCGGTGAAGACTCCCGGCGTGATCCTTGCCGAGATGAACATCACCAACGCCGACGTGAGCGCGATCGGTCGCGACATCTACGCGACGTTCCGCCAGCCCTGGGAGGCCGAGTACGACAAGGCTCGAGCGCGGTTCCGGACCGAGCGCGGTCGCGACCCTGGCGTCGGCAAGGACAGCGACCCGGCCGCCGAGTGGGCCACGGTCTACGGCTGGATGACGCCACGCCCTTCGGCCGAGGACGTCCGCTGGAAGACCTACCAGGGCGCGTTCGTGCACTCGTGGGGCGAGTTCGAGCGCGAGTGGCTCGCCTGGTACACCAGCAACAAGGGCACGTACGCGCGCATGTGGCGCGGCACCTACGACCAGGCGCTCGACTACCGCAAGCGGGCGCGGCAGTGGCGCGAGCAGTTCCAGGCGCTCGGCGGCGTGCCGTCGGCGCCGGCGCCGCACATCCCGGTCGAGGGCGGTCCGCTCGGTGACCTGCCGCTGTCGCGCGTCGCGGTGATCGCCGGCGTGGTAGTTGGCGCCGCGGTCGCTGGCCCGCCGGTCCTCCGTGCGCTGCAGAAGGAGCGAGCGTCGTGACCGCCGCTAGCCCACTGCCGCTCGTGCTCGGCGCCGGCGGCCTCGCCGCGGTCGGCGCGTGGCTGGCGCGACCCGGCCGCGCCTCGGTCGCCGCGGCGATGACGCCGCCGGTGCTGCGCGAGCCGCCGGACGCGTGGGTGTTCCCGGTGCCGGCGCTCGGCGACCGCCGCGCCGAAGTGTCCGATGGCTGGGGCTCGCCGCGCGACGGCGGCAAGCGCAAGCACCTCGGCGCCGACGTGATGTTCCGCCGCCGCCACGCGCTCGACCAGACCGCGCTCTACCCGCCGGGCACGCCCCACGGCTCGCTGCACTACTTTATGCCCGACAACGTGCCGGCGCTGGCCATCGGCCCCGGCCTGGTGACCCAGGCGCGCCACACGCCGCGCGGCGGCACCGTCACGATCCGCCACGCCGACGGGTGGACCAGCTACTACACGCACCTCGCCGGGCTCGCGGTCGAGCTCGGCCAGGTCGTGGCCGCCGGCGATGCGCTCGGCACCATCGGCGGCGACCCGACCGACCCCCGCCACCTGATGCACCTGCACCTCGAGCTGTGGGCCGATCACCTGCGCTCACGCGCCGTCGATCCTGGCCCTTGGCTCCGCCGCTGGAGCCACCGGACGATCGAGCGCGCCCCGCATCGCAACCGCAGCGCCGCGCTCACGTATCGCCCGGTCGGCGCCCGCGGCGACCGCTACCCGGACTGGGTCCAGGCGCTGCGCGGCAAGTCCGGCGTCTACGTCATCCGCGAGCGCGACACCGCCGGCCAGCCGATCGTCGTCTACGTCGGCGAGAGCCACACCGACAACCTCTACGAGACCCTCACCCGGCACTTCCAGGAGTGGCGCCGCTACAAGGGCTTCTGGCGCGGCCAGTACGCCGAGGGGCACGACCCCGGCCTCACCTACCGCCGCGACCGCGTCGAGGTCGCCGTCCGCGTCATGTCCGGCCCCGCCGCCATCGACGAGGAGGCGCGACTCATCCGTCGCCTGCGGCCGAGGGACAACCTGATCGGCCAACCCGAGGAACTGCCGTTCTAGGCCGTATCTCACGCGCCGATTTCGCCGTGATCGCACAGCGAGCAGATCGCCAACGTCCTCAGGACGACTGGTCGAGATATCCCGCGAATGCGGGACTTCAAACTCACTTGAATCACCCATTGGCCACGAATAGCACTTGCCAGTGCCAGCGTCTAACTATTTGTCATCACTTGACATTGGCACACACGCACGCGTCGCCTCAATGCCCACCTCACACCGAGGAATCACCCAATGAATGCCAGTCTTCAGGCGATCCGAGAAGCAACAGCCGCCGACGCGACCGCCGAGCAGAAGGCCCAGGGTGCCGCGGCGTGCCGCGCGATCCTCGCCGCGCTCGAAGCCGAGCCCGGCAAACCGATCGCGATGCCCGGCGCTCCGCCGCCCCACCCGCTCGCCGGCATCGACCCCGGCCAGGCGCTCGACCTGCTGATCGCCAGGCTGACCGCCGCGCTGCCGAAGGAGGACGCGAAGGCCACGGCCGCGACGGCGGCCCCCGATCCCCGCGGCCTGCGGATCGCGTTCGTCGCGCCGACTCGCCGCCCCGCAGCGCCCGCGGCAGCGCGCCCAGGTCGTACGCCCACCCGGAGGAAGCCATGACCGCCGCCAGCCAGCTCGACGAGACACTCCGCGCCATCGTCCGTGATGTCGTGCGCGACGAGATCCGCGCGGCCTTCCAGGAGCGCAGCGCGGTCGACGCGCGCCGCAACGTCGGCCAAGACGCCGGGACCGGGTACCTGTCGATCGCGCGGGCCGCCAGCTTCGCCGACGTCGCCCCCGGCACCCTGCGGCGCTGGATCCGATCGGGCCGCCTGCCCGCTCGGCGCGCGGGCCGGGTCTATCGCATCGAACGGGCCGCGCTGGTGGCGTTCCTGGCCAGCGCCGGCCGCGCCGCCGACGTCGCCGAGCGAGCCCGCGCGATCGTCGAGGCCGGCGCTTGATGTATACACCTCGGTATGACACCGTGCGGGCATGGCTCGCACTCCGACCCCCGAGGAGCTGGGCGTCCGCTCCCCGCCGACGTCTCGCCAGGTCGTCACCTTCCGGCTCGACGACGAGCAACACGCGGCGCTGCTGACGCTCGCCAAGCGCGCCAACCTCGGCCACAGCGCCCTCGCGCGGCGCATCGTCGAGGCCTACATCGCCGAGCACGCACCCGAGAGCAAGACGCCCCGCAACCGGGGCGTGAGGCGGTAGCCCATGGCATCGATCTACGCCCGCGGCGACGTCATCTGGATCAAGTTCAAGAACACCGCCGGCAAGGCCGAGTGTCGGAGCAGCGGCTATCGCCGCGGCCAGGAGGCGCTCGCGCGCGAGCTGGCCGCCGAGGTCGAGCGCCAGGCCGCCGCCGGGCGCGATCCGGTCGAGCACGCCACGGCGCGCCCCGCCGCCGCGCGCACCGCCCGCGTGCTGCCGATGCCGGCCGCGCGCGGCGCGCTGCGGCTGGTGCCGCCCGTCGATGCCGCCCCCGCCGAGCGCATCGGCGCCGACGCGCCCGCCGAGGCGCTGACCGTCGCCGCGTACTGCGAGGAGTGGCTCAAGCGGCGCGGCCACGTCGCCACCGCCAAGGACGAGGCCACCCGGTTGCGGCTGCACGTGCTGCCGCTGATCGGCCACATGGCGATCGCCCAGGTCCGGCCCCGACACATCCGCGAGCTGATGACCGCCATCGGCAACAAGACCAGCGAGGCGCCCAAGTGCAAGGGCGATCGGCTGGCGCCGCGCACCGTGCTGCACGTGTTCTCGACCCTGCGCCTGATGTTCAAAGGCGCCGTCATCGACGAGCACATCGACGCCAGCCCCGTGGTCGTCGAGGCCGGCACCCTGCCCGCCAACGTCGACAAGGATCCCGAGTGGCGGTCCACCGCGATCTTCGAGCGCGACGAGCTGATCGCGATCGTCTCCGACCCGCGGATCGCCGACTACCGCCGCGTGTTCTACGCGCTCGAGGGGCTCGCCGGCGTGCGCCACAGCGAGGCCGCCGCGCTGCGGTGGCGCGACTACAACCCGAGCTGCGCGCCGCTGGGCAAGCTGCTGGTCGCGCGGTCCGGCGAGAAGCAGCGGACCAAGACCAAGGTCACCCGGGAGATCCCGGTGCATCCGTCGCTGGCGATCATCCTCGACGCGTGGAAGGCCGACGGCTGGGCCGGCAAATACGGGCGCGCGCCCGAGCCTGATGACCTGGTGCTGCCCACCGAGCGCAACCAGATCCGCAAGCCGGCCGACACGCTCAAGGTCTTCCACCGCGACCTGGCGCTGATCGGCCTGCGCCCGCGCCGCGGCCACGACCTGCGCCGCACGTTCGTCACGCTGGCCCGCGTGGACGGCGGGCGCGCCGAGGTGCTGCGCCCGCTCACGCACCCCGGCGACAGCGACATCATCGGCCTCTACACGTCGTTCCCGTGGCCGACGATCTGCGCCGAGCTGGCGAAGCTCCAGCTGCCGCTGCCGGCAACGCCGCGGCCCGCGCTCGCGGTCGACGCGCGCGCCGCCGAACAAATCGTCGACGGTGGCGGGGCGAGCTACATGCCGAGCTACAGTGCGAGCTACACCGCGAGCTACAGTCCGGACTGCAGCCCGGGAATCATGAACGCCATCAACGACATGCAGAGCGACACGGGCGCAGGCCAACGGTTTCGTAAACCGTAGGTCCGCGGATCATACCCGCGCATCGGCTCCAGACAGCAGCGCCCCCCTGCCCCGCCCGCCGCGGGCGTGGCGGGTCGTCCTCACCCAGCGGGCGCGGCCAGGATCGAGACATCCTGGTACGCTGCCGCCACAGCGATGGACGTCGAGACGCCCCCGATGCGCGGGCAGGTGGCCCGGGACGGATGCGCGGCACGCCGCCGCGGTCCGCGGGCGCGCGTGCGTGCGGCGGGAGGCGGCCCGTGACGGGGGCGCGGACGCTGCTGATCGTCGACGACGAGGCGGCGGTCACGCGCGCGCTGGCGCGGCTGCTGGCGTCGCCGGCGCTGCGGATCCTGACGACGCAGGATCCGGCCGAGGCGCTGGACCTGGTCGATCGCGAGCCGGTCGAGGTGGTCATCAGCGACAAGGACATGCCGGAGATGGGCGGGCTGGCGCTGCTGGGCGAGCTGCGCGCGCGCCACCCGCGGGTGGTGCGCATCCTGCTGACCGGCCAGCCGACGCTCGACTCGGCGCTGTCGGCGATCAACGCCGAGGGCGTGTTCCGCTACCTGACCAAGCCGTGGAAGGAGCCCGAGCTGTCCGCGACGATCGCCGCGGCGCTCGAGCGCGCCGACGAGCTGCGCCACGAGCACGAGGCGCGGCAGGTGGCCGAGCGCCGGGCCGCCGCGGTCGCGGCGCTGGCCGAGGTCGATCCGCGCCTGCTCGAGGTCGACGCCGGCCGGCACGCGCTGGCGGGCTCGCCGCTGCTCGAGGCGATCGACGCGGCGGTGCAGCGGCTGCGCCGCGACGGCGCGACCGGCTTCGACGCGCGGGTCGAGCTGGACGACGCGATCGCCGCCAGCGACGCGCTGGGCCTGGCCGACGCCCTGGCGGCCATCCCGCTGTTCCACCCGACGATCGGCGTGACCCTCACGCTCGACAACGCCGCCGCCGACACGTACCAGATCGCGCTGGAGCTCGGCGCGACGGTGGTGGCGCTGGTGGGCGTGCCCGGCGCCACGGGCCGCGCGGTGGCCGGCCGCCTGGCCTGCCTCGCCCGGGTCGACCTGGGGAGCGAGGGCGAGCACTTCGGGCGGGTGCAGGTCGGCGTGGGCGGCGCCGAGGCCGACCTGATGCTCGGCTACGAGCCGACGCCGGGCGGCGCGACGATCGAGCTGCGCCGCCTGGTGAGCGGCGGCGGCGAGCTGCAGCCGGAGCGGCGCAACGACCTGCTCGGGCGCTACCGCGTGGTCGAGCGGGTCGGCGACGGCGCCACCGCGATCGTCTACCGCGCGGTGCACCTCGCGCTCGACCGACCGATCGCGCTCAAGGTGCTGCGACCGTCGGAGGCCCGCGAGCCGCGCGCGGTCGCGCGGTTCCTGCGCGAGGCCCGGGTCGCGGCGCGGATCCGCCACCCGGCGATCGTCGAGCTGCTCGACTACGGCCAGCTGCCCGACGGGCGCCCGTTCCTGGCGATGGAGTTCGTGCCGTGGCCGACGCTCGACGCGCGCCTCGCCGGCGGCCCGCTGCGGGTCGCCGCCGCGGTCGCGATCGCGCAGCAGCTGGCCGCGGGCCTGGGGGCGGCCCACGCGGTCGACGTGATCCACCGCGATCTCAAGCCGGCGAACATCTTCGTCGCCGACGACGGGCAGGTGCGGATCGCCGACTTCGGCTCGGCCAAGCTCGTCGGCGGCCCGGCGCTGACCCAGGACGGCTGGACGGTGGGCACGCCGCTGTACATGGCCCCCGAACAGATCGCCGGCACGTCGTCCGACCACCGGCTCGATCTGTACGCGGTCGGCTGCATCCTGTTCCACATGCTCGTCGGTCGCCCGCCCTACGAGGCGCCGACGGTGCGCGAGCTGCTGATGCGCCACCTGTCGGCGCCGCTGCCCGAGCTCGGGCCCGGCGTGCCGTACGCGGTGGCGCGGGTGGTGCATCGCGCGCTGGCCAAGCACCCCGACGACCGCCCCCCGACCGCCCACGCGCTGGCCGACGCGCTGGCCGCGGCGATCGACTGAGCCGCCGCGGCGCGGCCCGGATCAGCCGGGGCGGACCGTGATCGTCACGCGCGCGTCGGGGAGCGTGGGGCTGGCGCAGACGAGCACGCCGTGAGCCAGCCGCGCGGCGGTCAGCGGGGCGGCGGCGCACGACCACGCCAGCGCGTCGCCGGTCGGATCGCGCTCGAGCACGTCGATCGCGTAGGTCGCGCCGGCCTCCACCACGATCGACGGCGTCGCGGCGTCCCAGCCCGGCGCCCACGTGTCGGGCGCCACCGGCGTGGTGAACGACGCGTCGCCGATCGTGATCCGGACCAGGCCGTCGGGCGGATCGCCAGCGGCGTCCCACGGCTGGCCGGCCGCGTCGACCACCGGGAACGTCCCCGACGCGACCGTGAAGACGTAGCCGCGCCCGAACGCGCCCACGCACTGCCGGTCGACGCAGATCGCCTCGCCGGCGCATGCGCCCGGCTGCGCCGGATCGCAGGTCGGCCCCGCGCAGTCGTACGGGCACGCCGTCGCGAGCTCGCCCGGGTCGCACACGCCGTCGCCGCAGACCGCGCCGCCGCCGTCGTTGCACGCGACGGTGACGCCGGCGATGAGCACACCGACGGCGGCCGGGATCCGCGTCAGGCGCATGGCCGCGATCCTAGCGCGCCGCGCGGCGGCGCCGCCTACTCGATCGCGAGATCGGCGCCGGTGAGCGCGCCCGACGTGTCGCGAGTCACGGTCCACCGCACGGCGACGCGCGTGCCGTAGCGCGCGGCGTAGACGCGGACGTCGCCACCGTCGACCGCGACCTGGCGATCGATCAGCGCGAGCGAGGTCAGCTCCGGCCACGCGGCCGCGTACAGCGGCAGCCACGTGCGCAGCTCGGCGGCCAGCGGCCGCGCGGCCGGCGCGCAGCGGGCGTCGGGCACGGTGCCGTCGGCCAGGCGGATCACCAGCGCGCGATCGGCCTGCAGCTCGCCGCGCTCCAGCGGGCGAGCCAGCGCGGCGGGCGTGGGCGCGGCCGGCGGCGCGGCGCCGAGCGCCAGGCTCGCCAGCAGCGGGGCGATCGTCGGCGCCAGGCGTTGCTGGTTGGCCAGCACGATCACCGTCAGCCGCCGGCTCGGCACGCGGACGATGTCGGCCAGCGCCGGGCCTCCGCTGTGCCCGTACCACGGCAGGCCGTGCAGCGTGCCGGTCGCGAACGCGACGCTCCACGGCGAAGCGGCGCCGCCGATCAGCGGCAGCGGCGTCGCGGCGCGGGCCTCGAGCGCCGGATCGAGCAGGCGGCCGTCGTCGAGCGCCTGGGCCCAGCGCACCAGATCGTCGACGCACGACCACAGCCCGCCCGACGCGTAGCTGTGGGTCGGGTACAGGAAGCCCGCGGTGCGCTGCGCGCCGTCGGCCCAGCGGTAGACCCCGGCGCGCGCGGCGATGACGTCGCCGCGGCGGGTGACGTCGTCGTCGGTGGCGTGCTCGAAGCGGGTGCAGGTCATGCCGAGCGGCGTCAGGATCCGCGCGGCCAGGAGCGCCTCGAACGGCTGGCCGCTGACGCGCTCGAGCAGCACCTGCAGCACCGCGAAGTCGGTGCGGCCGTACGCGGCGGCGGCGCCGGGCGGCGTCCGCAGCGGCTGCTCGCGCGCGTCGCGGTAGGCGCGCGTGGCGTCGCCGGGCGTGTGCAGATCGTCCAGATCGGCGATGCCCGACGCGTGGGCCGCGAGCTGCGCCACGGTCAGGTCGCGCCAGGCCGCCGGCGCGTCGGCCAGGTACGTCGACACCGGCTGGTCGAGCGCCAGGAGCCCGTCCTGCACCAGCAGCAGCACCAGCGTGCCGGTGAACACCTTCGTGCTCGACGCGATCTGGAACGCGGTACGCCGGGTCACCGGCGCGTCCCACTCCAGGCTGGCCACGCCGGCGGTGCGCACGTCGGCCACGCCGCCCTGGACGATCGCGACCGCCATCCCGGGCACGTGGGCCCGCGCGCGCACCTCGGCGATGACCCGCTCGACGGCGTCGGGCGCCTCGGCCCGGGCGCCGCCCGCGACCGGCGCCTCCGGCGGGGCCTTCGAGCCGCACGCCACCACCACCGACGCGAGCGCGGTCGCCGCCGCGAGGCGCCGGCGCAGGCGCGGGGTGGGGTCGGTGCGAGCGCAGCGAGCACGCCGGGGGGGACACCCGCCACGCGCCGTCGCGGCGGCGCCCGATGAGATCGCGAGCTTCATGGGTGGAGAGAGCCGCGAGCCGGCCCGCCGGTTGACCGGGCCGGGCGTGATCGACGCCGCGGCCGCCCGCGGCAAAGGCTGGCACCGCAGGAAAGACCGCGGCCCTTCGGCGTCACAGAGGGCGTCCCACCGACCCTACCCGGTGAGGCCCGAACGCGGGCCCGGAGCCCCGATGCGAGCCACCGCCACTGATGCCCGTCTCACCGCCTCGCGCGCCAGCGAGCGCGCCACCGTCGACGACAGCGCGCTGGCCCAGGCGCTGGACCCCGCGCTGGGCGTGTTCGCCAGCGTCGAGTCGCTCGCCACCGGCGATCCGACCCTGCCCGTGGCCGTGCGCGGCCGGCTGGTCGGCCCGGTGTTCGCCTGGCCGCGCGAGGTCTACGGCCGCGGCGGCGACGCCGGCGACGCGCTGGTCAGCGTGGTGTCGGCGGCGCTCGAGCAGCTGGGCCGGGACGGCCTGGTCGGCAAGCGGATCGTGCCGGCCATCCGCATGGGGCTCGGCTCGCGAGCGACGATCGACGCCGCCACCGTGCTGGCGCGCGGCGCGATCGGCTGCTCGGCCGAGCTGGCCGGCGCCGGCGAGCACGGCGCGCTCGAGGCGTGGGAGCGGCGGGCCACCGCCCGGGCCTGGGCCGATCAGCAGGTCGAGGCGCGCCTCGACGAAGGCGGCGAGCCGCCGGCGATCGGCCGCGTGCTCGACTGGCACCGCGGCCGCGGCCGCCGGGTGATCTCGCTGTTGCTCGACCGCACGCCGCCGGTCGTCGCGTGCGTCGCCCTGCCCCACGATCCCGACGCGCCGGCGCTGGTCGGCGTCGCCGCCGGGCGCACCCTGGCCAGCGCGTGGCGCGGCGCCGCGCTCGAGCTGCACCAGGTGCACCTGACCCGCTGCCTGGGCGCGCGCACCGGCGATCTGCGCGGCCGGCACGGCCGCCTGACCGCCGGCCGGGTGATGGGCGTGGCGCGCGACCACGCGATCAGCCGCGACGCGCTCGCCGCGCTGGTCGCCGCGACGCGCCGCTCGATCGCCCCCGGCACCGTGCCGTCCTACGCGCCGCACCTCGACGCGCTCGCGGTCGACGTGACGCCGCCGATCGCCGAGCGGCTCGGCCGCAAGGTGGTGGCGGTGGTGCTCGGTGGCGAGTGACGGCGTTCGATCGCGGCTCGACAGCCGGCGCGCCTGGCGCTAGGTTGCGCCCATGACGGTGGCGGGTTGGGACAGGGAGATCGCGGCCGCACAGGCCATCACCACGTACGAGATCGACGGCGTCGAGTACGCGCGCGTCCGGTACGGACACGAACCCGAGGACTGGGGCGCCGGCAGCGGCCGACCGTGCTTCGACTGCGCGGTCCGGCCCGGCCAGTACCACGTGCCGGGCTGCGACGCCGAGCGCTGCCCCGCGTGCGCGGGCCAGGCGATCAGCTGCGGGTGCACCGACGACGAGGACGACGCCGGCGAGGACGACGAGCTCGACGACGACCTCGACGACGAGCTCGCCCCCGCGGCCGACGACCACGGCGACGGCGAGCGCGACGACGACCGCCTGCTCAACTGAGCGGGTGACCTGTCAGTCGCCGTCGGCGGCCCGGCAGCGCGCGGCCGCGCCCGCGGCGAGCGGCGCGCGCAGCCGCGCGGTCCACGCGACGTTGTCCGAGCGGACGCCGGCGGCGCCACGCAGCGCGCGGGCGCCGGCGGGCAGCGGGCCGCGCCACTGCTCGACGCCGTCGATCGTGACGGTCAGCGTGTCGTCGACGATGCCCGCGGCGAGGACGCGATGATCGCCCGCGGCCAGCGCCGGCGCGGGCACCGCCGCGACGTCGGTGTAGCCGCCGGCGCCGCACCCGCGGTGGTCGTGCTTGCCGGGGTTGCGCTTGACCGACACCACCAGCTCGCGGGTCGGCTCGAGCCGCCACATGACGTAGACCAGGTTGCAGCCGTCCTCGGCCCGCAGCTTGAGCCCGAGCTGGCGGCGCCGCTGGCCCGAGGCCAGGGCCACGACCTTGGCGGTGGGCCCGCGGTAGGTGAAGTCCAGCTCGGCGGCGTCGCCGGTGGTGGTCGGCGCGACCGCGCGGAAGGTCGGCGCGTCGATCGCGGCGGCGCCGTCGACCGCCGCGAACCGCCCCTTGGTCGCGCACCACGCCGGCAGATCGTCGGCGATGGCCTGCGCGGTGCCACCGCCCGGATCGGCCTGACCGCGGGCGCAGCCCAGCGCCACGGCCAGCGCGCACGCCCAGCGCGCGCCGGCGGTCACGGCCCGGCCTCGCCGACGATCGTCGCCAGCGCGGCGACGTGGGCCGCGAGGTACGCGTGCTCGGCGCGCATCCGCACCAGATCGAACCACACGGTCTGGGCGATGCGCCGGCTGGCGTCGCCGCCCAGGCTCTTGAGCTCGCGGTACTGCCGATCGAGTTCGTCGACCAGCGCCGCGGTCGACGCCGCGCGGCTGCGCTCGTCGGCCAGCTCGGCCTCGAGCCGGGCGCGGTTGCCGGCGCCAGCCGGGGCCCGCTCGAGCATGCGCCGCCGGCCGGCCGCGGCGTCGCGGTTGCCGACCAGCTGCCACAGCACGCCGAGGTTGACCGACGCCGACACCACCGCGAAGTACGGCGAGTCGTCGTCCTGCCCGGCCAGCGAGTCGTAGCCGACCCGGGCCGACAGGTCGAACGCGCGCAGCACCCGCAGCGACGCCTCGCGGCGCTCGACCTCGGCGTCGGCGGCCTGCAGCCGGGCCAGCGCGCGCGGCACCGGGGCGCGGTCGCCCGCGGGCAGCCGGCCGCGCTCGGCGGTCGTCGCCGCCGCCAGCGCCTGCAGATCGGCGACCCGCAGCTCGAGCGCGGTCAGCTCGGGCGCGGTGGCGCGGCGCGCCGCGACGTCGGCGCGGGTGCGCGCCAGCAGCTGATCGGTCTCGGTCAGCGCGGCGTCGAGCACCTCGGCCCGGGCGGCCAGCGCCTGGGCCCGCGCGGCGTCGCCGATCGCCACCTCGGCCTCGTGGCGCCGGCAGTCGGCGTCGGCGCGGGCCCGGGTGACCAGCCCCTCGACCGCGCCGGTGAACCGGTAGCTCACGCCGACCGTGACCCGGGTGTCGTTGGCGGTCGGATCGGGCGCGGCGGTGGTGGCCGGCGCCTCGACGTAGCCGACCGAGCCGAACACCGCCGGCGACAGCCCGAGCGCGGCGTCGGCGGCGGCGACGCCCTTGACCCGCTGGCAGTAGCCGTCGTCGTCGGCGCGCGCGCTGCGCGCCGCGCCCAGCGCCGCGGGCAGCAGGGCCGCCAGCACGATCGCCGCACGCGCGGTCACAGCCATAGCGGCTTGCCACCCACGAACAGCACGTCCTCGCGCGCGCCCTTGCCGTCGATCTGGATCTCGACCAGCTGGCCCCGCAGCGTCTGATCGCGGTGCGGGTGCTTGCCGGTGACCTCGCCCGGCAAGATCGCCAGCACCTTGCCGGCGTGGTGGCAGATGATCATGCCCAGCGAGCAGCGGTACAGCGGCGCGCCGACCGCGGCGTTGTGCAGGTTGTCGTAGGGCACGAACGCCACCTCGGCGTGGTCGGCCAGCGCGCGCAGGTACGGCGTGCCGCGCAGGTCGGCCAGGATCGCCTCCTGCCGCGCCAGCCCCGACTTCACGACCTCGCGCTCCTCGAGCGCGCGCGCGGTGTCGAGCCGGGACCGGTCGTACTCCTGCTTGATCCGCAGCACCTCGTACGACAGCACCTGATCGCCGCCGCGCTCCGAGACGATCGCCTCGAGCGACGCCGCCTCGGCCTCGAGCGACGCCGCCCGGGTCTCGAACTCGGCCTGGCGCTCGGCCAGGGTCAAGGTCGAGTTGGTGATCTGCGCGACCTGGAACCGCCCCGACAGCATGTCGTTGCGATCGATCAGGCCGGCCGAGTACTCCTGCGCCATCCGCCGCTGCGACGCCGAGGCGTAGGCCTGGTTGGAGCGGGTGATGCGGGCCCGGGCGCCGGCGTAGTCGCGGGCCAGCGCGCGGACGCGGTCGAGCGCCGCGGTGCGGCCCTCGAGGTCGGCGCGGATCGCCCGCGCGAACTCGGCCTGGTAGCCCTGCTCCATCGCGATCGCGCGATCGGCGTGGCGCAGCTGCGCGACCAGCTGATCGCGCGCGGTCTGGTGCTGATCGACCTGGGCCTGCAGCGCCAGGACGCGCTCGTCGGTCGCCGACACCACCGTCGGCCGCACCCAGCTGTCGCTGACCACGTAGAACGCGCTGGTCGCCAGGTACCCGACCAGCACGACGACGATGATCGTCAGGACCACGAAGCCGAGCAGGCGGTACGCCGACACCATCCACTTGGCCGACTTCTTCGACAGCTCCGCCGGCGGCCCCAGCCCGAGCCGCGTGAAGACGTCCCAGCGGTTGCCCGGCGTCGCGACCGCGGTGTTCGCCGGCCGCGACGACGATAGAAAGGACAGCGGATCGAACGGCGCGGGCTGGGAGACCGCGACCGCGGGCGCGACCGCGGGCGCGACCGTGACCGCGGACGCGACCGGAGCCACGACCGCGACCGGAGCCGCGACCGCGACCGATCGCGATCCGGATCCCGTCCCCGCCCCCGTGCCCGTGCCCGTGCCCGTGCCCGTGCCCGATCCCGTTTGCGTCCCCGCCTCCGTCCCCGCTCGCCCGACCGCAGCCGCGA
Organism: Myxococcales bacterium; assembly: GCA_016794525.1. Classification (GTDB taxonomy): domain Bacteria; phylum Myxococcota_A; class Polyangia; order Haliangiales; family Haliangiaceae; genus UBA2376. Next base: position 14,871 of record JAEUJY010000015.1, read on the forward strand.
CGCTCGCGGCCGACGGTGCCGCGACCGGCGCCGAGCCCACCGCCTCGACCTCGCGGCGCACGTGGCGTGGCGCCGGCGGCGTCGGCTCGCGTCGCTCGCGCGGCGGACGCGGCGCCAGCGCGGGCGGCTTCGCGCGATCCCAGCCGTCGGCGAGCGTGCCGGCGGTGAGCGCGCGGCTGCGCTGCGCGGCGCCGTCGCGCGGCGGCGCGAACGGGATCACGTCGGCGGCGGCGCGCATCTCGGGCAGCGCCGGCACCACGACGGTGTCGTGGGCGCCGTCCCAGATCGGCTCGCGCGCGGCGGCCGGGGTCGGAGGTGGCGCGACGCGCGGCTCGGGCCGAGCTGCAGGTCGCGGACGCGCGGGCGGCGGAGCGGATCGCAACTTCGGTTCGGGCATAGGGTGCCGTGCGCGGCACGGCGTCGACGGAGATTGCAAGACGTTCGCCACTCGCGCGCGGCGATCGCGCCGCACCTAACTCGCGGATGCGGCGCGTGCGCGGGCGCACCGCGCTGCGACCAGGCGTGGGCACAGACCCCGCACCTGGGAAGCGGCGGCCCCGATCGTACGACCGCTCACGCGTCCGACCGCGCGACAACACACGCGCGCGGCGGCGGCATCGCTCTTGCTGTCGTCATCGCCGTCGCGCGCGGCGCGATCACGCGATGTCGACCTTCCCGCTCTACCTCTTCATCTTCATCGTCTTCCTGAACCGCTACGTGTTCGGGCTGTACCTGACGCTCGTGCGCGGACGAAAGTTCGACGAGACGATCGCCGGGTACGAGCCGACGATCACGGTCGTGGTGCCGCTGTTCAACGAGGGGCGCTCGATCTACGACACGATCATCAGCCTGGTCCGGCTGGAGTACCCGGCCGACAAGCTGGCGATCACCGTCGTCGACGACTGCTCGACCGACGACTCGTACGAGTGGGCGTGCAAGGCGGCCAGCGAGCACGCCAACGTCCGCGTGCTGCGCAACCCGCACAACATGGGCAAGCGCAAGGGCATCAACCACGCCGTGCGCGAGGCGACCTCGGAGATCATCGTCTCGGTCGACTCCGACGTGATCGTCTACCCCACCGCGCTGCGCGAGCTGGTGGCCCGGTTCACCGGCCCCGAGGTGGCGGCGGTCGGCGGCCGGGTCCACGTGTCCAACCCCAACGCCAACTGGCTCTCGAAGCTCCAGACCATCAAGTACTACTACGGCCAGGAGCACCTGAAGAACCTCGAGCGCGCGCTGCGCTCGGTGATGTGCCTGTCGGGGTGTCTCACCGCCTACCGCCGCCACGTCCTGATCGAGCTCGAGCCGATCCTCGAAGACCGCAACATCGCCGGCATCCCGATCAAGTACGGCGAGGACCGGTTCCTGACCCGGCAGATCATCAAGCGCGGCTACCGCACGGTGATGACGATGGACGCGATGTGCTTCACCAAGGCGCCCACCGACCTGCGCGGCTACTTCAACCAGCAGCTGCGGTGGAAGCGCTCGAACATCGTCGACTTCGCCTGCGGCCTCGGCCACGCGTGGAAGCTGCACCCGCTGGTGTCGGTGCACTACCTGTCGATGCTGCTGCTCTTGCTGGTCTACCCGTTCGTGATCGCCGCCCACGTGCTGGCCGGCCAGTTCTTCGGGCTGGTGCAGTTCCACGTCGGGCTGATCGCGCTGTTCGGGATGATCTACTACCTGTCGCCGTCGACCCGGCGGCTGCCGCCGTGGCTGCGCGTCCACCCGATCGCGTTCTTGCCGATGGCGGTGCTGATGCCGGTCGCGTACCTGCTGCTGACGCCGCTGGGGCTGTTCACGCTCGACACCGCCAGCTGGGAGACCCGCGGCCACGGCGCCGTCGCCGCCGCCGCCGCGCCGCCGGGAGGAGCCCGATGATCGTCGCCGCCCACCAGCCCTCGTACCTGCCGTGGCTCGGCTACCTCGACAAGGTGGCCAAGGCCGACCTGTTCGTCGTGATGGACGACCTGCAGTTCGAGGCCGGCAACTTCCAGCACCGCAACAAGCTCAAGCTGAACCACGGCCCGGCGTGGCTGACCGTGCCGCTGGCCAAGGGCCCGCAGCACGAGCGCATCTGCGACAAGCGCATCGCGCCCAGCACCAGCCCGCGCGAGGACTGGCAGCGCCGCACCTGGCTGACGATCGAGACCCACTACCGCAAGGCGCCGCACTTCACGCGCTACAAGGACGAGCTCGCCGAGGTCTACGCCCGCCCGTGGACCTCGCTGTGCGACCTCGACGGCCACCTGTTCAGCCTGGCCCGGCGCTGGCTCGGCATCACCCGCCCGGTCTTGCGCGCGTCGTCGCTCGAGCTGGTCGGCGCCAAGACCGAGCGGATCATCGACCTGTGCCGCAAGGTCGGCGCCCGGATGTACCTGTCGGGCCGCGGCGGCTCGGTCGACTACCTCGACGTCGAGGCGCTGCGCCAGGCCGGCATCACGGTGGTGTGGCAGGCGTTCACCCACCCGGTCTACCCGCAGCGCTACCCCGAGCTGGGCTTCTGCTCGCACCTGGGGTTCCTCGACCTGCTGCTCAACTGTGGCCCCGACAGCGCGGCGATCCTCGCCGGCGCCGGCGCCACCCGCGCCGAGGCCTCGCCATGAACCGCATCTTCGACGAAGAGAAGGGCGGCCGCGTGCTGGCCTTCGGCGCCCACCCCGACGACCTCGAGGTCGGCGCCGGCGGCCTGCTGGCGCGCCTCGCCCGCGAGGGCGCGATGGTGACGATGGTGGTGGTGTCGGTGCCCAACCAGCCCGACCTGCGCCGCGCCGAGGCCGAGGCCGCCGCCCGGCTGATCGGCGCCCGGCTGGTGATCCTCGAGGACCGGCCGTGCCGCGTCGAGGACCTGCCGATGCACGAGCTGGTGCGGCGGTTCGATCACATGGTCGGCGACTGCCGCCCGGACCTGGTCATCACCCACTCGGCCCACGACCTCCACTGGGACCACGGCCTGGTCAACCGCGCGACGGTGTCGGCGCTGCGCCGCTCGCCGTGCGACCTGCTCGCGTTCCTCAGCTCGCCCGAGATGAACGCGCAGTCGCGGTCGATCGGCCAGTGCTTCGCCGACATCTCGACGACGATCGACACCAAGATCGCCGCGATCAGCGCCCACGCCTCGCAGGTGCCCAAGCTCGATCTCGAGTCGAGCCGCGACCTGGCCCGGGCGATGGGCCGGATCAGCGGCTACGCCTACGCCGAGGCCTACGAGGTGCTGCGGGTCCGGATCTGAGTTCCTCGGGCGTGTCGCCACGCCCTCCCCGTCGGGTCATGCCCCGACGGGCCCTCTCCGAGTTCGCGGCGCGTCGCGGCTCAGCGCTTGCCCGGATAGAAGTCGAGATCGGCGGCGTCGACCGGCGGCCGCGGCGGCGCGGCGTCGACCGCCGCAGCCCGGGGCGTGCTCGCGTCGATCACGGACCGCGCGCCCCGATCGCGATCGTCGCGGCGGCGGGCGTCGACTGGTCCGGCGTCGACCGGCGGCGGCGCCGCCGCCGCGTCGACCAGCGGGGCGTCGATCGGCCCGGCGTCGACGACCACCGCGGCCGCCGCGGCCCCGGCGTCGATCGCCGGCGGCGCGACCGCGGGCCGCGAGCCCGCGCCACCACCGCCGCCACCCAGCAGCGCGTACCCACCCACGCCGAGCGCGGCGGCGCCGATCGCGACCGGCAGCCACCAGCGCCGGCGCGGCGGCGCCCCCGGCATCCGCGCCGCGGCGATCCCCGGCGGCGGCGTCGGCTGGGCGACGGTCTGCGCGAACTCGGCCGGCACCTCGGGCACGGTGTCCGAGACGTCGGGCTCGGGCCAGGCCGCGGCGCCGCCGTCGATCACCCACTGCAGCACGGCGCGCGCGTCGGCCGCCGTGGCCGGCCGCTCGGCGGGATCCTTGGCCAGGAGCTGGGTGACCAGCCCGCGCAGGCGCGGCGGTACGCTGGCCGGCAGCGGCGGCGGCGGCTCCGACAGGTGCCGGGCCAGGATCAGGTTGACCGACGGGTCGACGAACGGCGGCGCGCCGGTCAGGAGCTCGTAGAGGATGCAGCCCAGCGCGTACAGATCGCTGCGCGGCTCGCTGCCCTTGCCCTGCACCTGCTCGGGGCTCATGTACAGCGGCGTGCCGAGGATCGCGTCGGTGTTGGTGACCTGCGACGACGTGTCGGCGATCAGCGACTTGGCCAGCCCGAAGTCGAGCACCTTGAGCAGGTCGCGGCCCGGGGGGTCGGCGAGGACGACGATGTTGCCGGGCTTGAGATCGCGGTGGACGATGCCCTGGGCGTGGGCGGCCTCGAGCGCGTCGCACAGCTGCGACCCGATCGCCAGCACCCGCTTGAGCGGCAGGCGCTGCCCGGCCTGCTCCTTGGCCAGCGTGCGCCCGCGCAGGAGCTCCATGACCAGGTACAGCACGCCGTCGTCGGTCTGCCCGAAGTCGATCACCTGGACGACCGACGGCTGGTTGAGGCGGCTGGCCAGCCGGGCCTCGCGCAAGAACCGCTTGGCCGCCTGGCGATCGTCGGCAAGCTTGGGGTGCACGACCTTGACCGCCACCTCGCGATCCACCGACAGCTGGATCGCCCGGTAGACGGTGCCCATGCCGCCGCGGCCCAGCGGCTCGCGCACCTCGAAGCGCCCGTCGAGCACGCGCCCGATCAGCGGATCGCGCGACGCCGCGAACTTGATCAGCCGCACCCCGTCGTTGGGGCAGCGCTCGATCTCGGGCGCGAACGACTGGTTGCACGACGAGCAGTACGCCTCGGCGTGGAGGTCGCCGCCCGAGTCGTGGGTGCCGTGATCGCCGCTCACGCCGGCGGCTCGCCGCCGGGGCCCGCGACGACCAGCGTCGTGCCCGCGACGATCGCGGGCAGGTAGATCACGCCGGTGCGATCGGCGTCGAGCTGCAGCAGGTAGTCGCGACCGCGGCGCAACCGGACGTAGCTGCCGCCGGTGCCGCGCCACACCGTCAGGCCGCGCTCGCTGGCGTTGGGCACCTCGATCACCGCCCCGCCCTCGACGCCCTGGGTGGCGGTGATCGTGATCCCCGCGCCCTCGTCGCCGGTGTAGCGATAGACGCCGCGCGTCGCGACGAAGTCGGTCGGCGTCAGCGTGGGCGGGACCGTGAACTCCTCCATCGCCCGGAGCAGCGCGTCGGGGCACTCGCCGCCGCCGCCGAGCGCGGGCGCCAGCGCCGACACCAGCCGGTGGGTCCCGGCCGCGACCGCGCTGCTGTTCACCCAGTCGACGACCATCGCGTGGTTGACCCGGCCGTCGTTGGTGGTGCGCGCGCGCATGCCGGCGATCGGCGTCGGGAACGACCACGCCACGCCGACCCGCGGCAACGACGTGTTGGCGCCGCTGATGCACCCGGCCGTCGGCGCCCCCGGCGCGGGCAGATCGATCGCGGGCATGCCGGCCCCGGGGAAGACCGACGACGTGGGCGCCGGCTGCACCCGGTAGCGATCGAACGACGGCGCGAACGTCCAGTAGCTGGTGAAGATCGGCGCCGTGCCGGTGGCGTTGGCGCAGCCGGCGCAGGTCGAGACCCCGGCGCTGACGGTCACCTCGTCGCTGCGGACCACCCGGCCGTTGGGCTGGACGGTGAAGTCGATCGCGCCGGTGATCGTGGTGGCGGCGTCGCAGCCGAACCCGGTCGCCGCCATCGGCACCGCCTGCGACCAGGTGACCCGCGAGGTCGCCAGCGCCGGGCCGCCGCGGACCGTCGCGATCTGACCGACCTGCACCGACTGGTCGTCGACGCCGAACGCCGGGTACAGCGAGATCCCGGCCGCGCGCTCGTCGCGCACGCACGGGTCGGTGTTGCTGCCGAGCAGCTCGACGTTGCTGAACCGCAAGCTCGACGGCATCCGCGTCGTGCTGTCGAACTCGAGGACCACGTCGGCGACGCTCCAGCCCCGCGCCTCGGCGGTCACCGGCGCCAGCGGCGTCGTCAGCGCCTCGGCGAAGCAGTCCTCGATCACCGCGGTCGCCGGATCGTCGACCGCGGCCGGGTTCACGACCGCGTTGGTGTCGTCGCAGTCCCGGGCCGCGGGGGCGCCGGCCATCGCCGGCCAGCCGTCGCAGTCGCGATCGGCCTCGCCGCACGGTAGGTACGGCGGGATGTCGAGGCACGCGCCCGCGCTGGCCAGCGCGATCAGCGCCCACGCGCGAGGAGGCCCTGGCATCCCGTCCAGTATCGCCGCAGGTCGGTACCGGCGCAACGCGCCGTCGGCTACGATGGCGGGGTGAGGCTCTCGACCGCCTTGATGGCCGTGGCGCTGATCACGCCCGCGGCCGCCCACGCCGAGCCGGCCACCGCCGACGCGCTGGCCGCCGAGGCCGAGGCGCTGGCCAAGGCCGGTGACTTCGTCGGCGCGGCCGGCAAGTTCCGCGACGCCCACGCCGCCGACCCGCGGCCCGAGCTGCTGTGCAACGTCGGCGTCGCGTTCCACAAGGCCCGCGATCTGCCGCGCGCGCAGCTGTACCTCGGGCAGTGCCTGACCCGCGGCGGCTCGCTCGATCCCGGCTTCCTGGCGTCGGTGCGGGCGGTGTTCGCCGCCGTCGAGGATCAGCTGCGCGCGGGCGACTTCGCGCCGATCGACGTCAGCCCCGAGCCCGGCGGCGCCGCGTTCACCGTCAGCGCGTTCAGCCCCGGCGACACGCTGGTCGGCGCGCGGCTGGTGTGGCTGCCGTTCGGCCACCACACGCTGCACGTGACCGCCGACGGCTACGTCGCCCGCGACGTCGACGTCGACGTCGCCACCCGCGATCGCCAGGCGGTCCGCCCCGCGTTGACCCGCGCGCCCGTCGCGATCGTGCCGCCGCCCCCGCCGCCCGATCGCGCGCCGCCGGGACCGGCGCGGCCCAGCACCCGGCCGGCGTGGATCGCGTCGGGGGCGACGCTCGCGGTCGGTGTCACGGCCGGCCTGCTGTACCTGCGCGCCCGCGGCTGGGCCGACGACGCCGGCGCCCCCGACCTGCAGCGCGACCAGTACCGCGATCGCGTCGATCTCGCCCGCGCCTACCAGCACGCGTCGTGGGTGGCCGCCGGGCTGGCCGGCGTCGGCGCGGTGGCCAGCGGCTACCTGTGGCGCCGCGCGCTGCGCACGCCGGCCACCGTCGACGTCGCGCCGACGCCTGGCGGCGTCGCGGTCGGCGTCGCGACGACGTTCTGACGGCGCGGGCTCAATCGAGCTCGATCAGCTCGCCGAAGCTGGGCTCGGCCACGACCGGCCGCTCGTCGACCGGCGCGTGCTGCGCCACCCGGGCCGCCCACGGCGCGCCGACGATCCGCGCCGGCGCGGCGACCAGCGCCTCCAGCTCCTGGCGGATCGACGACCAGCGGGCCCGGGCGCTGTCGTCGACCGTGCGGTCGGCGGCGGCGGCCCGCGCCTGGGCCAGCGCCGCGGCGGCCTGGGCCCGGGCGATCCCCAGCACCGCGGCGATCAACGCCTCGCGCTGGGCCAGCGTCGCCGCGGCGACCTCGACCACCGCGTCGGCCACCAGGCCGGCCCGGGTCGGCGCGACCCGCACGACCGCGCCGGCCACCCGCTGGCGCAGCCGGCCGAGGTCGTCGGCGTAGCCGATCACGGTGGCGGCCAGCGTCGCGCGGAACGCCGCCGGCAGCGCGGTGTCGTCGGCGAGGGCGTGCTCGAGCCGGATGCGCATCGCCCGGGCGGCGAAGCCGTCGAGCGTGCCCAGCGCCGCGGCCAGCGCGAGGTCGCGCTCGGCCAGCCCGGCCTCGGAGGTGTCGATCGCCGCGACCTCGGCGGCGAGCTGCGCGGCGTAGTCGTCGCACGCCAGCGCGTCCAGCCGCGCCAGCGACTGCACCGCGTCCAGCATCTCGCGCGCGGATCGGGCGCTGGCGGCGTGCACGTCGGTACCGTAGCACTGCGACCGCCGCCACATCGGCGCGCGCGTCAGTTGGCGCGACCCGGCGGTCCGGCGTACCGTACCCGGATGATCGGTCGCGACGCCTGTCTCGCGCTGGCCGCTGCGCTGGCCGCGGCCTGCGCCCAGGGCCAGTCGGCCGCCGACGCCGCGGTGGACGCCACGCTCGACGCCCGCGCCGACGCCCCGGTCGACGCCCCCGGCAGCGACGGCCGCCCGCCCGGCAACGACATCTGCGCCGGCGCCGAGGACGTCACCACCGCGGCCCACGCCTCGGGCGGGGCGACGATCAACGCCGACCTCACCGGCTACCACAACGACGTCCAGCCGCCGCAGGCGTGCACCGGCTTCGTCAACGACGGCCCCGACGCGATCTACGAGGTCACCGTCGCCGCCGGCAAGACCCTGACCGCGACGCTCACGCCCCAGGGCTGGGACGGCGCCGTCGAGATCGTCCAGCCGTGCACGCTGATGCCGATCTGCCTGGCCGGCAGCGACGGCGCCAGCCCCGAGGTCGCGACCTACCTCGCGCCGGCGGCGGCGACGCTGTACGTCGTCGTCGACAGCTTCGACCCGACCGCGTTCGGCGCCTACACCCTCAACGTCCGCGTCCAGTAGTCACGCCACCGGCGGCGGCGCCGGCGGCGGCTCGACCGGCGCGGCGGTGGCCACCGCGACCGGCGGCTGCTTGCGGCGCAGGAACCGCAGCAGCCGATCGCGGCCGCGGGTGAGGATGTCGTAGTAGGTCGGGATCACCAGCAGCGTCAGCACCGTCGACGTGATCACGCCGCCGATCACCGCGCGCCCCAGCGGCGCGCGGAAGTCGCCGCCCTCGCCCGAGCCGATCGCGATCGGCAGCATGCCGGCGATGATCGCCACCGAGGTCATGATGATCGGCCGCAGCCGGACGCCGCCGGCCTCGATCAGCGCCTCCTCGCGCGACAGCCCCTCGCGCTCGGCCTGCTTGGCGAAGTCGATCAAGAGGATCGCGTTCTTGGCGACGATGCCCATCAAGAGGATCACGCCGATCATGCTCATCAGGTTGAGCGTCGAGCCGGTGACCAGCATCGCCAGCATCACGCCGATCAGCGACAGCGGCAACGACGCCATGATCGGCAGCGGCTCGAGGAACGAGCCGAACTGGATCACCAGGATGAAGTACATCAGCAAGACCGCGGTGCCGAGCGCGATGAAGATGCGGGTGAAGACCTCCTGCTGATCGGCGGCCTCGCCGCCCTGCCGCCGCTCGTAGCCGGGCGGCAGCTGCAGGTCGGCCAGCTTGGCCTCGATGTCGCCGATCACCGCCGACAGCGGCCGGCCCTCGGTGTTGGCGCCGACGGTGATGACCCGATCGCCGTCCTTGTGCTCGACCAGCGCCGGGCCGAGGCTGCGCTTGATCTTGGCGATCTGCCCCAGCGGCACGGTGGTCGGCCCGTTCGGCCCCATCAGCACCACCGGCAGCACCTCGAGATCCTCGGGGCGCTGCCGCCAGTCGGAGCCCAGCCGCACGACGACGTCGCGGGTGCGGCCGGTGGCGTCGATCCAGTCGGCGACGTCGAGGCCGGTGAACGCCGGCCGCAGCGCCTGCGCGACGTCGGCCACCGACACCCCGAGCGCGCCGGCCAGCTCGCGATCGAGCACGACCTCGACCTCGGGCCGCTGGCCCTTGCTCGACAGCCCGACGTCGACCGCGCCCGGCACCGTCGCCACCCGCGCCGCGACCTGCTCGGCGAGGTTGGTCAGGACCGCGGTGTCCTCGCCGGTGAGCTCGATCTGCACCTGCTTCTGCGGCCCGAAGCCGCCGGTCGAGATGTACGCGGTGACGCCCGACAGCGCGCGGATCTCGTTGCGCACCCGCTGCGCGATCACGTCCTGGTGCACCGACCGCTTGTGCTTGGGGGTGAGCCGCACGTAGATCGACGCCGAGTCGACGGTGCCGCCCTGCCCGCCGACGGTGGCGTAGGTGTACGCGACCTCGGGGTGCTTGCGCACCAGCGCGACCGCCTCGGCGACCTTGCCGCGGGTGTACTCGAGGTTCGAGCCCGGCGGCGTGTCGATCTGGATCGAGAACTCGCTGCGGTCCTCGACCGGCATGAACGCGCACCCGACCATGCCGGTGCCGGGGATGGCGGCGGTGCCGACCAGCACGAAGAACATGATCACGACCATCAGCAGCCGGTGGCGCAGCGCCCAGCGGATGACCTTCTTGTAGAAGCGGGTCAGCGCGACGAACGCCCGATCGAAGTAGTCGAGCTGGCGGGTCAGCCACGACTTCTTGTGGCCGGTGGCCTCGGGGTCGGCCCACACCGCCGACAGCATCGGGTCGAGCGAGAACGACACGAACAGCGACACCAGCACCGAGCACGCGATCGTCAACGCGAACGGCGCGAACCACTGCTGGGCGATGCCGCCCATGAACGCGATCGGCACGAACACGACGACGATCGAGAACGTCGTCGCGGCGACCGCCAGCCCGATCTCGGAGGTGCCGTCCTTGGCGGCCTGGACGTGATCCTTGCCGCGCTCCATGTGGCGGACGATGTTCTCGCGGACGACGATCGCGTCGTCGATCAGGATGCCGATCGCCAGCGACAGCCCGAGCAGCGACATGACGTTGAGCGTGAACCCGAACGCCAGCACCGCGATGAACGACGCGATCACCGACACCGGCAGCGCCAGGCCGGTGATGACCGTCGATCGCCACGACTTGAGGAACAGGAACACGACCAGGATCGTCAAGAGCGCGCCCTCGATGAGCGAGCTCTTGACGTCGTCGACCGAGGCCTCGACCCGGACGCCGGAGTCGCGGACGACCTCGAGGCGGGTGCCGGGGTGGCTCTTGGCCAGGTCGAGCCGCAGCTCGGCCAGCCGGGCGTTGATCTTGGCGCTGACGTCGGTGGTCGAGTAGCCCGACGCCTTCTTGACGTCGATCGCCACCGCGCCCTGCCCGTCGTACAGCGCCGCCGAGCGCTGGTCCTCGGCGCCGGGCGCGACGTCGGCGACCTCACCCAGGCGCACCACCTTGGTGCCCGAGCGCGACAGCACCAGCTGCGCGAAGTCCTCCTTGGTCTCGAGCCGGCCGCGCAGCCGGATCGTGCGCTCGTCGAACGGCCCGGTCAGGCGCCCGACCGGCGCCGCCAGGCTCTGGGTCGCGACCGCCTGCACCACCTGGTTGATGCCCAGGCCGGTGGCGGCCAGCTCGTGCGGCTTGACCGCGACCGTCATCTCGCGCTTGGTGCCGCCGACGACGCTGACCGAGGCCACGCCGGGGATCGACGACAGCTCGCGCTGGATCTTCTGCTCGGCGAGCTCGGTCAGATCGACCGGCGCCAGATCGTCGGAGGCCAGCACCAGCGACACGATCGGGAAGTCGGAGGCCTTGAACCGCGACAGGATCGGCTCCTCCATCTCGGTCGGCAGGTCGGCCCGCTTCTCGGAGATCTTGTCGCGGACGTCCTGGGTCGCCTCCTGGATGTTCCGCCCGAAGCGGAAGAAGACGATGATGATCGCGTAGCCGTCGACGCAGGTCGACTGGATGTTGTCGACGCCCGACAGCGACTGGAACGACTCCTCGAGCGGGTCGACCAGCTCGCGCTCGACGGTGCCGGGCGAGGCGCCGGGGTAGACGACGGTGACCGCCACCAGCGGCATCTCGACGTCGGGGAACTCGTCGGTGTCGAGCCGGTTGAGCGCGACCAGGCCGAACACCACCAGCGCGATCATCACGACGGTCGTGACGATCGGCTTGCGGATCGCGTAGTCGGAGATCCACATCAGCCGTGCTCCGGGGTGGCGGGCTTGGCCGCGGGCGGCGCGGCCGGCTTGGTCGGCGGGGTCGCGGCCGGCGGGGTCGCGGCCGGCGGGGTCGCGGCCGGCGGGGTCGCGGCCGGCGGGGTCGCGGCCGGCGGGGTCGCGGCCGGCTTCGCCGGCGGC
>JAEUJY010000016.1 GCA_016794525.1 Myxococcales bacterium
GCCCAACAGCAGCCGCGAGGGCATGAACTCCGCGCTGATCGCGATCGGCGGTCGGTCCGACGCCCTGGCCGAGCCCGCGATCGCCGCGGCCCGCCGCATCGGCGAGGTCGTCGTCGATCACGGCGACACCGCCTGCCAGACACCGGACGCGGCCAGCTACATCGCCAAGGTGCGCGCGCACCAGGCGAAGAAGGCCGCGGGGAAGGGCGGCGGCGGCGGCGCGGTTGTGGCGAAGGCGAAGGTGGCGACGAAGGCGGGGGCGAAGAGTGCGGCGACGCCGAAGCCCGTGAAGGCGAAGGCGAAGGCGAAGGTGAAGGCGAAGAGCGCGGCGAAGGCCAAGTCCGCGGCGAAGGCCGCGACCAAACCCGCGGCGAAGGCGAAGAAGCGACGCTGAGTCACCTCGGGACGACGGGGACGGGGACGGGGACGAGATCGGGCACGGGCACGGGCACGGGCACGGGCACGGGCATGCGCACGGGACCGGGCGCGGGCGTCAGGCCAGGTTGTGGTAGACGGCCTGGACGTCGTCGTCGTCCTCGAGGGCGGCGACCAGCTCGAGCACTTCCTTGGCCTTGTCCTCGGGAAGCTCGACCAGGGTCGGCGCGACGTACTCGCTGCCCGACGAGATGACCTTCAGGCCCTGGGCCTCGATGCCGGCGGCGAGCGTGCCGAAGTCGGCGAACGCCGAGCGGATGACCAGCTGCGGCTCGCCCTTGTCGCCGGTGCCCTCGCCCATGTCCTGCAGGCCGTGGTCGATCAGCGCCAGCTCGAGCTCCGAGGTGTCGCCCTCGATCGGCGCCAGCCGGAACACGCCCATGCGCTGGAACAGGAACGCCACCGAGCCGGTGGCGCCGAAGTTGCCGCCGTTGGCGCGGAAGTGCATGCGCACGTTGGCGACGGTGCGAGTGACGTTGTCGGTCGCGCACTCGACCAGCACCGCGATGCCGTGGGGCGCGTAGCCCTCGTAGTTCACGATCTCGTAGTCGGCCGCGCCCTGGCCGCTGGCCTTCTTGATCGCCGCCTCGATCTTGTCCTTGGGCATGTTGGCGGCGCGGGCGTTGACCAGCACGCGGCGCAGCGCCGGGTTCGCGTCGGGGCTGGGGCCGCCCGACTTCACGGCGATGGCGATGTCCTTGCCGACGCGCGTGAACAGCTTCGACATCCGGTCGGCGCGGGCGAAGATCGTGGTCTTGCGTTTCTCGAAGGCGCGGCCCATGGGCGCGGAGCCTAGATCAAACGCCCGCCGGCGGCACGAGGAACCGCCGCGAAGTCACCACGACGGCAGGTCGCGCACCAGCGGCGGCAGCTCGACCCGCGCGCCCAGCACCACCGCCCGCGGCCGCGCGCGATCGTCGGGGTCGTCGACGACGTGGGTCGGGCCCAGGTCGACCGCCGCGGCCAGCTGCGCCGACGACGCCCGCCGCACCACCGCGCGTCCGTGCTCGATGCGCCAGGTCATCGTCCGCCAGTCGCCGACGACGAACTCCTGGTACAGCGTCGGCGCGCGCGCGATCAGCTCGATCGCCGCCTCCCGTGGCAGATCGTCGCGCACCAGGATGGCCAGCACCAGCGAGCGCTCGGTCCGCTCGAGCTCGGCGGCGCGGTCCCGGACCTCGGCCCGCATCGCCGCGACCGCCGCCGCGACGTCGGTGAACAGCGACTCGGGCGTGCACAGGCTGGCCAGGCCGCCGTGCGACGCCGGGCCGGTCACCATCGCGATCGGCCGCGGCAAGAGCGCGTCGCCACCGCGCTCGGCCACCTCGCTGACGGCGATCAGCCCGTCGCCCCAGCGGTACGCGAGCTCTGACAGATCGAGGACGACCGCGTCCGCCGGCCAGGTCGCCAGCCCGGCCGCGACGTGGGCGGCCATCCGCAGCGCGTCGGGCGCGCCGGCCGAGCCGTCGCGGTAGGTCCCGGCGAACCCGACCACCAGCACCGCGCCTTCGCGCGGCACGCGATCGAGGCGGTAGCGCGCGGCGATGGTCGAGGCGCCATCCAGCGTCACGTCTTCGAGAGCCATGTCACACGGTAACGCGCCGTCGCGCGATCCGACGATCTCTGACGCCGCCGCCGGTGGGGACCTGACACCGCGCCGTCCGGCGCCCCCGGCGAGGCCGCTGCACGGGTGGCACACCCGCTGCACTGGCGGACGGCGTCTTCCAACTTCCCCTCTGGAGCCTCCTCATGCGCCTCGCCCTCTTCGCCTCGCTATCCGCCTCGCTCTTCGCCGCCGCCTGCTCGGACGACGGCCACGACTCGGCCCGGTTCACCACCGCCACCGACGTCCAGCTGCGCCGCGCGATCGACGCCGCGCGCTTCCAGGACGCCGGCTTGATGTTCGAGATCGCCGGCGCGCTGTTCGGCGCCAACGCCCCCGGCTGCCCGGCGGTGTCGACCACCGGCCTGGTCACGACGGTCACCACCGACTGCACCACCGAGAACGGTTGGGCGCTGAGCGGCAAGATCGTCATCACCAACTTCGGCTTCGACACCGAGCCGGCGCGCGACCTGTCGCAGCCGAGCTCGATCGAGGCGTTCGACCTGCGCGCGACCCGCGGCAACGAGTTCCAGACGATGGACGGCAAGGTCGAGGCCCGCCTCGACGGCCCGACCGAGGACAGCGGCTTCCGCATCACCGCGTCGCTCGACCTGGCCGACAGCAGCCTGACCGCGCACACCGACGGCGTCATGGCCTGCGACGCCGCCGACCAGTGCCACTACGAGGACGCGTGGATCGACGTCGACACGCTGGGCGACGCGACGCTCGACCCGGCGCCGTTCGCCGGCGACACCGCCAAGGTCACGCTGCGCGGCCAGGACACGCTCGTCCTCGACGTGCACCGCGACGACCAGGGCTGCTTCACGATGACCATCGACGGCGCGCCACGCCGGCTGTGCGAGTCGACGCTGCGCGCCGCGCCGAGCGTGTGGCGGTCGATCCTGCGATAGCCGAGCGCCAGCGAGGCTATTCCCTGGGCCTTCGCCGTCCGCGCCGAGCGCCGAGCGCCAGCGAGCCGACTCGCGCTCGGGGTCTACGCGGCCCGCGCCGCCACCACCAGGCCCGCGACCGGCTCGCCGGCCTGGACGCGCAGCACGCCGGCCGCGACGCGCACCGTCTCGAGCCCGTGGGCGGCCAGCGTCCGTGCGAGGTAGTCGCGGTGGTGGGCGTAGCGGCCGGTCGGGTGCAGCCGGACGTCGTCGTCGGGGGACTCCTCGACGGTGAACAGCCACAGCCCGCCCGGCGTCAGCCGCGCCCGCACGCCGGCGAACACCGGCGCCAGGTCGCCGAGGTAGATCATCACGTCGCCGGCGACGATCAGATCGAACGCGTCGTCGCCGGCGCGCAGGTGGTCGACCACGTCGGCGCAGTCGAGCCGATCGTAGACGCCGCGGGCCTCGGCCAGCGCCAGCATCTTCGGCGCCAGGTCGACCCCGGCCAGCCAATCGACGCGCGGCCGCAGCGCGACCCCGATCAAGCCCGAGCCGCAGCCCAGATCGAGCGCGCGGCCGCCGGGCGCGACCCCGAGCGCGGCCAGCGCGTCGGTGAGCAGGGTCGGGCCCTGGTAGCCCAGGCGATCGAGCATCATCACGTCGTAGTCGGCGGCGACGGCGTCGAACATCTCGGCGATGTAGCGGCGCGGCGCGACCGCGCTGACGTGGCCGCGCACGCCGTCGAGCAGGTGGCGCGCCATCGGATCGTCGGGATCGAGCGCCAGCATGCGCTCGAGGCACGCCGCCAGCTCGCCCGGTTCGTCGTGGCCGATGTCGATCAGCAATCGGGTCAGGTTGATCAGCGCCGGGCGGTGATCGGGATCGATGCGGTGGGCGCGGCGGAAGTGGCCGATCGCCGCGGGGAAGTCGAGCAACGCCTCGGCCATCACCGCGCAGTTGAAGTGCGGCTCGAGCCGGTCCGGCGCCAGCGTCGCGGCGCGCCCGTACGCGGCCAGCGCCGCCGCGTGATCGCCGAGCGCCGCGTGGGCCGCGCCGACCAGGCTGTGCGGGCCGGCGTCGTCGAGCAGCGCCGCCGCCCGCGTCGCCCAGCGCAGCGCCTCGGCCGGTCGCTCGGCCTGCAGGTGCAGCATCGCGGCGTACGCGCACGCGTCGGCGCCGCCGTCGAGCTCGGCCGCCTGGATCGCCAAGCCGAGCGCCGCCGCGGTCTCACCGAGCGCCGCGCGCGCCTGGGCCTCGCCGCGCAAGGCCAGCGCGAAGCCGGGCCGCGCCGCGACGGCCGCCGCGAAGTGCGCCGCGGCGTCGGCGTAGCCGCCGATCATGAACTCGACCGTCGCCAGGTTGTAGAGCGTGTCGGCGCGGGTCGCGTCGACAGCGAGCGCCGCCCGCAGCGCCAGCGCCGCCGCGTCGGGCTGGCCGCGCTGCGCGTGCAGCGCGCCGAGGTTGTCGAGCGCCTCGGGCCAGCCCGGCGCCAGCCCGAGCGCCGCCTCGTAGTGCGCGACCGCGTCGTCGAGGCGCGCCGCCGCGGTCAGCGCGATCGCCTGGTTGTAGTGCAGCTCGGCCAGCGCCCGCGCCACCCGCGCGATGGCGTCGGCGCCGAGCGCGATCGTCTCGTCGACGTCGGTCACGCCGCGGCGTCCAGGCCGCGCCACAGCGCGTCGCGCACGTCGGCGTAGCGCGCGGCGACCGCGACCGGCTGGTTGCGCCAGCGCGGCGCCGCCACCGCGGCCAGCCGCGCCTCGTGGTAGCCGATCTTGAAGTCGGCGAACTTGAGGCCGCTGGCGGTCGACACCACGACCACCCGCGATCCGGCGGCGATCGTGCCGGCGGCGGTCAGCTGCTCGAGCGCGGCGAGCGCGACGCCGGTGTGCGGGCAGGTGAACAGGCCGTAGCGATCGGCGCGGCCGGCGGCGTCGGCCAGCTCGGCCTCGCTGGCGGCGGCGACGACGCCGTCGGTGCGCTCGAGCGCGCGCACCGCCTTCTTCCAGCTGACCGGGTTGCCGATCTGGATCGCCGACGCCAGCGTGGTCTGGGCCGGCACCGGCGCGAACGACGCGAAGCCGCGGCGGTACGCCTGGTACAGCGGGCTGGCGTTGGCGGCCTGCGCCACGCAGATGCGCGGCGCGCGATCGATCATGCCCAGCTCGATCATCGTGCGGAACCCGGCCTCGAGCGCGCTGACGTTGCCGAGGTTGCCGCCGGGGATGACGACCCAGTCGGGCAGCTCCCAGCCGAGCTGCTGCGCGATCTCCATCGCGACGGTCTTCTGGCCCTCGAGGCGGAGCGAGTTCATCGAGTTGGCGAGGTAGACGCCCTCCTTCTCGGCCAGCTCCTGGACGATCGCCATGCAGCCGTCGAAGTCGGTGTCGAGCGCCAGCACCAGCGCGCCGTTGGCCAGCGGCTGCACCAGCTGCGCCGTCGAGATCTTGCCGGCCGGCAGGATCACGACGGTGGGGACGCCGGCGGCGGCGCCGTACGCGGCCAGCGCCGCCGAGGTGTCGCCGGTGGACGCGCAGGCGATCGCGCGGATCGCGGCGCCGTCGGCGATCATCTGCTTGACCGTCGACACCAGCACGGTCATGCCGAGGTCCTTGAACGAGCCGGTGTGCGAGACGCCGCACTGCTTGACGCGCACGTCGCCGAGGCCCAGCGCCCGCGCGTAGCCCGGCACCGGCAACAGCGCCGACCCGCCCTCGGCCGCGGTGACGATGTGCTCGGGCCGCACGTGCGGCGCGACGACCTCGCGCTTGCCCCACACGCCCGACGCGTCGGGGAACGCCGGCCCGCGCCAGCGCGCGTCGAACAGCGCGCGCCAGCCGGCCCCGTCGTGGGCGGCGCGCAGCGCGGCGAGGTCGTGGGCCACCTCGAGCAGCTCGCCGCAGGTCGGGCAGCGGTAGCGGATCTCGGTGAGCGACCACCGGCCGGCGCAGCCGGCGATGCACTGGAACCAGGCGGAGAACGTCACCCGTCGACGATGACACGCGGCGCCCGCGGTCGGAAGCGGTGGACGCGCCTTGTATGTGTCGCACGTGGGCACCAAGGCGCAGGTCGTGGCCAAGAAAGTTGACCCGCCCCAGGGGGCCGGTCAGCGTAGGAAGCGGAACCAGGTTTCGGGAGAGGATCGCCGCGTCGCGCGCCGTGAGGCTTCG
>JAEUJY010000028.1 GCA_016794525.1 Myxococcales bacterium
ACGGGCACGGGCACGGGCACGGAGTCGGCCGCGGCCACGGCCGCGGCCGCGGGCATACGGTGCGACACCATCGTGCCTACCGCGCGTGGGTCGCACGCGATCGCGCGGTCACTTGCAGTCAGAGACCGGGGGCTATGAGCGGGCGTTTCCCCGGTGATAGACACGACGTGGGGGATCATGGCGCGGAGCCCCCGACCTGTAGGTCTAGCCGCGTCGATGTGCTTGACAAGCGTCAGACCAGACGAGTAAGACCACGCGACTTTTCCAGCGGTTGCCCCACGTCGGGGCTTCCGAATCCGATTCTCGAGCTTGCGACGGAGCAAACTGAACCATGGCAAACCTCACTAGGTGGGCACTCGCATCGGCGACGGCGACGCTCCTCGCGTCGGCGTGCTCGGTTCCCGAGTCCTCGACCGACCTCGTCCCCGAAGGCCCGCCGATGATCCGGCAGGTGTTCCTGTTCGAGACCTCGGCCAACGGCTTCCGCAACGTGCTGGCCCACGGCTGGCACCCGGACGTCGCCAACGGTCGGCAGGACGCCGACCCGCCCGAGACCGAGGACGACACCCACCCGGTGACCACCGCCTCGGTGTCGGGCCAGGCCATGCGCGTCGTCTTCGACGAGATCCTCTACGGCAACAGCCTCGAGGAGATCGAGTGCCGCGACACGACGTTCTCGCGCGTGCCGCTCGGCACGACGCCCGACGACATCGCCAACTGCGCGGTCGCCGCCGACCTGCTGCCCGCGCTGTGCAAGGGTGAGCACGCGGTCTGCCTCAACCCGGCCGGCGTCCCGGTCGGCGTCGTCGACGACGACGAGGACGGCGCCGCCGACAACACCCGCATGATCGCGGGCGCCGTCACGCTCCGCTGCGGCACCTTCGAGGTTGAGCTCAACCGCGAGCAGAGCTTCTGGCAGCCCGCCGGCACGCAGCTGGTCCCGGCCGGTCAGACGCCCGGCACGAGCATCGGCCCGGCGCTGATCATCGCCCCCGAGGGCGGCCGCATGCCGAGCAAGCAGACCGACTGCCGCCTGGCGTTCGCGCCGGACGTCACGGACAAGGACTTCATCCAGCCGTGCGTGCCCACCGGCGGCGAGGAAGACACCGACAACTACGGCGACTGCACCGGCGGCGACCTGAGCGCGTTCCACTTCGGCACGGAGTCGATCGTCCTGAGCGGCTCGCTGCCGACCAACAACTCGCCGGCCGTCGCCGTGACCCGCCGCGCGCTGCAGATGACGCTGTCGGCCGAGTTCGACATGAGCTCGGTCGCCGGCGCGACCGCGACGGTCATGGAGGGCGCCACCGCCCGCACCGACTTCACGCTGACCTCGACGGTGCCCCGCCGCGTCGACGTCACGATGGCGGCCAACCTGGTCGCCAACACGATGTACACCATCACCGTCACCAACCTGAAGGACACGTTCGGCGTCGTGCTCGACCCGATCGTTCTCCAGTTCACCACCGCCCCGTGAGGACCCCCATGAAGACCTCCAAGATCCTGCTCGCCGTCGTGCTCGGCAGCTCCGGGGCCCTCCTCGGCGCTGGCCTGACGACCACCGACGCGCGCGCCCAGAGCTCCACCACCGGCGCCATCCAGGGCCGCGTCACCGACAGCTCGTCGGGCGCGGCGCTGGCCGGCGTCACCATCGTGGTCAGCGGCAACTCGTCGCAGACCACCATCACCGAGGAGGACGGCAGCTACCGCATCACCGACCTCACCCCCGGTGAGTACCTCGTGACCTTCTTCTTCGGCGACGTCACGATCGAGCGCCGCGGCATCAAGGTCGGCGTCAACAAGACGATCCCGCTGTTCCAGAAGATCAACACCTCGGCGGCCGTGTCCGAGACGATCGTCATCGACGACAAGCCGCCGGCGATCGACCCGACGTCGACGACGCAGGGCATCACGATCGATCAGGACTACACCAAGAACATCCCGGTCCCGGGCCGCACGTTCGAGTCGACGCTGGGCGCCGCCGCCGGCTCGCAGAGCGACGGCGTGGGCGTGTCGTTCTCCGGCTCGTCGTCCCTCGAGAACCAGTACGTCGTCGACGGCGTCAACACCACCGGCCTCAAGTACGGCACGGTCGGCTCGCCGGTCATCAACGACTTCATCGAGGAGATCGAGGTCATCACCGGCGGGTACAACGCCGAGTACGGCCGCGCCACCGGCGGCGTCGTCAACGTCGCGACGCTGACCGGCGGCAACGAGTTCGAGGGCAAGGTCTTCGCGTACATCACGCCGGGCCAGCTCATCGCGGCGCGCGAGCGCAGCCCGTCGGAGTCGATCTCGATCGACGCGACCACCAACAAGGACATCGACGCCAACGTCGGCTTCACGCTGACCGGCCCGATCATCAAGGACCGGGTGTGGTTCGCGGTCGGCGCCGCCCCGCGCTACGTCCAGAACACGATCACCCGCACCACCAAGCGCCGCCGCGACTGCCAGGTCCGGCTTCCCACCGGCCAGCTGTCGGCCTGTGACCCCGAGATGTACGGCGACGGTGACGCGGACATCGATCCGGCCACCGGCTTCCACATCTACGAGGACCTCGACTCGTCGAAGCTGCGCCCGAACGCGACGTCGCTGTCGACCCTGGCCAAGATCAACTTCGCGGTGAAGCCCGAGCACCAGGGCCAGCTGTCGTTCCAGATCAACCCCGGCCGCAGCAACAACTACGCGGTCTACGGCCTCCGCACCACCGGCGACTACCAGGCCGACTCGATGGGCCTCGACGGCGGCGTCAAGTGGACGTCGAAGTTCGACGACTCGAAGTCCGAGGTCGAGGTCGTCCTCGGCTGGCACCGCGATCAGCTGTCGGGCGACGCGAACGCCGCCGGCGCCCGCCACGTCCCGTTCGAGATCCTCCGCCGCGGCACCCTGGGTAACTGGGGCAACATCATGGATCTCAACGGCAACTACGCCGAGAGCGAGATCACCCGCGCCGGTTGCCTCGACGCGCCGCCGCCGCCCCCGGGCATGCCGCGCCTCGACCCCTACCCGGACATCCCGAACTGCCCGGACGTCGCCGACGTCGGCTACCGCGTCGGTGGCTTCGGCAGCATCCTCGACAACACCGAGGACCGCTACTCGGCGAAGCTGGCGGTGACCCGCCGCCAGAAGCTGTTCGGCAACCACGAGATCAAGGCCGGCGTCGACGTCGAGGACAACATCTCGGACGAGCCCCGCGCCTACACCGGCGGCGTGTTCTTCGAGAACTACCGCACGGCCATCATCGCGAACCGCTTCGTGCAGATCGCGCCGCAGACCACCACCGATCCGAAGTTCGACGCGCGCTGCCAGTACGGCTCGGGCAACGGCGACTACGTGCCGTGCCGCTACATCGGCGAGACCGGCGAGGGCGCGCGGGTCCAGGGCGAGACGCTCAACTGGTCGGCCTACCTGCGCGACTCGTGGCAGATCCGCCCGAACCTGACGGTCAACGCCGGCCTGCGCTACGAGGAGCAGCGCCTGCGCTTCGCCGAGTACGTCCGCGACGAGAAGGACCCGCTGACCGGGCGGCCGTTCGGCAAGAACGCCATCGTCATGCAGGGCATGCTGGCGCCGCGCGTCGGCATCCTCTACGACTGGACCCGCGAGGGTCGGTCGAAGATCTACGGCCACTGGGGGCGCTTCTACGAGTCGATCCCGATGGACATCAACTCGCGCTCGTTCGCGGGTGAGGCGACGTTCCGGCAGCAGTTCGCCGCCACGACGTGCAACGGCGTCCAGGCCCCGGACGGCTACGGCGCCAACACCGGCAACGGCTGCGATCTGCAGTCGCAGGCGCCGGGCACGATCATCGGCCTCGAGGGCACCGCGGTCGCGCCGGGCCTCAAGCCGCAGTACCTCGACGAGCGCATCGCCGGCGTCGAGTACGAGCTGATGGAGGACCTGAAGATCGGCGTCGCGTATCAGAACCGCGAGCTGGGCCGCGTCATCGAGGACGTCTCGGTCGACGGCGCCAACACGTACATCATCGCCAACCCCGGCGAGTGGTCGGAGGACGAGGAGGCCAAGCTCGAGGCGCAGCTGGCCGCCGCGACCGATCAGGAGGAGATCGACCGCCTGAGCAACCTGCTGCGGCAGTTCCGCGGCATCCGGATGTTCGACAAGCCGAGCCGCAAGTACGACGCGCTGCAGTTCACGGTGTCGCGCCGCTTCTCGAAGGCGCTGTACATGCAGGGCAGCTACACCTACTCGCGCACCAAGGGTAACTACCCCGGCCTGATCTCGTACGACAACGGCCAGATCGACCCCAACATCTCGTCGCAGTACGACCTGATCGAGCTCCTCGGCAACCGCCAGGGCCCGCTCAACCAGGACAAGCCGCACTACATCAAGCTCGACGGCTACTACAAGTTCGACCTGAAGAAGGCCGGCGAGATCACGGTCGGCACCCGCCTCCGCGCGCTGTCGGGCGTCCCGCGCCAGGCCCAGGCCGCGCACTGGCTGTACGGACCGGGCGAGTCGTTCCTGCTGCCGCGCGGCCAGATCGGCCGCACCCAGTTCGAGACCGGCATCGACCTCCACCTCGGCTACGCCAAGAAGCTCGCCGGCAACATGGAGCTCGAGGTGTTCACCGACCTGTTCAACCTGGTCAACAACCAGGGCGTCGCCGGCGTCGACGACACGTACTCGATCTCGTCGTCGAACCCGATCTCGGGCGGCTCGTACGAGGACCTGGTGTTCGCCAAGTCGAACGACGCGGGTTCGGGCACCGAGTCTTCGTCGCCGATCACCCGCAACCCGAACTACGGCAACGTCAACGGTCGCTACGCCCCGCGCTCGATCCAGCTGGGCGCGCGGCTGAGCTTTTAGGGAGGTCTGTCGCCAGACCTCCCCTCGATCCCGGCAAGCCGGGATCGAGCCTCCCCTCCAAGACGGCTGTCCGCCAACGTCCCAGGAGCGGCGGATAGGTCGGGCGGGTTGAGCGGCGTGAACCAGACGTCGATGACGCCTCCGCAGTCTGCGGGGGCGTCGGTGTTTTCGGGGACCGGGACGGGGACGGGGACGGGATCGGGATCGGGATCGGGATCCGGATCGGGCACGGGCACGGGCACGGGCACGGGCACGGGCACGGGGATGGGCATTGGCGTGGTTGGGCGTTGGCGGTGTCAGCGAGGTGCGGTAAGACGGCGAGGATGGTGGCTTCGCTCAATCGCGAGCAGCAGGCGGCGGTGGAACATGGTGACGGGCCGCTCTTGGTGCTGGCCGGCGCCGGGACGGGCAAGACCCGGGTGCTGGTGCATCGCATCGCCCGGCTGCTGGAGAGCGGCGTGGCGCCGTGGGAGATCCTGGCGGTCACGTTCACCAACAAGGCGGCCCGCGAGATGCGCGAGCGGCTGGTGGCGCTGTGCGGGCCGGTGGCCGAGCGGATGTGGATCGGCACCTTCCACGCCACCTGCGCCCGGCTGCTGCGGCGCTGGGGCGAGGCGATCGGCCTGCCGCGCGACTTCCTGATCTTCGACGACGACGATCAACAGAAGGCGCTGACCGCGTTGATCAAGGAGGCCGGCTTCGAGGACCAGATCTCGGCGCGCACGATCGCGGCCCGCCTCGACTACGCCGGCAACCGCGGCCTCGACCCGCTGACCGCGTTCGGCGGCCCGGGCGGCGACTACGCGACCCAGTTCCTCGAAGTGATCGTGCCGCGCTACCGCGAGCGGCTGGCCCGCGAGAAGGCGGTCGACTTCGCCGGGCTGATCCTCAAGGTGCTCGAGCTGTGCCGCCACCCCGAGGTCGGGCCGCGGCTGGCGGGGCTGTACCGCCACGTCCTGGTCGACGAGTTCCAGGACACCAACCTCGTGCAGTACGAGCTGGTGCGGCACCTGTCGTCGATCACCCGCAACCTGACCGTGGTCGGCGACGACGACCAGTCGATCTACGCCTGGCGCGGCGCCGAGCCGCGCAACCTGCTCGACTTCGATCGCGACTTCCCCGACGTCGTCGAGATCAAGCTCGAGGAGAACTACCGCTCGACGTCGGTCATCCTCGACGCCGCCAACGCGGTCATCGGCAAGAACCTCGACCGCCGCGGCAAGGCGCTGTGGACCGAGCGCGGCGGCGGCGATCCGATCGAGTACCTGGCGTGCGGCGACGACCGCGGCGAGGCCGAGACCGTCGCGCGCACGCTGCGCGGGCTGGTCGACGACGGCGCTTGCTCGCCGGGCGACGTCTGCATCCTCTACCGCACCAACGCGCAGTCGCGGCCGCTCGAGGAGCAGCTGCGGCGGTTCCGGTTCGAGCCCAAGGTGGTCGGCGCGACCGCGTTCTTCGACCGCAAGGAGGTCAAGGACGCGATCGCGTACCTGCGGCTCCTGGCCAACCCCGACGCCGACTCGGCGTTCGAGCGGGTGGTCAACGTCCCGCCGCGCGGCATCGGCGCGGCGACGGTCGACAAGCTGCGCGAGGTGGCGCGGGCCCGCGACGTCGGCCTGCTGGCGGCGGCCCGGGCGACGGTGCGCGGCCACGGCCCGGCGTTCGGCGGCGCGTCGCTGGGCGCGGCGGCGCGCAAGAAGCTGGGCGCGTTCGTCGACCTGATGGACGGGCTGGCCGGCGTCCGCGACGGCGGGGCGACCCTGGCCGAGCTGCTGATCCAGGTGGTCGAGCGCTCGGGCTACCGCGAGTTCCTCGAGCACGACGACGGCGACGGCGCCGATCGGATGCGCAACCTGGCCGAGCTGGTGAACGTCGCCTCGGACTACCAGGCCGAGACCGCCGACGACGAGCCGGGCGAGGGCGGGGACGCGGCCGACGGCGCGGACGGCGCCGATGCCCCCGCGGCCCGCGGCCTGGCCGGGTTCCTCGAGCGGGTCGCGCTGGTCGGCGCGGCCGACGGCGCCGACGGCCGCGGCGAGACGGTCACGCTGATGACCATCCACATGGCCAAGGGGCTGGAGTTCGAGGTGGTGTTCCTGTGCGGCATGGAGGACGGGCTGTTCCCGTCGCTGCGGCCGCGCGAGGAGACCGACGAGCAGGCGGCGCTCGAGGAGGAGCGCCGCCTGGCCTACGTGGCGATCACCCGGGCCAAGCGCGTGCTGTACCTGGCGAGCGCGCGGCTGCGCCGGGTGTGGGGCGAGCTCAAGGCGCAGATGCCGTCGCGGTTCCTCGACGACATCCCGCCGGGCTGCTTCGCGCTGCCGCGCCGCCCGGCCGCGACCCCGGCCATCCCGCGCCCGCCGGCGCCGCGGCGCGCCGCGCGGCCGGCCCGCGACGAGTTCGATCAGCGCACCTGGGACGACGACGTGCCGGTGATCCGCCACGACGACGACGAGGCCAGCGGCTTCGCGCCGGGCGTGACCGTGCGCCACCAGGCGTTCGGCCGGGGCCGGGTGGTCGCGGCCCACGGCACCGGGTCGCAGCAGCGGGTCGTCGTCGAGTTCCCCGGCATCGATCCGACGGTGCCGATGACCAAGACCATCGACGCCCGCTGGCTGGCCCGCGAGTAGCGCGTGACGACCGCCGTCGACGTCGCGCCGCCGTGGGCCCGGTTCCCGACCTACGAGCGCTACACGATCGGCTGGCGGATGGGCGCGGGCGAGGACTACATGGTCCGCTGGTGGGCCTTCGTCGCGGCGCTGCCGCCCGACGAGGCGACCCGGCGCGGCTACCTGCGGCGCCATCCGCCGGCGCCGTTCACCTGGGCCGAGCTGGTCGACCAGGTGCTGCGCCCGCGCACCGACGGCGACGACGCGGACGACGCGGACGATGACGACGACGGCGCGGGTGTCGACGCGCGGCACGCGCGGCGCGCCGCGCTGGCGGCCGACGGGCTGATCGCCGAGGACGTCGCGTACCGGACCTGGCGCGCGACCCAGGCCGAGCTGGCGTGGCCGTGGGCGTGGGCCGACACGCCGATCGCCGCGGCGCGCTACTGGACCCGCGACCTGTGGTTCTGGTCGCGGCACCTCGCGGAGCGGCGCGCGGCGGGGGACGTGCCGCGCGTCGACGCGCCGCCGGCGTGGGCGGCGATCGCCGAGGTGATCTGCGGCGCGCCGCCCGCTCCGATCGATCCCGACGCCGGGCTGGCGTCGCTGGCGCGCGGCCTGGCCGCCGGCCACGTGGTGGCGCCGTGGCAGGCCGGCCTCGCGATCGACGGCTTCGCCGATTCGTACGACGACGCGATGGGCTACGTCGACGCGTTCCGCCTGTGGGCGGGCGCCGCGTTCGACGACGCGCCCACCCGCGAGCGCTACCTGGCGGCGACCGCGATGCCGGCCGGCTGGCGCGCGTGGATCGACGCGCAGCTCGGGCTCGGCTGAGCGCGCGCTGCGACGCGCGCTACTCCGGCATCGGCTCGGGCGTCAGGTCGACGCGGATCGCGCCGCGGTCGCGCCAGACGGTCTTGCCGGAGGTTCGTCGCCGAACCTCCCTCGGCGGGGCCGGGTCCCCGCCGAGCCTCCCTCCCGGACGCGAGATCCTGCTACTCCGGCATCGGCTCGGGCGTCAGGTCGACGCGGATCGCGCCGCGGTCGCGCCAGACGGTGAGCTCGACGGTGCGGCCGACCGGCGCGTTGGCGGCGAGCCACGGCAGGTTCTTGTGATCGACCGGCTTGCCGTCCCAGGCCTGGACGACGTCGCCGGGGCGCAGGCCGGCCTTGGCGGCGGGCGAGCCGGCCTTGACCTCGGTGACGATCGCGCCGGCGACGGTGGCCATCGTCAGCTGTGTGGCCAGCTCGCGGGTGACCGGTCGCGCGAGGACGCCTAGCCAGGCGCGGCGCACGGTGCCGTAGGTCTTGAGCGGCTCGATGACCTCGCGCAGCCGCGCCGCCGGCACCGCGAACGACAGCTCGCCGGTGCGATCGCCGGTGGCCACCGCGACGCCGATGACCTCGCCGGCGGTCGACAGCACCGGGCCGCCGGAGTTGCCGCGGTGGACGCGGGCGTCGACCTGCAGGAACGTGCGGAAGCCCATCGCCGGGCCCGGCACCAGCGACGCCGCGGCCTCGCGGCCGGTGGCCGAGACGATGCCGGCCGCGGCCGTGACCTCGTCGCCGAACGGGTTGCCCAGCACGACGACCCACTCGCCGACGGCGACCTCGTCGCTGTCGCCCAGGCGCAGCGCCGGCAGCCGCGGCGCGTCGACCGCGAGCAGCGCCAGGTCGAGCCGCGGATCGCGGCCGACGACCCGGGCCGGCAGCTCGGTGCCGTCGACGGTCACCACCCGGACGTCGGCGGCGTCGGCGACGATGTGATCGTTGGTGACGACGAACGACCCGCCGGCGGCGATCAGGAAGCCGGTGCCGAGCGACGGATCCGACGCGGTCGGCGGCGCGCCCGGGAACATCGCCGCCGGGCCGCTCTTGACCGGGGTGGCGCTCTTGATCGCGACCACCGCGGCGCGGGCGTCGCGGACCACGTCGACGAACGACACCGGCGCCGCCGGGTACAGCACGCGGCTCGGGCGCGGGGTCTCGACCTCGACCGGCGGTGGCGCGGCGGCGCCGCCGGCGTCGGGCCCGCCCCACTTGCACGCCGCGACCACCAGCGCCAGCGCCGCCGCCTTCATGCGCGCCGCGCGCTCGCCGAGGCGTCGACGAACGCGACCCGCAGGTCGTAGATCAGGCTCTGCAAGAGCTTCTGCTCCGACTCGTCGAGGTTGCCGCGGGTCTTCTGTTCGAGCATGCCCAGCACGTCGATCAGGTGGCGGGCGGTGTCGAGATCGGGGGACAGCGTCTCGCCGCCCGGCGCCGGCATCCGGCCCAGCGCGATCATCGCCGACGAGGCCAGCGACAGCACGTGGGTCGAGAAGTCGATGGGCCCCAGCGCGAGCGGCGGTTCGGACTCGGCCATGCCGGCATCCTACCCGAGCTGGTACCTCGCCGCAGCGGCCCGGTGTGCACCGCGGTCGGATCCGTGACATCGTTGACGCACATGGACACGCTGGTCGATCCCGTGGCGCCGGTCCCCGAGCCTCCACCCGCCGTCGAGCCACCCGCCGCGATCGAGCCGCCACCCGCGCCGAGCTCCGCGGGCCCCGCGCTGGCCGGCCCGCTGCGCGAGCTGCACCAGCAGGTCGAGCGCGAGAGCCGGTTCCTCGACGACGTCGTCGCCGAGGTCGGCAAGCTGGTGATCGGCCAGACCCAGATGATCGAGCGGATCCTGATCGGCCTGCTGGCTAACGGCCACTGCCTCATCGAGGGCGTGCCCGGGCTGGCCAAGACCCTGACGGTCAAGACCCTGGCCCAGACCATCCACGCCACGTTCCAGCGCATCCAGTTCACCCCCGACCTGCTGCCGGCCGACATCACCGGCACGACGATCTACAACATGCAGTCGGGCACCTTCACCCAGAAGAAGGGGCCGCTGTTCGCCAACCTGGTGCTGGCCGACGAGATCAACCGCGCGCCGGCCAAGGTGCAGTCGGCGCTGCTCGAGGCGATGCAGGAGCGGCAGGTCACGATCGGCGACACCACCCACCGGCTGCCCGATCCGTTCCTGGTGCTGGCCACCCAGAACCCGATCGAGCAGGAGGGCACGTTCCCGCTGCCCGAGGCCCAGCTCGATCGCTTCATGCTGCTGATCCGGGTCACGTACCCGACCGCCGTCGAGGAGCGCGCGATGCTCGACCGCATCACCGCGCCCGAGCTGCCGTCGATCCGCCAGGTGTGCGAGGTCGAGCAGCTGCTGGCGGCGCGGCGCGTCGTCGGCAACATCTTCATCGACGACAAGGTCCGCGACTACATCGTCCACCTGGTCCACGCCACCCGCGACCCGCGCGCCTACGGTCTGCACGAGCTGGCGCCGCTGGTCGAGTACGGCGGCTCGCCGCGCGCGACCCTGTGCCTCGCAATCGCCGCCCGGGCTCACGCGTTCATCCGCCACCGCGCCTACGTGACCCCGGACGACGTCAAGGCCATCGCCCTCGACGTGCTGCGCCACCGCGTCGTCATCACCTACGAGGCCGAGGCCGAGGAGATCACCAGCGAGGACGTGATCCGCCGCGTCTTCGAACACATTCCTGTTCCTTGAGAGGGTCTTTCGAAAAGACCCTCCCCCGGCGTGTTGATGCCGAGGGTTTTTCGCAAAAACCCTCCCCCGGCATTCGCCGGGGCCCCCACCCGAAACGGCCCGGAGCGAGACCCCGAACGTAGGAGCCTGACCCGACCGATTGTTGGAGCGAGAGCGGTTCCGGATCCCGATCCGGTTCCGGCAACGGATCCGGTTCCCGATCCCGATCCCGATCCCGTCCCCGATCCCGTTCCCGTCCCCGTCCCCGATCCCGTCTCTGCATCCCGAATCCGCCCATGCCCATCGTCGCCAGCGAGCTCTTCAAGAAGGCCAAGAAGATCGAGATCGCCACGCGGCGGTTGGTCGACGAGCGCCTCGCGGGCCAGTACCACTCGGTGTTCAAGGGGCGCGGGCTGGTGTTCTCCGACGTGCGGCCCTACATCGCGGGCGACGACGTGCGGTCGATCGACTGGAACGTCTCGGCGCGCATGAACGCGCCGCACGTCAAGCAGTTCGTCGAGGAGCGCGACCGCACGGTCAACCTGATGATCGACATGAGCGCGTCGGGGCTGTTCGGCACGGCGACCTTGTCGAAGCGCGAGCTGGCGGCCGAACTGGCGGCGATGGTGGCGTTCTCGGCGATCAAGAACAACGATCGGGTCGGGCTGTTCCTGGTGACCGACAAGGTCGAGCGCTACGTGCCGCCGAAGAAGGGCCGCCGCCACGTCATGCGCGTGGTCAGCGAGATCCTGTCGTTCAAGCCGGAGTCGCGCAAGACCGACCTCGGCGCGGGCCTCGACTTCCTCGGCAAGATCGCGCGCCGTCGCTCGGTGGTGTTCCTGGTCAGCGACTTCCTATCGGAGGGCTGGGACCGGCCGATGCGCATCACCGCGCAGCGCCACGAGCTGGTGCCGGTGGTGATGGCCGATCCGGTCGAGCTGATGCTGCCGAGGGTCGGGCTGGTGCAGTTCGAGGACCTCGAGTCGGGCGAGGTGGCCGAGTTCGACACCAGCGGCTGGAACGCCCAGGCCTACCGCCGCCGGCTGGCCGGACAGGCCGCGGCCCGCGATCTGGTGCTGCGGCGGATGAACCTCGACACGGTGATGGTGCGCACCGACCAGCCGTACGTCGACGCGCTGATCGCGTTCTTCAAGGCGCGGGCGCGCCGCATGGCCCACGGATGAGCGCCCGCCGCGGCGCAGCGGTGGCGGCCCACCGGTGGCGGATCGCGGGGCTGGCGCTCGCGGTCGCGGGCGCGCTGGCGGCGCCGGCGGGGGCCCAGCCCGGGCCCGACGCCGGGGTCGATCTCGACGGCGGCGTCGCGGTCGGCGGCGCGCCCAGCGACGGCGGGGTCACCGGCGACGCGGGGCCGACCCGGATCGTCATCGACGGGCCGACGCTGCTCGGCATCGGCAAGCCGCAGGTGTCGGCGTCGGCGTCGCCGACCGAGATGCGCCTCGGCGACAAGTTCACGCTGTTCGTCGACGTGGTGTTCGACGAGAACGTCACGGTGTCGGTGCCGTCCGGGCTCGATCTCGCGCCGTCGTTCGACGAGCTCAAGCGCACGTCGGTCGAGGAGCGCCGCTCCGACGGCACCCGCAAGCGCACCTACCAGATCCAGCTGCAGGCGTGGGAGCTGGGCGACGTGCGGTTGCCGCCGGTGCAGGTGACCTACTCGGTCGGCGGCGACAGCTCGTGGGTGGTCACCAACGAGGTGCCGCTGCGGATCGTCGGCTCGATCGACTCGATCGACGATCCCAACGCGTTCCTCGGCGCGACCCCGCCGGTGCCGCTGCGCCGGCGCAACTGGCTGTGGCTGAGCCTGGCGATCGGCGTCGCGGTGATGGCGGTGGTCGGCGGCGCCACCTGGCTGTGGTCGCGGCGCCGCCGCAAGGCGCGGGCCGCGGCGCGCCCGGTCGAGGCGACCAGCGACGGCCTCGAGCCGCTGGTGGTGCTGGCCGCCCCGGCGACGGTGGCCGCGGCGCCGCCGGCGATGAAGGTCGCGCCCAAGGCGCCGGCCCGCCGCGCGGCGTGGATCGACCTGAGCCGGCTGACCGACGCCGCGCGCAAGGCGCTGGCCGCGCTCGACGAGCTCGAGCGCGCCGGCACGCTGGTCGACGATCAGGTCGCGGGCTACCGGGTGATGGCCGGCATCGTCCGCACCTACCTGCTCGAGGAGTTCGCGCTGCCGAGCCGGCACCGCACCACCCGCGAGCTGATCAAGGCGCTGGGCGCGACCCCGATCGCGCCGAGCGGCCTGACCGAGGCCGAGCGCTGGCTGGGCGCCGCCGACCTGGTGAAGTTCGCGGCGGCGGTCGACCCCGAGCAGGGCGCGATCGCGCTGGCCGACGCCCGCGCGCTGATCACCGCGATCGCCGGCGCGCGCGGAGGTGCGCGGTGAACCGCTGGCTGCGCGCGCTCTTGCCCTACGGCCTCTTGGTCGCGATCGGCGGGCCGCTGGCGCTGATCCTGCGCGACTACTACCGCGATCCCAGCCGCCACGCCGGCGCGCTGTCGTGGGCCCACCCGCAGGTCTGGGTGCTGAGCGCCGCCGGCCTCTTGCTGGCGTGGGTCGGCTTCCACCTCGGGCGATCGCGCGGCGCGACGATGGGCTTCTCGCGGGTCGGCGAGCTGAGCCGCGCCGGCGGCGGCGTCCGCAGCTACCTGACGACGCTGCCGACCGTGCTGCGGATCGTCGCGCTGGGCGCGGTGATCGTCGCGCTGGCGCGACCGCAGACCTACCGGACGATCACCCGCGAGGTCGACTCGATCGACATCATGATCGTCCTCGACATGTCGAAGTCGATGGAGGAGACCGACATGGCCCGCGGCGATCCGCTGGTCCAGACCGACCGCCTCGACGCCGCGCAGCGGGTGATCCGCCGCTTCATCGCCGGCCGCCACGGCGACCGGGTCGGGCTGACGGTGTTCGCGCAGCAGACGATGTTGCAGTGTCCGCTGACGCTGGACATGAAGATCCTCGATCAGGTCGTGGCCGACCTCGCGCTCGACGACATCCCGGCGATGGGCACGGCGATCGGCGACGGGCTCGGGCTGGGGCTGGCGTCGTTGCGGCGCAGCGACGCCAAGTCGAAGATCGTGATCCTCCTGTCCGACGGCGAGAACAACGTCTCGACCCAGATGACCCCGCAGCAGGCGGCCGAGGTCGCGTTCGACGATCGGGTCAAGGTGTTCACGGTGCTGGTCGGCGCCGAGGACGGCCCCAAGCAGTTCGGCAACACGGTCAACCCGGCGACGCTGCGCAACATCGCGCAGGTCACCGGCGGCATGTTCTTCAAGGCCACCGACTTCAAGGAGCTCGAGAACGGCTTCGAGACGGTCCGCAAGGAGCTCGACAAGACCCGCCGGGTCGAGAAGGAGCGCAAGAAGGACGCCGAGCTGTGGGTGCTGCCGCTGGCGATCGCGCTGGCGCTCCTGTGCCTCGACGCGCTCCTGGCCCGGACCTGGCTGCGGAGGTTCCCGTGACCTTCGCCTATCCCGACCTGCTCCCGGTGGCGGTGCTGGCGCCGCTGATCGTCGTCGCGCTCGCGGCGTGGGATCAGCTCCGCCGCCAGGCCGTGGTGCGCCAGCTCGGCCACGTGCCGCAGGTGCAGCGGATGCTGGCCTCGGCCTCGGCGTGGCGGCGCTGGACCAAGACCGCGCTGGTCGCGCTGGGGCTGTGCGCGATCGCGCTCGCCGCGGCGCGACCGCAGCGCGCCGGCAAGCACGACGGCAGCAAGCAGGGCCTGGACCTGGTGATCGGGCTCGACGTGTCGAAGTCGATGCTGGTCAGCGACGTCGACGGCACCCGCCTGGCCAAGGCCCGGGCCTTCATCGACGCGCTCCTGCCCAAGCTGGTCAACGATCGGGTCGGCGCGATGGTGTTCGCCGGCACCGCCGCGCACTTCCCGCTGACCGACGACAAGGAGGTCGGCGCGCAGTTCCTCCGCGACCTGGGCCCGGCCGACCTGCCGGGCGGCTCGAACCTCGACGAGGCGTTCCGCGTCGCGACCTGCGTGCTGCGCCCCGACACCAGCGACCCGTGGGGCGGGCGCTGCGCCGGCCTGCGCGGCCGCGGCCACGGCGGCGATCCGCTGCCGGGCGAGCCGGCCGACACGCCGGTGGCGGCGGCCACCGAGGAGATCAACGACCGCAGCAAGGTGTTCATGCTGATCACCGACGGCGCCGATCGCGACCGCGCCGGCGACGGCGTCAGCGCCGCGCTCGACCAGGCGGCGCAGGCCAAGCAGCTGGGCGTCACGCTGATCGTCGTCGGCGTCGGCACGCCGAGCGGCGGCAACGTGCCCGACATCGACGCCGAGGGCCGGCCCAGCGGCTGGAAGTACGACGCCCAGGGCAAGATCGTCCGCTCGGCGCTGGACCCGTCGTCGCTGCGCACGCTGGCCGAGGCCGGCGGTGACCCCAATCGCTACATCGAGCTGGGGCCGGGCCCGCCGCCGGTCGACGCGGTGGTGGTGGCGCTCGACGCGCTGACCCGCGGCTCGCTGTCGAAGCGCGACGAGCGGGTGATGGACGAGTGGTACGCCGCGTTCTTGTTCCCCGGGTTCATGCTGCTCTTGATCGAGGCCTGCCTGGGCACCCGCCGGCGGGTGCGGTTCCCCGAGGGCTAGGGCCCCCGCGTGACCACCCCGGTGGTGCTCGCGACCGATCCATCCCGGCTGGCGGCGTTGCCGGCTCCGGTCCTCAGGTCACGTCCAACGAGGACGCTCCCTTCCGGTCCTCGCCAGCGCCTTGCCATCCGGGCGCCTCGGCCGCGATCACCGCTCGACGTGGTCACGCGGGGGCCCATCCCGTGATGGCACCGGCGCCGGGGCCGTGGCAGACTCGGAGCATGCGGCGGTTGCGCGCGCTGTGCTTCGTGCTGGTGCTGATCCCGCTCGGCGGCTGGGAGCCGCTGTGGCAGAACGACGCCGACGTCGACGCCGGCAACCGCGCCTACGCCGAGGGCCGCTACGACGACGCGCTGGCCGCGTACCAGCGGGCCCGCGACAGCGGCGTCGACAGCGCCGGGCTCGCCTACGACGAGGGCACCGCGACGATGGCCAAGGCCGACCAGCAGGCCGACGCGGCGGGGCGCGACGCGCTGTTCGAGGAGTCGTGGAAGCAGCTGGGCCAGGCCACCCACGCCAAGGACAAGGCGCTGGCCGCCCGTGCCCACTACAACCGCGGCAACATCCGCATGAAGCAGAAGAAGCTCGACGAGGCGGTCGACGAGTACAAGGACGCGCTGCGCGCCGATCCGACGCTCGAGAGCGCGCGTCAGAACCTGGAGCTGGCGCTGCGCCAGCGCGAGAAGCAGCGCCAGCAGCAACAGCAGCAAGGGCAGGGGCAAGGGCAGGGCCAGCAGCAGCAACCGCAGCAGGGCCAAGGCCAGGGCCAGCAGCAGCAACCGCAGCAGGGCCAAGGCCAGGGCCAGCCGCAGCAGCAACCGCAGCAGGGGCAGGGCCAGGGCCAGCCGCAGCAGCAACCGCCGCAGGGGCAGGGCCAGGGGCAGCCGCCGCAGCAGCCCCCGGGCCAGCAGGGCCAGCAAGGTCAGCAGCCGCCGCAAGGGCAGGGGCAGCCGCCGCGGCGCATGCCGCAGGCGCAGTGGCCGCAGGACGACACCGAGGGCGACACCCCGGATCTGCCGCAGGGGCAGAAGCTCGATCAGCTCGAGAACATGTCGCGCCAGCTGCGGCGCAGCCGGGTCCGGGACGGCAGCGACCCGTCGGGCGCGCAGCCGACCCAGGACTGGTAGTGCGCCGGGCCCGGGTGCTGGTCGTCGACGACGAGGCGTCGACGGTCGAGGTGGCGCGCGCCCACCTCGAGGCCGATCTGGCCGAGGTGGTGGCGGCCAGCGACGGCGCCGCGGCGATCGCGCTGGCCCGCGCGGCGCAGGAGGGCGAGCGGCCGTTCGACGTCGTGCTGCTCGACTTCCACCTGCCGCACGAGAGCGGCCGCGAGGTCGCGGCCAAGCTGGCGGTCGCCGGCGTCGACGCGCGCATCGTGATCATGAGCGGCCGCGACGCGGTGCCGGTCGCGGTCGAGGCGATGCGGATGGGCGCGTTCGACTTCATCGCCAAGCCGCTGTCGCGGATCGATCTGCGGGCCCGGGTCGAGCGGGCGTTCCGCGACCGCGGCGGCGCGGCCGGCGGCGCGGTGCGGCGGCCGCGCAAGAGCGACGTGATCATCGGCGCCGGGCCGTGGCTGACCCAGCTGTACGAGCGGCTGGGGATGGTGGCGGTGACCGACGTGACGGTGACGATCCAGGGCGAGAGCGGCACCGGCAAGGAGCTGGTGGCGCGCACGATCCACAGCCTGTCGCCGCGGTTCGAGCGGCCGTTCGTCGTGGTCAGCTGCGCGGCGTTGCCCGAGTCGCTGCTCGAGGACGAGCTGTTCGGGCACGTCCGCGGCGCGTTCACCGACGCCAACCGCGATCGCGACGGCCTGCTGGCCGCGGCCGACGGCGGCACGCTGTTCCTCGACGAGGTCGGCGAGCTGCCGCTGGCGGTGCAGGCCAAGCTCCTGCGCGTGCTGCAGTTCCGCGAGTACCGGCGGCTGGGCGACGATCGCGATCGCCAGGTCGACATCCGGATCGTCGCGGCGACCCACCGCGATCTGGGGGCGATGGTCGCGGCCGGCCGCTTCCGCGAGGACCTGATGTACCGCATCAACGTCTTCCCGCTGGAGCTGCCGCCGCTGCGCGAGCGCGCCGGCGACATCCCGCTCCTGGCCCAGCACTTCGTGCTGCTCCACCGCGGCCGCGTCGACAAGCGGGTCGACGGCATCACCGCCGGCGCGCTGGCGCGGCTGTGCGCCGAGCCGTGGCCGGGCAACGTGCGCCAGCTCGAGAACAAGATCCAGCAGGCGCTGGTGGTGGCCGACGGCCCGCTGATCGCCGAGGCCGATCTCGATCTCGACAAGGCGACGACCGCCGGCGGCGTCGATCTGAGCCGGCCGTTCCAGGCGCAGAAGAAGGACGTCGTCGATCGCTTCGAGCGGCAGTACCTGCGCGCGCTGGTCGACGCGCACGCCGGCAACCTGGCCGCCGCCGCGCGCCAGGCCGGCATGGATCGCAAGAACCTGTGGCTGCTCTTGCGCAAGCACGGCCTGGTGCCGGCGCGCGGCAAGCACTGACGCCGCCGCGCTCTGCTACCGTCGCGCGATGGCCCGCCTGCCCGCTGGAGTGAAGCTCGGCCCCGACGATCGCCCGCGCTGCGGCTGGTGCGTCGGCAGCCCCGACTACGTCGCGTACCACGACGCCGAGTGGGGCCGCCCGGTCCACGACGATCGCCGCCTGTTCGAGAAGCTGTGCCTCGAGGGCTTCCAGGCCGGGCTGTCGTGGCTGACGATCCTGCGCAAGCGCGAGGGCTTCCGCGCGGCGTTCGCCGGCTTCGACCCGGCGGCGGTGGCGCGGTTCGGCGCGCGCGACGTGAAGCGGCTCCTGGCCGACGCGGCGATCGTCCGCCATCGCGGCAAGGTCGAGGCGACGATCCACAACGCCGGGCGCTACCTCGCGCTGATCGAGGAGTGCGGCTCGCTCGACGCCTACGTCTGGCGCTTCGAGCCGCCGGCCAGCGCGCGGCCGCGCAAGCTCACGCTGGCCGCGCTGCGGGCGATGCCGACGACGCCGGCGTCGACGGCGATGTCGAAGGACCTCAAGCGGCGCGGCTGGCGCTTCGTCGGCCCCACCACCGTCTACGCCTTCATGCAGGCGATGGGGCTGGTCGACGATCACCTCGACGGCTGCGCGTTCCGCGGCGCGGCCTGACGATCCGGCGGGGGCGCGACGCGCGCCCCACCCGCGTCACGGGGTCGGGGCGGCGGGGGCGGCCGGATCGGCGGCCGGCGGCGCGGCGGGCGGCTCGGTCGGGGGCGCGGCCGGCGGGTCGGCCGGCTTCGGCGCGGCGGCCTCCTCGAGCTTGTCCATGCAGTCGCGGGCCGCGTGCTCGAGCTCCTTGTACTTCTTCTTGAACGAGTCCGACGGCTCCGAACCCTTGAGGCGCTTCATGTTCGCCTCCATCCACTTGTCGTACTCCTCGTCGGCCTTCTCGGCGCAGGCCACGTCCTTGCAGGCGCAGATCTTCTCCTTCTTGGTCTTCATCTTGGCCATGGCCTCGTCGGCGGCGCTGCCGCCGCACGCCGCCACCAGGGAACCGAACAGGAACGCGATGATCGCCTTTTGCATCGGGCGATGCTACCGCAGGGTCGGTCGGCCGTGGGGCCGGCGGCGCCGGGGCGCGGACGATCGGGATCGTCGAGGGGCGAACCGGCGTAGGGTGGCCGGATGACGCCCACGCCGCCGCGCCCCGCTCCCACCCGCCGCGAGTCCGACAGCCTCGGCGTCGTCGACGTGCCGGCCGATCGCTACTGGGGCGCCCAGACCCAGCGGTCGCTGGCCAACTTCCGGATCGGCGGGCACCGGTTCCCGCGCGCGGTGATCCGCGCGTTCGGCGTCGTCAAGCAGGCGTGCGCGCGCGCCAACCGCGCGCTGGGCCTGCTCGCGCCCGAGGTCGCGGCGCTGATCGAGCGCGCCGCGGCCGAGGTGATCGCCGGCGACCTCGACGACCACTTCCCGCTGGTGGTGTGGCAGACCGGCAGCGGCACCCAGTCGAACATGAACGCCAACGAGGTGATCGCCAACCGGGCGATCGAGCTGGCCGGCGGGGCGCTCGGCAGCAAGGCGCCGGTCCACCCCAACGACCACGTCAACCGCTCGCAGTCGTCGAACGACGTGTTCCCGACGGTGATGCACCTCGCGGCGGTCGACGCGTTGACCGCCGACGTGCTGCCGGCGCTGGCCGCGCTCGAGGCCGCGCTGGCCGCGCAGGCGCAGGCCCACGCCGGGGTGATCAAGCTCGGGCGGACCCACCTGATGGACGCCACGCCGATCACGCTGGGCCAGGAGCTCGGCGGGTACGCGGCGCAGCTCGGGTTCTGCGCGACCCGGCTGCGCGCCGCGGTGGTGGCGCTGTACCCGATCGCGCTGGGCGGCACCGCGGTCGGCACCGGCCTCAACTCGCACCCGCGCTGGGCCGCCACCGTCGCCGCCGAGCTGGCCGCGATCACCGGCGCGCCGTTCACCTCGGCGCCCGACAAGTTCATGGCGCTGGCCGGCCACGAGGCGATCGTCGACGCCAGCGGCGCGCTGCGCACGCTGGCCGGCGCGTGCTTCAAGATCGCCAGCGACGTGCGGCTCCTGGCCAGCGGCCCGCGCGGCGGCCTGGGCGAGCTGATCCTGCCGACCAACGAGCCGGGCTCGTCGATCATGCCGGGCAAGGTCAACCCGACCCAGAGCGAGGCGCTGACGATGGTGGCGGTGCAGGTGATGGGCAACGACGCCGCGATCGGCTTCGCCGGCAGCCAGGGGCACCTCGAGCTCAACGCGTTCAAGCCGGTGCTGATCCACAACCTGCTGGAGTCGGCGCGGCTCCTGGCCGACGCGATGACCAGCTTCCGGGTCCACTGCGTCGAGGGGCTGGCGCCGGACCGCGCGGTGATCGCGCGCCACCTGGCCAGCTCGCCGATGCTGGTCACCGCGCTGACGCCGGTGCTCGGCTACGACCGCGCCGCGACGATCGTCGCGACCGCCCACGCCCAGCAGGTGACGCTGCGCGAGGCCGCGGTCGGGCTCGGGTACGTCACCGCCGCGGAGTTCGACGCGCTGGTGCGCCCCGAGGCGATGCTGGCGCCGTGACGGCGGGCGCCGCCGCCGTGATCACAGCGCGACCGGCAGCCGCACCGAGAAGCACGCGCCCTTGCCGAGCTCGCTCTCGACCCAGATCGCGCCGCCGTGCTGGCGGACGATCTCGCGGCACAGGTACAGCCCGAGGCCGAGGCCGCCGTGCTTGGCGGCGCCCGCGCCCTGGGTGAACTTCTCGAACAGCTGGGCCCGCAGCTCGGCGCTCATGCCCGGGCCGTGGTCGCGGACGTCGAGGCGGATCACGTCGCCGAGTTCGTCGTCGGCGGCCAGCGGGATCCACGCCCGGGCGTCCGACGGCGACAGCGGCGGCGCGGTGGGGTCGCCGACCTGCACCCGCTCGCGGAGGATCGTGATCGCGATCGTGCCGCCGGGCGGCGAGAACTTCACCGCGTTGCCGAGCAGGTTCGACACCACCTGCGCGAGGCGATCGGGGTTGCCGAGCGCGGGGCCGACCAGCTCGGCGACCTCGACGGTCACCGCCAGCCGGCGGTCGGCGATCGCCCGGGCGAAGTCGCCCAGCACGGTGCGGACGACGCGCTCGAGCTCGACCGGGCCGTACGACGCGTCGAGCCGCCCGGCCTCGTGGCGCGACAGCTCGAAGACGTTGTCGACCAGCCGGCGCAGCCGCTCGGCGTCGCCGTGGATGCGATCGAACAGCGCGCCGGCGTCGAGGTGGGCCGGGGCCAGCTCGGGCTCGCGGCCCATCTCGGAGTAGCCGAGGATGCCCGCCAGCGGGTTGCGGATCTCGTGGGCCAGGATCGACATCAGCTCGGCCGAGCGCCGGCCCTCGGCCACCAGCCGCGCGTGGTCGAGCGCGACCGCCAGCGGCGCCACCGCGGCGTCGAGCAGCTCGGGGGCGAACGGGCGATCGTCGATGTCGGCCGCGGCCGAGTCGGCGTAGACGATGCCGATCAGCCGGCCGCGCGCGCGCATCGGCGCGGCCCACACCCGGCGCAGGCCGAGCGCGACGACGCTCGACTGCTCGCGCAGCTCGGCGTCGAGGATCGCGTCGGCGACCGCGACCGCCTGGCCGGTGGCCGCGACCTTCTTGACGATCGTGCCCGACACGCTGGCGTCGCCGCGATCGAAGCCGCGGGCGTGCTCGCCGGTGAGGCGCGCCCGGATCTGCGGCCGGCCGCTGCCGTCGAGCGTGAGCACGAAGCCGCGATCGCAGCCCGACGCCGCCAGCACCGCGGCCAGCGCCAGCTCGATCGCGCGATCGCCGTCGCCGTCGGCCACCGCCCGCGCCACGCCGATGACCTCGGGCAGCGCCGCGGTCGGCACCGGGCGCGGGCCCAGCGTCCGGCGCAGGCCGCGCACCCGCTCGAGATCCCAGCGCGCGCCGAGCGTCGCCAGCTCGGCCTCGGCGGCCGCCAGCTGGATCAGCGCGCGGTCGTCGGCGCCGCCGGCGTGGGCCAGCTCGGCGGCCTCGACCGCGACCCGGGCCAGCTCGTAGCGCGCGCCGAGCCCGGCCAGCAGCTCGCGGGCGCGATCGACGAACCACGCCGCGCTGTCGAGATCGCCCTGCGCGCGCAGCGCCGACGCCGCGACCCGGTGCAGCACGCCCTCCTCGAAGCGAGCGCCGAGATCCTTGGCGTCGCGCGCGGCCTCGAGCGCGCGGGCCAGCGCCTCGTCGACGCGCCCGACCGCGAGGTCGAGCTCGGACAGGCGGCGCCGGGTCTCGATCGCGTCCTCGCGCGCGCCGAGCCGCACGCACTCGGCCAGCGCGCGCTCGTAGCGGTCGCGGGCGGTGCCGAGGTCGCCGGCCCGCGCGTCGACCTCGCCGCGGTTGGCGAGGATCATCGCCGCCATGTGGGCCGCGCCCAGCTGCTCGGCCAGCTCGGCGGCGCGATCGAACGCGGCGCGGGCGTCGGCCAGCATGCCGAGATCGCGGTACAGCGAGCCGAGGTTGTTGAGCGCGTGCAGCGTCTCGGTGCGATCGCCCTGGCGCTCGCTCTGCTGGCGGAACTGCAGCCACAGCCGTCGGGCCCGGGCCCAGTCGCCCTGGTAGTAGCAGGCGGCGCCGAGGTTGTTGGTCGAGCGCGCGCGCTGCTCGAGATCGCCGGCCGCCTCGGCCGCGGCGATCGCGCGCTCGAGCGCGAGGATCGCGCGCGGGTAGTCGCCGGCCTGGATCGCGGCCCGGCCCAGCTCGTGGGCGACGCCGGCGGCGAGCCGCGGTTGATCGGCCGGCACCGGCGGCAGCGCGTCGAGGATCGCCAGCGCGCGGCGCGGCTCGCCGACCGAGGTGGCGATCGCCGCCGCCACCCGCGACAGCTCGAGCTCGAGCGCGCCGTCGCCGGTCTTGCGCGCCAGCGGCAGGCCGATCGTCGCGTGGTCCGACGCCAGCGCGTAGTCGGCGCGATGCGCGTGCAGCCAGGCGATGCGCAGGTGGCAGCGCGCCTCGAGCAGCGGATCGCCGCGGCGGCGCGCGGCGGCCAGCGCGCCGGTGGCCGCGGCCAGCGCCTGATCGCCGTGGCCGCGGCGGCGCTCGAGGTCGGCGATGTCGAGCGCGATCAGCACGCTGGCGGCTGGCGTCGCGCCATCGGCGGCCAGCCGGTAGTGGTGCAGCGCCAGCTCGAGCTCGCCGGCCTGGCCGGCCAGCTCGGCGACCCGCAACAACAGCGGCCGCTGCTCGCCGGGATCGGCCAGCGTCAGCGCGTCGGTGGCGTGGGCCACCGCGGTCGGCAGATCGCCCTCGCGGACCGCGGCGTCGGCGGCGGCCAGGCACCAGCGCGCCGCCAGGTGGCCGTCGCCGAGCGCCCGGTGGTGGCGGGCCATCGCCGCCGGCGGGACCACCTGGCCGGCGGCCAGCCGATCGTCGAGCGCAAGCGCCGCGCGGCGGTGGTACTCGAGGCGCGCCGCCGGCGTCAGCTCGCGGCCCAACAGCTCGGCCAGCTCCTTGTGCGCGAACCGGAACTGGCCGGCGGCCGGATCGGCGATCAGCGCGCGCGCGGCCACCGCGTCGGCCAGCGCCAGGTCGACCTCGTCGATCGTGGGATCGATCGCCACCCGCCGCGAGGCGTCGTCGTCGAGCACCAGCGCCTCGGCCACCGGGATCCGGGTCGACACCGAGATCAGGCCCTCGGCCAGCGGCTCGGGGACGCCATCGGCGATCGGCACCGGCGGCGCGGCGATGCCGAGGATCGCGGCCAGGAGCTCGCGATCGAACGGGTCGCCGAGGATCGCGGCGGCCCGCAGGTAGCCGCGGGCGCTGGCCGCGAGCGTCGCCAGCCGGACGAGCGCGCTCTGCCGCGCCGCCGGCAACAGCGGCACGATCAGATCGGGCGTCGTGGTCCAGCGGCCGCCGTGGCGGGCGATCGTGCCGGCGTCGATCATCGCGTCGAGCGTGGCGATCGCGTGGCCGGGGTTGCCGCCCGAGACGCGGCGCAGCTCGTCGGCGACGCGGCTCGCGACCTCGGCGCCGACCGCGGCGATCACCAGCGCGAAGAAGCTCGACTGGCCCAGCGGCACCAGCTCGAGGCGCCGCCCACGCTCGGCCACCGCCACCGCCGCGTCGAGCGGCGCCACCACCGGCCGCGCCGACGGCTCGGGCGCGCGCCCGGCCACCACCAGCAGCACCGCGAGGTCGGGGACGGCGCGCACCAGGTACGCGAGCACGTCGGCCACCGCCGGCGGCGCGGCCTCGGCGTCGTCGACCAGGATCGCCAGCGGGCGCACCGCCGCGGTCGCCGCCGCCAGCTCGACCACCGCCTCGGCCAGCACCCAGCGGCCGGCGCCCAGCGGCGCGCTGTGATCGAGCAGCGCCGCGACGTGGGGCGCCGCCGCCGAGCCGGCCCGCGCCCACGCCGGCCCGGCGATCGTGATCAGCGTCCGCGCCAGCGCCCGCAGCGGCGCCCACGGCCCGTCGCTGGCCCGCGCCGACAGCCGGACGACCTCGCCGCCGTCGAGCTGCAGCTGCAGCGCCAGCTCGGCGAGCAGCCGCGACTTGCCGATGCCGGGCTCGCCGGTGATGACGACCGGGGCGCCGCGGCCCAGCTTGGCCTCGGCCCACGCGCGGTCGAGCTCGGCCAGCTCGCGATCGCGCCCGACCAGCGTCGGCACCGCCGCGGCGCGGCGGGTCGCGCGGCCGCCGCTGGCGCGCGCCGCGATCGCCGGGTAGCCGAGGCCGTCGGCGATCGCCCGCCAGCGCTCGAGCACCTCCTCCGCGCTCTCGGGGCGGGCGCCGGGCGCCGGATCGATCAGCGCCAGCATCAGCTCGGCCAGCGCCGGCGGCAGCTCCGGCCGCAGCTTGCGCGGGTCGCCGGGGTGGCCGGCGCGCTGCGCCGCCACCACCGCGCGCGGCGACGCGCCGCCGAACGGGCGCGCGCCGATCACCAGCTGCCACAGCACGACGCCGAACGAGTACAGGTCGGCGCGGGCGTCGATGCGCCCCGACCACGCCTCGGGCGCGGCGTAGCCGATCGTGCCGCGGGCGGTGGCGCCGCCGGGATCGGCCAGCGGCGTCGCCAGCCCGAAGTCGGCCAGCCGCGCCGCGCGCCCCGGCGCGTGCAGGAGCGACGCGCCGTCGACCAGGATGTTCGACGGCGTGAGGTCGGCGTGGACCATGCCGGCGCCGTGGACCGTGGCCAGCGCGTCGAGCACGCCGCCCAGCAGCGCCCAGATCCGGTGGGCGGTGATCGGGCCGGCCGCCGCGGTCAGCGCCGGGCCCGCCACCAGCTCCATCGTGAAGTACTCGTCGCCGGCGTCGGTGAGGCCGTAGTCGAGCACCGACACGACGTTGGGGTGGCGCAGCCGCGCCAGCGCGACGAACTCGCCGCGCAGGTTGGTGGCGCCGCGCGCCCGCGGCATGATCTTGAGCGCGACCTCGCGGCCGGTCGCCAGATCGAGCGCGCGGTGCACGACGCCGATCGACCCCTCGCCGAGCCGCTCGATCAACCGGTAGCGCTCGGCCGGGCGCATCGCCGCGATCATGGCGGCGCGCGGCGCATCGACGCAAGCCGCGTCGCCGGTTGTTCGCGACCACGCGGTGGTACACTGGCCCCGTGGAATCCGACGTCGACCTGCTGAACGCGTGGCGCGCCGGCGACGCGGCCAACGGGCGGTTGCTGTTCCAGAAGTACTTCCAGGCGCTGTACCGGTTCTTCGCCAACAAGTGCGACGACCCCGACGAGATGGTCCAGCAGACGTTCCTGGCGATCGTCAAGGCCAAGGATCAGTTCGCGGGCCGCTCCAGCTTCCGTACGTACCTCTACACGGTCGCGCGCCACGAGCTGTACCGCCACCTGCGCGGGCTGCAGCGCGCGCGCAACTTCGATCCGGCGCTGTCGTCGATCGCC
The DNA here is from genome assembly GCA_016794525.1 of Myxococcales bacterium. GTDB lineage: Bacteria > Myxococcota_A > Polyangia > Haliangiales > Haliangiaceae > UBA2376. The sequence continues at coordinate 25,960 of JAEUJY010000028.1, forward strand.
GATCTGGCGACCAGCGCCGGCGGCAAGCTGGCGCGCAACCAGCAGCACAAGCTGCTGTGCGCCGTGCTGCGGACGCTGCCGGTCGAGCAGCAGACGCTGCTCGAGCTGCACTACTGGGACGGCCTCGACGCCACCGCGCTGGCCGAGGTGTTCGAGTCCAACGCCGCGGCGATCCGCAACCGCCTGCACCGCGCCCGCGAGAAGCTGCGCGAGGCGATGGCGGCGACCGAGGGCATCCCGCCGGACACCGTGGCCACGGTCGAGGCAGTCGACGCGTTCGCCCGCAGCCTGCGCTGACGCCGCTCGACGTCCAGTGCTCTAACTGCGAGTAATTGCGGGAGTTCAGGTCCGCCACCCCAAAAGGGTGATCTTTTTTCGGTGCGGCGCGACACATCCAGACCCTGCCGGACTCTACCTGCCCACACCCAAGGGAGGCTGGTCCGTCATGAAGTCGCTCGTCTCGTTGTCGCTCAGTGTCGCGGTCGTCGGCGGCGTGTTCGCCGCCAGCGTCGCGCCGGCCCACGCCAAGTGCAGTCTGATCGAGTGTGGCACCAACTCGCCGATCATCGACTCGTTCCCGTTCCACGAGCTCAACGAGGCGGGGCTGCCCAACGAGATCGGGCTGCGCTTGCGCGATCTGGTCTCGGCGGACGGCACCCACTACCACCCCGACGTCATCGGCGGACGGCTGGTCGGGCGCGACCTGGCCAGCAACGCGATCACGCTCGAACACGGCGCGCTGGCGGGCGGCTACCTCGAGCTGTTCTCGTCGAGCGGGGCGCCGTACCGGATGTCGATCGACCACGTCTCGCTGGCGGTGCCGTTCCTGGTCGCGCCTCAGGCGTCGACCGCGGCCGAGACCTACGAGCTCAACTACACCGGGCCTGGCATCACCCAGAAGATCCCGGTGTGCTCGAGCCCGCCGCGCGGCGTGCTCGGCAACCAGCTGTACAAGGAGGCGGTGCTGTTCGCCGGGGAGCGCTTCGTCGCGTCGACCAAGCGGGTGCGCGCCGCGGCCTCGGATGACACCAGCTGGTTCAACGTCGGCTGCTACAGCCACGTCTTGTGGAAGCTGTACTTCACCCGCCACACGATCCCGTCGTCGGCGCTGGGGTTTGCGATGTCGACCTCGCGCCACCAGGCGATGCTCAAGATGTACGTCGGCGACGTCTGCGGCAACGGCAACGCCTTCACGACCCAGGGCACGCCGCTGGCCTGGGACAACCCGCCGTTCGACTGGGGGCCGGCGGTCCTGGGCCAGGACGTCCTCGAGGGTGTCTGGGGGCCCAACGGCGCGCTGTGCATCGACGACTACCGCAAGGGCGCGAGCTACTGGCAGTCGGTGGTGGTCCCGGCGTGTGGCGCGTCGTTGCTGCCGCCGAGCTGCGCCGCGACCTATCCGAGCCTGTCGCCGCTGCCGTCCCCGGGCTACCTGTTCACGACGATCCCGCAGGCCCTGCCGTAGCCGAGCGCGAGCGAGGCTTCGCTCTGGGGCTACGCGGTACGAGCTACTAGCCGCGTCCGCCGTCAGCCGGCGAGGCGGGCGCGCAGCCGCGCCAGCGCGTGCTGGCGTCGCTCGAACATCGCCCGTGGCATCGGCAGGGCGACGCGCTCGAGCAACGCCGAGGCCGCGTCGATCTCGGTCGTGGCCGCCGCGCGGCGCCCGGCGGCGAGATCGCAGACGGCGATCGCGAGGCGCAGGGTCAAGAGCTGGTTGTAGTGCCACCACGGGGACGTCGGGGTGGCGGTCGCGAGCAGCGGCGCCGCCAGCGCGCGCAGCCGCGCCGCCGCGTTCGCCGCGTCGCCGGCCGTCATCGCGCCGAGCGCCTCGACCATCGCGACCTCTTCCTCGGCGGCGCCGTGGGCGCGGGCGGCGGTGACCGCGGCCGCGAGCTGCCGCACCTGCGCCGTGTCGCCGTCGATGGCGGCCGCGAGCGCGGGCTCCCGCGCGAGGTCGGCGATGACGCCGCCCAGCTCGGGGTGGTAGCGCGCCAGCTCGAGGACCGCGCCGCCGGCGCCGGTGCGCGCCGCGTCGAGCTCGGGGGCGGCCAGCCCGACGAAGATGCGCGCCTGCAGCGTGAGCGGGTGGTGCGCGCCGAGCGCCGCGGTGCGGTCGCGGAGCAGCTCCTCGCCCGCGAGCCGCCGCTGCGCCGAGTCATCGGATTGCAGCACCAGGTTCTCGAGCGCCGAGCCCAGCTCGGCGGCGTCACGCGGCGCCAGGCCGGCGCGCTGGTCGCGCGCGAGGCCGAACTCGTGCAGCGCCGCGGCGCGGTCGCCGCGCGACATCGCCACGACGCCGAGGTTGTTGTGCAGCAGCGCCCGCGCGAAGCGCCCGCGCTCGCCGGCCCGCGCCGCGATGCCCTCGACCAGGCCGCGCCCGTCGACCGCCGCCGCGTCGCCGGCCATCGTCGCGCTCCACGCGTGACGGGCCCACGCCTCGATCACCAGCGGATCGTCGTCGGCGGCCAGCGCGGCTTGCGTCGCGGCCGCGAACGCCGCGGCGCCGAGGTCGCCGTCGCCGGCGGTCATCGCCACCCGGCCGGCCGCGATCTGCGCGCGCGCCTCGAGCGCCGGGTAGCCGGTCGCCGCGGCCCGCGCCAGCAGCGGCGCCAGGCCGGTGGTCGCGGCGGCCACTCGGCCGGCGTCGCGCTCGACGTCGATCCGCGCCAGCGCGTCGTCGACCGCGCGCACCTCGGCGGCGATCGCCGGGCCGGGCGCCGAGCCGGCGAGCAGCGCCGTGTCGTCGGTGCACGCCGCCAGGTCGGGCAGGGCGCTGGCCGCGCGGACCAGGCCGGCGACGTCGGCGTCGGCGGCCTGCGCGGTGAGGTCGGTCAGCGCCGCGAGCGCGGCGCGGGCGCGCCCCAGGCACGCCGTCCGCCGGTCGAGGAGCTCCGACGACAGCTCCTTGCGCGCGTGGGCCCGACACGACTCGCGGTGCGACGTCAGCCAGGCCCCGGCGTAGCCGTCGAGGGTCGCCAGCAGGCGCGGCGTGGTGTCGCGCGCGTAGGTGCCGGTCAACGCGGTCAGCGTCTGGGCGATCTCGGCCCGGCGCGCGGGGCCCCAGCTCGCGGCGATCAGCCCGGGGCCGCCGGTGCACGGCTCTTCGGTCGGGCCGCCGTGCTGGGCGCGGCCGATCAGGAACGCGCCGGCCGCGCCGGCGATGGCGAGCGCGCCGCCGCCGAGCAACGCGCGGCGCCGCCACCGCGTCGCCGGATCGAGCGCCAGCGCGGCGAGCAGCTCGGCCATCGCCGGGTAGCGATTGCCTGGCGCCGCCGCCGTGCCGCGGGCCAGCACCGGCTGCAACCAGCGCGGCACGCCGCCGCGGGCGGTCAACGACTCGCGCAGCGCGACGCACAGCGCGAACTGATCGACCGCCGCCGTGAGCTTCTCGCCGCGCTCTTGCTCGGGCGCCATGTAGCCGGGCGTGCCCGCGACGAAGCCCTCGCCGCCGCCGGCGTCGTGGGCCAGCCCGAAGTCGAGCACCCGCACCCGCCCGTCGGCGCCGAGCAGCGCGTTGTCGGGCTTGAAGTCGCGGTGGATCAGGCCGGCGGCGTGGGCCGCGGCGAGCCCCTCGCCGGCCTGGCGGTAGTCGCGGACAATCTGCGCCGGGGTGCGGGTCTTGCTGGCGGCGCGCAGGCTCTCGCCCTTGATCAGCTCCATCACCAGCAGGACGCGATCCTCGTGATCGAGCACGTCGTAGATGGGCACCACGTTGGGGTGGGACAGCCGGGCCAGCGCCCGGGCCTCGTCGCGCGCCAGCGCCCGCGCCTCGGCGTCGCCCGACGAGGCCAGCTTGAGGGCGACCGCGCGGCCCAGCTCGGGATCCCAGGCCGACCAGACGATGCCCATGCCGCCAGCGCCGACCCGCTCGATGATGCGGTAGCGACCGATCCGCACCGCCTCGCTCGCGCCGAACAGCGCGGCCTCGGCCTTGGACTGCGCCACCCGCAGATCGATCGTCGGGATCGACGGCACCGCGTCGGCGATCGCCTCGCCAGCGACGACGGTAGGGGCGGTGGGTGAGGGGCGTGACTTGGCCACGGAGGTCGAGGGGAGCGTAGCTGGCAAGGTCTGGCAGTGGCAGGGCCGGGTGGTCCAACCGACCGGAGGCGGCGAGCGCCACCCCAACGGGATGAGTCGGAGAGCGATTTCTGTGACACGTCTTTGCCGGTCGCGACTCTACCGAGGCATGCGCAACCTCTCCGTCCGGTTCACCTCTGTCGCGCTGGGGGTCGCCCTCATCGCGGTCTCGGCCCAACGCGCCCAGGCCAAGTGCAGCCTGATCGAGTGCGGCACCAACTCGCCCTACCTCTCCCAGTACAGCTTCCACGAGCTGAACTTCGACGGCCTGCCCAACGACGAGGGGCTGATCGTCACCGGCCTGGAGTCACCGCTGGTGTGGTGGACCCAGCTCTACCCCCGGGTCGAGGCCGACCGCCTGACCGCGGTCGACGGCCACGGCAACACCTGGCTCCACGGCACGATGCTGGGCGGCGCGACGATCACGATCATCGACTCGGCCCCCGAGCCGCGCAAGTTCGAGCTGCAGATCCAGACCGTCTACGGCGGCTTCGACCTGTGGGTCGATCCCAACGGCGAGGAGCTCGAGTCGTACAAGCTGTCGTGGAAGGAGGCCGGCGCGCCGCCCCAGGACTTCCGCCCGCTGTGCACGCTGCCCCCGCCGCAGGTGATCGGCGATGGCCAGGAGTGGTACCCCGATCCCGACGGCACGCTGCTGTTCACCGGCGATCGCTACTCGGCCGAGAAGAAGATGGTCTACGACACCGACCCGCACTCGACGATGGGGTGGGTCAACGTCGCGTGCGCCGGCGGCGCCAAGTACAAGATGTTCATGACCCGCCACGCCACGGTGACCTCCGACGACCTGCACCAGTCCGACGAGAAGCAGCGCACGGCGATGCTCAAGATGTACGTGTCGGACGTGTGCGGCGACGGCCAGTCGTTCACCAAGCAGGGCACGCCGCTGCACTGGACCAACGAGAAGGACTGGGGCTACGTCACCTGGAGCGAGTACGACACCGAGGCGTACTGGGGCGCCGAGGGCGCGCTGTGCCTGAACGTCCACCGCCTCGGCGACACGTTCGTCAACGAGATCGAGGCAGCCTGCCACCTGCCGACCTGCGAGTCGGCGTTCCCGACCGCGCCCGGCCACTGGCCCGACGGCGCCTACGTCGTCAGCCGCCTGCCGGTGAAGCCGATCTGAATTTCCCGGGGGCTCGTCGCCGAGCCCCCCTCGATCCCGGCCGAGCCGGGATCGAACCTCCGCCCGCGACGCGAGACCGCCGCGGCTCACCGCGTCGCGTGGCGCGCGATCACGTCGGCGACGCAGGCGGTGAGCTTCTTGGCCATCGGGATGTCGAGGAACTCGTTGGGGCCGTGGGCGTTGGAGCCGGGGCCGAGCACGCCGGTGATGAAGAACTGCGCCTCGGGGAAGCGCTGGCCGAGCATGCCCATGAACGGGATCGAGCCGCCTTCGCCCATCGACACCGGCGGCTTGCCGAAGTGGGTGGCCGAGGCCTCCTCGAGCGCCGCCTCGAGCCACGGCGCCAGCGCCGGGGCGTTCCAGCCGGCGTTGGCGCCGCCCGGCTCGAAGCGGACCTTGGCGCCGTAGGGCGGGTTGGCCTCGAGCAGCGCCTTGACCCGCGCCAGCGCGTCGGCGGCGTCGACGGTCGGCGGCACCCGCAGCGACAGCTTGAGCGAGGTCGACGGCCGCATCACGTTGCCGGCGTTGCCGATCGCCGGGATGCCGTCGGCGCCGGTGATGGCCAGCGCCGGGCGCCAGGTGCGGTTCAAGATCAGCTCGGCGCCGTCCTTCGACACCGGGCTGACGCCGGGATGGAACGGGAACTTCGACCACACGTCGTCGCCGAGCACGTCGGCGGCGCGCGCCGCCTGGTCGATCCGGCCGCGCGGGATCTGCGCGTACAGCTCGGCGGGGCGGATCGCGCCGGTGTGGCTGTCCTCGAGCCGGTCGAGCAGCTGCCGCGCCACCCGGAAGCTCGACGCGACGACGCCCGAGCCGTCGCCCGAGTGCACGCCCTCGCGCAAGAGGCTCACCTCGAGCGTGCCCAGCACCAGGCCGCGCAACGACGTCGTGCACCACAGCTGCTCGTAGTTGCCGCAGCCCGAGTCGAGGCAGACCACCAGGCTCGGCGTGCCGATCCGCGGCGCCAGGTGCTCGATGTACGCCGGCAGGTCGAAGCTGCCCGACTCCTCGCACGCCTCGATCAGCACGCAGCAGCGCGCGAACGGGCGGCCCTGCTGCACCAGCACGTTGATCGCGGTCAGGCTGGCGAAGATCGCGTAGCCGTCGTCGGCGCCGCCGCGACCGTACAGCCGCTCGCCGCGCATGACCGGCGTCCACGGGCCCAGGCCCTCGTCCCAGCCGGTCATCTCGGGCTGCTTGTCGAGGTGGCCGTAGAGCAGCACGGTGTCGCCGTCGCGCGCGGTGCCGGGCACCTCGATGAAGATCACCGGCGTGCGGTCCTCGACCCGCACCACCTCGAGCGTCGCGCCCGGCGGCAGGTGCCGCTTGGCCCAGCCGGCCAGCAGCTCGACCGCGCGATCCATGTGGCCGTGCTCGCGCCACGCCTTGTCGAACATCGGCGACTTGTTGGGGATGCCGATGTATTCGACCAGCGTCGGGACGATGCTGTCGGCGAAGGTGGTGTCGATCTGGGAGCGGGCGGCGCCAGCGTCGATGCTCATGGCCGGGGTGTACCGCTTTTCGGGCAGGTCGACAGGCACTTCGGCGCCGATCCACTGCCCGATCGGGCGGGTCGCCAGCGCTGGCGCGCACGCTAGATCTTGCCGCTATAGTGTTCGCCATGAACCCGCCTGCGATCGCCTCTGCACGCGTCCCGGCGCGCGCCGCCGGCGACGACAAGAAGCCCAACCGCCCCGCGCCCAAGCAGGACACCGGGGTCGCGCTGGAGGAGCGCACCCGCACCAAGAAGCCACCGATGTACAAGGTGCTCTTGCACAACGACGACTACACGACCAAGGAGTTCGTGGTCTTCGTGCTGCAGACGGTGTTCCAGCGCAGCGAGGCCGACGCGGTGGCCATCATGACCCACGTGCACAACCAGGGCGTCGGCGTGGCCGGCGTCTACACCTTCGAGATCGCCGAGACCAAGGTCCAGAAGACCGTCCAGCTCGCCCGCTCGAACGAGTACCCGCTGCAGCTCTCGATCGAGCCGAGCGAGTAGGGAAGAGGCCACCATGCTGTCACCCGACCTGTCCGCCACGCTCCAGCGCGCCGTCGCCGACACCCGGCGCCGCCGCCACGAGTACCTCACCCTCGAGCACCTGCTGCTGGCGATGCTCGACGATCCGACCGCGCTCGACGTGGTCGCCAAGTGCGGCGGCGAGGTCGAGAAGCTGCGGGCCGAGCTCGAGCAGTTCCTGACCGACTCGGTCGAGCCGCTGCCCGAGGACGAGGAGTCCGGCCCCGACCAGACGCTGGCGTTCCAGCGGGTGTTCCAGCGCGCCGCGATGCACGTCCAGGGCGCCGGCCGCGCGCAGATGACCAGCGGCAACCTGCTGGTCGCGATGTACCGCGAGCGCGACAGCTTCGCGGTCTACCTGCTCGAGAAGCAGGGCGTGACCCGGTTCGACGTCATCAACTACATCAGCCACGGCGTGTCGAAGGTCGACCCCGGCGCCGGCGTGGTGCCGCGGGCCCGCGGCGTCGAGCAGGACGGCGAGGCCGACGCCGAGAAGGTCAAGAACCCGCTCGAGAGCTTCTGCGTCGACCTGTCGGCGCGCGCCGCCGAGGGCAAGATCGACCCGCTGATCGGCCGCGCCGCCGAGCTCGAGCGGATGATCCAGGTGCTGTGCCGCCGGCGGAAGAACAACCCGCTGCTCATCGGCGAGCCCGGCGTCGGCAAGACCGCGCTGGCCGAGGGCCTGGCGCTGCGCATCCACGACAAGAGCGTGCCGGCGGCGCTGGCCGACAACCGGGTCTACGCGCTCGACATGACCGCGGTCCTGGCCGGCACCCGGTTCCGCGGCGACTTCGAGGAGCGGCTCAAGGCCGTCATCGAGGTGCTGACCAAGGACCCCAAGGCGATCCTGTTCATCGACGAGATCCACACGATCGTCGGCGCCGGCGCCACCTCGGGCGGCACGATGGACGCCGCCAACATGCTCAAGCCGGCGCTGTCCAACGGCGACCTGCGCTGCATCGGCTCGACGACGTTCAAGGACTACCGCAACTCGTTCGAGCGCGACCGCGCGCTGACCCGGCGCTTCCAGCGCATCGACGTCGGCGAGCCGACCGTCGCCGAGGCGATCGAGATCCTCAAGGGCCTGCGCCCGCGCTACGAGGAGCACCACCAGGTCAAGTACTCGGACGCGGCGATCGCGGCGGCGGCCGAGCTGTCGGCGCGCCACATCAACGGCTCGCACCTGCCCGACAAGGCCATCGACGTGATGGACGAGGCCGGCGCCCGGGTCCGGCTGATGGCCGAGGCCGAGCGGCCCGCCGAGATCCGGCCGCCGCTGATCGAGGAGGTGGTCAGCAAGATGGCGCGCATCCCGCCGCGCTCGGTGTCGCTGTCGGATCGCGACAAGCTGTCGAACCTCGAGACCGATCTCAAGCGGTCGATCTTCGGCCAGGACCAGGCCATCGAGCAGATCACCACCGCGATCAAGCTGTCGCGCGCCGGGCTGGGCCACCCCGACAAGCCGACCGGCAACTTCCTGTTCGCCGGCCCCACCGGCGTCGGCAAGACCGAGCTGGCCAAGCAGCTGGCCAAGACGCTGGGCGTCGAGTTCCTGCGCTTCGACATGTCCGAGTACATGGAGAAGCACACGGTGTCGCGGCTGATCGGCGCGCCGCCCGGCTACGTCGGCTTCGACCAGGGCGGCCTGCTCACCGACGCGATCAACAAGCACCCGTACTGCGTGCTGCTCCTCGACGAGATCGAGAAGGCGCACCCCGACCTGTTCAACATCCTGCTGCAGGTGATGGACCACGCGACCCTCACCGACAACAACGGGCGCAAGGCGGACTTCCGCAACGTCGTCTTGATCATGACCTCGAACGTCGGCAGCCGCGAGATGGCGGCGACCAAGCTCGGGTTCGGGGGCGGCGAGGGCGGCGACCCCAAGGCCGGCAAGAGCGCGCTCGAGCGGATGTTCACGCCCGAGTTCCGCAACCGCCTCGACGCGGTGGTGTTCTTCGAGGGCCTGCCGATCGAGGTCATCAAGCAGGTGGCGCAGAAGTTCGTCGACGAGCTCGACGGCCAGCTCGCCGCCAAGAAGGTGCAGCTCGACGTCACCCCGGCGGCGCTCGCGTACTTCGCCGACAAGGGCTACGACAAGGCGATGGGCGCGCGGCCGATGGCGCGGGTCATCAGCGACACGATCAAGAAGCCGCTGGCCAACGAGATCCTGTTCGGCGCGCTGGTCCACGGCGGCGTCGCCAAGATCGACGTCGTCGACGACAAGGTCGTGATCACGTACGAGTCGGCGCCGGCCCCGGCCGACGACGACGACGCGAACTGAATTCCACGCCGCGCGCGCCGGCGATCGTGCCGGGGGGCGGCCCGCTCCGAGCGCGCTGTGGAGTTGCCGGCGGTGGTGGACAACCGCGCCTGGCGGCGCGCCGGCGAGCCCGCGTCGATGCCGGCGCGCGGCTGCCCACACCGCCTTGAAGAACGGCGCGGCGAAGGGCGCGCTCCGACGGCGATCGCCGGAGCGCCGTTCTTCACAACCCACACAGCGCGGGCCGCTATCCCTGATCACTCCGTTGGTGATCCCAGAACCGAGGCCGCTGAGCCCGGGCCCGATCCAGGCGGCCACCCCGTCGGCCTCGCGATCGTCGCTGCGTGGGCCGCGACCCTCGCCGTGCCCGCGTTTCTCTCTCTCTCCACTCAAACGAAGTGATCAGGGCCCGGCGATCCGCGCTGTGTGGGTTGTGAAGAACGGCGCCCCGCCATGGCGTGCACCACGCCACCGTCGCCGCGCCGTTCTTCAAGGCGGTGTGGGCAACCGCGCGACGGCGCCGACGTGGGCTCGCCCGCGCGCCGCCAGGCGCGGTTGTCCACCACCGCCGGCAACTCCACAGCGCTCCGGGAGGTGCCGGCCATCTCACCCTCGATCGCTATCCCGCGCCGCGCTCGCAGATCGACGGCGTGGTCGCAGTTCTCTCTCGCTGAATCCCCTTCTCACCTTGACGGGCTGCTTGCAGGTGTTATATTCGCCCAATCATATGAGGGCGCGGAAGGCGACGCAGCTGGGGTTGTCAGGGACCGAGGGGGCGCCACGCCGCGCGAGCAACCCGACCGGCCACGGTGGCAAGCGCGCCGGCGCGGGGCGCAAGCGGACGCTGCCCGGCCCGCCGCGCGGCAAGCACCGCGCGCGGCCGTTCCACGATCGCCGCCTGCCGGTGCACGTCGTCCTGCGCGTCACGCGGCAGGTCGGCCGGCTGCGCCGCCCGCAGGCGTACGCGGCGGTGCGGGCGGCGATGATCGCGCTGGTCGGCCGCGCCGACTTCCGCGTCGTCCACCTGTCGATCCAGCGCCACCACATCCACCTCCTGTGCGAGGCCCACGATCGCCGCGCGCTGGCCAACGGGGTCCGCGCGCTGTGCGTCTCCGCCGCGCGCCGTCTCAACGCGATGGTCACCGAGGCGCCCGGCGTGCCGCGCCGCGGCCGGGTCTTCACCGACCGCTACCACGCGACGACGCTCGAGAAGCCGCGCCAGGCGCGCCACGCGCTGGCCTACGTGCTCAACAACTGGCGCCGCCACCGCGAAGATCACGCCGGCGTCGGACAGCGCCGTGCACCGCTCGATCGCTACGCCAGCGGCGTCGCCTTCGCCGGCTGGGCCGAGCGCGACGGCGTGCCGTTCGCGTGGCCCACGGGCTTCGAGCCGATGCCGACCGCGGCGCCGCAGACCTGGCTCATGCAGGGTGGCTGGAAGCGCGGCGGCCCTGCGCCCAGCCTCTGGGAGCGCCCGGGTCCGCTGGCGTGACGGGGAGGCGCGCCGATGCGCGAGGCGGTCCCTCGCGCGATGGCCGTTCGCGGCGTCGGCGGTTGCACGCGCCAGGTCGCCGTGGAGATGTGATGGATGATCAGGTATCGATAGGGGGACCCGGTGGGGGCATGACCCCGCCGGGGGAAGGTCTGTCGACAGCCCTTCCCCGGGCGTTCAGTCCTTCTCGCTGCGCAGCGAGCGCGCCATCAGCCGCTGCATCGTCTCGCGCGCCGGCGCGCCCTCGTGGACGATCGCGTGCATCACCTCGGTGATCGGCGCCGGCACCCCCAGCTTGCGCGCCAGGTCCCACGCGACCTTCGTCGTCTTGACGCCCTCGGCGACCATCCGCATGTCGGCGAGGATCTCGGCCATCGTCTGGCCGCGGCCCAGGGCCAGGCCGACCTTGCGGTTGCGCGACGTGTCGCTCGAGCAGGTCAGCACCAGGTCGCCCATGCCCGACAGCCCGGCGAAGGTGACCGGATCGGCGCCCATCGCCACGCCGATGCGGGTGATCTCGGCCAGGCCGCGGGTGATCAGCGCGGCGCGCGCGTTGGAGCCGAAGCCGAGGCCGTCGGACACGCCGGCGGCGATCGCGACGACGTTCTTGATCGCGCCGCCGACCAGCACGCCGACGACGTCGTCGGTCGAGTAGGTGCGGAAGCGATCGGTCGACAGCGCGCGCTGCACCATCGCGGTGGTCTCGGGATCGCGGCCGGCCAGGACGATCGCCGACGGCATGCCGCCGGCGATCTCGGCGGCGAAGGTCGGCCCCGACAGGTAGGTCGCGCGGCCGGCGATCCGCGCCGGGAAGATGTCGGCGTAGACCCGATCGATCGTCTGCAGCGTGCCGTCCTCGAGGCCCTTCGACGCGTTGACCACGACGACGTCGGGATCGAGCCACGCCGCGGCCCGGCCGAGCACGTCGCGGATCGCGTGCGACGGCGTCACCCCGACGACGATCTGCTTGCCGCGCACCGCCGTCTCGAGATCGGCGGTGACGGTCACGCCGTCCGGCAGCCGGAACCCCGGCAGGTACAGCTTGTTCTCGCGGGTGGCCTGCAGCTCGGCGGCGGCGGCCGCGCCGCGGCACCAGAAGTCGACCCGGTGCCCCGCCGACGCGGCGAGGATGGCCAGGCAGGTGCCGTAGCTGCCGGCGCCGATGACGGCGACGTCCTTGGGCGAGCGCGCGGGGGCGGTGGTCATCGCCACCGAACCTACCGCAAGTCGTCGGCGGCCGGGCTCACCCGCTCGCCGGCTCGCCGGGGTTGGCGGTGGCCAGCACGACCCGATCGCGGCCGGCGCGCTTGGCCGCGTACAGCGCGTCGTCGGCCGACCGCACCAGCGCCATCGCGTCGCCGGCGTCGTCGGGGAACGACGCCACGCCGATCGAGATCGTGACCCGGCCCAGCGGCTGCGCCTCCTTGTGCGCGAAGCCGAACCCGATCACCCGCTCGCGCACCCGCTCGGCCAGCTTGGCCGCGGTGAACTTGGCGGTGTCGACCAGCACGACCCCGAACTCCTCGCCGCCGTAGCGCGCGACGAGGTCGTTGGCGCGCCGGCCCTCGGCGAGCAGCCGCGCGATCTGGCGCAGCACCTCGTCGCCCGACGGGTGGCCGTGGTGGTCGTTGTAGTGCTTGAAGTGATCGACGTCGATCATCAGGAGCGACAGCGGCAGGCCGTTGCGCGCCGAGCGCTCGACCTCGAGCGCGAGCCGCTCGTGGAAGTGGCGGTGGTTGTACAGCCCGGTCAGGCCGTCGGTGACCGCCAGCTGCGCCAGCCGGGCGTTGGCCTCGGCCAGCTCGTGGGTGCGCTCGTGGATCTTGGCCTCGAGCTCGCGGTTCATCTCGAGCAGCGCCTGGTTCTTGGCCGACAACGTCGCGATCAGCTCGCGGTTCTCGGCGGTCAGCCGGTACTGCCGCAGCAGGTTCTCGACCGCCAGCCGCAAGGACGCCTCGTCCCACGGCTTGGACAGGTAGTGGTTGAGGTTGGCGCGGTTGATCGCGCTGACCACCGCGTCGAGGCCGGCCTGCCCGGTCAAGAGGATCTTGGTGGTCGACGGGCTGCGGCGATCGACCAGCTCGAGCAGATCGACGCCCTTCATGCCGGGCATGATCTGATCGGCGATCACCACCGCGATCTTCTCGCCGTCGCGCTCCAGCTCGTCGAGCAGCTCGAGCGCGTCGGCGCCCGACGACGCGGTCGCGATGTCGCACTCGTGGCCGAAGCGCGCCGCGAGCTGCTGGCGCAGCGCGTGGAGCACGCCCTCCTCGTCGTCGACGCACAGGATGGTCTCGCGCAGGCTCACGCGCTCGCGCCTCCGCGGGTCACCGTCGGCAGCCACACCTCGAACGCGGTGCGCCCGGGCACCGAGTCGCACGCCACCCGGCCGCCGTGCTTGACGACGATCTGCGCGACGATGCCCAGCCCGAGCCCGGTGCCCTCGCCCTTGGGCTTGGTGGTGAAGAACGGCTCGAAGATCCGCGGCTGGATCTCGGGCGGCACGCCGGGGCCGTCGTCGATGATCCGCACCACCACCCCGGCGGGGTCGGTGGCGGTCGCGGCGGCGCCGGTGGTCTCGATCGTGATCGTGCCTCTCCCCGCGCACGCCTGGACAGCGTTCTGGATCAGGTTCGTCCAAACCTGATTGAGCTCATCGACGAAGATCGGCACCGCGGGCAACTCGGCGAACCGCCTCACCACGGTTATATCACGCAGCGCGTACCCCATGAGGGTGAGCGTGGTCTCGATCCCCTCGTGGACGTCGGCGGCGACCCGGGTCGGCTCCTCATCGAGGTGCGAGTAGGTCTTGAGCGCACCCACGATGCGCTGGATGCGCACGATCGCGTTGGCGATCAGCAGCGACGCGCGGTGCACCTCGGCCAGCTCGACCAGGTAGGTCAAGACCGCGCCGGCCGCGCTGGCCGGCACCGCGGCCACCAGCGCGTCGACGGTGGCGACCTCGGCGCCGGCCTCGGCCAGGCGGGTGCCCAGCTCGGGCGCCGCCCCCGCCCCCAGCTCGACCAGCCGCGCCCGCAGCTCCTTGGCGGCGCGCCGCACCGCCGCGCCGGTCGGCATCCGCTCGGCGGCCAGCCGGCGGGCGTGCTCCTCGACGGTGGCGAACAGCGCGGCGCGGGCGGCCGCGGTCGGCACCACCGCCGCCAGCGTGTGCATCGGCACCGCCAGCCGGCCGATCGCCGCGGTCATGCCCTCGACCGCGCCGCGGATCGCCGCCGACGGCGAGTTGATCTCGTGGGCCACGCCGGCGACGAGGAGGCCGAGGCCGGCCATCCGCTCCGACAGCACCAGCTGGGCCTGGGTGTCGCGCAGCTCGGAGAGCGCGCGGCCCAGCTCGGCGTTGATCGCGGTCAGCTCGGCGGTGCGCAGCCGCACCTTGGCCTCGAGCTCCTCGCTGGCGTCGCGGACCTGCGCGTAGAGCCGGGCGTTCTCGACCGCCGCCGCCGCCTGGTCGGCGAAGGTCGCCAGCAGGTTGGCGTCGGCCTCGAGGAAGGTCCGGCTGCGCTGGGTGCGGCCCAGCACCAGCACGCCGACCACCGCGCCCTTGCGCTCGAGCGGCATCGCCAGCAGCGAGCCGTCGACGCCGGCCGCCAGCGCCGCGTCCTTGCGCCGGGGGTCGGCGATCACGTCGTCGACCCGCAACGTCGCGCGCAGCCGCGCCACCTGGGCGGCGATCGGCGCCAGCGGCGCGGCGTCGGCGGGATCGACGCCGATCAGCGCGCTGCTCAGCTCGGCCTTGCGCACCCGGGCCGCCGCCACCGTCACCCGCGGCTCGTCGCGGCCGGCCGACGTCACCGCGAACAGCGCGCACAGCCGCACGTCGAACACCCGGGCCACCGCGTCGACGATCTTGGCCGACACCTGGTCGAACTCGATCACCGACGACATCGCCCGGCCGGCGTCCTGGATCGCCACCATCTCGCGCATGCGCGCCGCCAGGCGGTGCTGGTTCTCCTTGAGCGCGGCGGTCATGTGGGTGAAGGCCTTGGCCAGGTCGCCGATCTCGTCGCCGGCCGGCACGTCGATCACCTGATCGAGCTCGCCGCGGGCGATCGCGATCGCGCCGCGGTGCAAGGTCGCGATCGGCCGGCCGACCCGGCGGGTCAGCGCCGCCGCCAGCACGAACGCGAACGCCACCGCCACCGCGGCGCCGATCGCCAGCGAGCGGAACGCCACCCGCTGCGCCTGCGACAGCGATCGCCGATCGATCGCCACCGCGAACAGCCCGACCGCGCGGCCGCGATCGTCCTCGAGCGCGGTCCACGCCACCGCGTGCTCGCGGCCGGCGATGGCCTGGGTCACGACCGGGTGGCGGCGCTCGCGCACCTGGGCCAGCACCCGGGTCGGCACCTGCAGCGCCGACAGCCGCCGGCCGTCGGCGTCGCGCACCGTCGACGTCGCCACGCCGGCGTTGAGGCTGCCGATCAGCACGTCGACGCCGAGCGCGCCCTTGATGCCGTCGGCGAAGGCGCCGTCGAGCGGCACCGAGATCACGACCACGCCGACCAGCGACAGCTGGCGATCGAGCACCGGCGCCGAGGCGCGGACGACGACGCCCTTGGGCGACAGCTCGAGCTGCACCCGCCGCGCCCAGTCGCGCGCCGACGCCACCGTCGCCGAGGCGCCGTCGACCGCCAGCTCCGAGAACCGCGCCTCGTCGCCGCCGATGACCTCGCTGGTGATCGGCAGGCCGTCGCGCGACAGCACCTGGACCAGCGCCGACGGCAGGTACGCCGCGCGCTGCGCGACGACCTCGTGGATCGGCGCCGCGCCGCGCGGCACCGCGTCGGCCAGCTCGGGGTTGGCCGCCAGCCGCACCGCATCCTCGCCCAGCCGCTCGACCGAGCGCAGCGTCAGGTTGAGGCCGACGTCGAGCTGGCGCTGGACGTCGGACTGCAGGCCGCGATCGAGGCTGCCGAGCACGACGCCCGACGCCAGCGACGCCACCACCAGCATCGGCAACAGCGCGGCGACGATCAGCGCCAGCGCCAGCTTGGTGCGCAGGCGCGCGCGCGCGATCCGCCGCACCGGCCAGGCCAGGGCCGCGCCCAGCCCGCGCAGCCAGCGCCCCGGCCGGCTCACCGCTTGACCCGCTTGAGCCCGGCGTAGACGACGTGGCCGGTCGGATCGACGACCACGCCGGTGATGTCCTCGCGCGCCGCCACCGTCACCTGCGAGTGGGCCAGCGGCACCCACGGCGCGTCGGCCGCGATCCGCGCCTGGGCCTCGGCGTAGAGCTGCTCGCGCTCGCCGCGGTCCTCGACCCGCTGGGCCCGGCGCAGCAGCGTCGACACCGCGTCGTCGCGGTAGAACGCGATGTTGCGGGCGATGCCGGGCACGGTGTTGTCCTTGTCGAACATCAGGTACAGGTAGTTGTCGGGGTCGCCGTTGTCGCCGACCCAGCCGGCCAGCGCCAGGTCGTGGCGCCCGGCCTGGGTGTCCTGCCGGGTCGCGGCGAACGGCTGCAAGACCAGCTCGACGTGCAGGCCGACCTCCTCGAGGTTGGCGCGGATGATCCGCGCGACCTGCTCGGGGTTGGGCAGGTACGGCCGCGGCGTCGTCGGCGCGTAGAGCTTGTAGGTGTGCGCGAGGTCGATCGCGCCCTCGGCGGCCAGCTTCTCGAGCCGGGCCCGCGCCGCCGCCGGATCGAAGCGCACCGCGCCCAGCCCGGCGCGGTAGCCCCACTGCGACGGCGGCAGCGGACCGTCGGCGGCGGTGGCCAGGCCCTGGTACGCCAGCCGGACGATCGCCTGCTTGTTGATCGCCTGGGCCAGCGCCTGCCGCACCGCCGGCTGATCGAACGGCGGCCGCGCGCAGTTCATCGCCAGGTAGGTGACGTTGTTGGCCGGCGGCCGGTGCAGCGTCAGGCCGGGGTGCAGATCGAGGAACTGCGACTCGCCGGGCAGGATCGCCAGCGCCAGATCGACCGCGCCGCTCTCGAGCGCGATCAGCCGCTGCCGGGCGTCGGGGATGACCTCGAAGACGACCCGGTCGATCGGCGGGCGCGGGCCCCAGTAGTCGGGGTTGCGCACGACGACGATCCGCTCGCCGCGGGTCCAGCGCTCGAGCCGGTACGCGCCGGTCCCGACCGGGTGATCGCCGAAGTCGTCGCCGAACCGCGCCACCGCGGTCGGCGACACGATCGACACCGGGAACGTCGCCATCGCCGCCAGGAACGGCGCGAAGCGATCGCTGATCGTGATCCGCACGATCATCGGCGCGACCGCCTCGACGCGCTCGATGTTCTTGAACGCGTTCTCCCAGTACGCGAACTTGCCGCGGTGGTACGGGTGCTGGGGATCGCGCTGGCGCTCGAAGCTGAACACGACGGCCGCGGCGTCGAGCGGGGTGCCGTCGTGGAAGCGCACGCCCGGCCGCAGCCGGAACGTCCACGAGCGCCCGGCGGGATCGACCTCCCACGCCACCGCCAGGCCGGGCTCGATCTCGGTGGTGCCCGGGCGGTAGCGCACCAGCGTGTCGTACAGCTGCGAGATCACCTCGGACGACTCGTTGTCGCTAGGCCGCGCCGGGTCGAGCGAGGTGGCGTCGGCGGGGCGCGCCACGACGATCGTGCCGGCCTTGAGCCCGCCCGGCCCGCGATCGGCCGGCGCCGCCCCGAGCCACGACGCGTCGCAGCCGACCGCGGCCAGGGCCAGGGCGCAGGCGAAGACCAGCCAGGCGCGCGTCACCGTCCCAGTGTACCCGGTCGCCCACCGCGTCGCCGTGATTGACTCTCGGCTTTCGCTCACTTAGCCTTCGCGTCCGGGGTAGCGGACGGGTTCAACCCGCCACCGCCGTGAATGCCCTACGCCGAACCCTCGTCTCTCACAGGACCTCGCGCATGATCCGAACCTCTCGCCTCGCTCTCGCCGTCGCCGCCGTGGCGACGCTCGTGCTCGCCGCGTGCGACATGGGCCAGTTCACCGTCAACACCACGGCGAAGGTGCTCATCCGCGCCCAGCCGTCGATCAAGATGGAGTCCGACTACGAGCTCGCGGCGCGCGCCATCCCCGGCACGCTCAAGACCGTCGAGGGCTTCTGGGTGGTCGATCCCGGCAACCCGATCCTGCGCGGCATCCTCGCCGAGGGCTACTGCCAGTACGGCATCGGCTTCGTCGAGGACGAGTGGGAGCGCGCGCTGATCGCCAACGACTACGACGCCGCGCAGGAGCTCGACAACCGCGCGACCCGGATGTTCGTGCGCTGCATGAACTACGCGCTGATGCAGCTCGGGAAGAAGTGGCAGGACGGCCTGTTCGGCGACACCGAGTCGGTGACCAAGCTGATCAACGGCGCGTCGGGCGGCCAGCGCACCCCGCTGATGTGGGCGGCGATCGGGCTCGGCTCGATGATCAACCACAACAAGGACAACGTCGAGCTGGTGGCCCAGGCGCCGACCGCCAAGGCGATGCTGCTCAAGGTCGTCGAGATGGACGCCAAGCACCCGCCCAAGGACAAGGCGCTGGCGGCCCTGCCCCACGTCGCGCTGGGCCTGCTCTACACCGCGGCCGGCGCCCAGCTCGGCGGCGACGCCGCCAAGGCCGAGGAGCACTTCAAGAAGGCCCTGGCGCTCACCGACGAGAAGTTCCTGCTCGCCCGGGTGAATTACGCCAAGCGGGTCGGCGTCATGACCCAGAACCGCAAGCTGTTCCACGACGAACTGGTCAAGGTGCTGCAGACCGATCCGGCGATCTGGCCGGAGCAGCGCCTCGCCAACGAGATCGCCCACCGGCGCGCCCGCCGGTACCTCAGCCAGGAAAAGGAGCTCTTCTGATGCGCACCCTTGTCAACCGTCTCACCCTCGCGACCGCCGTCGCGGCCTCCCTCGCGGCGATCGCCCCGGCGGCGGCCGACAACGTGGAGATCCGCCTCGCCACGCTGGCCCCGGATGGCAGCTCGTGGATGAAGATCCTCGGCAAGGGCGCCGCCGAGATCGACAAGAAGACCGAGGGCCGGGTCAAGGTCAAGTACTACGCCGGCGGCGTCCAGGGCGACGAGCGCGACGTGGTCCGCAAGATCAACCTGGGCCAGCTCGACGGCGCCGCCGTGACCTCGGTCGGCCTGTCGATGGTCGAGGAGTCGATCCGCGTGCTCGAGCTGCCGCGCATGTTCGCGTCGGTCGAGGAGCTCGACTACGTCGCCGACAAGATGTGGCCGTACTTCGTCAAGAAGTTCGAGGCCAAGGGCTACAAGCTCGGCGATCGCGGCGACGTCGGCTGGATCTACTTGCTGTCGAAGTCGGAGATCAAGAACGTCGGCAGCCTCAAGAGCTCGAAGGTGTGGATGTGGGGCGACGACGCGATCGTCCGCGCCATGTACAAGCGCCTCGGCATCTCGGGCGTGCCGCTCGGCGTGCCCGAGGTCGAGCCCAACCTGACCACCGGCCGCATCGACGCGTGCTACGGGTCGCCGTTGGCCGCCGTCGCGCTGCAGTGGAACACCAAGGTCAAGTACATGACCTCGCTGCCGATGAGCTACGGCATCGCCGCCACGGTCATCAAGCTCGACGCCTACAAGAAGGTGTCGGCCGAGGACCAGGCGCTGGTGCTCAAGATCTCCAAGGGCATGCAGAAGACGCTGCGCAAGCAGATCCGCAAGGACAACGAGAGCGCCAAGAAGCAGATGGAGCGCAAGGGCGTGAAGATCAGCGAGACCACCCCGGAGCTGCTCGCCGACTTCGACAAGGCGGCCAAGGACGTCTGGGCCGACCTGACCGGCAAGATCTACACGAAGGACGAGCTCGCGATGGTGCTCAAGCACCGCGACGAGTACCGCGCCAAGCACCCGGCGCCGTGACCCTGAGAGGGTCTTTCGTAAGACCCTCCCCCGGCATGCGCCGGGGCCCCCACCCGAAACGGCCCGGAGCGTTCAGCGACGGTGCGCGTGAGGACCTGACGCCCCGCCTCGTGCGGGGCGTCGGCGTTTCGGCGCGACGATCGCGCGGCGGCTACGCTCGGGCCGCTGGTGGTGGTGGCCTAGCTGGACCGCGCGAGGAAGCCCAGGGGCAAGGCGACGGTGGGGCCCCGAGGCCGAGCGTACTCCTGTACGTGAGGCGCTCGGGGGGGACCGGCAACGAAGCCCATGGGCTCCGCAGCCGGTCCGGTGGTGTTAGCGGCGACCCTTGTATCCCATCATGCCCTGGATGACGGCTTCGCTCGCCTCGGCGATCTCGGCGCCCTCGCGGGCGCGGTCGGCGCAGTCGGCGCACAGCTTGACGGCCTTGCCCGCGACCTTGACCGAGACCAGGCGATCGACTTCGTCCTTGCACTCGCGGCAGATCGGCATGGGGGGAGCGTAGCCGAGATGCCGCCTCCACTCGAGTCGCGAGGTGGCGCGTGGTGGCCGGCGGGACGAGCACTTGGTGGCGGCTTCGGTTGAGGCAGCTTCCGGATCCTGCGTAAGATGCCTGGGTGAGCGCATCCGGTGATGACCCACCCGTCAAGCCATCGCCCGACCTGCCCGACCCCAAGGCCGACGGCGAGGTCCACCTCAAGACCGAACCACCCGCCGCGACGGGCATGGGCGTAGCCGTGGCCGCCGCGTTTCCCGAGCCCCACGTGGTCGACCACTTCGCCGACGAGCCGCCGCTGGCGCGGTCGGTGCGGCGCCTCGACGAGGCGGTCGGCGCGGGCGAGCGCGCGGGGCTGTTCGGCGCGTTCGCCGTGCTGGTCCTGGTCAGCTTGTACCGCACGTTCATCGACATGTTCGCCGGCGAGCGGCCGCTGTGGGCCATCGAGATCGTGCGCCTGTCGGCGTTCTCGATCGGCATGCTGGGCGCCGCCTACGCCACCCAGAGCCGGCGCAACTTCGGCCTCGACCTGGTCTCGGCGCTGTTCCCGACCAAGGTCAAGGCGATGGTGCGGGTGTTCACCAACCTCGCGGCGCTGGCCGCCGGCGCGCTCTTGTTCCACGGCGGCCGGCTGATCCAGCACGCGTTGACCAAGGAGAAGCAGCACTACGAGGTCATCCCGACCACGACCGTCGGCTGGCTGATCCCGGTGTGCGCGGTGCTGATCATGTTCCACGTCACCCTGCACATCGTCATCGAGATCGACTACCTGCGCCAGGGCAAGACCGCGCCCGAGCCGGAAGTGGCGGGCTGACATGCTGACGCTCCTGATCATCCTGCTGGTGCTGGCGTTCGTCGCCGGCTCCCCGCTGTTCGCGGTGATGTTGTTCCTGACCGCGATCGGCGCCGAGACCGGCACCAAGGGCTTCGAGAAGGACTTCGGCGGCTTCGCCTACGAGTTCTTCAGCCTCGGCACCGGCGACAAGTCGACGATCTTCTCGAGCATCCCGCTGTTCATCTACGCCGGCTACGTGATGGCCGCGTCGAAGACCGCCGAGCGGCTGGTGCGCTTCGCCAACGCCGCGCTCGGCTGGGTGCCGGGCGGCCTCGGCATCGTGACGATCCTCGCGTGCTCGGTGTACACGACGTTCACCGGCGCGTCGGGCGTCACGATCGTCGCGCTCGGCGGCCTGCTGATGCCGGCGCTGATCAAGCAGCGGTACCCCGAGCGGTTCGCGCTCGGCCTGGTGACCGGCACCGGCTCGGTCGGCCTGTTGTTCCCGCCGGCGCTGCCGATCATCCTGTTCGGCACGATCTACGGCTTGCAGCGCATCCAGCCCAAGCCCGAGAACTGGCAGTGGGAGTGGGCCACCGAGCGCTTCTACTTCGCCGGCATTATCCCCGGCGCGCTGCTGATCCTGATGCTGTCGGTGCTGGTGGTCGCGATCGCGATCATCAAGAAGGTGCCGCGGCAGAAGTTCGAGTGGGGCGAGCTGTTCGCGTCGCTGCCGGGCGCGCTGCCGGTCATCTTCCTGCCGATCCTGATCTTGCTCGGCCTGGCCAAGGGCGTCGGCGACATCTCGCAGATCGCGTCGCTGACGGTGCTCTACCTGATCATCGTCGAGATGGGCATCTTCCGCGACCTCAAGCCCCAGGCGCTGTGGGCCATCACCAAGGAGTCGATGGCGCTGATCGGCGCGATCTTCATCATCATCTACTCGGCGACCGCGCTGACCAACTACCTGGTGACCGCCGACGTCCCGGGCAAGCTGGTGCACTGGACCCGCGACCACATCGACTCGCGGTGGGCGTTCCTGCTGGCGCTCAACGGCCTGTTGCTCCTGACCGGCATGGTCATGGACATCTTCTCGGCGATCCTGATCGTCGTGCCGCTGATCGCCCCGGTGGCGCACGAGTACGACGTCAGCCCGTACCACCTCGGCGTGATCTTCCTGCTCAACCTGGAGATCGGGTACCTGCACCCCCCGATCGGCCTCAACCTCTTCATCTCCAGCTTCAAGTTTCGAAAACCGTTGCTGGAGGTCACGGTCGCGACGTTGCCGTTCATGTTCACCGTCATGGCGGCGCTGTTGATCGTGACCTACGTCCCGAGCCTGACCGTCGTGCCGCCGCCGAAGCCCACCGGGACCCTCGACGGCCTGGTCGCCGTGGTGAAGTCCAGCGCGCAGGCGGTGATCAACGTCAGCGAGGTCACGCTGCCCGACGGCAAGGTCAAGAAGCAGGACGAGTGCAAGGGCATCGAGGACGAGTTCGAGCGCGAGAACTGCCTGGGCCTGTTCACCGACGTCACCAACTGCCGCAAGAAGGCGCCCGACGAGGCCAAGGCGTGCGAGGAGAAGGCGATCTCCGAGTGGGTCGAGGCCAACGGCGGCGGCGTCGACGACGGCGGTGACTTCGAGGACGAGGACACCGAGGACGAGGACACCGAGGACACCGACACCGAGGACACCGACACCGACGACACCGCGCCGGCCGCCGACGATGGCGACGCCGGCGTGGGCGCCGGGAGCGGCGCGGGCTCGGCCGCGGGCACCGGATCTGGTTCGGGCCCCGCCGCGGGCTCGGGCTCCGGTTCGGGCTCGGCCGCGGGATCCGCCGCGGGATCGGGCGCGCCGCCTGCCGCCGGCTCGGCGCCCGCCGCCGGCTCGGCCGCGCCGGTCGCGCCGTAGCCCACCGCACGGTTGGCGCCGGGAACTCGGCATCGCGTCGGGCCCCGTGCTAACACCGCGCGCTCGCCGATGAGCCCGGCCCGCGCAGTCCTCAAGACGCTCCGCCCACACCAGTGGGTGAAGAACGTGTTCGTGGCCGCGCCGCTGGTGTTCGCCAAGCACCTCGAGGACGCCCACTACGCGCTGCGCGCCGCGCTGGCGGTGGCGGCGTTCTGCGCGCTGGCCGGCGCGGTCTACGCGTTCAACGACGTCCTCGACGTCGCCGCCGATCGCGCGCACCCGACCAAGTGCAAGCGGCCGATCGCCGCCGGGCACCTCAGCGAGCGCGCGGCGCTGGTGGTCGCGGCGGTGCTGGCGCTGGCCGGGCTGGGCACCGCGTTCGCGCTGGCGCCGATGGCCGGCGTGTGGGCCGGCGTGTACCTCGCGCAGAACCTGGCCTACAGCTTCAAGCTCAAGCAGGTCGCGTTCGTCGACGTCATCCTGATCGCCGCCGGGTTCATCCTGCGGGTCATGGCCGGCGGCGCGGCGATCGGCGTCGCGCCGTCGCCGTGGCTGCTGGCGTGCACGGGCCTCCTGGCGATGTTCCTCGGCCTCGGCAAGCGCGCCCACGAGCTGGCCCGCGCCAAGCTGGCCGGGCGCGACGTCGGCACCACCCGCGCGGCGCTGGCCGGCTACCACCCGACGGCGGTGCAGTGGTCGATGATCGTGCTGGCGCTGG
Organism: Myxococcales bacterium; assembly: GCA_016794525.1. Taxonomy (GTDB): domain Bacteria; phylum Myxococcota_A; class Polyangia; order Haliangiales; family Haliangiaceae; genus UBA2376. The sequence continues at coordinate 49,677 of JAEUJY010000028.1, forward strand.
CGACGATCGGCGCGTACGTCGCGTACACGCTCGACGCGCACACCATCCACTTCTTCGGCACCCGCAACCTGGTGTGGACCGCGCCGCTGGGCGCGGTCGGCATCCTGCGCTTCGCCGACCTGGCGCTGCGCAAGGCCGGCGAGGACAGCCCCACCGACGCGATGCTGCGCGACCCGCTGTTCCTGCTCAACGGCCTGGCGTTCGGGGTGCTGGTGCTGATGATGGTGTATTGACGGCCCCGGGCTCGACGGCGAGTCCCCGCGGAGGGGTGGCGTGCTAGAAACCGGCGATGGCCGACGAACCTGCGATCGCCCGGCGCAAGGCCGACCACCTCGAGGTCGCGGCCTCGGGCGAGGCCGACTTCGCCGAGCGCACGACGCTGCTCGAGCACGTGCACCTGGTGCACCAGGCGTTGCCCGAGCTGGCGGCTGACGAGCTCGAGCTCGACGTCGAGCTGTGCGGCCACCGGCTGGCGGCGCCGGTGATGGTGACCGGCATGACCGGCGGCACCGCGACCGCGGCGCGCATCAACCGCGAGATCGCCACCGCCGCGGCCGCGGCCGGCCTGGCGATGGGCGTCGGCTCGCAGCGCGCGATGGCCGAGCACCCCGAGCTGCTGGCCACGTTCCGGGTCAAGGACGTCGCGCCGGCGGTGGTGCTGATCGGCAACCTCGGCGTGGTCCAGGCCAAGGCGCTCGGCGCCGCGCGGGTGATCGAGCTGGTCAAGCAGATCGAGGCCGACGCGCTGGCGATCCACCTGAACCCCGGCCAGGAGCTGATCCAGGCCGACGGCGATCGCGACTTCCGCGGCGCGGTCGACACGATCGCCCGGCTGGTCGACGCGCTGCCGGTGCCGGTGATCGTCAAGGAGACCGGGTGCGGGCTGTCGGCGCAGGCGGCGGCGCGGCTCAAGTTCGTCGGCGTCACCACCGTCGACGTGGCCGGCGCCGGCGGCACCAGCTGGGTCGCGGTCGAGGCGCGGCGCGCGGCCGAGGGCTCGCGGGCCCGGGCGCTGGGCACCGAGCTGTGGGACTGGGGCGTGCCGACCGCGGTGGCGACCGTCGCGTGCGCCAGCCACGGGCTCACGACGATCGCGTCGGGCGGGCTGCGCAGCGGGCTCGACGTCGCGCGCGCGCTGGCGCTGGGCGCGTCGCTGGGCGGGCTGGCGGCGCCGGTGCTGCGCGCGCAGCGGGCCGGCGGCGTCGAGGCGATCGGCGAGCTGCTGACCGGCGTCATCGCGTCGGTGCGCGCGGTGATGCTCTTGACCGGCAGCCGCCGGGTCGCCGACCTGCGCGCGGCGCCGCGGCACCTGGGCGCGCCGCTGCGCGGGTGGCTCGAGGATCTCGGCCTGCCCGCGGTGGGCGTGGCGCGGCCGTGATCGCGGACGCGCGCGGTCGCGGCCACGGCAAGGTGATCGTGCTCGGCGAGCACGCGGCGGTCTACGGCCACGCCGCGGTGGCCGGCGCGATCGATCGCGGCGTCGACGCGGTCGCCGCGGCGCGGCGCGGCCCGCTGGCGTTGACCGTCGGCGGCGCGTTCGCGGTGGCGGTGACCGCGAGCGACGATCACCCGGTGGCCGCGGCGCTGCGCGCGATCGGCGACGGCCTCGGCGTGACCGACGGCGTGGCGGTGACCGCGACCGCGACGGTGCCGGCCGGCGCCGGGCTGGGCTCGTCGGCGGCGCTGTGCGTCGCGATCGTCCGCGCGCTGGCCGGGGCGCGCGGGCGCGCGCTCGACGACGGCGCCGTGGCCGAGCTGGCCAACCGCGCCGAGCGCAGCTTCCACGGCAACCCCAGCGGCCTCGACGCCGCGCTGGCCAGCGCCGGCGGGCTCGGCCGGTTCGTGCGCGGGGCCGGCCTGACCGCGATCGCGGCGCCGCCGCTGCCGCTGGTGATCGGGCTGTCGGGGCAGCCGCGCTCGACCGCGGCGATGGTCGCGCGGGTGGCCGAGGCCCGGGCCGCCGCGCCGGCCGCCACCGACGCGACGCTGGCGCGGCTCGGCGCGCTGGCCGACGCCGCGGTGGGGCAGCTGGCCGCCGGCGCCGCCGGCTGGCCGGCGCTGGGCGCGGCCCTCGACGAGGGCCACCGGCACCTCGCGGGGCTCGGCGTCTCGACCGCGCGGCTCGACGAGCTGGTCGCGGCGGCCCGCGGCGCCGGCGCGCTGGGCGCCAAGCTCACCGGCGGCGGCGGCGGCGGCGCGGTGATCGCGCTGGCCCCCGACCGCGCCGACGCGGTGCTGGCCGCGTGGCGCGCGATCGGCGCCGATGGCTTCGTCACGACACTCGGAGGTGCTCCATGATCGGTCGACCGTTCACCGCGCGCGCGTGCGCCAACATCGCGCTCGTCAAGTACTGGGGCAAGCGCGACGGCGTGCGCAACCTGCCCGCCGCCGGCAGCCTGTCGCTGACGCTCGACGCGCTGACCACGGTCACGACCGTGCGCTTCGATCCCGCGCTGGCCGCCGACGCGATGACGCTCGACGGCGCCGCCGCCAGCGCCAAGGTGCTGGCCCGCACGACCACCTGGCTCGATCGGGTGCGCGAGCTGGCCGGCGTCACCACCCGCGCCGCGATCGACAGCGTCAACCACTTCCCGACCGCGTCGGGGCTGGCGTCGTCGGCGTCGGGCTTCGCCGCGCTGGCGCTGGCCGCGACCCGGGCCGCCGGCCTCGACCTCGACGGCGCGGCGCTGTCGCGGCTGGCCCGGCTGGGCTCGGGCTCGGCGGCCCGCTCGATCTACGGCGGCCTGGTGCGGATGCACGCCGGCGCCCGGGTCGACGGCGACGACGCGATCGCCACGCCGATCGCCGCCGCGCCGGCGTTCGTCGCCGACCTGCGCATGATCATCGCCGAGGTCGGCGGCGGCGCGCCCAAGACCCACGGCTCGCGCGACGCGATGGACCACTGCGCCGCGACCTCGCCGCTGTACGCCGCGTGGGTGGCGTGCCTCGACGGCGACCTCCGCGCCGCCGAGGCCGCGATCGCCGCCGGCGATCTCGAGGCGCTGGGCGCGGTGACCGAGGGCAGCGCGCTGGCGATGCACGCCGCGGCGATCGCGTCGCGGCCGACGGTGCTGTACTGGCAGCCGGCGACGCTGGCGGCGCTGGCGGCGGTGCGCGAGCTGCGCGGGCGCGGCGTCGGCGCGTGGGCGACGATGGACGCCGGCCCCCACGTCAAGGTGCTGACCCGCGCCGGCGACGGCGCGGCGGTGGCGGCGGCGATGGCCGCGGTGCCCGGCGTGACCGCGGTGACCACGGCGACGGCCGGCCCGGGCGTGGAGCCGGCGTGATCGCGACCGCGCCGGGCAAGATCATGCTGGCCGGCGAGTACGCGGTGCTCGACGGCGGCACCGCGGTGGTGATCGCGGTCGATCGCCGGGTGCGCGCGACGGTCGGCCCGGCGCCGGTCGCGCTGTCGGAGTTCCTGGCCGCCGCGGCCGAGGCGCTCGACCGCGACGTCGGCGCCGCGGCGGCCGCGGCGCTGCGCGCGGTCACCGTCGACAGCGAGGCGCTGCGCCAGGACGGCCACAAGCTCGGGCTCGGCTCGTCGGCGGCGGCCACCGTCGCGGCGGTGGCGGCGGCGCTGCACGCGGTCGGCGGCTTCGAGCGGGCGCGGGTGGGCCGGCTGGCGGCCGCGGCCCACGCGGCGGCGCAGGGCCGGCGCGGCGCCGCCGGCAGCGGCGCCGACATCGCCGCCTCGACCTGGGGCGGCGCGATCGCGTTCACCCGCGGCGCGGTGGCGCCGATCGTGTTGCCGCCGGGGCTGGCGCTCGACGTGGCCTGGACCGGCGCCCCGGCCGACACCGCGACGCTGGTGGCCGCGGTCACCGCCGCCCGCCCGCGCCCGGGCGTCGAGGCCGCGCTGGCCGCGATCGCCGACGCGTCGGCCGCGCTGGCCGCGGCCACCAGCGCGCCGGCCGCGCTGGCGGCGTTCGCCGCCGCCGCCGACGCGACCGCCCGGCTGGCGTCCGCCACCGGCGTCGCGCTGGTGCCCGACGCGGTGCGCGCGCTGCAGGCCCGGCTGGCGCCGCTGGGCGCGGTCGCCAAGACCACCGGCGCCGGCGGCGGCGATCTGGTCGTGATCGCGCGCCCGGACGCGCTCGATCGTAACCTGGCGACCGCCGCGCTCGTCGAAGCGGGACTGTGCCCGTTGTCGCTCGCCCTCGATCCGACCGGGGTGGACATCGTCGCGAGCCGGGCCTAAGGTCCGGCCGCGTGACCTCCCGCCTGCCCGGCTTCCACGGCAAGTCCGTCGACGAGCGCCGCCAGCACCTCGCCGACGCCGGCGTCGACCTCGCCGACCTCGACGGCGGCATCACGCTGGCCGACGCCGCGGGGATGATCGAGAACGTCGTCGGCCGCTACGCGCTGCCGCTGGCGGTGGCGACCAACTTCACCGTCGACGGCGTCGACGCGCTGGTGCCGATGGCGGTCGAGGAGCCGTCGATCGTCGCCGCCGCCTCCAACGCCGCGCGCATGGCCCGGGCCGGCGGCGGCTTCACGACGGTGGTCGCGCCGGCGATCGTCACCGGGCAGATCCAGCTGGTGCAGCTGGTCGACGCCGGCGCCGCGGCGGCCCGGATCGAGCGCGAGGCGCCGGCGCTGGTCGCCCGGGCCCGGGCGTTGACGCCGCGCCTGGTGGCGCGCGGCGGCGGCCCGCTGGCGGTCACCGCGCGGATGCTCGCCGACGGCGGCGTCGACGGCGGCGTCGTCGTGGTCCACGTCGACGTCGACTGCAAGGACGCGATGGGCGCCAACCTGGTCAACACGCTGTGCGAGCTGCTGGCGCCCGAGGTCGCGGCGCTGGTCGACGGCGTCGTCGGGCTGCGCATCCTCACCAACCTGACCGACCAGCGCACCGTCACCGTCACCTGCGCGGTGCCGCTGGCGGCGCTGGCCGACGCCCGCACCGACGGCGCCGCGGTCGCGGCCGGCGTGGCCGCGGCGTCGCGCTTCGCCGAGCACGACCGCTACCGCGCCGCCACCCACAACAAGGGCATCATGAACGGCGTCGACGCCGTGCTGGTCGCCACCGGCCAGGACTGGCGCGCGGTCGAGGCCGGCGCCCACGCCTGGGCCGCGCGCGACGGCCGCTACGCGCCGCTGGCCACCTGGCGCGTCGACGGCGGCCACCTCAGCGGGCGGCTCGAGCTGCCGCTCGCGGTCGGCACCGTCGGCGGCGCGCTCCACGTCCACCGCGGCGCCCGGGCCGCGCTCAAGCTGGCCGGCGTCAGCGCCGCCGCGCGCCTGGCCTCGCTGGCCGGCGCCGCCGGCCTGGCCTGCAACCTGGCGGCGCTGCGGGCGCTGGCCACCGACGGCATCCAGCGTGGCCACATGGCGCTGCACGCCCGCGCCGTCGCCCGCGCCGCCGGCGCCGAGGGCGACCAGATCGACGCCGTGGCCGCCGAGCTGGTGGCCGCCGGCGACCTCCGCCCGGCCACCGCGGCCGAGGTCCTGGCGGGGTTGAAGGGTGCTACCTTGACGGCGTCCCCCCAGGAGCCCGCTCCGTGATCCACCGCATCGGCGATCGTCGCGCCACCGCCCAAGCCGTCCCGCTGCCGCCCTCGCTCGAGGTCGGCGCCTGCTACCGCTACTGCGAGGCGCTGTGCCGCGCCCACCACCACAACTTCCCGGTGGCGTCGATCTTCGCCCGCTCCAACCTGCGCCAGCACATCTTCGCGATCTTCGCGTTCGCGCGGGTGGCCGACGACTTCGCCGACGAGCCCGCCTACGAGGGCCGGCGCGCGCGCGAGCTCGACCGCTGGGAGGAGCTGCTGCACCAGACCTACTTCGGCAAGCCGCCCGAGCACCCGGTGTTCGTCGCGCTGGCCGCGACGATCAAGACGCTGGCGCTGCCGATCACCGAGTTCGTCAAGCTGGTGTCCGGGTTCCGGACCGACCTCGAGACGCTGCGCTACCCGACCTGGAACGACCTGCGGGCCTACACCCGCGAGGCCGCCGAGCCGGTCGGCCACCTGCTCCTGTACATCGGCGGCTACCGCGCCCCCGAGCTGCACGCGTTCGCCGCCGACCTCGCCACCGGGCTGGCGTTCGCCCGGCTGATCCAGGACATGCCGGCCGACCTCGCGCGCGGCCGGATCTACGTCCCGCAGGAGGACCTGCGCCACTTCGGCGTCAGCGAGGCCGACATCGAGGCCCGCCGCACGACGCCGCAGGTCGGCGCGCTGGTCCGCTACGAGGTCGCCCGCACCCGGGCGCTCTTCGAGCGCGCCCGCCCGCTGGTCGACGTGGTCGGCCCCGACCTCGCCGTCGAGCTGGCGCTGATGTGGCACGGCGGCATGCGCATCCTCGACAAGATCGCCGCCGCCGGCCCGCGGCTGTTCGCCGACCGGCCGCGGATCAACCCGGCCGACAAGGCGCTGGTGGTGTCGCGGGCGCTGGCGTGGCGCGGCGAGACCCTCGGGCCGCGCGCGGTCGACCTGGTGCGGCGCACGTTCATGCGCTGACGCGCCCGGCGACGCGCCGCCGTCGCGGCGCCCGCGCCGCCGCGCTCACGACGCCAGCACGACCTCGCCCGGCACGTCGTCGACCGCGATCTCGATCGGGCCGCCGTCGTCGTCGACGTTCCACGCGAAGCTGCCGGTCAGGAACGGCGCCAGGTCGGCGGGCGGCGCCGGCCGCGCGCAGTAGTAGCCCTGGATCTCGCACGCCGGGTAGCGGCCCAGCATCCGCACCTGCTGGGCGGTCTCGACGCCCTCGACCACCACGGTGATGTCGAGCGCCTCGGCCATCGCCATCACCGCCGACACGATCGCGCCGCTGACCGGGTCGCGGCCGAGGCCCGCGACGAACGTGCGGTCGATCTTGATCACGTCGACCGGCAGCCGGGCCACGTACGCCAGCGACGACTGGCCGACGCCGAAGTCGTCGAGCACGATCCGCGCCCCGCGCGCGCGCAGCGCGTGCAGCACCGCGGCGGCCTGATCGAAGTCGTCGACGGTCGCGTGCTCGGTGATCTCGATCTCGAGCAGGCCGAGATCGAAGCCGGCGGCGGCCGCGATCGCGACCACCCGCTCGACGAAGCCGACCGACCGCAGCTGCCGCGGCGAGACGTTGACCGCGACGTGGATCGGCGTGCCGGCCTGGACCCACGCGGCGCCCTGGGCGCACGCCTGGTGCAGCAACCAGTCCCCCAGCTGCGAGATCGCGTTGGAGCGCTCGGCCACCGGGATGAAGTCGCCGGGCGAGATCGGCGGCCCGTCGGCCGGGAACCACCGCATCAGCGCCTCGACCCCGACGGTGCGGCCGCTGCCGCGCTCGACCTTCGGCTGGTAGTAGAGCGTGAACTCCGGGACCCGGGTCGGGTCGGCGAGGTGCGCGACCGCGGTGCGCACCCGGCGCTCGAACTCGGCCGAGCGCCGCGCCGCCCGCAGCACGTCCGCCGAGAAGCGGTGGACCGGCAGGGCCGCGACCCGGGCCTGGTGGCTCGCGGCGCGCGCGTGCTCGATCAACGTCCGCGGATCGTCGCCCGAGTCGTCGGAGGTGGCGATGCCCAGCGGCGAGGTCACGAACAGCTCGTGGTCGCCGATCCGGTAGCCGACCGCCAGCGCCGCCGCGATCCGCGTCGCGACCGGCTCGGGATCGACGGCGCGCGCGTCGCGCAGCACCAGCACCAGCTCGTCGGAGCCCGGCCGGGCCAGGAGCGCGCCGCCGGCCCACGCGTCGGGATCGCCGACCGGCTGGTCGAGGCGCAGGTCGAGGTCGGCGCCGCGCACGTGCTCGACGACGCGCGCCGCGATCGCGCGCCGCAGCTCGTCGCGATCGGTCGGGCTGACCGTGCCCGGCACCGCGCCCAGCGCGATGCCGATGCTGATCAGCGTCACCGGCGTGCCGCCGGCGCGCGCGTCGAGCAGCACCCGGCGCAGGAACCGGTGCAGGAACGCCCGGCTGGGGAGGCCGGTGAGATCATCGAAGAACGCCAGCTGGGCGATCCGGCGCTCCGCCGCGCGCTGCTCGGTGACGTCCTGGGTCGCGCCGATCAGCACCGGCCGCCCGGCGTCGTCGATGACCTCGGCGTCCTGCCGGACCAGGCGCTCGCTGCCGTCGGGCAGGACCATCCGGTAGTCGAGCTGGTGGGGCGCGGTCGTCGTCAGCGCGGTGGCGACCATGTCGCGATCGTCGGGGTGGACCAGCGCCAGCAGCGAGCGCGGCGCCGGCACCGACGCCGCCACCTCGGGCCACAGCACCGCGCCGACGTCGCACGCCCAGGCGAAGCCGGCGACGTCGACCCGCCAGTGGGCCAGCCGCGCCAGCCGCTGCACCCGGGCCAGCACCTGGGCCTGCTCGCGCTCGTCGTGGAACGCCTGGGCCGCGCGCAGCAGGTAGCGCACGCGGTGGGCCAGGAGCGGGAGGTTGAGCGGCTTGGTCAAGAAGTCGGTGGCGCCGGCGGCGAACGCGCGCTCGACCGCGTCGACGTCGTCGAGCGCGGTCATCACCAGGATCGGCGTGGCGCTGCCCTCGGGCCGCGCCCGCACCTGCGCGCACACGCCGTAGCCGTCGAGGCCCGGCATGTTGACGTCGAGCAGCATCAGATCGGGCGTGAGCTCGGCGTGCGCGGCGACGCCGGCCGCGCCGTCGGCCGCCTCGAACACCTCGAAGCCCGCGCCTTCGAGCGTCTCGGTCGCGAGCAGGCGGGTCATGTCGTCGTCGTCGACGATCAACACCCGGGGACGGGGGGGATCAGCCAGCACGTTCGGCCTCCGGTTCAGCAGGGATCTCGTCGGCGAGCGCCGCCAGCGCCTCGGCGTGGCGCGTCACCAGCTCGGCCAGCGCGGCCACCGCCGGCGCCAGCTCACCGGCGCGCGCCGCGCGCTCGATCCGGGCCACCGTGTCGACCAGCCGCGCCAGCCCGAGGTTGCCGCTGGTGCCCTTGAGGTCGTGGGCGCACCGCGCGACGCCGTCGACGTCGCCGGCCGCGGCCAGCGCCAGCAGCTCGGCCACCAGCGCCGGCGAGCGCTCGCGGTACATCGCGGCGATCCGTGGCAACAGCGCCGGTCGCCCCGGGCGCTGCACGGCCCGCACCCGCGCCAGCGCGCGACCGTCGAGGATCGGCAGCTCGCTGGCCTCGGCGACGTCGCCCGGCGCCGGCGCGACGGCCGGGCCCGGCGGCGCGGCGATCCGCGGCACGCTGGCGGTCGTCGCCACCCCCGCGGGCGCGGCGATCCGCGGGATGCTGGTGGTCGTGCGCCCGGTCGGCAGCGGCGCCGCGATCCGCGGCACGCTGGTGGTCGTCCGCCCCGCGGCCGGCGGCGCGATCCGCGGCCCGGTCACGGTCTGCCGGGCGGCGGCCGGCGGCGCGATCCGCGGCCCGCGGACGGTGGGCGACGGCGCCGCGGCC
>JAEUJY010000080.1 GCA_016794525.1 Myxococcales bacterium
TGGCTGCGGCCGGACGCGGCGTGCAAGGCGATCGTCGAGGGGGTGTTCGGGAAGGCGCTGCAGCTGTACCCGGGGATCCAGCTGTACGCGTTCGATGCGCAGAGCAACCACCTGCACTACCTGTTCGGGGCGCGGGACCCGGCGGAGACGCCGCTGTTCCTCGACTACGTGCACTCGAACATCGCGCGGCAGGTCAACAAGCTGCGCAAGCGCGAGGGCGTGTTCTGGAGCCGGCGCGGGGCGGTGATCGCGGTGCTCGATGGGGCGGCGCAGATCGCGCGGCTGCGGTACCTGCTGGCGCAGGGCCCGAAGGCGAAGCTGGTGGCGTCGCCGAAGGACTGGCCGGGGGCGTGCTCGACGCCGGCACTGCTGGGTGACATGAAGGTGCGGGCGACGTACCGGTCGCTCGACCGGGTGCGGCGCAACGCGCAGCGGGCGCAGCCCCGGCCGGAGGCCGAGCTCGACGAGGACGTCGCGTTCACGCTGACGCCGCTGCCGGTCTGGGCCGACCTCGACGCCGACGCGCGGCGCGCGAAGGTCGCGGCGCTGATCGCGGACATCGAGGTCGAGTACCGCGCCGACCGCGTGATGGGCGTGAAGCGCCTGATCACGCAGAACCCGGACGCGACGCCGGCCAAGAAGCTCGAGCGCTCGCCGATGCCGGCGTGCCACGCCGTCTGCGCCCGCATCCGCCGGCGCTTCCTCGAGGCCTACGCGACGTTCCGCGACCTGTACAAGCAGGCCTCCGACCGGCTGCGCCACGCCAAGCACGCCACCCAGCTCGACATCCAGAAGCAATACCCACCCGGCGCCCTGGTCCGCCCGCGCTGGTACATCCCGGCCCCCGCCAACCTCGCCGCCACCTGGCTCCGTGGCATCGACGACGCCGACCGGGCCCTGGCCTGAGGGTCAGCCTGCACGCCCTGCGCTGACGCGCCACCCCTGCCTTCGCCCCCGCCTCGCTCACCCGGCCCGCCAGGAGTCACCCCTGGCCGGTCGGGTCGAGGTGCTTTCGGGGACGACGGGATGGTGATTCCGCGACGTGATTCGCGCGAGCATCACCCCGTGAGTGTGAGTCGATCGGTTGCGACTCGCTAAGCCGGGAGCGGGGGCGAGTCGAACGGCTGCGACTCGCCAGACGGGACTTGGCGAGTCGATCGGCTGCGACTCGCCGACTGGCGACTCGCCGACTGCGCGGTGATTCGTTCGAGAGCACACCCCGGGAGTGTGAGTCGTTCGGTTGCGACTCCCTCCCGACGGGCGAATCGTTGGAAGGGGAAGTGATAGCCTACGCTGCATGGGGCGCAATGTCTGGTCAAGTTCAGGAATCTCCATCGAACGCGCTGCGACAATTGTCGAAGAGACGGCCGCCGAACTTGCTCTGAATCCCTTCTTCCAAGAAGGCGGCATCCCTGGTGCCACATTGGCGCTTGAGTTGACCCGCGTAACCGGAATTCAGCTGCATCTCGAATTCGGATATCGAAAACTCAAAGATTTCATTGTCAATCACTGTCCGGGGCTTCGTGTGTCGACTTCGCAATATGGCGACATGCGGGTGCGGGTATCGCGGCAATTGGTGGTCGAGGCGCCTATCGAAGATGGACACAGTGACGTGGTCTTCCCCCAGTGTACCGTGGAATGGATCGGCGCTCTGATCAGGAATCAGCCGCACAGGCGTGGCACGAAAGACCTCGGCGCGGTTATTGACGACTATGCCGTGAGACTCCATATCGAGCCGGATGCGTTATCGTACCTGCTGGGGGCTGCAATAAACGCAATTGAGCGAGGCCAGCATGGAGTGCCAGCGCTAAGAACTGCGCTGCACGCGCTATCAAGGCGACTTGAGGGCCGCCGCCAGTATGTGGCCGCGCTGGAACTCAGGCTCGCAGCGTTTGCTGCTGGCTTTGAGTCAGAACAGGACGAGCCAGGTTCCTGCGTCCGGCTTGCTGTTGCTGATGTCGATCCGAGTCTTGTCGAAGAAGATGGCGCGCTGCCTCCACAGGCACTGACCAGTGAAGTGAAACAGGCGCTCGCGGCATTGGTTGCGCGCGCCGGACAGTACTCGAGCGAACTTGCGCTGGCGGTCGTTGGCGGCAAAGGGCCCTTGTATTTCGCTGTCAGGACTCACGTCGCTTCAGTGCTGTCCAGCGGTAGCCGAGGTGCTGCTGAGCACCTCATCTTTGACGAGCATGCTAGCGAGATGAGAAGCCGACTCTCAGCGGCCCGGGAAGCCGTGGAGCGCCACGTGGAAGTGAGCCCCTCGACCCAAGGTGCAGACTTTCAGAAAGTCCTGGCTCCAATTGCAAAGCTGAAGGCTTTCATGCTTCCCTCGGAAGTTCGCCACTGGAACGACGTAACCGGAGGGGTTTCAGCACTGGGTCGACTTCGTGACACCGTGTCTGAGAAGGGGACTACGCTCTCTCCGCCGCTGGTCGGAGCCCTGCGTCAAGGCGTGGATACCCTTAGAGAGCTGTGCGTCGTTGCGATGCACGACGGGCCGATGTTGCATTCGACAATTGTACGACTTGGCGAGCGTATTGCCGAAGACACGGCGGCGTTTGTGTCTGATCTGTCAATTCGCGTGCGAGCCAATGTCCGCCTGCGGGACGTGAGCCGGAAGTATCCTATCGGGCGCGTGAATGAAGAGATCGCGGTGCCATTCGAAATCTTGAATGACGGGCCGGGTGTTGCGAACAACGTGAGAGTGGTCGTTAGTGCGGACCCTGGCGTCCAGGTCGACGACGGTACGCTGCACGTGGGGACCCTGCGGCCGCATCAGCCGTCGCCGCAGAGCCTCGCTATCCGGACGATTGTTGCCATGCGCTCTGTGCGCATATCGTTGGCAATCATTTTTCAAGATGATATCGGAGGTGATCGAAAGTGCGTGGCTGAGCTGCTGCTTGATGCTCAAACGCGAGAGACCGACTGGGCATCTCTGTTGGCGACTCGGCCGTATACTCTTAATCCGGTAGAACGTCGCGCCCAACTGTGGGGGCGAAATGCGCAGCTAAATCGTCTGTTGCTCAATATCGCCACAGCGACTAGCAGCGTTGTCTGGGGGCAGAAGCGGGTTGGAAAAACATCGGTCGCGCGCGTGTTGTATAACGAGTTGCAGGTGAAGCCGATGTTTCTGCCGCTCTACCTGCGCAAGGGTGATGTGGCTGGCTTTGACGAGGGGCAGCTTGGCCACGAAGTCGCGGAGAGGCTTGTCGCTACCTGTGAGCGAGTCAGAGGGATGAAGTTCAGGACTGTGGTGCCATCGGTCGCAGAGTTCTCCGGGCGAATCAATCGCTTGACTAGGGTAATTGATGACCTGCGCGATGCTGGATTGCTCGATACGGTGGTGCTGATCCTGGATGAGTTTGACGAGATGAACCATCATTTCTACTTTGGTGACCGAGGTGAGACGTTCTTTGGTGTGCTGCGAGCGCTCACTGAGAGAAATGTTGTGTTGATTCTGATCGGAAGCGAGCGGATGCCGGCAATTATTGACCGGTACAGTCAGCTGTTGAACAAGTATGACATGATGCGCATTGACTGCGTTGACAATAGAGCGGACGCGTTTCAGCTGATTGAAGAGCCGGTCCGAGGGCATATTGATTTCGATGGAGCGGCAAAGAATCGCCTGTTTGAGTTGTCTACTGGAAACCCGTACTATATTAATCTTCTTTGTCGCGAGATTCTCAGGGAAATGGTGGACGCGCGGAGAAGCTATGTTGATTTGGCGGACGTTCAGAGTGCGGCGGCGCTGTTGTGCGGCGAGCCAGCCTCTCCGCACTGGAGTCATCTGTGGGAAGATAGTGAAAGCTACACGCCTGCGGAGAGGCAGCGGTTGAGTGGAGATTTTGCGAAAGTGCTACTGGCATTCGCGTGTTGGCCGTTGGAGGTGTCGTTGTCGGCAGGGGAGTTGCGGGCAAGTCTTGGTGAGCAGGAAGGTGCAATGACGTTCTCCCTTGAGCAGGTTCTTGTCTTGCTGGCGAAGCGAGGTATCGTGGTGTCCGAACAGCGGCCGGTGGGACACGTTACAATATTGAGCCACGTGTCTTCCGCTGGTGGCTATGTGAATGCGGTCACATCGTCCTCGGTGCGGGTGCGGCATCGGCGCCGCGGCAGCCTCTTCCTAGCGTCGAGCCACCGGCAGCGTTGCAGTCGGACTTCCCGCTGACGGATGAAGATGTAATTAACGTGGCGGAGGGGCTTGTCTACGACGGTGGACGCCTTGACCCGATGCGAGTGAAGCAATGGCTGCGTCAGTTCGGATCGCGGGAGCGAGTAATCGTCGCGTACACGCTGTTGAAGGCGATGCGGGAGAGGTGGTATTTCGACGCGACAGCGATGAGCATTTTGCTAGACGATGCGTTCAAGCGCGCCGTCGCACGCCTGTCCCTTGGCGGGCAGCTTGGGATCGGGGACGCGGAACTGGCTCCGGTGCGCGAGCGCATTTGTGTGGGATACTTCGGGCCGGCGTTGAAGAGTGGCGCGGAATACTGCAGGACCGTGAAGAAGAAGAACCGCTTGGTGAAGTCCGGGGATGCTGCCGAAGCGCTCGCTTGGCTTGCACGGCAGGATCGCCGGTCGATGGTGCTCTTCTTGGACGACGTCGTTGGGACGGGGAACCAGGCGAGCTTCTTTGCAAGAAAGGTGTTGCGTGAGGCAGTTGAGGGTGTGATTGGGAGTGAGCGAATTGCGTTGTTTGTTCCGGTGTTCGCGTATCAAGAGGGCGTCGAACAGTTTCAGGACATCGCGGCTCCGATCGAGATTGATCCCGTGAAGCTGCTCGATGACTCCGATCGTGCGTTTTCTTCTGAGGCAAAGATCTTTGCCGATGACGCGGAGCGCATGAGGGCAAAGGAGATGTGCGAGGAGATTGGCGCCGAGCTATGGCCGGAGCATCCACTGGGGTACGAAGGCATGCAGTCCTTGCTCGTGCTTCATACGGCGATTCCGAACGCGACGCTGCCGATCTTCTGGAAAGAAGGTATGGTGCGAGGGCTGCGATGGCAGCCCTTGTTTCCCCATCGATAGCACGGAGTCGGGCGTCTATGCGGTGTCAAGTCGTCCGCCCAGCCCCGTACTCCGCACCGCCTTCCGCGCCCCTCCATCGCCTAGCACCCCCGCGTCCCCCACGACGACAGCGCTGCCCCGCGCGCGCGTCAGGGCCGTGTAGACCAGCTCGCGACTCACGATCGGCAGGTCAGCCTCCGGCAGCATCACGGCGACCTGGCCGAATTCGCTGCCCTGCGACTTGTGCACGGTCATCGCCCAGGCGAGCTCCAGGCCGCCGCGCAAGGCGTCGATCGGGAACGGGGCGAGCTCGACCTTGTCGTCGACGACTCTGCGGAAGACGACGCGGTAGTGCTGCTGGCCATCGTCGTCGACCACCCGCACGACGACGCCCTGATCGCCGTTCCACAGGCCGCGGGCATAGTCGTTGCGGGTCTGGATGACGGGCTCGCCTGGCAGAAACTCGGGCGCGCCTTCCACGCTGGCCTCGGCGAGTACGCGGACGTGGCAGCGGGCGCTGATCGACTGACTCCCCAGCACGCCTGAGCGCGTCACCGCCAGCAGCCGCGACGCCTCGTGGGCGGCCAGCAAGCTCGCGAGCCTCGCCTCGTCGTCGCCTTCCCAGACTCCCCCGACTCGCCGGTACTCGCGGCGGGCCGCCTCCTCGATCGTCGCCCACCGCCGCTGCCACCAGTGGTCGACCCAGGCGAGCGCGCCGGCGGCGTCGGCCTGCAGGAACTCGACGCCGCTACCGGTGACCTCGGCGGGCTTGTGGCGGATCGCGGCTAGCCGCTCGCCGCGCCCCGGCCCGAGGCGCTTCGCCTCCCCCGCCAGCACCGCCGCCGCCGCCGTGAGGATCGCCTTCCCCGCGTCCCCCGCGTCGACCCGGTAGCTTCGCGTCAGCCGCGCGATGCCGCGGGCAGCCGCCGTAGCGCCTTCCCCGCCTTCTGCCCCGACCGTGGCCGTGGCCGTGGCCGCCGACAGCAGGTCAGTCAGCACCTGGCCCGCCTCCACCGACGGCAGCTGATCCGGATCGCCGATCAGCACCAGGCGCGCCTCCGGCGCCAGCGCCGCGACCAGGCGCTCCATCAGCGCCAGATCGATCATCGACGCTTCGTCGACGATCACCGCCTTATAAGGAAGCGGGTTGCCCTCACCGTGGTGGAAGCCACCCCCCGGCTGCGAGCGCAGCACGCGGTGCAGCGTCGCGGACTTCGGCGCGCCTCCACCGATTCTCGCGCGCACGCTCTCGCCCATGCGATTCGCCGCCTTCCCCGTCGGCGCCGCGAGCGCGATGTCCTCGTCCTTGAGCCCGATCTTCCGCAGGCCGGCGACGATCGCCGCCAGCGTCGCCGTCTTCCCGGTCCCGGGGCCTCCAGTGATGACCGCCAGCGCGCTCCCCAGCGCCGCGGCCGCCGCCGCCGCCTGCTCGTCGCTCAGCTGGCTATCCCGCGTGGCCTGGATCGCCGCGCGCGCCTCCTCGTCGCTCGCCACGACTCTCCCCAGCCGGCCGCGCAGCTTCTCGGCCAGCCGCGTCTCGAGCCACCACAGCCGATGCGGATACAGCGCGTCGTCGTCGACCACCAGCGGCGAGGCCTGCGCGCCACCCCGCGGCGGCCCCGCCACCCCATGGAAGCCGGACGCCAGCCCCCGCAGGTCCTTCATCACTTCCCGCGGCGTCACATCCGTCAATCCCGCAGCCTTGATGACTCCCCCGACGAGCTCCGCGCCCACGCCTTTCGGATCCAGGGGCAGCCGCGTCGACCCGCTCCGCACGGCGAGCATCAACGCCAGCACGCCGAGCGCCAGGCTCTGCTTCTCGCGCGGCCCGAGGAAGCGGTTCCACGCGACCAGCTCCTCGGCCAGATACAACCCGGCGTCGCCGAGGTCGCACTTGCGCGCGCCGACGCCCAGCCGCCGGAACAGATCGTCCTCGGCCGCAGGCACGCCTCCCCGCGCGCGGCGCACGGCGCCCAGGGGGCTCAGACTCGGGCCGCTCATGTGTACTCCCGGCGCGCCAGCGACGCGGCGAACGCTTCCAGATCATCCCAGGTGGGCTCGACGTGCACGATCCGCCCCGGGCGCACGAACCAGTAGAGCAATCCGCCGAAGCGCGCCTTGCGATCGTGCTCCCCCGCCAGCCCCAGCATCTTGGCGGCGGCCAGCGCGTACAGCTCGGCCTGGACGCGGTAGTGCTCGTCGACGTGGGCCTTGAGCGCCCGCGGGTCGTCGTCGAGCACGTCGCTCTTGTAGTCGATGACGAACCAGCGATCGTCCCAGGCGACGATCGCGTCGATGAAGCCCTTCACGAAGCCGCGCGGGCCGCTGAGGCCACCGGCGAGCAGCTCGCCGCTGCGATCGAGCGGCGGATCCGGAATCGGATAGGCGAACTCGACCTCCTTGGCCACCTTGGGCGCCTGGGCCAGACACGGCAGCGTCTCGCCCGGCAGCACGACCGGGGCGACGATCGTCGCGTGCACCAGCGCGGCGGCCTTGTTGCGCCACCGGCGATCCACCCCGAACTGCCGCTCGGCCTCCTCGAACAGCTTGGCGATCTCGGGCCGCGCCACCCACGGCTCCCAGCTCTCCTTCGCCGCCGTCGCGAAGTCGGCGTGCTCGAGCACCGCGTGGATGAGCTGGCCGGTCGACGCGCCGCCAGGCAGCTCGTCGGGGGCGGGCGCGCGCTTGCTGCGATCCTCGGCGGTCACCGCGGTGACGTCCAGCTCGCCGGCGTCGCGCCGCAGCCGCGAGTACGACGTCACGACGAACCCGGTGCGCGCGCCCAGCGGCTCGGGCTCGCGCACCGCGGGCGGCGGCGGCGGCAACGGCACGCTGGCCGCGTCGAGCTCGCCGCTGGGCGGCCGCGCCGCCTGCCACGCGTCGACCATCGGCGCCGTGGTCGGGAACGCGATCACGTTGCTGGGCAGCGTCGCCCCGGCGGCCGGCGCGCGCGCGCTCCGCCCGGTCGCGTGCAGATCGGTCAGCGCGTCGTGCATCGCGCCGTAGACCGCGAGCCAGCCGCCGCGCGGCTTGGGCTGCTTGGTCTTGGGCGGCAGGACCGGCAGGTACACGCGGGCGCGGGCGCGGGTGAGCGCGACGTACGCCAGCCGCTGGTCCTCGTGGCCGGTGGCGCCGACCGGGACGTCGCTGCCCTTGAGCACCGCGACCCGCTTGCCGGCGGCGTCGTGGATCACCGCGATGTCGTCGCTCTTGGGCAGAAAGCCGATGCCGCCGACGACGAACACCACCCAGGCCTCGAGGCCCTTGGCGCGGTGGACGGTCATGACCTGCACGGCGTGCTGGTCGGTCTCCTGGCGCTGGACGTCGCTGTCGTCGGGGCGATCGCCCATGTCGGCGATCCACGCGCGCAGCCGCGTCACCAGCTCGGGCAGCTCGCAGCGGCTGCGCTCGATCTCGGCGTAGAGCTGCTCGAAGACGTGGCCGAGGTTGGTGACCGCCCGCGTCCCGCCGCCGGTGGCCAGCGCGCGCTCCATCACCCGCGTGTCATCGAGGATCGAGCGGAACAGCCGCGGGTAGTCCATGCGGGCGGCGGCGCCGCGCCAGTCGTGGAAGTGCGCGACCAGCGGGTGATCGTCGGGCGCGTCCTTGGCCTTGATCAGCGCGTCGGGCGGCACGTCGAAGAAGCAGGTCATCCACGCGCGCATCTGCTTGCCGCGATCGCGCGGGTGGGCGACGGCGTCGAGCAGGTCGGCGACGTCGGCGGCCTCGGGGGTGGCGAACAGGTGCTCGGCCAGCAAGAACGCGCACGGCACGCCGCGGCCGCGGATGGCGGCGGCGACGGCGCGCGACTCCTCGTTGGTGCGGGTGAGGACGTAGATGTCGCCGGGGCCGACCGTGTGGCTACGGCCGCGGGCGGTGCCGACGATGCGGTGCGCGGGATCGCCGACCAGCCGGGCGATCTCGTCGGCGGTGGCCTCGTAGATGGCGTGGCGCACCTCGGGGGCGGGGCCGGCGCTGCCGACGTCGTAGAGCGCGATCGGCGCCAGCGGCCGGCCGTCGGCCCACGCGGCGGTGACCTCGCCGGTGGCGCGCACCGGGGCGCTGTCCTCGATGCCGCTGCCGTGGAACAGCGAGCGCGGCCGGGACAGGACGCGGTTGATGGCGGCGACCAGCGGCGCGGTCGAGCGCTGGCACACGTCGAGCGTGGCCAGGCCGGCGCCGGCGGCGAGCAGCTCTTGCTTGGCGGCCAGGTAGGTGTGGACGTCGCCGCCGCGGAACGAGTAGATGGCCTGCTTGGGATCGCCGACGATCGTGAGGCCGCGGGCCGGCGGCTGGCGCCAGATGCGGCTGGCGATCTGCCACTGCACCGGATCGGTGTCCTGGAACTCGTCGATCATCGCCCACGGCAGGCGGGTGGCGATGCGCGCGGCGAGCGCGGGGTCGGCCTCGAGCGCGCGGGCGGTGAGCCGCAGCATGTCGTGGAAGTCGATCTGGCCGCCGCGGCGCTTGGAGCGATCGGCGCGGGCGACGACCTCGCCGAGGACGCGCGCGACCAGCGCCTGGTGCGGCGCCGGCGACGTCTCGGCCAGCGGCGCGTCGAAGCGGTAGAGCTGCAGCACCCACGCGAACAAGGCGTCGGTGGACTTGCCGCTGGCCAGGAAGTCGCGGAGCAGCGCCTTGTCCTCGGGCTCGACCGCGAACCGCTCGCGCAGGGCGTCGAGGAACGCGGCGCGCAGCGCGGCCTCGTCGGGGACGGCCTGCTGCTCGAAGGCGCGGCCGGCGGCGAACGCCTCGTCGGACAGGACCCGCTGGCAGAAGCCGTGGATGGTGGAGATCGGCGCGGCGTCGACGCGATCGAGGGCGTCGCGCAGGCGGGCGCGGGCGCCGTCGTCGAGGAGCCACCCGTCTTCACCGGCGGACGCCGGCGGGGCGCCCCAGACCATCTGGGTGAGCAGCCGGCGGATGCGTGCGCGCAGCTCGGCGGTGGCCTTCTCGGTGTAGGTGACGACGACGATGCGATCGATCGTCGCGTCGGTGGCGAGCAAGAGATCGACGACGCGGTGCTCGAGGAAGTAGGTCTTGCCGGTGCCGGCGGAGGCCTCGACGACGAGCAGCCGGGTGTGCGGATCGCCCAGCGTGGCGGGGCGCGGCCAGCGGACGGTCACGGGCGCACCGCCCCCAGCCGGCCGAACAGCGGCTGGTAGCGCCGGGCGACGACGGCGTCGACGTCGGCGACCACCGCGCGATCGGGGCGATCGCGCAGCGGGCCGTAGCCGAGCGAGCCGGGCCGGCCGTCCTTGGGTCGATCGGGCTTGGCCTCCTTGCCGCCGAGCACGGCGATCGCCATGTCGAGCGACAGGAGGTAGTCGTGGCTGCCGCCGTACAGCTCGGCGCACAGCGCGGCGAGGTAGCCGCGGGCGTCGTCGACGGTCCACGGCGCGTGGCCGGCGCGATCGGGCTTCTCCTTGGCGAGGATGAGGTGGCGCCAGCCGGTGGTGGCGACGCCGGCGGCGGCGAGCACGACGTGATCGAGCGCGGCGCGCAGCTTGATGCGATCGCTGGCCTTGCTGGGCGTGAGCAAGAGCGTGCCGCAGGTGTCGCCGGCGGGGTTGCACTCGCCGACCAGGTCGACCCGGCGGCTGCGGCCGTCGAGGGTGATGGTCAGGCTGACCGGCGCCAGGGTGACGCCGTCGGTGCCGCGCGGCGCGCGCCCGAGGCCGAAGCGGCGGAACCGCTGGCCGCGACCGCCGGCGGCGTCGAGCTCGGCGGCCCAGCGCGCGAGCAGCTCGCGATCGCCGGCCTCGGCGACCTCGCCGAACACGCCGACCGGCGCCTGGCCGGTGAGGCGCGCGTCCTTCCAGGTGGCGGTGACGGCGTCGGCGAGATCGCCGCTGGCGAGGTAGCGCGCGAACGCGGCGCGGGTGAGGTTGGCGCGGGTCATGTTGTCGACGGCCAGCGGCTCCTCGTCGTGATCGAGCCGCTCGTCGTCGTCGTCGTCGTAGAGCGCCAGCACCGCCTTGGCCCAGCCCTGGGGCGCGCTCTCGAGGAACGCGCGCAGGTGGGTGAGGCGCACGACCAGCGGGCCGTCGTCGACGACCGGCGCCAGCTCGCCGTGGCCGAGGCCGAGCGCGCGGGCCAGCTCGGGGCGGGCGGCGAGGGCGCGGGTGAGCGCGCGCGGCGGCGGCACGCGCGCGTCGCGGGCGCGGGCGGCGGCGTCGAGATCGCGGCGCAGCGCGGCGGCGTAGCGCTCGCGGGCGGCCAGCGGATCGCCGTCGTCGTCGAACCGGTGCAGCGGCGCCTTGACGGTGAGCGCCCCCAGCGCGGCGGTGGGCGCGACGCCGAGGTACGGCGCCAGCATCTCGGCCAGCTCGTGGACCACCGACGCCGGGGCCCGGGCCTCGCCGGTGACCGGCTCGCGATCGACGTAGGAGAGCACCAGCTCGTCGCGGGCGGCCAGCGCCAGCTCGAGGAACGCGTAGCGATCGCGATCGCGGGCCGAGACGTCGCCGCGCTCGAGCGTGGCGCGCAGCTCGAGGCCGGCCTTGCGATCGCCCGACGGGAAGCTGCCCTCGCCGAGGCCGACCGCGAAGACGTGGGCGAACGGCAGCGGCCGGTGCGGCGTGATGCGCGCGACGTGGACGCCGTAGGCCAGCGGCTCGCCGCGATCGCCCTTGACCTGGCCGAGGCGGCGGCGGGCCAGCGCGGCGACCTCGGGGTAGTCGAGGACGCGGCCGTCGAGATCGAGCTCGGCGAGGCCGGCCAGCTCGCGGCGCACGCGGGTGAGCTCGCCCTGCGCGGCCTCGTCCTTGCCGCCCAGGTACGCGGCGGCGAGATCGTCGAGGATGCCGGCCCAGGTGGCGAGCGGCGCGCGGTGGCCGCGCAGCCAGCGGGCGTCGGCGATGAGCGACCGGGCCAGGAGCGCGAAGGTGGCGGCCGAGGCCTGCTCGTCGGCGGCGACCTCCTCGGGGCGGTAGGCGCGGCCCTCGAGGGTGGCGACCAGATCGGCGCCGGCCCGCGGCCCGGCCATGAACGCGCCGAGCGCGAGGCGCTTGATGCCCTGGTCCCAGTGGAACGTGTCCATGCCGGCGAGGTAGGTGCCGGCGTGATCGGTGTCGTCGGCGCCGTGGACGATGCCGAGCGCCTCGGTCCACGCCAGCCAGTCGTGGGGATCGACGCCGGGGTGGCGCGCGGTGACCGCGGGGTGGGTCATGACGCCGAGCAGCTCGGGGCGGCGGAACCGGCCGAGCGGCAGCGCGAGCAAGAGCTCCATCGCCACCGCGGCGTGGCCGTGGCCGAGCGCGGGCATGTCGACGACGTGGAACGGCAGCTGGTAGCGGGCGAACGCCGGCGCGATCTGCGGCAGGTAGGTCTCGACGGCGGACGGCGCGAGCAAGACGGCGATCTGGTTGGCGGTGAGCGACGGATCGCGCTCGAGGCGCGCGCGGATCGCGGCGGCGACGACCTCGAGCTCGCGCACCGGCGACGGGCAGGCGAGGATCTGGACGCCGGCCGAGGGCGCGGGGGTGGCGGTGTCGGCGGCGGGCGGCGCGGCGCGCAGCAGCGTGTCGTGGGCCCAGCGCGCGCGGGCGCTGGCGTCGGGCTCGAGCGCGCCGCTGTCGCCGAAGCGATCGTCGATGTCGCCGTCGGACAGCTCGGCCAGCGCGGCGAGGGTGTCGCGGCCGGGGCTGCCCCAGCGCTGCAGCGCGAGCGGCTCGTCGGGGGCGACCGCGGCCAGCCCGGCGGCGCGGCGGCGGCGCGGCCGCGCGACGTCGCCCCAGTACATCGCGCACGGCGACATCGCCAGCACCGTGACCGGGCGCGCCTCGGCGAGGTAGGCCAGCGCGTCGAGGTACACCCGCGGCACGTACGACAGGCCGATGACGAAGATCGGCGGGCCGGGCGGCGCGGGCCAGCGGGCGCGGCGGCGCGCCATCGCCAGCTCGGGCACCGGCACCGGGTGCGGGCCGGCGACGTCGGCGAGGTGACGACAGGTGGCGTGCCACAGCGCGCCGTGCCAGCGCGCGACGGTGGGATCGATCACCTGCTCGGGCGGCAGGACGTGGCCACGCTGCCAGGTCTGCAGCCACTCGGGCCGCGTCAGCGCGTACTCCCACGTGCGATCGGCCAGCTCGGCGGCGAGCTGCACGCGACGCGGGCCGACGCCGTCGGGACCGTCGCCGTCGAGGTAGGCCAGCGCCGGGGTGAGCGCCGGCTGATCGAGCACGGCGCGATCGGCGAGCACCGAGGCCAGCGCGGCCTCGAGGCCGGCCTTCTCGAGCGGGCGCAGCTCGGGGTGATCGGCGGTGAGCTCCTCGGCCAGCAGGCGCTCGAGGTACGCGGTCTCGTAGCCGGCGGCGATGCCGGCGCGGGTGGCCAGCGCGTACTGCACCCAGCGGCCGACGGCGCGGCTGGGGATCGCGACCCGCGGCGGCGCGAACGGCGACGCCAGCGGCGCGAGCTGCTCGGCCAGCGCCGACGCCAGCTCCTCGAAGCGGTGGCTCTCGATGACGCGCAGCATGGTCAGGCCTGGCGGCGGCGGCGGACCCGGGCGACGAGGCCCGGGCCGAGCCACCAGCCGATCGCGACGAGCGCGGCGCCCCAGGTGAGGACGCCGCCGGCGAACGCGTAGAGCGAGCGGCCGCGGTGGCCGATCGTGATCGTGGCCATCGTCGTGGTGGGGCCGCCGTGCTCGACGACGCCGGTGCGCGCGAGGAACGCGCCGTCGCGATCGATGATCGACGACGGGCCGGTGTTGACGGCGCGCACCAGCGGCACGCCGACCTCGATCGCGCGGTAGCGGGCCAGCGCCTCGTGCTGGTAGGGCTCGGCGTCGAAGTCGAACCAGGTGTCCATCGTGAGGTTGATGAGCACGTCGGGATCGAGCGCGGCCAGCTCGCGGCCGTGGCTGGGGACGACGTCCTCGAGGCAGACCATGATCGCCAGCCGCACCGGCTGGCCGTCGATGTCGACCGTGAGGACGGCCGGCTCGTCGCCGCCGGCGTAGCTGCCGGCCCCGTCGGGCATGTACTTCGCGAGCGACGGGAAGTGCTCGACCAGCGGGTTGTACTCGCTGCCGATCATGCGGTGGATCTTGTCGCCGCGGCCGAGGAAGCGGCCGTCGGCGGCGACCAGGATGGCGCTGTTCCACTGATCGCGATCGGTCATCGTGACCGCGCCGATCAAGAGCGGGCCGGTGGTGGTGCCGCGGATCGACAGCGGGTGGGTGCGCGCGACGTCGGCGGTGAGATCGCGCGGCACCTCGAACGGGTACGCGACCTCGCTCCACACGACCAGGTCGGCGCCGGCGTCCTCGAGCATGCGCGACGCGCGGCGCAGCTGCTCGAGGTGCCCGGCCCGCTCGCGGGTGCCGGTGGGGACGTCGACCCGCTTGTTGGGCTGGAC
Organism: Myxococcales bacterium; assembly: GCA_016794525.1. Taxonomy (GTDB): domain Bacteria; phylum Myxococcota_A; class Polyangia; order Haliangiales; family Haliangiaceae; genus UBA2376. The sequence goes on from JAEUJY010000080.1 coordinate 14,368, forward strand.
CACGCCGATCGTGATCTGGCGGGTGCCGCCGCCGCGATCGACGCGGACGCTGCCGAGCGCGAGCGCGGCGGCGAAGATCGCGACGCCGATCGCCGGGCGCCAGCGCCGCGCGCGGCGGGTGAGCGCGTCGTAGATGGCGCCGGCGAAGGCGGTCATCAGCGCGGCGATGCCGACCGACGACGCGGCGGCGGCCAGGTGGCGCAGCGGCCCGACGCCGGCCTGGCCGAGCGACAGGCTGAACGGGAACGGCGTCGGCAGGACGACCTCGACGACGACGAAGCCGAGCGGCAGGCACAGCGCCATCGGCCACGGCCCGCGCGGATCGTCCCTGCGGCGATCGCGCAGCGCGCGGGTGAGGCGCGCGCCGAGCAGGAACAGCGCGCCGTGGTACGCGGCGAGCAGCCCGAGGCCGAGCCACGCGACCGGCGTCGGCAGGTGGGCGTTGACCCGCAAGAGGTAGACCATCCAGTGGAAGCCGCCGACGGTGAAGACGAACGCGGCGGCGCCGCCGTAGAGGCCGGCCCGGCGCCGGGTCGGCGCGCGATCGATGGCCCACGCCGCGGGCAGCGCGGCGAACCAGCCGAGCGGCCACCAGGTGATCGGCTGCGCGGACAGGATCCACAACAGGCCGCTGACCAGCGCCGCGCCCAGCCCCCACCGCGCGCTGCGCGCCGGCCCGTCCTGCCAGCGGGCGGTCATCCGGCCGATCCTGTCCCGCGGTCCGGATCCGGGACGATGAGATCGAGCGCGCGCGGCACGACGGTGAACGTCGCCGGCAGGATGCCCGGGGTCTCGCCGTCGACGTCGAGCTCGACCACCTGGCCGGGCTCGGCCGGGGTGGCGCGCACGACCCGCGCGCGCCGGTGGCTGATCTTCTCGAGCGACAGGTGCGTGCCGGCGTACATGCGGCGGCTCTTCAGGACGAAGTCGGTCATCGACATGTCGCCGATCGCGATCACGTCGAACTCGCCGTCGTCGAGCGAGGCGTCGGGCGCGACCATCATGCCGCCGCCGAAGTAGCGGCCGTTGGCGATCGCGACGGTGTTGATCGTGAGGTCGACGCCGTCGGCGGGGGCGTCGTCGAATGACAGCCGCACCCGCTGGTTGTCGTACTGCCACATCGCCTTGGCGGTGGCGGCGAAGAACGACAGCGACCCGAACCGCTTCTTGGACTGGTTGACGAGGCGGTCGGTGAGGCCGGACATGCCGAACGAGCCGATGTTGGCGAACATGCGCACGCCGGGGCTGCCGTCGCGGCTGACGTAGTCGATGCGGCCGACGTCGATGCGGCGGCGGTGGCCGGCGGCGAGGATCTTGACCGCCTTGGCGAAGTCCTTGGGGATGCCGACGGTGCGGACGAAGTCGCCGCCGGTGCCGAACGGCAGCACCGCCAGCGCGGCGTCGCCGGGGATGCGGGCGCCGGCCTCGAACCAGCCGTTGGTGACCTCGTTGATCGTGCCGTCGCCGCCGACCGCGACGACGATCTCGGCGCCGGCCTCGACGGCCTGGCGCGCCAGCCGGGTGGCGTCGCCGGGCGCGGTGGTCATCGCGGCCTCGAACGGCAGCTCGCGGCGGATCTGATCGGCCAGCTCGGACCAGCGCCGGCCCAGCGAGCCGCCCTGCGACCTGGGGTTGGCGATCACGACGACGCGCGGGTTCATCGCGCGCAGTATCACCCAGCGGGGCGCGCGCGTCTCGCGCGGGGGATCGGCTCGGGCGGCGCGGCCGCCGCCGGGCTCACAGCGACGGCGGCGGCGCGGTCGGCGGGGCTGCCCGGCGGTGGATCACCAGGCGCTCGGCGTCGGCCTGGGTCATCGCGGCGCCGACCGCGGGGCCGCTCACCAGATCGCAGCCGAGCCGCTCGAGCAGGGCCAGCTGATCGGGGCGGTGGACCTCGGTGGCCAGGGTCAGCCAGTCGTGGTGGTGGGCCAGCGCGATGCGGCGCTCGACCACCGCCGCGGCGGTGCGATCGCGATCGAGCGCGGCCACGGCCCACGCCGGCAGCTCGAGCAGATCGATCGGCGCGCCGGCCAGGAGGCCGAGCTCGGCCGCGCCGAGATCGACCTCGCGCACCGCGACGGTGACGCCGCGCTCGACCAGCTGCTCGAGGATCGACGCCGGGTCGACGCGGTGGAAGCGCGGCACGCGCACCACGACCGCCTCGGGGTGCGGCGCGGCGAGCAGGCCGGCGGCGAGCCGCGTGCAGATGGCGCCCTCGGGATCGAGCTCGGCGTCGAGCAGCACGACCGGCTGATCGCGCCCGCCCCAGGTGGCCGCGCACTCGAGCGCGGCGGCGAGGCACGCGGTTCCGTCGTCCAGGCGCGCCACGGCGAAGCCGAACAGCCGACGTCGCGGCAGCTCGACGACCGGGCTGAAGCACCGGGCCTCCGACTCAGGCACACTGGGAGCCTAGCGAGCCGTGCCCGGATCGCGTAGTACCTCACGGTTAGCGGCCGGTCATCGACACCCCCCCGTGGACTTCGCACTCCTCGCCAAGCTGCTTGAACCATTGCCGCCGGGGATCGGGCAGGGCGCGGCGACCCAGGCCGAGCGCCGGGCCCGCGGCCAGGTGTTCACGCCGCCCGGGCTCGCCGAGGCGGTGATCCGGCTGATCGCGCCCGACCTGCCGGCGCGGCCCCGGGTGCTCGATCCGGCGTGCGGCGACGGGGCGTTCCTGCGCGCGGCGCGCGCGGTGGTGCCGGCGGCGGCGCGGTTCGGCATCGAGCGCGATCCGCGGGTGGCGCGGGCGGCGCGGGCGGCGACCCCGGGCGCGACGGTGCGCGCGGGCGAGGCGCTCCTGGGGCGGGCGCGGGTGCCGAAAGTCGACGCGGTGATCGGCAACCCGCCGTACGTGCGGTCGATCCGGCTGCGGGCCAGCGATCCGGCGCTGTGGGAGGCGCTGCGCGGGCGGTTCGCGGCGACGTCGTTCGGCGAGTGGGATCTATACGGTGCGTTCCTGGAGAAGAGCGTCGACTGGCTGGCCGGCGATGGCCGGGTGGCGCTGATCGTGCCGTCGCGGTGGCTGACCGCGCGGTGGGCCGGGCCGCTGCGCGCGCACCTCGCGGCGCGGCGGGCGGTGGTGGCGGTGATCGAGCTGGGCGCGACGCAGCTGTTCGCCAACGCGACGACCTACGCGTCGATCGCGATCCTGGGCGGCGCGGCGCAGCCGGGGGCGCGGCCGATCTATCGCCACGGCGCGGCCGGCTGGCGCCGCGACGCGCTCGACCTGGCGCGGCTGGGCGACGCGCCGTGGATCGCGAGCGCGCCGGCGCGGCGGGCGCGGGGGCCGGCGTCGCGGGCGACGCTGGGCGAGGTGGCGGTGATCGCGAAGGGCGCCGGCACCAACGCCGACCCGGTGTTCGTGCTGCCGGCGGCGCGGCGCGACGGGCGCTGGCTGACCTGCGGCGACGTGGTGATCGAGGCCGACGCGGCGCGGCCGTGCCTGCGCGGGCGCGACGTCGGCGCGGCGCCGACCGCGTGGTGCGTGCTGCCGTACGCCGACGGCGCGCTGGTGCCGTGGGCCGAGGTGCAGGCGCGGTGGCCGAAAGCGGCGGCGTACCTGGCGGCGCGGCGGGCGCTGCTCGAGGCGCGCGAGCGCGGGCGGTTCGTCGGCGAGCGGTTCCACGCGTTCGGTCGGCCGCAGAACCTCCGCTTCCACCTCGACCCGGCGCCGAAGGTGGTCATCCCCGACGTCGTGCGCACGCCGCGGGCGTGGATCGATCGCGGCGGCGCGCTGGTGCTCGACTCGGCGTACGCGGTGCGGCCGCGGCCCGACGCGCCGGCGCGCTGGCAGGACGTCGAGCGGCTGCACGCGCTGTTCGCGTCGCCGGCGCTGGCGGCGTGGCTCGACGCGGCCAGCGTGCCGCTGCGCGGCGGCTACCGCCGCATGAAGACCGCGTACCTGGCGCCGATGCCGCTGCCGTGAGACAAGGCGCGGAGCATGGACGACCTCATCCTCTACATCGGCAACCGTCGCTACTCGTCGTGGTCGCTGCGGCCGTACCTGGCGCTGGCGGCGTCGGGGCTGCGCTTCGACGCGCGGGTGATCGAGCTCGACCAGCCGAGCACCGCGGCGGCGATCGCCGCGGTCAACCCGGCGGGCCGCGTGCCGGTCTTGCACCACGGCGCGCTGGTGGTCCACGACTCGCTGGCGATCTGCGAGTACGTGGCGGAGCTGGCGCCCGAGGCTGGCTTGTGGCCGACGGATCGCGCGACCCGCGCCCGGGCGCGCGCGGTGGTGGCCGAGATGCACAGCGGGTTCGCGGCGCTGCGCGGCGCGATGCCGCAAGATCTGATCGGGCGCTACCCGCGCACCGGCCGTACGCCCGAGGCGCTGGCCGACGCGGCGCGGGTGCAGGCGATCTGGCGCGGGCTGCGCGCGGCGGCCAGCGACGGGCCGTTCCTGTTCGGCGGCTTCACGATCGCCGACGCGTTCTTCGCGCCGGTGGTGGGGCGGTTCGTGACCTACGCGGTCGAGCTCGACGCCGCGTGCCAGGCCTACGCCGACGCGGTGTGGGCGCTGCCGGCGTTCGTGGCGTGGCGCGAGGCGGCGGCGCTCGAGGCGCCGCTGCCCGATCACAAGTGATCGACGCGGGGGCGTGAACCGATCGCGGGGTCGGATCACGATCGCGGGGAGCGCCCGTGGCGCCGAGGTCGCATGTCGCCCATCGAGACCGTTCACGCCGGCGGCGCCTGGTGACGCCGTTGCGGCCGCCGACCGATCCGTGGTTACGCTCGGGGATGGACGACGGGGCGTTGTTCCTCGCGTGGCGCGCGGGCGATCGCGCGGCCGGCGGGCAGCTGATCGAGCGACACTTCGACGCGATCGCGCGGTTCTTCGCGACCAAGGTGGGCGTCGCGCACCAGGACGACCTGGTGCAGCGGACGTTCCTGGCGGCGGTCGAGGGCGCGGCCGGGTTCCGCGGCGACGGCAGCTTCCGCGCGTTCCTGTTCGGGATCGCGCGCAACCTGGTGTTCGAGCAGTACCGGGCCAAGGCCCGCGACGCGCGCAACGATCCCGACTTCAGCGCCAGCGCGCTGGTCGACCTGGCGCCGGGGCTGGTGACCGCGGCCGACGCGCGCGCCGAGCGGCGGCGGCTGGTGGCGGCGCTGCAGCGGATCCCGCTCGAGGCCCAGGTGCTGATCGAGCTGTACTACTGGGAGGGCCTGTCGGTCGAGGAGCTGGCCCAGGCGCTCGACGTGCCGACCGGCACGATCAAGAGCCGGCTGTTCAAGGCCCGCGCGCAGCTGCGCGAGGCCGCCGAGGCGCTCGATCGCCTGGAGCCGGGCGGGCCGAGCGCGCAGCACGAGCTCGACGCGTGGGTGGCGCAGATGGCGGCGCGCGGCCGCGGCGAGCCGTAGCGCCGATGCCGCGGACGATCAGCGCGTCGCAAGGGCCAGCGTCTGCACGACGAGGTGCGGGCCGGTGAGGAACTGGTTGCGCCGGCCGGGGTCGGCGAGCGACGCGGCGAAGCGCGCGATCCGCGCGGCCGCGCGCTCGAGCGGGGCGCGATCGTCGGCGCGGGCCAGCGCCAGCTCGGCGTGGGCGAGGTGCAAGAGCTCGTCGAACTCGGCGGCCCGGGGGGCGGCGGCCACCGCGGCGGCCAGCAGCGCGGCGTCGGCGTCGGTGACCTCGCCGGCGCGCCCCAGCGCGACCAGGGCGCGCACGCGGATCGCGGCGGCGGGCGCGGCCAGCGTGGTCGCCAGCGCCGCGGCGCGGGGCGCGTTGGCGAGCGCGACGCCGACGTCGCCGGCGCGCATCGCGGCCAGCGCGTCGTAGATGATCGCGCCGCCGCGCATGCGCGGGCTGGCCACGGGGTGATCGATCACCTCGGCCAGCGCGGCGCGCGCGCGCGCCGGTGGGGCCAGCTCGACGTCGAGCTTGGCCGCGGTGTGCGCGGCCCAGACGATCAGGTAGCCGGCGCGCAGCCGCTGCGCGACCCGGGTGGCGTCGGCGGTGCGGGCCCGCGCGAGATCCCAGGCGCCGGACCAAGCGTAGTACGAGCCCAAGTAGAGGTCGAGCTGCGCCGCGGCCCGCGGATCGCCCGACAGGAGGTGCGCGCGCTGGGCGCGGACGAAGCCGTCGATCGCGCCGTCGAAGCTGTCGCCGGCCTGCGCGCCCGCGTGGACCCGCCACCACCACGCCGCGAGCTCGGTGTCGGCGGGCTCGGGCGGCGCGCCCGGCAAGAGCTGCATCAGCGCGCGCGCGCGCGGCGGGTCGGCGACCATCAGCTGGGTGGCGGCGCGGGCGATCCCGACCAGCCGCCGCGGCGTGGCGCCGTCGGCGAGCGCCAGCGCGAGGTCGTGGACCCGGGCGTTGTCGCCGCGCTGGCCGGCGATCGTGATCGCCAGCGAGCGCAGCTCGTCGGTGAGGCCGGGCGGGGGCGCGGTGGCCAGCGCGGCGCGCAGCTCGGCGTCGGCGGCGGCGAGATCGCCGCGCCAGAACGCGTCGTGGGCGGCGACCAGCGCCAGCTCGGGCACGACCTGATCGGGCGCGAGGCCGGCGCGCGCGCGCGCCAGCGCCTCGGCGACCGCGGCGTGATCGTCGCCGGCCAGCGCGGCGCGGGCGGCGGCGACCAGGAACGGGCGCGCGGCGGCGAGGTCGCCGGCGGCGGCGAGGTGGTGACCGTGGACGGCGGCGCCGAAGCCGGGCGTGGCCGCGAGCCAGCTCGCGACGGCGCGGTGGCCAGCGCGGAGATCGTCGTCGGTCGACAGCCCATAGGCGGCGAGGTGGACCAGCTCGCTCGCGAACTCGAGCTGCGGGTCGCCGCGCACGCGCTGGTGGCGGCTGCGGCGCAACAGGCCGGCGTCGATCAGCGCGGCGATGCGCTCGGCGAGCGCGGCGTCGTCGCGCGGGCAGCCGAGCACCGCGGCGACCGCGCCGAGCCACAGCTCGCGCCCGACGATCGCGGCGGCGCGCAGCACCCGGCGGCGCTCGGGCTCGATCGTCGCCAGGCGGTGCCACATGCGCTCGGCCAGCGACGACGCGGCCAGCGCGCGATCGGCCGCGAGGTCGCGGCACAGCTCGCGCAGGTGGCCGGGGTTGCCGGCGGCGAGCGCGACCGCCTCGGCGTGGCTGGCGGCCGGGCTCGCGGGGCTCCACGCCGCGGCCAGCGCGGTGGCCGAGCGCGCGCGCAGCGGGCCGAGGTGGATCGCCACCGTGGCGTCGGCCGGCACGGCGTCGATGACCAGCGCCAGCGCGGCGTCGCGGCTGGTGGTCGCGACGACGCCGAGCGGGCGATCGCGCAGCTGATCGAGCGCGGCGGCGATCAGCGCCAGCGACGACAGGTCGGCGTGGTGGCCGTCGTCGATCACCAGCGCCAGCGGCCGCGCGTCGGTGGCGTCGTCGACCAGCGTCAGCCACGCCAGCCGCACCCGGTCGGCGGCGACCCGGGGATCGGCGTCGCCGCCGGCGGCGACCTGGGCCAGCTGCGCGGCCAGCGCGGCGGCCTCGGGTAGGTCGGCGAGCTCGGCGCACAGCGCGGCCAGCAGCGCGTAGGGGACGCCGGCGTCGACCTGCTCGGCGCGGGCCCGGGCGAGCCGCCACGGCGGCGGCAGCGCGAGCGCGTCGACCAGCGCCGACTTGCCGGCGCCGGGCTCGCCGCCGATCACGATCAGCCGCGCGACCTCGTCGTCGGCGCACTCGGCGAGCACGCCCTGCGCCAGCGCGAGCTCGCGGGCGCGCCCGGTCAGCGCGGTCGCGGCGGGGGCGGGGCGGGGCGCGGCCCGGCTCGGCGTGCGCTCGGCGCGCGACAGGCCGCGCGGCGTCTGCGGGCCGCGATCGGCGAGCTGCGCGATGTCGGCGATCACCGCGGCCATGTCGCGCGGCCGATCGCGCAGATCCTTGGCCAGCATGCGCGCGACCAGCGCGTCGAGCGCGGGGGCGACGTCGGGTAAGAACGCGCTCACCGCAGGCGCGGGCTCGGCGACGACCGCGAGCATGACCGCGGCCGGGTGCTCGCCGACGAACGGCGGCCGGCCGGTCAGGCACTCGAACAGCGTCGCGCCGAGGCCGTAGACGTCGGTGCGCGGATCGTGCTCGCCGCGCAGCTGCTCGGGCGCCATGTACGCGGGCGTGCCGATCGCGGCGCCGGTGCGGGTGAGCTGCGAGCCCGACGCGCGAGTCGTGCGCGCGATGCCGAAGTCCATGACCCGCAGGTCGTCGTCGCGCGCGCCGACCAGGAACAGGTTCGACGGCTTGACGTCGCGGTGGATCACGCCGGCGGCGTGGGCCGCGCCCAGCCCGGCGGCGGCGGCGGCGACGATCGCCAGCGCGGCGGCGGGCGACAACCGGCCGCGCGCGAGGCGCGCCGCCAGATCGCAGCCGTCGAGCCACTCCATCACCAGGTAGTCGACGCCGGCCTCGGTGACGCCGTGGTCGAGGTAGCGCACCACCGCCGGGTGATCGATCGTGCCGAGCAGGCGGGCCTCGCGGGCGAACCGCGCGCGCTCGCCGGCGGCGGCCAGCAGCTTGATCGCCACCGGGCGCGCGTGGGCCGGGTCGTGGCCGCGGTAGACCATGCCCATGCCGCCGACGCCGACCAGCTGCTCGATGCGGTAGCGGCCGACCATCGGCGGCGGCGCGTCGCCCAGTACCGCCGCGAGGACGCCGTCGAGCCGGACCCGCCGCCCGGCGACGTCGGGGCGCGGGCCGAGCAGCTCGACCGTCGGGTCCGCCCGGTTGTCGTCGTCGACCATGCGCCGCCATCGTCGCACGACCGCGCGGCGATCCGCGCGCCCGGCGTGCGGGCTACGGCTCGTCGGCGGGCGCCGCGGGAGGCGTGAACGGCGTGTCGGTGAGGTTGGCGACGGCGGTGGCGAGGTCGCTGACCTCGACGCCCTCGGGCGCGTTGCGGCGGAGCATCAGCGCGCAGGTGCCGCACGCGGTGGCGACCATGCCGCCGCCCTGGGCGGCCAGCTCGGATAGCCGACGGCGGGCCATCGCGTCGGCGACGCTCGGCATGGTCTTGGGCAGGAGGCCGCCGCCGCCGCAGCACTCGGCGTCGACGCCGGACCACGCGAACTCGCGGACGTCGGCGACCTGGCCGAGCACCCGGCGCGGCTCCTCGACGACGCCGGCCGAGCGCGCGAGGTAGCAGGGGTCGTGGTAGTAGACCCGCTTCTTGGTCGCCGGCGCCGGCAGCTTGTCGGCGTGGGTGGCGAGGAACTCGGCGATCGACACGACGTTGGTGCCGACGCTGATGCCCTCGCCCTGGTACAGCGCGGTGATCGCGTGGCGGCACGCCGAGCAGCCGATGACGATGGTCTGGAACCGGCGCAGCGCGGTCGCGACCTTGCCGGCGTGCCAGCGGAACTCGTCGGGCAGGCCGGCCGCGAGCAGCGGGTAGCCGGCGCAGGCCAGGCCGGCGTCGACCAGCGGCACCGGGCCCAGGCCGAGCCGCTCGAACACCGCCTGCGCGGCGGCGACGTCGGCGGTGCCCTTGTCGAGGCTGTCGCAGCCGGGCCAGAAGCCGATCGTCCCGGTCGACGCGAACGCCTCGGCGCCGAACCGCTCGCGGGCGTCGGCGGCCAGGCGCTGATCGCGGGCGCGGAACCGCTCGCCGTAGCCGGCCAGCGCCGGGTGGCCGGCGCCGCGCTTGTTGGCCTCGGCGCGCCCGCTGAGCAGCACCAGCCCCGGCTCGTTGTCGTGATCGCAGTAGACCGTGCAGTGGCGGCAGCCGGTGCACGCCCACAGCGACTCGGTGGTGTCGGGGCGCCACGGCTCCTGGTCGTGGACCAGCTTGTTGAGCCGATCCATCTTGGCCTGCGGGATCAGCGACTCGCGGCCGGTGGTGGTCGACACCGGGCACGCGTGGCGGCACATCTTCGGGCAGAAGGTGCAGTCGTCGAGCTGGCGGGCGACGTCGGCGGTGGTGAAGTGCTCGGCCATGGTCAGCTTTCGGTGAGCGCGCCCGGGTTCATCACGCCGCGCGGGTCGAGCTGCGCGCGCAGCGCCTTGAGGTACGGATCGAGCGCGGTCGGCCGGGCGCCCAGCAGCCACGCGCCGGCGGCGGTGGCGGCGGCCTCGGCGCGGGCCACGGTGGCGGTCAGCGCGTCGCCCTCGAGCGCGTCGCCGTGCTCGTCGACCAAGGTCGCGAACACGACCGCGCCGTCGAGATCGAAGCGCGACACGTGCAGGCGCGCGGCCGGCAGCGCGCGGCGGATCGCGTGGTACGCGGCGACGAGCTGGCCGGGGCCGGCCGAGGCCTGGAAGCTGGGCGCCGGCTCGGGCGTCGGCTCGGTGCCGAGCCGCCGGCGCCACCAGCGCTCGGCGAGGCCCAGATCGGCGGCGGCGCCGCCCTCGGCCGCGACCGCGCTGGCGATCAGATCGCGATCGCACGCGGCGAGATCGGTGGGGCCGGCGGTGCACGCGACCAGCAGCGCCTGGCCGTCGGCGAGGCCGGCCTCGGGGAAGTGCAGCCGCGCCTCGGAGGCGTCGACGATGCGCAGCCCGGCCGGCGCGCACTCCTCGCGCAGCGCCAGGAACGCGGCGGCGATCGCGGCGTCGACCGACGGCAGGCGGTAGGCGGCCAGGAGCCGCGCCTCGGGGCGGCGGTGCAGGCGCAGCACCGCGGCGGTGATGTAGCCGATCGTGCCCTCGCTGCCGCACAGCGCGCGCGCCAGATCGGGGCCGGTCGAGCGGCGCGGCGCGACCCGGGTGTGGATCGTCCGGCCGTCGGCCAGCACCGCCGACACGCCGGCGACCGCCTCCTCGAAGAAGCCGTGGCGCGCCGACGACTTGCCCGGCGTGCGCACGCCGATCAGGCCGCCGATGCTGGAGCTGAGGATGCCCGGCGGGTAGTCGCCGAGCGACAGCCCGCGCGGCGCCAGGATCTTCTCGAGCGCGGCGCCGGTGAGGCCGGCCTGCGCGTGGCACAGCATCGACGTCTCGTCGAGCTGCACCACCTGATCGAGGCGCTCGCTCGACAGGTGGACCCGGCGGCGATCGCCGAGGCCGCGCACCCGGGCGGCGCGGAACCCGGCGCCGACCGGCACCACCGCGGCGCCGGCGTCGGCGGTGATGCGCACGACGTCGGCCAGCTCGGTCGGCGAGCCGGGCGTCACCGCCAGCGCCGGCTGGCCGTAGATCGTCCGGACGTGATCGGCGCCGACCACCGCGGCCAGCGCGCTGGCGAGCTCGACGGTCACCGCGCCTCCCACCGCCGGGCCGCGAGGCCCAGCTTGCCGGGGTTCATGATGTCGTCGGGATCGAAGCTGTGCTTGAGCGCGGTGAGGATGGCCATCGCCTCGCGGTGCTCGCCGGCCATGTACGGCGCGCGCAGCATGCCGACGCCGTGGTGGTGGCTGATCGTCGCGCCGACGCGGGTCGCGGCCTCGAGGCCGTCCTTCCAGATCTGGTCGTAGAGCCGCTCGCTGGCGCCGCGATCGGGCGCGTGGGCCGCGAACGTGAAGTAGATCGAGCAGCCCTCGGGGTAGGCGTGGGAGAAGTGCGCCATCACGACCGCGTGCTTGCCGAGCGCGGTCCGCACCGAGTGGTACAGGTCGAGCAGCGTGGCCCAGCTGGTCGCCACCTCCATGGTGTCGACGAACGCGCCGTCGCGGAACACCGGCGACATCTTGTAGCTGACCGCGTAGCGGCGGGCCAGCCAGGCGCGGCCCGGCTCCTCGCCCTGGTCGCGGGCGCCGGCGCGCTCGAGCTCGGCGAAGGTCAGCGCGGCCTCGACCTCGGTGCGCAGCCGCGCGCCCTCGAGCCCGATGATCAGCTTGCAGCCCTTGCGCGCGATCTTCTCGGCGACGGTGCCGACGACGCGGTTGATCAGCCGCGGCCGATCGAGCACCGCGGTGAAGGCGTCGCCGCGCAGGCCGTGGCGGGCCTTGCGCACCATGCCCAGGAGCCGCTCGAGCGGGCCGTCGTCGTCGGTCGCGCGCGGCGGCGGCGGCAGCGGCGGCAGCGCGCCCTCGCCGGGCAGCGGCACCGGCGCGTGGGTGTGGCGGAACTCGGCGGCGGCCTCGTCGTGGTGGTGGTGGCCGAAGCTGTTCACGAAGGTGTCGAGCTCGTCGTACAGCCGCACCACCGCCGGCTTGAGCCCGCGCTGCAGCACGCGGCGCAGCGCCTCGACGCCGGCGGCGACGTTGTCGACCTCGAAGCCGCGGAACACCTTGAGCTGCGGCGCCGGCGACAGCCGCAGCCGCGCCGACGTGATGATGCCGAGCGTGCCCTCGCTGCCGAGCACCAGCTGGGTCCAGTCGGGGCCGCCGATCGCGCGGCGCGGGCCGTCGGTGTCGACGACCTCGCCGGTGCCGGTGACCAGCGTCAGGCCGGCGACGCGATCCTCGACCTTGCCGTACTTGGTCGACAGCTGGCCGGCGGCGCGGGTGGCCAGCCAGCCGCCCACCGTCGAGCAGTAGATCGACGACGGGAAGTTGCCGAAGGTGTAGCCGCGGCGGGTCAGCTCGCGCTCGAAGCGCTCGCCCGACAGGCCGGCCTCGACGTCGACCACCTGATCGCTGGCGCGGATGCCGCGCAGCGCGGCCATGCGCTTGGTGTCGATCGTGATGCCGCCGAACCGCGGCACGACGCCGCCGCACACGCCGGAGCCGCCGCCGTAGGGGATGATCGGCACGCCGAGGTTGCGGGCCAGCCGCACGATCGCGGCGACCTCGCGCACCGACTCGGGCCACACCACCGCGGTCGGCAGCATCGTCGGCGTGGCGCCGGCGCGGCGGGCCAGGAGCAGGCGCGGCCACATGTCCCGCGCGTAGGTGTCGAGATCGCCGGGGCGCACCGAGACGCGGCGCGGCCCGACGATGCCCTCGAGCTCGCGGCGCACGCGGTCGGCGTCGGCGACCATGGCGTCAGCCTACGGCCGGGCGGCGCCGGCGTGCAAGCGCGCCGGGGCCTTGCGTCACGCGGCGCCGCGATCGAATGTCGCGGCATGAGCACGCCTCGCTTCGCCGTCGACCGCATCCACCGCATCGCCGTGATCGGCGCCGGCACCATGGGCCACGGGATCGCCCACGTCGCCGCGCTGGCCGGGCACGACGTGCGCCTCTACGACGTGACCGCCGAGGCCGCCGCTGCCGGGCGGGCCAAGGTGGTGGCCAACCTCGGCAAGGGCGTCGAGCTGGGCAAGCTGGCCGCCGACGCGCGCGACGCGGCGCTGGGCCGGCTGACCGCGACCGGCGAGCTGGCGGTGGCGTGCGCCGAGGTCGATCTGGTGATCGAGGCGGTGCCCGAGAAGCTCGACCTCAAGCAGCAGCTGTTCCGCGAGGTCGACAAGCTGGCGCCGGCCGGCGCGCTGCTGGCCTCGAACACGTCGTCCTTGTCGCTGGCGCAGATCGCCGCGGCGGTCGGCGACGGCGCGCGGGTGGTCGGCATGCACTTCTTCAACCCGGTGCACCTGATGAAGCTGGTCGAGGTGGTGCGCCACGGCGGCAGCGATCCGAGCGCGGTGGCGACCGCGGTGGGCCTGGCGACCGCGTGGGGCAAGACGCCGATCACGGTCAAGGACAGCCCGGGCTTCGCGTCGAGCCGGCTCGGCATCGCGCTGGGCATGGAGGCGATCCGCATGGTCGAGGAGGGCGTCGCGTCGGTCGAGGACGTCGACACCGCGATGAAGCTGGGCTACGGCCACCCGATGGGGCCGCTCGAGCTGACCGATCTGGTCGGGCTCGACGTGCGGCTGGGCATCGCCGAGTACCTGGCCGACGCGCTGGGCACCAGCTTCGAGCCGCCCGAGCTGCTGCGCCAGATGGTGGCGGCCGGCACGCTGGGCAAGAAGTCGGGCCAGGGCTTCTACCGCTGGGTCGACGGCAAGCGGGCCTGAGCGCGGGCACCGATCCGCGCGCCAGGCGTCTCGCGTCCTGGGTGGGCCCTCGTCGGGGCATGACCCGACGGAGGAGGGCTCGGCGACGGGCCCTCGAGGGACTCAGGTCGTCTTGGTGATGATGCCGCGGCAGTGATCGAGGAAGTGGATCGCGTGCAGCGCCTCGTAGTCGGCGGCGCTGCAGCGGCCGTAGACCGGGTGCGGGGCGAGCGGGCCGGCGTGGGCGCGGAAGCGCTCGATCGCGGCGCGCAGCGAGGCGCGGGCGTCGTCGAGGGCGCGCGGCGGCGGCGCGACGCTGCCCGGGACCGGCGCGGTGATGTCGTGGCGCATCGCGCCGCGCGCCAGGAAGCGGCGCTTGACCAGCTTGCCGATCGTGCCGCGGATGATCGCGGGCTTGAGCGCCGGGTAGCCGTCGACCGAGCAGGCGATCGACTCGGCGCAGTGATCGAGGTGCTGCGCGGCGGTCCACGGGTGGCCGCCGGCGGGGAGGTCGCGATCGAGGAACGCCTCGATGTCGGCGAACGACCTCACGACCGGTTGCGGTCGCGCGTCGGCGCGCCGCGCCGCTCGGGGCGCTTGCCGGCCGGGCGCTTGGCGCGCGGCGGGGCGTGGCGATCGACCTTCTGGGCCATCGCCTCGGGCGTCAGCGTCCACGCGGCCAGCCGCGCGGCGGCGGCGTCGGTGCGCTGGAGCGCGGCGACCTTGAGCGCCATCGTCGGATCGACGGGGCGGTCGTCGAGGCGGACCTCGAAGTGCAGGTGCGGGCCGGTGGCGCGGCCGGTGGAGCCGACCCGGCCCAGGCGCACCGCTGCGGCGATGGTCGCGCCCGCCTTGACGTCGATCGAGGACAGGTGGGCGTAGCGGGTGAGCACGCCGCCGCCGTGATCGATCATCACCAGCTTGCCGTAGCCGCTGCGGACGCCGGCGAAGGCGACGACGCCGGTGCCGGCGGCGTAGACCGGGGTGCCGCGATCGGCCTTGAAGTCGGTCCCCGCGTGGAACTTGTTGTAGTGGAGGATCGGGTGCATCCGCCAGCCGAAGCCCGAGCTCTCGACGTCGGGCACCGGCGACGTGGTCAGCACGGTGAGGTCGGGGATGCTGGGCGCCGGCAAGAGCGCCAGCAGCGCGGTGGTCCGGGTCGAGAGGCGCGCGATCAGATCGCGGGCCTCGACCATCAGGGCGATCGGCAGGTCGTGGAGCGACGGCGCCCAGGTGGTCGGCGCGAGCATCCACGTGGCGAGCTGCGCGCCGGTGCGATCGAGCATCGCGGCCCAGTCGAACACGGCGAAGGCCGGCGGGGCGGTCGGCGCGGCGAGCGTCGGCGCGGCGGGCGCGCGCGGGGCGCTGGGGCCGGCGGCGTGCGCCGGCGCGGTGGCGATCAGGGTGGCCCCGATCACGATGCCGGCGAGCGCGCGCGCAGACTGCATGGAGTGTCGAGTCTTGGCCGTGGCGCGAGGGTCGATCAACCCGTTCGAGCACAAATCGACGGCGCCGATGTAGGTGAGGGTTGCACCGCCGCGCGCGATCGTCACAATGCCGCCGTGTCGCTCACCCGCCGTCTGCTCATCATCGTGCTCGCGCTCGTCGGCGCTGCGGGCTTCGCGATCTCGGTCGAGGGCGGGCGCTGGTGGAGCCTCGGCGGCGACATCCACGTCGGGCCGGCCGGGACCCAGCGCTGCTTCGGCGGCGAGTGCGGGGTCGGCGATCTGACGTGGGTGCACGGCTCGGGCTTCTGGGAGCGCTGCGGCTCGGGCGCGTACGCGGGCGGGCTGGTCGCCGGCCTGGCGCTGCTGGCGCTGGCCGGCGCGATCGCGGCGCGGCGGACCGGGCGGCTGGCGGCGGCGGTGGCGGGCATCGGCAGCGCGACGACGATCGCCGCCGGCGTCGGCTTCTACGCGCTGGCGCCGGCGATCCCCGAGGCCAGCGCGGGCCGCGGCGTGCTGCTGTTCGCGATCGGCGGGGTGGCTGCGCTGACGGCGATCGGCGCGACGCTCACGGCGAAGCGCTGAGCGGGACGTCCTCGATCGCGCCGAGCGGCGCGGCCAGCGCGCGGTACCAGGCGGTGGCGCGGGCGGCGCGCCCGGGCAGCGCGCGGCTGCCCCAGACGATCGCGATCGCCGCGCGCGTGTCGGCGTGGGTCTTGGTGCGCTGGGCGTCCTTGACCGGCGTGCCGCACGGGCCGTCGGCGTCGAACAGCGCGAGCAGGCCGCTGGCGTCGATGGTCTGCCCCGACGGGTTGAAGGCGTAGGTGGTGCCGGGCGCGCACACGCCGATCGCCAGCGGCGCGCGGGTGCGATCGAGATCGACGACGCTGATCGGCAGGCCGCTCCACAGCGAGACGTGGTTGCAGATGTCGACCAGCGGGTTGATCTGCGGGAAGCGCCCCTCGGCGTGGGCGGCGATCAGGTACTCCGACGCCGGCTTGCCGCGGCCCGACGGCTTGTAGCCGCCGTGGCGCAGGAGCGCGCGCACCGCGCCGCGGACCTCGTCGTCGACCGGCCCGTCGTCGGCTGCGGGCGGGGGGAGCGCCGGCGTGGTCAGCGCGGCCAGCGGCGCGGAGAGGCGGATGAGGAAGGCGCCGACGTCGAGGAGCGGGTGAGCGGCGACGGTGAGCATCGGGGGAGATTTGTAGCAGAGCGGGTGGCCGGTTCTGCCCCCGTGCCCGTGCCCGTGCCCGTGCCCGAGCCCGATGCCGGCTCCGGCTCCGGCTCCGGCTCCGGCTCCGGCTCCGGCTCCGGCTCCGGCTCCGGCTCCGGCGCCGGCTCCGACGCCGGCTCCGGCTCCGGTTCCGGCTCTGGCTCCGACGCCGGCTCCGACACGCGCCTCCTCGATTCCTTGGTGCAGCAAGTTCCTCCGTGGTTGGTGTGCCCCTCGCGGCCCCCGCGCACGTCCTTTGCCGCGCGCGCGGGTGGCGAGGGTGGCGAGCAGGAGGGTGGGGAGGGAGCGCGCGGCACAGG
>JAEUJY010000082.1 GCA_016794525.1 Myxococcales bacterium
GCGGCGGTGGTGGCTCGTGCCCGCGCTGGCCGCGGCGGTGATCGCCGCGATCGTCGCCATCGCGCTCGGCCGCGGCGGCGCCGGCCGCGCGCGGCCGACGCCGGCCGCCACCCCGGCGGTGACCGCCCCGACGCCCGCGCCGGCCCCGCCGACGCCGCCGCCCGCGATCGTCAGCCCGCCGGCCGCGACCACCGCGCCGGTCGAGGTGGTGCTGCTCGGCGACGTGCCGGCGCCGCGGATCCGGTTCGACGGCGTCGACGCCGCGGTCGCCGCGGGCCGGGCCCAGGTGACGCTGGCGCCGGGCCGGCACGAGCTCGTCGTCTCGGCGCGCGGGCACGTCGAGCAGCGCCGCACGATCGAGGTGATCGCCGGCCAGGCCCAGCGCCTCGAGCTGACCCTCGAGCGCGCCCGCGCCGGCAAGCCGCGCGGCGGCGCGCGGCCCGGCCCGGTCGACGACGGCGAGGGCGTCGTCGACCCGTTCGGAGACCACTGATGCGCGGCGGCGTCCTGGTCGGCGCGATGGTGGTGGCGGTCACCGCGGCCGCCGCGCAGCCGGCCGCGCCGACGGCCGACGATCGCGCCGCGGCCAAGGCCGCGTTCGCGCTCGGCACGCGGCACTTCAACGTCGCCGAGTACGACGACGCGATCGCCGCGTTCAAGGAGTCGTACAAGCGCGTGCCCGCGCCGCTGCTGCTCTACAACATCGCGCAGGCCTACCGGCAGAAGCGCGACTGCGCCGAGGCGGCGAAGTTCTACCGCAGCTACCTGCGCGAGGCGCCCGCGGCCAAGGACCGCGCCCGCGTCGAGCAGCGCATCGTCGAGATGGACGCGTGCGCCGTCGCGGCGCCGCCGCCAGCAGATCGCCCCGGCGCCGGCGCGCCACCGCCCACCGATCCGGCGCCCGGGGCGACCGTGCCCGCGACACCGCCGGGCGAGCCCGGCCCGACGCTGGCGACCAAGCTCGTGCTGC
Organism: Myxococcales bacterium; assembly: GCA_016794525.1. Taxonomy (GTDB): domain Bacteria; phylum Myxococcota_A; class Polyangia; order Haliangiales; family Haliangiaceae; genus UBA2376. The sequence continues at coordinate 971 of JAEUJY010000082.1, forward strand.
CGCCGCCGCCGCCGATCGATCGCGGCCGCACGCTGCGGCTGAGCGGCCTGATCACCGCGGGCGTCGGCGTCGGCGCGCTCGCCGCCGGCGGGCTGCTGTCGCTGCGCGCCCGCGGGCTCGGCGACGACATCGAGGCCGCGTGCGCGACCGGCTGCACCGCCGCGGCGGTGCTGGCCGCCGATCGCGACGGCGCCGCCGCCGAGCGGAACGCGACGATCGCCTACGCCGTCGGCGCGGCCGCGGTGACGGCCGGCGTCGCGCTGTACGTGGTCGGCCGCCGGCGCGCGAGCGAGCGGCCCGCGGTCGCGCTGGTGCCGACCGCGCGCGGCGGCCTCGCGGTCGCCGCCTGGACCTGGCGCTAGCCGAGCGCCTGCGCGGGCCACCGCCCCGCGCGCCGACTCAGCCGCCCAGCTCGTCGAGGAACTGCTGCGCCTCGGCGAACGCCGGGTCCTCGCGCAGCGCCTTCTTGGCCCACAGCTCGGCCTTCGCGCGGTTGCCGCGGGCGTGCTCGATCTTGGCCTCCCACAGGAGCGCCATCGGCCGGGTGATCGGCTGCGGGTTCTCCATCAGGGTGATCGCGCGCAGCGGCTTGAGCGCCAGCTCGTAGTCGCCCATCTCGGTGGCGAGCTGCGCCAGCTCGGCCGCGACCTCGCCGTTCTTGCGGTCGACGTCGAACGCCTTCTTCAGCCAGTTGAGCTGGCCGTCCTTGTCGCCGAGCATGCCGGCGACCCGGCCCATCCGCTGCTGCATCGTCGCCAGCTCCGGCGACCGCTTCTTCTGCGCGGCGATCGCCGCCTCGAGCACCTTGCCGGCCTCGGCGGTCTGGCCCGAGCCGATCAGCACGTCGACGTAGAGCATCGCCGCCGCGTGATCCTCGGGCGCCAGCTCGCAGGCCTTGCCGGCCGGCCCGGCGGCGGCCGCCGGATCGTTGGCCTGGTACAGCAGCAGCTCGGCGGCCCGCTTGTAGCCGGCGAACCGCTTGCCGGTGTCGGTCTCGAGGTCGGCGTCGGCGGTGAGGATCATCGCCAGCTCGCGGTGCGCGCCGGCCGCCTCGTACAGCTCGCGCAGCCGCGCGCGCAGCGGCTCGCTCGACGGCTGGGCCTCGTGGACCATCTCGAGCACCGCGATCGCGTCGCCCGGCCGGCCGACCTTGGCCGCCGCGTCGGCGACCTCGAGCGCCGCCTGGATCTGCGCGTCCTCGGTGACGATGTACGCCAGCCGGGTGCTGGCGGCGATCACGCCGTCCCAGTGCTCGATGCCGGCGTCCATGTCGCGCAGGATGTAGAGCGGATCGGGATCGCTGGGCGAGCGCTCGATCCAGCCGATCAGCAGGTCGCGCGCGCGCTCGGCGTCGCCGTGCTCGGCGAGCAGCGCCGCCAGCCGCAAGGTCGCGGCCCGCTCGCTGCCCAGATCGCCGGCCTCGGCGGCGCGGCCCCGGGCCCGGTCGAGCCCGTCGGTCAGCGCCGCGGCGGCGCGGCCGCGATCGAGGCCGTACGCCTCCTCGAGATCGCCGACCGCGGCGTCGTGATCGCCGCGCTGCTGGCGCAGGCTGGCCCGCAGCAGCAGCAGGTCGACCCGGGCCACGCCCTTGATCGGCGCGTCGTCGCCATCGAGCGCGGCGTCGATCGACGCGATCGCCGCGCCGTGATCGCCGCCGGCGGCGCAGGCCGCCGCCAGCTCGGCCACCAGCTCGGGCGCCGACGGCACGCGGTGGGTCGCGGCGCGCAGCGCCCCGGCGGCCGCCAGCGGCTGGCCGAGGAAGCCGGAGAACACCGAGGCCGCCTCGCGCAGCCGCGCCACCACGACGGCGTCGTCGGTCGCGCGCTCGGCGTCGGCGATCATCAGGTGCGCCAGCGGCTCCCACTGCTGGGTGTCGCGGTAGTGCTGCTCGAGGCGATCGTGGATCGTCGCGTCGCCGGGCGCGCCCTTGTGGCCGAGCACCAGCACCCGCTGCACGCCGACCCAGTCCTGCGCCTCCTGGTACGCGGTGACCAGGTGCCAGGTGATCGTCGGCACCTGCTCGGCGGTCTCGACCGCCAGCAGCCGCTCCATCAGCGCCGCGGCCTCGGCGCCGTCGTCCTCAGGGCCGATCGTCGCGACCGCCCCGCGCAGCAGCTGCAGGTCGTCGGGGGCCACCGCCAGCGCCTGGCGGTAGACCTTGCCGCTGGCGGCGCCGGTGCTCTCGAGCTGTCCGCCCAGCCGCATCGCGACGTCGATCGTCGACGCGCGGTTGCCGCGCTTGAGCGCCTCGTCGAAGCGCGCCCACAGGAACTCGGCCAGGCCGTCGTCGTCGCCCTGGGCCCGCAGGTTGGCCTCGAGCAGCTCGGCGGCCTCGAGGTCGTCGGGGTCGTCGGTCAGCGCGTCGCGCAGCACGTCGGACGCGTCGTGCGGCCGGTTGAGCCGCTCGATCAGGAACCGCGCGTGGGCCCGGCGCAGCGCGTTGCGCTCGCCGACGTCGACCAGGTTGGGCAACGTCGACGACACCACGCTGGCCAGGCGATCGCCGTCGCCGGCCTCCTGGTACAGCTCGACCAGCGGCTCCCACACCGCGCGATCGGCCGGGCGCCGCTCGCGCAAGAGCTCGTACATCTCGGACGCCAGCGCCAGGTTGGCCTTGCCGGCGGCGGCGGCCAGCCGCGCGATCAGCGGCTCGATCTGCGCCGGCTCGGCGATGCTGACCACCTCGTAGACCAGCTCGCGGGCGCCGGCGAGATCGCCGGCCTTGATCCGGACGTCGGCCAGCGCCAGCACCGCCCACACCGCGCCGCCCACGCCGTCGCTCGACGCGCGGGCCGCGTCGACCGCCCGGCCCAGCAGCGCCTCGGCGCGCCCGGCCTGGCCCAGCTCGACGGCCATGTCGACCGCCTCGCGGATCTGCGACGGCGTCGCGCCCGCCAGCTGCGCGCGCTTCTCGAGGAAGTCGAGCAACAGCTCGCTGTCGCCGCCGTTGCGCGCGACCCGCTCGTAGAGCGCCATCACCCGGGCGTCGCCCGGCTCGGTCGACGACGCCGCCTTCAGCACGCGCCCGGCCTGGGCCCAGCGCGGCTCGGCGGTGAACGCCTTCTCGATCAGCTCGATGCCCTGCGCGCGGCGCGCCGGCGAGGCGATGAAGATCTCGGACAGCCGGTACAGCGCGTCGATCTGCGCCGGCGACGGCTCGCCGCCGTCGGCGCCGGCCAGCCGCAGCATGTTGTCGAGCGCGCGGGCCTGCTCGTCGTTGTCGCCGAGCGCGCCGGCCACGCGGGCCTGCGCGTAGTACGCCTCGGCCAGGCGCTCGCCCAGCATCTCGACCCGGCGGTACAGCCCGGCCGCGCCGCGCAGGTCGCCGGCGTCGAGCTCGAGCGCCTCGCCGGCCTTGAGCAGCAGCGCCGCGACCAGCGGCGGATCGTCCTTGCGGCGCAGCCGGTCGACGACCGCCTCGACCGCCTCGACGTACTTCTTGGTCTCGCTCACCTTGGCCGCGAGCGTGCGGGCCTTGTCGTGCAGGTCGAGGCGCGCCGGCGCGTGGCCGATCGCCTTGATCATCGCGTCGAGGCCGTCGGCGGTGCGGCCGAGGTTGGCGTCGAGCACCTCGGCCATGTCGTGCAGCAGCCGCGCCTGCGACGCGTGCTCGCCGGTCTGGCTCTGCGCCAGCTGGGCCAGCCGCATCTCGAGCACCCGCAACAGCGTCTCGGCCTGGCCGTGGGCGATCAGGCTGCGGCGCAGCCGGCGCACCTCGACGTCGGACTGCACCGCGGCGTCGATCGCGCTCTCGAGCAGCTCCTTGGCCTGGTCGGCCTCGCCGCGGGCGGCGGCCACCGCCGACAGCTCGTACAGCACCTCGCTCTGACCGACCGCGGTCTCGTCGTCGCCCGGCGGCTGCCGGCGCACGACCAGGAGCAGCGAGCGGTAGGTGCGCTCGGCCTTGTCCATCTGGCCGGCGGCGCGGAACAGCTCGGCCAGCTCGCGCTGGATCCGCGCGTTGTTGACGTCCATCTTGGACGCCGCCTCCATCTCGGTCAGCGCCTCGTCGAGCTTGCCCTCGGCCTGCGCCACCTTGGCCAGCTCGACGTGCAGCACCGCGCGCTCGGGGGCGCGGCGGCGGCCGAAGCTCTCGATCAGCTCGACCAGCATGGCCCGCGCCTCGGGCAGCCGGCCGGCGACCCGCAAGCCCACGGCCAGCTGCGCCTTGAGCTCCTTGTCGGTGGGCTCGGCGGCCAGCGCGCGCTCGAGCGCGGGGATCGCCTTGGCCGGCGCGCCCAGCTTCTCGGTGTAGATCGCGGCCGCCTCGCGGGCCAGCTCGCGGGCGCGGCCGTCGTCGGCGAAGCGGTCGAGCGAGCGGGTCAGGTGGCGGGCCAGCGGCTCCCACTGCTGCCCGCTGCGGTACAGATCGGCGAGCATCAGGCGCAGCTCGAGCGCGGGCTCGCGATCGTCGAGGTTCGACTCGATCGCGGCGATCGCGCGGTCGGCCTGATCGGCGGCCAGGTGGGCCTTGGCCAGCTGGTGCACGACGCCGGTGCGCTCGCCGCCGGCGACGGTCGACAGCAGCGACTCGAACCACGGCACCGCCTGCGCCGGCTGGCCGCGATCGATCTGCAGCCGGGCCAGCGCCCGGAACGAGTCGGGCGTCGGCGCCAGCGTGACGACGCGGCGGTGGCCGGCGATCGCGCGATCCGACTCGCGGGTGTCGCGCTCGGCGACGCCGGCGAACCGCGCCCACAGCCGCGCCGCCTTGGGGGCGTCGCCGGCCTGCTCGAGCGCCTGGGCCTGCCCCTCGAGCAGATCGGCCAGCGCGCGGTGCTGGCCCTTGCCGGCCAGGTAGCTCGCGACCGCGTCGACCGACGCGTCGTGGCCGGGGTGATCGGCGAGGTTGGCGGTCAGCGCCTCGAGGCGCCCGCCCTTCTCCTCGACGATGCCGACCAGCCGCGCGATGTCGAGGCGCAGCTCGAGGCGGCGCGCCGGATCCTGCTCGAGCCCGAGCTGCAGCTGGCGCAGCCCGAGGAGCTCGGCGACCCGGCCCTCGGCGTCGAGCAGCCCGCCCAGCCGATCGATGATCTCGAGATCGCCGGGGCTGTCGGACAGGACGCCGCGGTACATGTCGATCGCCGCCGCGTTGTCGCGCAGATCGGTCGCGGCCATCGCCGCGGCGCGCAGCCGCAGCTCGCGGCGGGTGGCGGCGTCGAACGGCAGCCGGGCCGACTCGACCAGCAGGTCGACCGCGGCGCGGGCGCGGCCGGCGCCCTTGTGCAGCTCGACCAGGCCGTCGACCGCCCAGCGCACGACCGCCTCGGCCGGGCGGGCCGAGTTGATCGCGGCCGAGCCGCGCCACGCGGCGGTGGCGCGCCCGAGCACCTGGCCCAGGATCGTCAGCGACGCGTCGCGATCGCCGATCCGGCTCGCGGTGTCGGCGGCCTCGACCAGCACGTCGAGATCGCGGGGATCGGCGTCGGCCAGCCGGCGCAGCACGTCGAGCAGCGCCGCGGTGGCGCCGCCGCCGCGCAGCAGCTCGGCCAGCGCGCGCAGCGTGTCGGCGCGATCGCCGCCGGCGGTCAGCGCCTTGCCGAACGCGGTGATCGCCGCGGCCTTGTCGCCGCGGACGTCGCGGTGCCACAGCGCCAGCTTGCCCCACCACGCCGCGGCCACCGCCGGCGGCAACGGCAGCTGCCCGGCCGCGGCCTCGAGCGCGTTGGCCAGCGCGTCGGCGGCGCCGCCGGCCTTGGCGGCGGTCTCGAGCTGGGTCCACAGGTGCTCGTCGAGCCGCTCCTTCGCCACCGCGAACCGGCCCAGCGTCATCGCCGCCTCGCTCCAGCCGCCGGCGGCGGGCGCCAGGCGGATCACGCCGGTCGCCGCGACCACCTGCCGCGGATCGTGGGCGTGGACCAGCCGGTACTCGGCCAGCGCGCCGGCGGGGTCGGCGCACTTCTCCTCGAGCACGCCGGCCCGGACCACCCGCAGCCGGGCGGCCTCGTCGCGATCGTCGCCGAGCGCGTCGATCGCCCGCGCCAGCGCATCGGCCGCGGCGGCGAAGTTGCCGGTGCGATCGGCCAGCGCCAGCACCTGCCCCTCCATGACGCCGTCGCGCGGCGCCAGCGCGAACGCGTCGACCAGGTTGGCCAGCGCGCCGGCGTGATCGCCGGTGTGCTGCTGGCGGATGAACGCGGCCTCGCGCAGCAGCGCCAGCCGGGTGCGATCGTCGGCGGCGTCGGCCAGCCGCGCCGGCACCAGCTTGAGGTAGCCCTCCCAGTCCTGGCTCTCGCGGTAGCTGGCGGCCAGCGCGTCGGCGGCGGCCGCGCGCTGCGCCGGGCGGTCGAGCAGCTGCAACAGGCCGGCGCGCGCCGTCGGGTTGACGCTGTCGATCGCCAGCGCGCCGCGGAACGCCGCCAGCGCGCGCGCCGGCTGGTCGAGGTGCTCGGCCAGCGCCTGGCCGAGGCGGTTGAGGCGCGCGGTGGTGCGCTCGACGTCGCCGCTCGAGGTGCGCTCGAGCAGGTCGGCCAGCTCGGACCAGCGGCCGACCGACGCGAACAGCTCGGTCAGCGCGCCGACGTTCTCGGGATCGTCGCCGAACGTCGCGGCCACCCGCTGCCACGCGGCGATCGCCGCCGGCACGTCGCCGACGTGATCACGCTGCACCACCGCGATCCGGGTCAGGTCGGCGCGCCGCTGCGCCGCCGACACGTCCTTGCCGGCGCGCGTGTCGAGCGCCGCGATCAGCTCGGGCCACCGCTGCGCGTGCTCGAGCAGCGCGATCACCGCGTCGAGGGCGGCCAGGTCGCCGCCGTCGTTGGCGATGCGCTGCCGCCACAGCGCCAGCGCGCGATCGGTCTCGCCGAGCGTCTCGGCCAGCCGGGCGGCGTCGCCGATGACCGCCTTCTTGGTGGCGGGCGCCGACTCGAGCTGCGCCAGCTTCTCGAGGGTCTCGAACCGCTCGCGCGGCCGATCGACCCGCGAGTACAGCTCGGACAGCCGACGGCTGACGTGCAGCTGCTCCTTGGCGCCGGCGCCCTCGAGCCCGAGCGCCTGCTGGTACAGCTCGATCGCGCCGGCGGCGTCGTCGAGCAGATCGAGCCGCGTGCGCGCGGCCTCGGACAGGAGCTCGACCCGCCGGCCGACGGTGGCGGCCCGGGCCGCGGCGGCGGCGACGCCGGTGGCGTAGCCGGCGTAGTTGTTCGAGCGCTGCGCCAGCTGGCGCAGCTTCTCCTGGGTCACCGACGAGTCCGGCGTCAACGCCAGCAGCGCGGCGTAGTGATCCATCGCCGCCTGGTCGTCGTCGAGCTCGGCCAGGCGCGCGCCGGCCTCCTCGCGCAGCGCCTGGCTCGACGTCGGATCGAGATCGATCACGCGCTCGAGGACGCGGATCACCTCGCGCGGGCGCCCGGTGGCGTCGTAGTGCGCGCGCAACAGGTCGAGCGCGGCGTGGCGCTCCTTCTCCTGGGTGTGCGGCGCGACGACGATCCGCTCGAGGAGCCCGCACGCCTCGCGATCGTCTTCGGCCTCGGCCAGGAGTGGCCGCACCGCCGCCAGCGCCTTGGCCGAGTCGCGCAGGTTGTCGAGGTAGCAGCCGGCGATGCGCGCGCGCGCCTTCTCGCGATCGGCCTTGCCCTGGCGCTCGAGCCGGCCCTCCCACAGCGCGATCAGATCGGCCCAGCGCTCGTAGCGCTCGAGCAGGCGCTCGAGCGACAGGCTCAGCTGCTGATCGTCGGGCGTCAGCGGCAGCAGCCGCTGCAGGTAGCCGATCGCCTTCTCCGGCTGGTTGGCGACGTCCTTGGCCAGCTGCGCCGCCTCGCGCAGGAGCTTGGTGCGCCGCGCGGCGTCCTTGACCGCGGTCAGCGCGCGATCGTAGAGCCGCAGCAGATCGGCCCAGCGCTCGGCCTGCGTGTAGAGCACGCTGAGCCGGCCGAGCGCGGTCTCGGACTGCGGCGCGAGGTCGAGCACCTTGCCGAGCAGCCCCTCGGCGACCTTCGGCTCGTCGCCGAACCACTCGTCGCAGAACGCCGCGGCGCGCTCGCCGATCATCTCGACCACCTGCGGATCGAGGCCCTTCTGCAGCACGTCGCGGTACACCGCGATCACGTCGTCGGGCTTGTCGGTGTCGCGGGCCAGCTCTTCGAGCTCGTCCCAGGCAGCCGTCGAATGCGGCGCACTCTTGACGTTGGCAGCGGCGGTCGCGAAGTCGCTCTTGGCCATGATCCCTCTTGTCGGAGTCGCGTGATGACCGGCAGGCCGGTCCGAGCGGACGGAGGTGGAGGTGCCACGCGCCCGCTCGACTCGCGGACGAGTCGCCCCAGCGGAACGTGTGGTGTGTGGCAATCGTAACACCGGCGGTGCGAGCGCCACCGCGGCGCGCCGCCACATTCGCGATTGGTTTCGCGGGTGCGCGCAATCGTCACAGCGGCGCCGGTCGCGGCGGGTGCGACACGCGCGCACGTGCGCAGACGCGCAGGTCGCGCGCCGGCGCGCCACGCGGTATGAGGCCCCGTGGACGCCCCGCTCCTCTACGAGGACGCCGACCTGATCGCCGTCGCCAAGCCGGCCGGCGCGCTGGTCATCCCCGGGCGCACCGCCGACGGGCCGGTCGCGCTGCGGCACCAGCTCGAGGCCGCGCGCGGCGCGCCGCTGTGGGTCGTGCACCGGATCGATCAAGACACCTCGGGAGTCGTCGTGTTCGCCAAGACCGCCGCCGCGCACCGCGCGCTGTGCGCCGCGTTCGAGGCGCGCACCGTCCGCAAGACCTACGTCGCGCTGGCGTTCGGCGACCTGCCCGGCGACCGCGCGATCGAGCTGCCGCTCACCGACGCCCGCCGCGGCAAGGCCCGGCCGGCGGCCCCCGGCGAGCCGGGCAAGCCGGCGCGCACCGACGTCAGCGCCCGCCGGCGGTGGCGGCTGCCGGCCGGCGTGGTCACCGAGGTCGAGGCTCGGCCGCTGACCGGCCGCCACCACCAGATCCGCGTCCACCTGCGCGCGCTCGAGGCGCCGATCGTCGGCGATCCGCTCTACGGCAAGCGCACGCTGCGCGGCGCGTTCGCCGCCGCGCCGCCGCTGCGCCTCGCGTTGCACGCCGCGCGGCTGGCGCTGCCCGATCGGCCGCCGATCGAGGCGCCGCTGCCCGCCGATCTGCGCGCGCTGATCGCCTGGCTCGACGCCACCGCCGAGGTGCTGCCGTGATCGCGCGCGGCCTGCTGGCCCGGCTGGCCTGCGTGGCCGGCGGTTGCGGCGGCGCGCTGCGCGCCGATCCGCGGCGCGGCCTCCTGTGCTGCCGCCGCTGCCCCGCGCTGTACCCGGTGCTGGCCGGCGTGCCGATCCTGGTGCCGTCGCCGGCCGAGTACCTCGCCGGCTACCGCGACGCGGTGCTGGCCAGCCTGGCCGAGGCCGGCGCGGCGACCGGCCCGACGGTGGCGCTGGTCGACGCGTTCGCCGCCGCCGCCGGGCCGCGCGAGCCGCTGGCGTTCGGCGACGACTGGACCGCCCACGAGCGCGCGCCGCGCCCGCCGGCCGCCACCGACGACGCCGCGATCGCCGCGTGGCTGGCCGCCGCGCCCGACCCGGCGGTGCCGATCGCGGCCGCCGTTCCAGCGCGGGCGCGGGTCGTGGTCGAGTGCGGCTGCGGCGGCAACCTGCTGGCCGCGCGCCTGGCGGCGCCGCGCCGGCAGGTGATCGTCACCGATCTATCGCTGCGCGCGGTGCTGCGCACGGTGGCCGCGACCGACGCGCACGGCGTCGTCGGCGACGCCGAGGCGCTGCCGCTGGCGCTCGGCGCGGTCGACGCGATCGTCGCCGCCAACCTGATCGATCTGCTGGCGGCGCCCGCCGACTTCGTCGCCGCCGCCGCCGCCGCGCTGACCGCCGGCGGCGCGCTGGTGCTGGCCACGCCGGACCCGGGGCTCGGCGCCGACGATCCCGACGCGCTGGCCGACCTGCTGGCCGACGCCGGCCTGGCCGTCGAGCGGCGGGCCCGCGGCCTGCCGTGGCTGCGCGCCCACTCGCCCCGCCACTACCAGCTGTACTTCAGCGACCTGGTGGTCGCGATCAGTGGTCGTGATCGCAGCCGGGGCCGTGCTCGTGATCGTGGGCGTGGTCGTGATCGTGGTCGTGGTCGCAGCCCGGGCCGTGCTCGTGGGCGTGCTCGGCGACCTTCTTGCGCACCTCGTCCATGTCGAGCTTCTTGACCTGATCGACGATCGACTCGAGGGCCTGCGGGGGCAGCGCGCCCGACTCGCGGAACAGCAGCACGCCGTCGCGGAACACCATGATCGTCGGGATCGCCGAGATGCCGACCGCCTGGGCCAGGTCCTGCTCGGCCTCGGTGTCGATCTTGCCGAACACCACGTCGGTGTGCTTCTCGGCCGCCTTCTCGAACACCGGCGCGAACATCTTGCAGGGACCACACCACTCGGCCCAGAAGTCGAGCAGCACGATGCCGGGCTTCTCGACGATCTCCTGGAAGTTGTCGATGGTGATCTGGACGGTGCTCGTACCCATGAACGGCCTCTCGGACGACGTTGCGTTTGCCCGGGTAGGTCCCGAGCGCGGGCGACACTGTAGCACCGGCGCCCCGCGCGTCACGGCCCGCGGATCGCTCCCTCAGCGACCGTCCAGCGTGCCCTGCGGCGCGCCCAGCTCGAACAGCCGCAGCAGATCCTGGGCGAGGTCGACCTCGACCGGCAGGTCCGGCGAGCCGAGCGCGGCGGCGTCGGCCTCGAACCGCGCCAGCGCGGGGCGCAAGATCGCGATCGCGCCGGCCGCGCCGTAGACGTACGCGGCGCACGCGTCGTGCATCGCGGTGGTGATCAGCGCCAACGCGGTGGTGCGGGCGGTGGCCTCCTGCGCGAACCACTGGCCGCGGGCGTCGAGGGGCGCGCCGCCGCGGGCCAGCGGGATGGTCTGGGTGTGCTGGGCCCCGGCGTCGTCGACGTAGGTCAGGTCGAGGTCGGCGGCCAGCGCGGCGAGGTCGTCGCCGACCAGCGACACCAAGAGCGCGCCCTTGCGCTTCGACAGGAACACCGACTCGGCCTTCATCGTCGGTTCCTCGGCGAACCCGACCGGGAAGCCGTACGGCGTGTCGATGCCGAACGCGCCGCCGGTGCGCACGCCGACCCGCAGCGCGTAGGCGATCGGCGCGGCGAACCACGGCGCCTCGTCGGCGAGGAAGCCGTCGACCTCGGCGGTGGTGCCCATGCTGAACGCGTTGCCGCCGCGCTGGCTGGCGATGCTCTGCAGCACCTCGGGGCCGATGCCCAGGCCCAGCGCCAGCACCGTCATCCCGACGCCGCTGGCCGCGCCCTCGGTGACCAGCCGATCGAACTCGGTCGGCGTGGTCGCGCCGACGTTGGGCTGGGTGTCGGTGAACAGCACGATCCGGACGTTGGCGCGCCCCGCGGCGCGCGCCGCGCGGCCCAGCTCGTAGGCCCGGCGCAGGCCGGCCTCCATGTTGGTCACGCCGCCCTCGGCCAGCCCGTCGATGGCGCGCTGGATCGCGAGCTGCTGATCGCCGGCGGTCGGCGGCAGCGGCGTGTCCACCGTCGAGCCGTAGGTGACGATCGCCAGCTGGTCGCGGGCGGTGAGCGTCGGCGCCAGGCCGCGCATCAGCCGGCGGCTCAGCTCGCCCGGCGTGCCGGTGCCGTTGTCCCAGCCCATCGAGCCCGACACGTCGACCGTATAGATGAACGTCGTCGCCGGCCGGACGTAGGTCGCGGGGTCGATCGTCGACGATAGCCCGACCTGGATCCAGCCCCGCGGCTGATCGTCGCTGCCCGGCGCCACGCCCAGCGCGCCGCGCAGGCACAGCGTCTCGGCGCACGGCGGCCCGGCCAGCCCGAGGTCGTGCTCGGCGAACATCGCCTCGACCAGGATCGCCGCCGCCGGCGGCACCTGGCCGCGGGCGATCAGGTCGCGGGCCAGGTGCAGGTCCTTGACGCCGCCGACGGTGGCGCCGAAGTCGCCGCCGCTGCCGACGCCGTCCATGCCGCCGCACGCCGTCGTTGCCAGGATCGAGATCGCGCACGCCAGGAGCCTTCGCATGCCGGGCGCGATTGCAGCCGCCGCGCCAGGGCACCAGCGCACGACGATCCGCGCACCTGGCGCGCGCCAGATCCGCCGCCGCCCCGAGACCGCGACATCGCTGCCGCGATCGCGGCGACCGCCGCCGACCGGCATGTACACTGCCGCCGATGTCCGATCGTGACGCCCCCGCTCGTGGTTCGGCCACCGCGCGCCGCCGCCGCCAGGTGGCGTGGGCCAAGCGCCTGCGCCGCGTCGGCCTGGCCTGGCAGAACGCGCTCGAGATCATGCGCGCCGGCCGGCTGACCGCCCCCTACGGCGCGCCGTTCGAGGTCGTCCACCAGACGCCGATCTTCCGGCTGCGCCGCTACGCCTCGCCGACGCCGTCGACCGCCGCGCCGCTGTTGCTGGTGCCGCCGCTGATGGTGGCGTCCGAGGTCTACGACATCGCGCCCGACGTCTCGGCGGTCGCGTACCTCACCCGCGCCGGCATGGACGTGTGGCTCACCGACTTCGGCGCGCCCGAGCGCGAGGAGGGCGGCATGGACCGCACCCTCGACGATCACGTGCGCGCGGTGTCCGAGGCGATCGATCAGGTCCGCGCCGCGACCGGCAAGGACGTCCACCTCGCCGGCTACTCGCAGGGCGGCATGTTCGCGTACCAGGCCGCGGCGTTCCGCCGCTCGGTCGGCATCGCGTCGATCATCACGTTCGGATCGCCGGTCGACGTCCACCGCTCGGTGGCGATGGCCGATCAGATCGTCGAGCAGCTGGTGGCCAGCGTGCAGCGGGCGATCGCCCGGCCGCTGGCGCGGATCGAGGGCCTGCCCGGGGTGCTGACCTCGACCGGCTTCCGGCTCCTGTCGGCGCGCAAGGAGGCCGGCCAGCTGGTCGACTTCGTGCGCAAGCTGCACGACCGCTCGGCGCTCGAGAAGCGCGAGGCGCGGCGGCTGTTCCTCGGCGGCCAGGGCTTCGTCGCCTGGCCGGGCCCGGCGCTGCGCAAGTTCGTCGACGAGATCATCGTCGCCAACCGGATGACCTCGGGCGGCATCGTCATCGACGGCCACTCGGTGACGCTGGCCGACATCGACTCGCCCACCCTGTACTTCGTCGGCGATCGCGACGAGATGGGCCGACCGGCGGCGGTGCGCGGCATCCGCAAGGCGGCGCCGGCGATCACCGAGCTGTTCGAGGTGATGGTCAAGGCCGGCCACTTCGGGCTGGTGGTCGGCTCGACCGCGCTGTCGGTGACCTGGCCGATCACCGTCGAGTGGGTGCGCTGGCGCGACGGCGCCGGCCCGCGCCCCGAGCGCATCACCGCGGCCCGCGCCGCCGGCGCGCTGCCGGTCGACCACGACGACGCGGACGACGACGATCTCGAGGACGACGACCTCGACGGCGCGCTCGGCGAGGTGCAGTACGATCTCGACCTGGCCGGCGACGTCGTCGGCAAGACCGCGCGCGCGCTGTGGGACCGCGTCGGCGACGCGTCCAACGATCTGTCCGACTACGTCGACAACCTGCGCTGGCAGCTGCCGCGGCTGCACCGGCTGCGCAACCTGCGCGACGACACCGTCGTGTCGCTGGGCAAGGCGCTGGCCGATCAGGCGCGCGAGATCCCCGATCGCACCTTCTTCCTGTGGCGCGATCGCGCGTTCACCTACGCCGAGGCCAACCGCCGCGTCGACGCGGTCGTGCGCGGGCTGATCGCCGCCGGCGTGCGCCCCGGCCAGCGGGTCGCGGTGATCATGACCGGCCGCCCCAGCTACCTGTCGGTCGTGACCGCGCTGTCGCGGCTGGGCGCGGTGGCGGTGCTGCTGTCGCCGCGGCTGCCCGAGCCGGCGCTGCGCCGCGCGCTCGACGTCGGCGAGGCCGAGGCGGTGGTGACCGATCCCGACGACGCCGCCGGCGTGCGCGCGGCGTTCAGCGGCAAGCTCTTGGTGCTGGGCGGCGCCCACGAGGCGCGCCGGCTGCCGGCGGGCGCGGTCGACCTCGAGAGCATCGACCCCGCGACCGTGCCGCTGCCGCCGTGGTACCGCGCCGATCCGGGGCGCGCCCGCGACCTGGCGATGGTGTTCGTCGTCGGCGGCCTCTACGACGCGCCGCGCGCCAACCGCGTGACCAACCGCCGCTGGGCGTTCTCGGCGCTGGGCGCCGCCGCGACCTGCACGCTGACCAACCGCGACACCGTCTACTGCGCGCTGCCGCTGCACCACCCGACCGGCATGCTGGTCGCCGCCGGCAGCGCGCTGTCGGGCGGCGCCCGGCTGGCGCTGGCGTCGCGGTTCGCGCCCGACGTGTTCTGGCAGGAGGTGCGGCGCTACGGCGTCTCGGTGGTGTTCTACGCCGGCGAGATGGCGCGGGCGCTGGTGCGCGCGCCGTTCACGATCGGCGAGCGCAACCACCCGGTGCGGCTGTTCGCCGGCTCGGGCATGCGCCCCGACCTGTGGAAGCGCCTGACCGCGCGGTTCGGCGCGGTCGGCGTGCTCGAGTTCTACGCCTCGACCGAGGCCTCGGCGGTGCTGGCCAACGCCGACGGCGGCAAGATCGGCGCGGTCGGCCACCCGCTGCCGGGCAGCCCGGAGCTGGCGATCGCCGCCTACGACTTCGACACCGACGAGCTAGTGCGCGACGCCCGTGGCCGGCTGGTGCGCGCCAAGGTCGACGAGCCGGGCATGCTGGTGGCGCGGCTCGACTCGGCGCGCGGCATCGCCGACATCGCCCACATCGCCCCGACCCGCCTGCTGCACGACGCGTTCGGCCCCGGCGACACCTGGTTCGTCACCGGCGATCTGCTGCGCATCGACGGCGACGGCGACTACTGGTTCGTCGATCGCCACGGCGACGTCATCCGCACCCGCGGCGGCCCGGTGCCCAGCCGCCGGATCGAGGACGCGCTGCACCAGCTCGACGGCGTGATCGCCTGCGTCGCCGTCGCCATCCCCGATCGGGCCCACGTCGATCGCGAGCTGCCGGCCGCGGCGTTCGCGCTCGAGCCGACCGAGGCCGTCGATCTCGACGCGCTGGCCCGCGTCGTCGTCGCGCTGCCGACCCACGCGCGGCCGGTGCGGCTGCGCCGCGTCGCCAGCATCCCCGAGACCGACGGCTTCCGCCCGCTCAAGCAGCCGATCCGCGAGCTCGGCTTCGCCGACGGCCCCGACGTCTACGCCTGGGATCCGACGACCAACCGCTACCGCGCCACGACCTGACCGCGCGCGCGCCGGCTACGGGCCGTCGACCACCGGCGTCGGCGCGGCGCTCACCGGCGGGAAGCCGGTCTGGCCGTAGCGGTTGGCGCCGGCGCACCACGTCGAGCCGTCGCGCTTGGTCGCGCAGGTCACGTCGCCGGCGATCGCCACCGCGGCCCAGTCGCGATCCGCGCCGACCACCGTCGGCACGTCGACCGCGGCGGCCAGGCCGGTCGCGCCCCACTCGGCGTCGCCCCAGCACCACAGCGCGCCGTCGGCGCGCACGCCGCACGCGTGGCGCGTGCCGACCGCGATCGACTGCCAGTCGTCGGCGGCGCCGACCCGCGTCGGGATGTCGAGCTGCGCGGTCGCGGCGCCGACGCCGGCCTGGCCCGCGCGGTTGTCACCCCAGCACCACAGCGCGCCGCCGCCGCGCAGCCCGCACGACGTCGTCGTCCCCACCGCGACCCGCTGCCAGTCGGGCGCGCCGCTGACCTGGGTCGCGCGCAGCACCGTCGCGGTGGTCGCGCCGACGCCGACCTGGCGGGTGCCGTTGGCGCCCCAGCACCACAGCTGGCCGCCGCCGTCGATCGCGCACGCGTGGAACACGCCGACCGCGAGATCGCGCCACGGCTGGCCGTCGAGCAGGATCGGCGCCGGCGTCGGGCGGTTGCTGCCGCTGCCGTCGCCGCACTGGCCGAGCGTGTTGGCGCCCCAGCACCACAGATCGTGGCCCTCGTCGATCGCGCAGGTGAACGACGAGCCGGCGCCGATCCGCTCCCACCGGCCGGTCAACGCCACCGGCGTCGCGGTCGAGCCGGCCACGCCGGTGCCGCGCTCGCCGACGTAGTTCGCGCCCCAGCACGCGAGCGCGCGCTGATCGTCGATCGCGCACGCGTGGTAGTCGCCGACCGCGACCTCGCTCCACGCGCCGGGCACCACCGACGGCGTCGCGCCGCTGCGGAACGTGCCGTCGCCGCGCAGCCCGGTGGCGCCGTAGCCGGCGCAGCCGATCGTGCGATCGCCGGTGACGCCGCAGGTCGTGAACCGGCCCAGCGCCAGCCGACCCCAGCTGGGCCCGGGCCAGCGCACGAAGCCGCGCTGCTCGCTGGGCGTCGCGGCGCCCAGCTGATCGAGGCCGTTGTGGCCCCAGCACCACGCGGTGCCGTCCTCGCGCAGCCCGCACTGGTGCGCGGCACCGTGGTCGCTGAGCGACCGCCACCGGGTCGCGGCCGCGCCCACCGCGATCGGCGTCGGCTGGGTCGCGCCGATCGGCGGGCCGTCGCCGACCGCGCCGAACTCGTCGGAGCCCCAACATTCCAGCCGCTGCTCGACGAGGCCGCAGGCCTGAGCCTGGCCGACGCTGACTGCGGTCCACGCGCCGTCGGCGGCGCGCACCGGCGCCGCGCTGGTCGCCGCCGCGCCGTCGCCGAGCTGGCCGTCGGTGCCCTGGCCCCAGCACCACACGCCGTCGTCGCGGGTGGCGCAGGTCGCGAAGGTTCCCGCGCTGACCGCGCGCCACGGCCCCGCGGGCGTCGTCACCCGCACCGGCAGCCCGCTGCCGACCGCCGCGCCGGTGCCGAGCTGGCCGTAGCCGCCGTTGCCCCAGCACCACAGCGCGTCGGCGGCGTCGATCGCGCAGGTGTGGTAGCCGCCGGCGGCGATCGCGCGCCACGGCCCGCCGGCCACCGTCACCGGGCGCGGCGAGCCGACGAACCCGCCGTTGCCGAGCTGGCCGTTGTCGCCCAGGCCCCAGCACGACGCGGCGCCGGTGCGATCGAGCGCGCAGGTGTGCGTGCTGCCGACCGACACCTGCGCCCACGCCTGCCCGGCCGCGGCCGGTCGCGGCTCGGCCGTCGTGGTGGTCGTGCCGTCGCCGAAGCCGTAGCCGCCGTAGCCCCAGCACCACAGCTCGCCCGAGTCGCGGATGCCGCACGCGCGCAGCACGCCGGCCGACACCGCGGTCCACTTGTGGTGCCCGGCGACCTCGGTCGGGTGCGGTCGGTGGATCGTCGTCCCGTCGCCGAGCTGCGCGTAGTCGTTGGCGCCCCAGCACCACGCCGCGCCGTCCCGGGCCACGCCGCACGTGAAGTCGTTGCCGGCCGACAGCGCGGTGAACGGCACCTGGCAGGTGAAGCCGTCACCCACGCGATCGCCGGGGCACGTGCAGGTGTAGCCGTCGGCGGTGTCGGCGCAGGTCGCGGTCGGCGCGCAGGTGTCGACGCCGAGCGCGCACTCGTCGACAGGCGGCGCGCCGCGCGGCTCGAAGGCGCAGGCGCCGACGAGGGCGAGCAGCGAGAGGCAGGTGGAGCGGGCGCGCACGGTCGATTCCCGAGGACGATCTCGCGTTTGGGCGGGCCCCACGGCGTGTGGGGAGGCGTCCGCGACGCCCCGCCGGACTCAGTGGCAGTTCTCGAACGTGATCTTGCCGCTCAGGCTGAGCCCGTCGGCGGTGCACGACAGCTCGGCGTGGCCCTCGACGTTCTTGACGTCGTTGATCGTGCTGTTCTGGGTGTCGACCTTGAGCGTGCCGCACGCGCCGAGCTCGGCGCCGGTGCTGGCGCCCGGCCCGAACGCGATCACGCGGCCCTCGCCGGTCGGCGTCTGCACCAGGCGCAGCTTCCAGCCGGTCTTGCTGGTGACCTCGACGCCGCTGAAGCCGTAGACCGAGCCGTTGCGGCACCCGGTCGGCGCGAACGGTTCACCGTTGATCTTTAGGTCGCCACCGAGCTTGTTCGAGCACACGCAGTTGGCGAACAGGATGGGGAGAGCCAGGGCCCAGCGGGGGAAGCGCACGCCCCGAAGGTACCGCGGGACCCAGCGACGCGCGCGGCGGCGAGCACACCCGAAAACGGTGGCGGGCGACGGTGCCGAAAAAGGTATCGGGGGAGCCCTTGTGAGGCTCCCCCGATCGTGAGGGCAGTAGGAATCGAACCTACAACCAGCGGATTAAGAGTCCGATGCTCTACCAATTGAGCTATGCCCCCAGAAACATTCTGCGCGTGACGGGTACCTTCGATTGTCAGTGAGCTCGGGGCGACTCGAACGCCCGACCTACGGGTTCGAAGCCCGGCGCTCTATCCAACTGAGCTACGAGCCCTGTGCTTCGGCGCGGAGTACTAGGGTACCGGGTACCTATGTGTCAAGTGGAGGGAGGAAAAAGTCGCCGCGCGTGAGCACGCGCTCCCGCGAGGCGCGATCTCCCGCACAGCGTGGGACAAGTTGGCCTGACCACTAAACCCGCGCGTTTTCGCGCACGTGTGCAAAAAACAGGGTTCAAATTCCGCGCGGGATCCGTATCATGGCCTGAATCGCTACTCGTCCTCGACCAGACGAGCCACGCCGCGCCGGGGAGCGCGTCGCGGTCGTCGCCGCGGAGGCCCTGTGTTCACGAAGAACCTACGCTTGAACTTCTTGTACTCGATCGCGTTCGTCGCGCTCGCCGCGTGCGGCGGCATCGGTGGTGGGTGTGGCGGGTGCGGCAGCGAACCGCTGCCGGCCGGCGGGCTGCCGAAGACCCAGACGGTCGAGGGCGGCGGCCAGATCCGCGTCACTCGCGCCGGCTTCACCAAGCTGACCAACATCATCCCGCCGCTGATCAACCAGCAGCTCAGCAACGGCTTCTGCGTCGGCCAGGGCTCGGTGGGCACGCCCAGCGGCGGCTTCCTCGCCACCGGCGCCCGCTACTGCGCGACCAACCAGGGCCCGGCGCCGGGCATCCCCGACTCGTGCGGCGCGGGCAACGGGTGCAACGTCGGCATCCACCTCGACTCCACCAACATCAGCGTGACCAACGCGCAGCGGATGAACATCCGCATCCAGCTCGACGCCAACGCGGCCGTGCCGCTGTCGGGCCAGGTCGTCGGCATCGGCTTCTCGTGCACGCTCGGCGTCAGCGGCCCGAACATCGCGATCGACGCCGACATCCAGTTCGGCATCGACCCGGCGACCGGCGAGCTGACGATGGAGCTGGCCGGGATCAACGGCCTCGACACGTCGGATCTCAACTTCAGCGGGTGCAGCGTCCTGTCCGACGTCGCCAACCTCGCCAACTCGATCCTCAACTCGTTCATCGGCGACTTCATCATCGACCTGCTCGAGCCGACCTTCAACAACCTCATCCAGGGCTTCCTCCCCGACCCGCTGGGCATCGAGGGCATGGTCGACATCGGCCAGCTGATGGCCGGCGTGTCGCCGGGCACCGAGGGCTTCATGGAGGCGCGGATGGTGCCGGGCGGCTACGTGCAGCTGCAGGGCGGCGGCATGTCGCTCGGCCTCATCACCGGCCTCAACGCCGACCAGAACCCCGCGACCCGCAGCCCCGAGCTGATCAGCGAGCCCGCGTTCTGCGTCCCGCCGATCCCGGCGCCCAACTTCGCCGCGCCGCCGGCGAACCTGCCGGCCTCGACGCGCGGCACCTTCACGCTGCGCCCGGCCGCCGAGTTCGTCGGCATGCCCGAGCCGGCCGACGACCTGGCGATCGGCATGTCCGAGACCACGCTCGACCTGGCCGGCCACCACCTCGTCACCTCGGGCGGCATGTGCCTGGGCGTCGGCACCTCGCTCATCTCGCAGCTGAAGCTCGGCACGATCAGCCTGCTGGTGCCCTCGCTCGGCGAGGTCGGCGACGGCTCGGAGCCGCTGTTGATGGTCACCCGCCCGCAGAAGGCGCTCGACTTCTCGGTCGGCGAAGGCACCGAGGCGTCGCCGTCGGTCGGCATCAAGATCGACGACTTCGAGGTCGACTTCTACGCCTTCATCTTCGAGCGCTACGTGCGCGTCTTCACGATGTCGCTCGACCTCAACGTCGGCGTGAACCTCGAGTTCGCGCAGATGCCCGGCATGCCGGCGACGGTCAAGCCGATCCTGGTCGGGCTCACCGCCGATCAGATCCACATCACCGTGCTCAACAACGAGTTCGTCCACGAGACCGCGGCCGAGCTCGAGGCGGTGCTGCCGACCGTGTTCAACCTGGCGCTGCCGCTCATCACCGGCGGCCTCGACCCGATCGCGGTGCCCGACTTCGCCGGCTTCACGCTGAACAACCTGCGGGTCCAGAAGGTCACGACCAGCGAGGACGAGTTCCTCGCGATCTACGCCTCGCTCGGCGCGTCGGCGATGATGCGGCAGATCGCGGCCGACCGCGTGCCGGGCCTGACCCCGGTGCTCGACGAGATGGATCGCCTCGCCGGCTCCGCCACCTGGCCGGAGCGGGTCGGCCAGCCGCTCGCGTCGATCGCCAAGGTCGACGTGCCGGCTCCCGAGGTCGTGCGCGCGGCGCTGGCGGGCTTCCCCGGCGCGACGCTGCCCAGCGTGACCATCGACGTCGCGAGCACCGACGCCACCGGCCGCCCGCTGGAGTGGAGCTGGAACCTCGACGGCGGCATGTGGCGCCCGTACACCGCGGCGTCGCCGCTGGTGATCCAGGACAAGGCGTTCGCCTGGCAGGGCCGCTACACCATCGGCCTGCAGGCGCGGGTCCGCGGCGACTACCGCACCACCAGCCTGCACACCATCGAGCTGCCGGTCGTCATCGACTCGGCCGCGCCGCGCATCCTGATCGACGAGGCCGGCTGGCAGGGCGACCGCCTGAAGGTGCCGGCCCGCGACCTGATCGACGGCACCGACGACCTGGCGTGGGCGTTCGGCATCCCGGGCGACGACGTGCCGGCCACCGACTGGGTGGCGGGTGATCCGACGATCGACCGCCAGACCGTCAAGGACCTGGCCGCCGCCACCGGCGAGATCGCCGTGTGGGTGAAGGACTCGCGCGGCAACACCGCGACGGCGATCTACAAGACGCCGTTCCACGGCGCGCCCGGCGAGGGCGGCTGCAACTGCGACGCGGGCGCGGGCAGCGCCCCGACCGGCACGCTGCTGCTGGTGCTGATGACGGGCTTGCTCCTGGTTTTTCGCCGGGGCGCGGCGACCGCCGGCGCGGTCGTCGTGCGGGGTACCCGCCGCATCGCTAGCTCGCAGCGGATCGTCGGCATGGCCGGCGTGTGGATCGGCGCCGCGGTGATCTCGTCGCTGGTGCCGGGCTGCTCGTGCGGCTCGAAGGCCGGCGCCCAGAGCTGCGAGGTCGTCGAGGACTGCGACCTCGAGTGCCCGCCCGGTCAGATCCCGGTCTGCTTCGACCACACCTGCGTGTGCAGCGACGACGTGCCCTACGGCCGCGTCGGCACCTTCTCCGACGTCGCGGTCGCGCCCAACGGCGACGCGGTGGTCTCGGCCTACGCCCAGACCCACGGCGACCTCGTCGTCGCGCGGCACGTCGGCACCGGCCGCATCCCCGACGCCGAGTGGGAGTTCGTCGACGGCGTCCCCGATGGTCCGGTCGCGTTGCCCAACTCGACCGTCCGCGGCGGCATCTTCGAGCCGGGGCCGGACGTCGGCCTCTACACCTCGGTCGCGGTGTCGGCGACCGACACGATCATGGTGTCGTACTTCGATCGCGAGACCGGCTCGCTCAAGTTCGCGATGAAGCCGTCGGGCGGCGCGTGGTCGACCCACGTCGTCCAGCAGGGCACCGGCATGACCGTCGATCCCGAGATCGGTGGCGAGCAGGCCGGCCTGTACACGGCGATCACGCTGTCGAGCGACGGCAAGCCCGGCATCGCCTACTACGCCAAGGTCTCGCAGGGCGGCGGCATCGTCACGGCGGAGGTGCGGTTCGCGTCCGCGACGACCGCGACGCCGGCGTCGGCCGGCGACTGGCAGGTCAGCACGATCGACATGATGACGCTGCCGCCGGCCGACCCGAACACCCCCGACATCTACCCGCTGCCGTCGGGCATCGGCCTGTTCGTCGAGGCCGCGCGGGACGCCATGGGCAACCCGGTGGTCGCGTACTACGACCGCGAGAACGGCGACCTCAAGGTCGCCCGCTGGAGCGGCGCGGCGTTCGCGGCGCCGGTGGTGATGGCCGGCGCCAACGCCGACTCGGGCTGGTACCCGGCGGTCGCGGTCGACGCCGCCGGCGACGTCCACGTCGCGTACCAGGGCGCGGACCACGACGACGTCTTCTACAAGAACACGATGGCCAACGCGCAGGAGCTGGTCGACGACGGCTACCGCATCGTCGGGACCACGCCGGACGGCCTGCCCAAGCCCGAGTACCACTTCGTCGGCTCCGACACGCAGGTCGTGCTCACGGGCAACGGCCCGATGGTCGTCTACCAGGACGCGACCAGCCACGAGCTCCTGGTCGCCGACAAGAGCGGCGCGATGGGCGCGTGGCGGCCGCAGGCGCTGGCTGGCAACGAGATGGACTGGAAGGGCGCGTATGGCTTCTTCGCCTCCGCCGCGCTCGGCAACAACCAGGTCACGATCTCGACCTGGGTGATCGATCAGCAGCAGGGCGAGAACTGGGTCGAGCTGTTCGGCATCCCCGTCTCGCCCCCGTGATCACCTCTGGCGCCGCCGCCTGGGTGGCGGGGCGCCGCGGGTGCGCGGCTTGGCAACGCGGCGGTGGCGTGGCTTGATGGGTCGGCGGCTGCGCCGCTTCGTGCGGCGGCGGGCGTCCCCCTCGCCGCCGCGTTCCTCTGACTGCGGCGTTGCGGGCGCCGCTCCCACGTGGGACGCCGCCGATGCGTCGGCGGAGGCCGGCGGTGCACCGTACGGCCGACCATCGGCGTGCACGAACCGCAGCTTGCCGGGTGCGACCCCGTCGATCCGCAGCCGGCCGTCGTGCGCCGCGGTGTGGTGCGCCGAGCAGAGCGCCGCCAGCTTGGTCGGCGTGTGATCGCCGCCCACCGCCCGCGGCACGAGGTGGTGGACGTCGACGTACCGCGCGTTGCGA
>JAEUJY010000177.1 GCA_016794525.1 Myxococcales bacterium
GGGCCACCGCCAGCCGCGCGCGGGTGGTCGGCACCGACACGATCGCCCAGGTTCCCAGCGCCGACGAGCTCGCGGCGACCCGCAGCCTGCCGCGGGTGACCGGCGCGCCGCGCCAGCCCGCCGATCTGCCGCTGCCGCCGCCGGCCGCGCCGCCGCGCCGGGCGACGCCGCGCACGATGTCCGCCACCGACGCGGTCACCGCGGTCCAGGCCGCGCCGACCGAGTTCGACGACGGCCCGACGCAGCTCGGCTGGACCGGCGAGCGGCGGCCGTGAGCGCGGCGGCCGCGCCCAGCCTCGCCGCGGCGACGCCCGAGGTCGATCCGCTGCCGGCGATCCGCGCGGTGCCGGCGCTGGCCGGCGTGCCCGACGCGGTCCTCGCGCCGCTGGTCGCGAGCGGCGCGATCGCGGTGCTGACGCTGCCGCGCGACACGGTCGTCACCACCGACTCGCGCTACGCGATGTGCGTGGTCGCCAGCGGCCAGGTGTCGCTGGCGCTGTTCGACCGCGCCGCGCTCACCGCCCGCCTCGCCCACCGCCAGCGCGACGCGGCCAAGGGCGAGCGCGACGGCACGCTCCTGCCGCCGCCGCCGCTGGCCCACGTCGCGCTGCGCAACCTGGCGCTGTTCACCGACGGCGACGCCTGGAACCCGACCGCGCTCGCCGCCGACGGCGACGACGCGATCGCCGCGTTCGCGCTGACCGGCGCGACGGTGGTGGCGCTGGCGCAGGCGGCGCTGACCCGGCTGCGGGCCGCCGCCGCCGAGGCCCAGGACGCGCTCGGCGCCGCGCTGGCCCACACCGGCGCGCGGCTGCAGGCGCTCACCGGCGTGCGCCAGGAGCTGCTCGACTTCTACCTGCGCAACGGCCTGTCGCTGGCCGGCCCGAGCGTGCGGGTGCGCCAGCTCGATCGCTGCATCGACTGCAAGCAGTGCGAGGACGCGTGCGAGGAGCGCCACGGCGCGCGCCGCCTGACGCTCGGCGGCTTCGAGCTCGGCCTGGTCGACGTCGTCTTCACCTGCCGCACCTGCACCGACGCGCGCTGCCTGTCGCCGTGCGAGCACGACGCGATCAAGCGCGATCCCGCCAGCGGCGAGGTCAAGATCGACGAGACCCGCTGCATCGGCTGCAGCCTGTGCGCGCTGTCGTGCCCGTACGGCGCGATCGACATGATCAACGTCGCCGAGCCCGACATGCCGTCGTGGAAGCCGGCGTTCAAGGCCCGCCTGGAGAAGGACGGCCGGCTCGCCTTCGGGCCGGGCAAGGGCCGGGTCGCGCCGGCGCGCCGCATCGCCAACAAGTGCGACCACTGCGCCGGCTACGCCGATCAGGCGTGCGTCGCCGCCTGCCCCACCGGCTCGCTGGTCGAGGTCGCGCCGGCGGCGTTGTTCGTCGAGCGCCCGCCGTCGCCGCCGCCCACGCGCAAGAAGCTCGTCGTGCTGCCCACCGCGCCGTTCACCGAGGGGCTGCGCATCACCGACGCCGGCCTGGCCCGGATCCGCGCGCGGCGGCTGAGCTGGCTGCCGTGGTTCCTCGGGCTCGGCGCGTTCGTCGCGGTGCTCGCCGAGGTGGTGCTGCGCCGCTACGCGCCGACCCTGTCGGTCAGCTACCGGCTGCTGCGCCTCGACGGCCTCGAGCCCGAGATCGCGGCGATGAACGTCAGCTACCTGGCCGGCTCGAAGCTGGCGCTCACCTGCGGCTACGTCGGCACCGCGCTGATGGTGCTGTCGATGGCCTACGTGCTGCAGCGGCGCACCGGCTGGTTCCACCGCACCGCCTCCAACCAGTTCTGGCTCGACGTGCACCTGATGACCGGCATCGTCGGTCCGCTGTTCATCGTGCTGCACTCGGCGCTGCGCCTGACCACGTGGGTGTCGGTGCCGTTCTGGAGCATGACCGCGGTGGTGCTGTCGGGCGTGCTCGGCCGCTACCTGTACACGCTGGTGCCGTCGCTGACGGTCAGCCACGACCTGGCGATCCTCGAGCAGCGCCGGCTGATCAGCGACGTCGCCGCCGAGCACCCCGCCGCCGCCGCCAAGGCGCAGCTCGAGATGGAGCGCGAGGCCACCCACGCCGAGCGCTCGTGGCAGGTCGGCCTGACGCTGCTGCTGGGCTGGGTGCTGCTCGACGACCTGCGCCGCTACTGGGCGCGCGGCCGGCTGCGCCGGGCGCTGCGCGGCACCGCGCCGCGCAAGGTCGTCCGCCGGCTGGTGCGCGCGGTCGACCGCGTCGTGTTCTACGAGCGCCGCAAGGTGCTGGCGCCGCGCAGCAAGGCGCTGCTCAAGGCCTGGAAGCGGGTCCACATCCCGTTCTCGATGGTGCTCTTGGTGACGATGCTGGCGCACATCGCGATCGCGCTGCGCCTCGTCTAGTCGCCACCACCGTCGCTCGTGCCCGTGCCCGTGGCTGGCCCCGATGGTTGCGCACGCAACCATTGAGTGGTACGCCCCACCCGTGCCCGCCGATCCCGCCGACCAGCTGCGCCGCGCGATGCAGCAGGTGTTCCGGCGGTTCGGCGTGCTCGCCGGCGACGCGACGCCGTGCGGCCAGCCGCTGTCGATGGCCCACGCCCACGCGCTGCTGGTGCTGCGCGAGCGCGGCGCGCTGGCCCAGCGCGACCTCGCGCGCGAGCTCGGCATCGACAAGAGCAACGTGGCGCGGCTGTGCGCCCGGCTGGCCGCGCTCGATCACGCGACCTTGCGCACCGCCGCGCACGACCGCCGGGTCCGGCTGGTCCAGCTCACCCCGCGCGGCGCCCGCGTCGCCGACGTCGTCGACGGCGCCAGCCGCGCCCGCTTCACCTCGCTCCTGGCCGCGGTGCCCGCGGCGCGACGATCACCGCTGATCGCCGCGCTCGAGCTGCTCGCCGCCGTGCTCGCCCCTGCCGCCCCTGTCGCGAAAGGACTCGCCGATGCTCCGCCCGACGATCTCGCTCCTGGCCCTCGCCGCGCTCGCCAGCTGCTCCCGCGAACCGGCCAAGCCGGCGCCCGCCGCCGCCCCGCCGCCGGCACCCGCGCCCGCCGCAGCGCCGGCCGCGCCCGCCGCGCCCGCCGCCGGCCCCAGCGCCGTGCTCGACGCGATGGATAGCCGCACGCCGGTGCCGCTCCTGCCGATGATGGCCAACCACCAGAAGCAGAACATGCGCGACCACCTGCTCGCGGTGCAGGAGATCGTGCTCGGGCTCGCCACCGACGACTTCGCCGCGATCGAGAAGGCCGCCAGCCGCATCGGCTTCTCCGATCGAGAGGCCGCGATGTGCAACCACATGGGCGCCGGCGCGCCGGCGTTCATCGAGCAAGCGCTCGCGTTCCACCACCAGGCCGATCGCATCGGCGAGGCCGCGCGCGCCCGCGATCGCGCCAAGGTCGCCACCGAGCTCGGCGCCACCCTGCAGACCTGCACCTCGTGCCACGCCACCTGGAAGCAGCAGATCGTCGACGAGGCCACCTGGACCCGCCTGACCGGCGGCGCGCCGCCCATGATGGACCACGGCGCCATGATGAAGCCCGGCGCCATGATGAAGCCCGGCGCCATGCCCGGCATGGACCACGGCGCCATGGACCACGGCGCCATGAAGCACGATCCACCCACTCCCTGAAGGAGAACGGGATCCGGGGACGGAGACGGGATCGGGGACGGAGTCGGGGACGGAGTCGGGGACGGGATCGGGGACGGGATCGGGATCCGGATCGGGATCGGGATCCGGAACCGGAGCCGGAACCGGAGCCGGAACCGAGCCGGAACCGGAGCCGGAGCCGGAACCGGTCCCGCAGCCGGAGCCGGTCCCGGAACCGGAACCGGAACCGGAGCCGCCCGCCAACCCTCTCGCGCTACGTCTCCACCCCGAAAATCTAAACGGCCCAGCGCATCACGCTCTGGGCCGTTTCGGGTGGGGGCCCCGGCGAATGCCGGGGGAGGGTCTTTTCGAAAGACCCTCTCTACATCACTGCTGCAGGTCGGAGAGCAGCTTGAACTCGACGCGGCGGTTCTTCGCCTGCGCGGCCTTCAGCTTGCCACCCTTGAGGCCGTCGATCGGAGCCGACGGAGCGGTCTCGCCGTAGCCCTTCGCGGTGACGCGGTCGGCGGCGATGCCCTTACCCTCGAAGTAGGCCTTCACCGACTCGGCGCGCTTCTGCGACAGCTCGAGGTTGGCGGCGTCGTCACCCACGTCGTCGGTGTGACCCTGGACCTCAAGCTTGATGTCCGGGTAGTCCTGCATGACCTTGACGGCCTTGTCGAGGATCTTGAACGAGGTCTTCACGATGTCGGCCGAGCCGGTCTTGAAGTTGATGCCCTTGATCACGCCGGTGAACTTGGCGAGCGGCGCCGGGATCTCGTCCGGGCAGCCGTCGGTGTCCTGGTAGCCGTTCTTGGTCTCGAGCTTGTCCGGGCAGGTGTCGGCCGCGTCGAGCACGCCGTCGCCGTCGTTGTCCGGATCCGGGCAGCCGTTCTCGTCCTCGAAGCCGTCGGCGTCCTCGGGCTCGGCCGGGCACTGATCGGTCGCGTCGGCGATGCCGTCACCGTCGTTGTCCGGATCCGGGCAGCCGTCCTCGTCCTTGAAGCCGTCGGCGTCCTCGGGGTCGCTCGGGCACTGATCCGACGCGTCGGCGATGCCGTCACCGTCGTTGTCGCCGTCCGGGCAGCCGTCCTCGTCCTGGAAGCCGTCGGCGTCCTCGGCGTCGGTCGGGCAGCCGTCGGCGTCGCCCAGGATGCCGTCCTTGTCGGGATCCTTGTCCTCCTCGACCGGCGGCGGCGGCTCCTCACCCTTCGGCGCTTCCTTGCGACCGAACTCCTTGTAGACCGAGAGCAGGATCTCGCCGTCGAGGGCGGCGCTCTCGTTCTTCGAAGACGGCGGCAGGAGCAGGCGGCCGTCGGCGCGCAGGCCCCAGCCGTTCTCGACGCGGTACTTCGCGCCCACGCCGACGTACAGCGCGGCGTCGGTGTCGAGGTCGATCCGGTCCTCGCGATCGCTCGACAGGACCTTGGTGGCGCCGCCACCGAGGACCACGAACGGCACCAGCTTGTTGGCCGGGTTCGCCGCGCGGAACTGCGCGATCACGTGACCGCGGACCGTGCCGGTGAAGACGTCATAGACGAGGTTGCGATCCTCGCTCGGGATGATGCCGGCCTCGGCCTCGACGCCGATCATGTCGTTGAACATGAAGCCGAGGCGCAGCCCGAACAGCGCGCTGTTGCGCAGCGAGGTGGCCTTGACCGTGTCGGGGACGCCGAGCTCGTTGTTGATGCTGAACACGTGGAGGCCGGCAGTGGCACCCACCTCGACACCGGCGTGAGCGGGCGAAGCGGTGAGCGCAGCCAGCGCGACCCCGGTTCCGAGGGCGGCGACATTCAACATGCGGCGCAGGAGTGGCAATCTCATGGGAGTCTCGTTCCTTTGGTTGCTAGTGCTTCCAGGGCCGCCCCGGGGCCGTCGTGCGAGCCTCCACCCAGGCGGGCGTTGCGATGGTGCGTGTTTATCGGGAAGGCGAGCAAGTTTCCAGTCGTAGGCGCACTTTCTGGCACACGATCTCCGGCACCTACCCCGCAGATGGCCTTCCTGTCCCAGGGTCCGCTCTAGTGATCCTGGGCAGTTACCAAGACCGCTAGCCCCGGGCTTTGCCGCGGAAGAAGTCGGCCGCGACGGTAAGCCGCTCGGGGATCGCGTCGCGGCGAGCCCGTGCGGCGTCGCGCGACACGCTGTATCGGAAGGGCGCGTCAGGTGCGACCGACAGCGACTTCGGCAGGTACAGCGTCGCGCAGGCCGGGCCACCGCCCGCCTTCCCGAACAGCTCGAACAGCGGCACGGTGTGGTTGGTCAGCCCGAGCCGGCTCATCGACTCGAGGAAGCCTGCGCTGACGCCCTCCGGCACCAGCAGCCCCTGCCCGACCTGGCGCGAGTTGCCGGCGTAGTAGCGGACCGCGTCGTCCATCCCGATCGGCACCGTCGTGCCGAGCGCCTGCAAGACGACGTCGTGGCCGTCGCTCCACAGCCCGCCGGCGTAGTGCACCAGCACCGGCGGCGCGCCGACCGGCCGCGCGCCGAAGTGCACGGTGTCGCCGTGGAAGTGCGGATAGACCAGCTCGAC
This sequence comes from Myxococcales bacterium, assembly GCA_016794525.1. Lineage (GTDB taxonomy): Bacteria > Myxococcota_A > Polyangia > Haliangiales > Haliangiaceae > UBA2376. Next base: position 6,086 of record JAEUJY010000177.1, read on the forward strand.
GTAGACCCGGGCGCTGGCGGGGACGCCCGCGTGATCGGCGGCGAACGCGACGCCCTCGCGGGAGCTGCGCGGCGACTTGGGCCCGACGCCCTGATCGTAGTGGCCGGGCACCGCGTAGGTGAGCACGACCTTGTCGCCGACCGCGGCGACGTCGGCCATGCCCTCCCAGCGGTGCGGGTTGGGCGTGAGCTCGAGGTCGTAGCCGCCGGCGTCGGCGATCCGCGCCAGCAGCATCTCGTAGTAGCTGGCCTCGCCGCGGCGGTGGGCCAGCATGTGCTGCATGACCGCGCGCAGCTTGCGATCGCGGACCGTGACCCACGGGCCGTTGGCGGTGAACACCCGCCCGGTGGCCACGTCGGCGAGGTTGCCGAGCACCTCGCGCGCGCCGGCCGGGTGGATCGCGCCGTCGCCGTCGACCTCGAGCGCGGCGTGGCCGAGGAACGGATCGTCGACCGCCTCGAACTGGTACAGCGCGTCGCCGCCGCACGCGACGATCGCGTCGCAGATCGACAGCCACTCGTCGTAGGCGCGACGCGGCGAGTACTCGAGGTGCGTGACCTCGCTCTTGTAGTTGGCGCCGGCCTTGTTGCAGGTGGCCGGCACGGGCGGGCGGACGATCAATAGGTCGCCGTAGACGTCGGCGAGGGCAGCCATGGGCTGCGCACTGTACTCGATCTCGGACGGCACGACGCTCGCGTGGGCGCGCGCGGTGATCGCCGGCCCCGGCGTGCTACACCGCGGCCGTGGCGCACGGTCTGCTCCTCATCAACCTCGGCACGCCCGACGCCCCGACGCCGTCGGCGGTGCGCCGGTACCTGCGCGAGTTCCTCGGCGACCCGCGCGTGCTCGACATGAACGCGGTCGGCCGCTTCCTCTTGCTCAACCTGATCATCCTGCCGACCCGGCCCAAGAAGAGCGCCCACGCCTACCAGGCGATCTGGGACGCGCAGCGCGGCTCGCCGCTGCTCTACCACGGGCAGGATCTGGCGGCGGCGGTGGCGACCCGGCTCGGCGACGGCTGGCGCGTCGAGCTGGGCATGCGCTACGGCAACCCGTCGATCGGCAGCGCGCTCGACAAGCTCACCGCCGCCGGCGTCGATCGCGTGGTGGCGCTGCCGCTGTTCCCGCACACCGCGTCGTCGTCGAGCGGCAGCGCGCTGGCCGAGCTGTACCGGATCGCCGGCGCGCGCACGACCGTGCCGCGGCTGGCGGCGGTGCCGGCGTTCCACGACGACGACGGCTTCCTGGCCGCCGAGGCCGCGGTGGCCGCGCCGATCCTCGCCGCCCACGCGCCCGATCACGTGCTGTTCTCGTTCCACGGCCTGCCCGAGCGCCACGTGCGGGCCGCCGATCCGGTCGGCGACCGCTGCCTGGCCACGACCAGCTGCTGCGATCGCCTCGACGCCGGCAACCGCGACTGCTACCGCGCGCAGTGCTTCGCCACCGCGCGCGCGCTGACCGCGCGGCTGGGGCTCGACCCGGCGGCCACCTCGACCGGCTTCCAGTCGCGGCTGGGCAAGGTGCCGTGGATCCGTCCGTACACCGACGATCTGCTCGTCGAGCTGGCCGGCAAGGGCGTCAAGCGCCTCGCGGTGATGTGCCCGGCGTTCGTCGCCGACTGCCTCGAGACCGTCGAGGAGATCGGGCTGCGCGCCGCCGCCACCTGGAAGGAGCTCGGCGGCGAGGAGCTGGTGCTGGTGCCGTCGCTCAACGCCACGCCGGCCTGGGCCGACGCCGTGGCCGCGATGGCGCGCGCGGTGTGACCTACAACAGGTAGCCGTCGGGCTGGGTGTGGCCGTCGAACGACTCGGCGGGATCGAACACCCACGGCAGGCGCGTGGCGGTGACCCGCACGGTCCACTGCGCGATCACCGCCGGGCACAGCCGGAACGGCAGCCGCGTCGGCGCGCGCCCGAGCTCGCGGGCGCACGCCACCGCCGCGACCACCGCGTCGGCCCTGGCGTCGGGGTCGAGCCGGCGCAGCGCGGGCACGCGGGTCGCCACCGGCACGGTCCGCGGGGCCATCAGCACCACCGGCGGCAGATCGCGCGCGTTGGAGATCGCGCCCAGGACGACGTGGTCGAGCGCCTCGACCGGCTGGTAGACCAGCGCGGCCGGGTCGCGGTCGTCGAGGGCGCCGATCGCCGACAGCAGGGTCGGCGCGACCAGCACCTCGGCGCCGACGCGGGTCAGCGCGGCGGTCCAGGCGTCTCGGCGAGGGTGCGGCGGGGCGACGACGAGCACGGTCGACATGGCGCCTGCTTGTACGGCCGCCAGCGCCGCCAGGTGGGGTGGCCCCCGGCCTGGCGCGGGGGCCCCCTGGGGTAGCGCGCGGAAAAAAGCGTAGCGATCCCGGGTGCCGGGCCGCCAGAACCGCGACCGGTCGAGGCCCGCGGCAAAAGTCCCGGCGCCAGCCATTGTCACCCTGACCCAAGCGGGCATCATGGGGCGCCATGGCCGGGTATTCCGGAACTCCACTCGCCAAGAAGCTGGGTATCAAGCCCGGCCACGCGGTCGTCGTGCTCGGTGACGAGCCGCGGACGTTCGCGTCGGCGGTCGAGGTGCCGGAGGGCGCGCGCGTGTTCCGCACCCTGCGCCCCGGGCCGATCGACGTGCTGGTGTACTTCGTCGATCGCGTGACCGAGCTCGAGCGGCGCTTCGCGGCGCTGACCGCGCGGATGCACCCCGACGGCGCGCTGTGGATCGCCTGGCCCAAGAAGGCCTCGAAGCGCCCCACCGATCTCACCGAGGACGTCATCCGCCGCATCGGGCTGGCCGGCGGCCTGGTCGACAACAAGGTGTGCGCGATCGACGACGTGTGGAGCGGCCTGCGCCTGGTGGTGCGCGTCGAGAACCGCGCCGCGGTCGCGTACCGCGCCGAGCCGCCGCTGTCGGTGCGCCGCCGTCGCGCGACCGCCCCGGCCGCGCCCGCGCCCAGCGGCCGTCGCCCCGAAGCGCGACGTTGATCACTGTCGCCGGCGCGCCGCGCCCGGCGCGATCGGTGTGGCGTCGTCGCTACAGCGCGCTCGGCGGCGCGCCGCGCAGGGCCGCGTCGCGACACGCGCGATCGCCGCGCGCGCGTGGTGCGGCGCTTGCAACCGACGGTCCCATGCCGTCCGTCATCGCGCGCACCGCGCCGATCGTGGCCCTGGGACTCGCGGCCTGCGCCACATATTCACCAGGCAGCTTCGCCGCGCGCGGTGAAAGCTTCACAGGCGAGCTGGCCACGGTCGGCTGCCTCGACGTGGCGGTCGCCGGCACCCGCGACGCCGTCGCGCCGGGGCCGATCGTCGACTTCCAGTTCGGCAACCGCTGCGACCACGCGGTCCACGTCGACCTGGCCGCGGTGCGAGCCACGGGCCGCACCACGAGCGGCGAGGAGATCGCGCTGGTCGCGTACGATCCGTACCGCGAGATCAGCCGGCAGAAGCTCGAGGCCCGCGGCTTCGGCCGCGAGCGGCTCGAGTACCGCAGCGCCCGCGATTTCGGCACCGACATCGCGCTGGTGTGCGTCGACGTCGGCGCCATCACCGAGGGCGGCGCGGCGGCGCAGCTGTGCGTCGCGCCGGAGACCCGGGTGGCGGAGGTGACGCCGTGATCGCCGCGGCGACGGCGCGGCTCGCGCTGCGCACCGCGCTGGCGACGCTGGCGCTCGGCGGTGGCCGGATCGCGGTGGCCGCGGCGTGCGACGGCGACGGCAACGGCTCGAGCGGCGGCAACGCCTCGTCGAGCAGCAGCGGCAGCAGCGGCGGCGGCGGCGGCGACAGCGCGACCTACGTGACGGTCCCGGCCTGCTACGACAGCTCCGACGTGGTCGGGTACCGTCGCTGCAGCTCGTACGGCTCGCGCTGGGCCATCCCCGAGCACCTGCCGGCGCTGGCGCTCGAGCTGACCAGCTGGACCGCGCGGATCGATCTGGCCGACGTCGAGGCCGGCGGCACGGTCCACCACTCGTTCGGCGACGACTACAACTACCGCGTCGTCGGCAGCGACCTCGGCGGCAGCGCGCTGGCCAACGGCCTCAAGCTGCGCCTGGTCGGGCACCACCGCGGCCTGTACCTCGGCGTCGAGGGCGCCGTCGCGCACCTGGGCGCCGACCGCCGCACCACGCCGATGGCGACCAGCGACGGCATCACCGCGATGACCTCGTCGGCCGACACGCTGGTGATGGGCGGCGCGGTGCTCGGGATCGATCGCGGCTACGGCCGGGTGTCGCTGGGCGCCGAGCTGATGGGCGGCGCGCGCGGCGTCGTCGTCGAGGCCGAGAGCCTGCGCGGCGCGTGCGAGACCACCGACACGACGGTCGTCGGCCACGCCGTCCTCGAGGGCCGCGTCCGCGCCGACGTCTGGATGACGCCGTGGATCACCGTCGGCGCGTACGCGGGCAAGGACGTCCTCGACGGACAGGCGTCGGCCGGGCTGAGCCTGGGCGGCCACCTGCGCGCGTTCGACGGCGGGCGGTGACGGGACCGGGCGGGCGGCCCCCCACGCGGGCCGCGGATCGAGGCGGATGCTTGCGGTCGGGTGCGGCGGGCGGTAGATCGCTTCGATGCGTCTCGCGCACTGCTCCGACCTGCACCTGCTGTCGCTCGACGGGGCCCGCGCGCTCGACTACCTGAACAAGCGGTGGATCGGGCGGATGAACCTGATCACCAGCCGCAGCCGCCACTACCACACGGCGGCGTTCGACGACATGGTGGCCGACCTCAACGCCCAGGGCGTCGACCACATCATCTGCACCGGCGACGTCACCAACCTCGCGCTGCCCGGCGAGTTCCGCTACGCCCGCGAGCGCTTCGATCGCCTGACGCTGGGCACGACCGGCGTCACGGTCATCCCCGGCAACCACGACGCGTACATCCAGGACGGCCAGCGCCACTTCGCGGAGGTGTTCGGCGACTACGCGACCTCCGACGACGGCTGGGAGTGGGAGGTCGAGGGCGCGCCGACGTTGGCCGATCGCTGGCCGGTGGTGCGCGTGCGCGGCGACCTCGCGCTGATCGGGATCTCGACGAGCATGCAGACGCCGTGGTTCACCGCCTACGGCCGCGTGGGTGCTACCCAGCTTGCGCGCGTGCGCAGCGCCCTCGCCGATCCGCGGCTCGCCGGCAAGTGCCGCGTCGTGGCGATCCACCACCCGCCCGCCGGCAAGCGCGCCGCCTCGTCGATCCGCGGTCTGAAGGATCGCGCGGACTTCGCCGAGGTGATCAAGGAGTGCGGCGCCGACGTGGTCATCCACGGCCACGAGCACCGCAACATGCGTGAATTGCTGGATGGTCCGGCCGGCCCGATCGAGGTGCTGGGCGTTCCTTCAGGCACTTACGAGGCCAACGACCCCAACCGGACCGCGCGCTATCGCATCTTCGAGATCGAGGGTGGACGGGTGGTCGGACAACACCTCCGGATCTGGCATCGCGATCGCAAGATGTTCGCTCGTGATGAACACGAACCCCCCGTCCTCGCCGCAAGTGCCTGACATTCGCCGCGAAGCGTCAAGCTCCCCCGCGCGCCCCCTGTCACCGATCGGTGACATCTCCGTAAATACGCAACTTGACAACGATTCGTCGGCTGCGATACCGCTTGGCGCCTCGAAGCCCGCCCCCGCCGCGCGCGCGCCTGGGCACGCCAGCCATGAAGGATCCGCAGTGACGCAGTCTCCTCTTTCGACCGCCGAAGCCGACGCGATCGTCGCCAAGGACGAGCAGTACATCATGCGTCCGTGGACTCACCCCAAGGGTGAGCCGGTCATCGTCGCGCGGGCCAAGGGCTGCGTCGTCACCGACGTCCACGGCAAGGACTACCTCGACTTCACCGCCGGCTACTTCGTCAACAACGCCGGCCACTGCCACCCGCGCATCGTCGAGGCGGCGACCCAGCAGCTGACCCAGGTGCTGCAGGTGTCGGGCAAGCACGGCACCATCCCGGCCATCCTGCTCGCCGAGCGCCTGGTCAAGCTGCTGCCGGCGTCGATCAACCAGGCGTTCTTCTCGACCGGCGGCTCCGAGGCCAACGAGTTCGCGCTGAAGATGGCGCGCCAGGCCTCGGGCAAGGCCGACGTCGCGTACCTCGAGAACGCGTACCACGGGCTGTCGCTCGGCGCGCTCGAGGTGACCGCCAGCGAGAAGTACCGCGAGAGCGCGGGCAAGCCGCTCGGCGATCACACGTACACGATCCCCAACGCCTACTGCTACCGCTGCAAGTTCGGGCCGGCCTCGGGCTGCAAGGTCGAGTGCCTCGACGGCGTCGACGCGCAGTTCGCCGCGCGCCCGGCCGGCGCGGTGCTCGCCGAGCCGATCCAGTCGGTCGGCGGCCTGGCGCCGCCGCGGAAGTGGTGGGATCGCCTCGACGCGCTCCGCAAGAAGCACGGCATGCTGCTGGTCATCGACGAGGTCCAGACCGGCCTCGGCCGCACCGGCAAGATGTTCGGCCTCGACCACTACGGCCTCGAGCCCGAGATCGTCAGCGGCGGCAAGGGCCTGTCGGGCGGCGTCGGCTCGCTGGCGATGACCTGCGCCGGCACCGAGGTCATCAAGAAGTTCTTCGGCGGCACCACCCCGACGTCGGGCGGCAACGCGGTGTCGGCCGCCGCCGGCCTGGCGCTGATCGGCACGCTGCTCGACGAGGGCATGATCGACAACGCCGCGGCGATGGGCCGCCACTTCACCGAGGCCGCGTGGGCGCTGCGCGACCCGTGGATCGGCGACGTCCGCTTCACCGGCCTGCTCGGCGGCATCGAGCTGGTGGCCGACATCGGCACCAAGGCCGTCTTGCCCAAGAAGGCGCTGGCCGCGGTCAAGGACGCGCTCCACGACGCCGGCATGCTGATCACGATGAGCGGCACCCACGGCAACGTGCTGCGGCTGCAGCCGCCGCTGGTGGTGACCGCCGCGCAGATCGACACCTTCCTCGCCACGCTCAAGCAGGTGCTCGCCACCGTGCGCGCGGCCGGGTGAGCGCGCCATGAACCTCTTCGCCGTCCGCAAGCACCTCGACAAGGTCCTGCACCCGATCGTCGCGACGATCGCCAAGCTGCCGATCCACGCCACCGCGTGGACCGGCATCGGCGCGCTGCTCGGCGCCGCCTGCGGCCTGGCGCTGTTCTACGGCTACTGGTGGGCCGGCTTCGCGCTCCTGCTGGTGCGCGGGCTGATCGATCACATCGACGGCTTCCGGGCCCGCAACTACAACGAGCGCTCGACGTTCGGCGCGGTCATGGACGACGTCGTCGACCGCTGGACGCTGGGCGTCGCGTTCGCCGGCGGCTGCATCGCGGTGTCGTACGACTACCCGCACGCGCTGATCGTCATGGGCGTCGGCATCACCGGCGCGCTGACCAACGTGATCATCAAGCTGTCCGTCTACGCCGAGGCGCAGCAGGACATCTGGCGCGAGAAGGGCAAGATCGGCCACCCGATCGACGTCGTCGGGCTGTTCGGCTCGGCCGAGTTCATCATCTACTTCGGCACCGGCCTGTTCTTCACGGCGCTGCTCCACGACCTGCGGCCGATGCTGGCCGGCGCGTGGGCGGTGGCGATCATGTCGCACGTCTCGCTCTTGCAGCGGGTCGCGTTCGCGTGGAAGCGCTACCGCAAGGTGGACCCGGCCGGGCGGCCCCTGCCCGACCCGCCCGCCGACGACGACGCCGGGGCGGCCGACGCGGTGCGGTGAGGGCGCGATGGCTTCGAACCTGAACCCCGCCAACGCGATCACCGCGTCGCGCTTCCTGACCCTGCCACCGTTCCTGTGGGCGGTGGATCACGGCTACCAGCAGTACGCGACGCTGCTCCTGTTCGTGTGCGGCATCCTCGACCTGTTCGATGGCGCCGCCGCGCGCCTGTTCAAGTGCCAGACCCCGTTCGGCGAGATGTTCGACGCGATCGCCGACGCGCTCTGCTACGGCTTCGCGATGGTGGTCGTCACCGCCTACGGCTGGGTGCCGTGGCCGCCGGTGGTGATCATCCTCGTGCTGGGCGCGGTCAACATGGCGCTGCGCGCGATCTACGCCAAGCGCGCCGGCCGCACCACCAACTACCAGAGCCACGCGATGGAGCGGCTGGTCGCCTACGCCGCCTACCTGGGCGGGTTCGGCACCGCCCGCTACGAGACCGCATACTTCTACTGGGTCTTCGCCGCGCTGATGGTCGTCGTGATGATCCACGACACCAAGCGCATGGCGTTCGACCCGATCCCGGGCGCCGCGCCGCGCTCGGCCAGCGGCGGCGCCGCGCTGGAGGCCGCGTCGTGAACAACGAGCTCGTGTCCCACGACACCTACTGGTGGTTCATCTCGCTGCTCACCGGCGGCGTCGCGACCTACTGGATCGGCATCGACAGCTACCGCCTCAAGAAGGCGCTGGCCGGCGACCGCGCCGATCCGGCGATCCGCGATCGCATCTTCGGCTCGCTGGTCGGCATCGTCGTCGGGTTCGTCGGCGTCGCCGGCGTGCTGTTGCACCACAGCCGCTGAGACCTTGAGAGGGTCTTTCGCAAAGACCCAGGTGGAGGCAGGTGGGGCACGGCGCTGCATGTGTCGCGGTAGGCCGTCGGGAACGTCCCCCCACCCGAAACGCGAGAGCCCACATCGCAGATCGGTATTTGGATCAACCCTCTGAGCACGGCGGGCGGCGGCGACGCGCCCGTGGCGCTCAGCGCCGCGGCGCGTGCAGGTGCGCGGTCAGCGCGAGCAGCGCCCGCAGCTCGGCCAGCCCGCGCGCCGCGGTCTCGGCCAGCGACCTCGCGCGCACGGGCCGCTCGCGCGCCAGCCGGGCCGCCGCGTCGGCGACGGGCTCGGCCACATAGCACCGCCGCAGCTCCGCCAGCCGAGCCGCGACGCGGGCGGGCTCAAGGCTCATCGCCGGCCTCCAGCCGCTCGAGATCGGCCAGGTCCTGGGCGCGACCGGCCAGCCGCTTCATGCGCACCAGCGTCGGGCGCGACACCACCGCGATCGGGCCCTCGGGCAACGCCACCACCTCGCGATCGTCGAGGGCGTCGGCCAGCGCGCCATCGGCCGCGATCAGATCGAGCAGCAGGTGGGCGTCGCCGGCGATCTTGCTCACCCGCTGGACGTGACGCTCGCGCGGCGTGCCCGGATCGAAGGTCATCGGCAGCGCCGCGAACGCGTAGCCCAGCGGCCGCACCAGCTCGAGCACGCGGGCCACCTCGGTCGGCGGCACCAGCAGGTCCAGGTCACGGGTCGACCGCGTCGCGCCGTGCATGGTCACCGCCACGCCGCCGCACACCGCGTAGACCACGCCGGCCTCGGCCAGCACCGCGGCGATCGCGTGGAGCTCGTCGACGAGGTTCACCCGCCGACGATAGCACCGGCTCAGCGGGCGTGGCGGTCGACCAGCGCGACGTAGGCGGTCATCGCCGCGTCCTTGGTCATGCCCTTCTTCTCGGCCCAGGCGTCGTACTTGGCGCGGCCGCGCAGGTCGAGCATGCCGGGGCGGGCGCCGCTGACGTCGCCGACGGTGGCCTGCTTGAACAGCGCGTACATGGCCAGCATGACGTCGTTGCCGAGCCCGGTGACCGGCTTGATGCGGGCCTGGGCGTCGGCGAAGCGGGCGGCGAGGTCGCTCATGGGCCGCGACTCTACGTCACCGACCGCGGCCGTGACGAGCGCCGCGCCGCCGTGTCATGCTGGGATCGATGCGCACCAGCCTGGGGCTCCTGGTCTTGCTCGCGGCCTGCCCGTCGCCCGCCAAGACCCCGGTCAAGAACGCCGAACCGCCGCCGGCCCCCACGCCGATGGCCGCGCCGCCGCCGCCGCCGATGGCCGTCGCGATGGGCGCGAGCGCGGGCGACGAGCTCGACTGGGTGACCAAGGGCGCCGAGGACCTGCCGCCGCCGCCGATCGTCGTGGCCCACAACCGGGTGCGCGCCGAGCACTGCGCGCCGCCGCTGACCTGGTCCGAGGAGCTGGCCGCCGAGGCCACCGCGTGGGCCAACCAGCTGGCCGCCAACGGCTGCGCCTTCGAGCACTCGCAGAGCGATCACGGCGAGAACCTCGCCGCCGGGACCGCCGGCGCCTTCGACGCCGACGCCGTCGTCGCGATGTGGGCGCGCGAGGAGGAGAAGTACGACTACAAGCGGCCGGCGTTCAGCATGAAGACCGGCCACTTCACGCAGGTGGTGTGGAAGGACACGCTGGCGATCGGCTGCGGCGTCGCCACCTGCGCCGGCCGCGACACCTGGGTCTGCAACTACGATCCTCCGGGCAACGTCGAGGGAGACTTCGCGCTCAACGTCGCGCCCCGGGGGTGCAAGTGAGGCGCGCCGTCGCGCTGGCCGCGGTGGTCGCGATCGGCGCCGGTTGTCGCCCGGCCGCCAGCCCGCCGCCGGCCCACGCGGAGGCCCGGACCACCTCGCTCACCGAGGACGCGGACCTCGACGAGGCCGCCGCCGCCGAGGCCGAGGCCGAGGAGGAGCGCGCCGCCGCCGAGCGGCAGCTCGAGGAGGGCCGGATGGGCAGCCAGCGCGAGCGGGCCCGGCCCGCGCCGCCGATCCTGATCGCCCACAACCGCGTGCGCGCCGAGCACTGCGCCGAGCCGCTGGCCTGGTCCGACGAGCTCGCCGCCGAGGCCGCCGCGTGGGCCAACCAGCTGACCGCCAACGGCTGCGCGTTCGAGCACTCGCGCAGCGACCACGGCGAGAACCTCGCCGCCGGCACCAGCGGCGCGCTCGACGCCGACGCGGTGGTGGCGATGTGGGCCCGCGAGGAAGAGAAGTACGACTTCCGGCGGCCGGCGTTCAGCATGAAGACCGGCCACTTCACGCAGGTGGTGTGGAAGGACACGCTGGCGGTCGGCTGCGGCGTCGCCACCTGCGCCGGCCGCGACACCTGGGTCTGCAACTACGATCCGCCGGGCAACGTCGAGGGCGACTACGCCCTCAACGTCGCGCCGCGCGGTTGCCGCTGATGCGCGCCGACCGGGACGCGCGGACGCGGGTCGCGCGACGATCCACCCGCGGCGCTACACGAACGTCGCGTCGGCGGGCCAGGGTTGGTCGCGCAGCCCCTCGATGACCTTGAGCGTGCGGTTGCGCTCCGGCTCGGGGTCGAGCGGCAGGCGCCGTCCCGGCCAGTCGCGGTTGAACTCCCACGCGAGGTGGTGGAGGTCCAACGTGCGCCCGCGCGCGGCGTAGCGCCCGGTCGCCTCCCAGCACCCCTGGACGCGCTCGATCCCGAGCGGCTCGTCGCTGTCGACGAAGAACGCCGTGTTCTGCACGACGTCGAAGCATGGCTGTCCCCCCTCCGTCACTCGCCATCGGTGGATGCCGATGGTGAAGTAGCTGGTCGGGATGCGATCGGCCGTCGTGGTGCGCCCGAGCTCCAGCAGGACGTCGACGACGAGCTGGCGGCGCAGGAGCGCGGTCAGCCCCGACGGATCGCTCACCACCGGCAGCTGCTCGAACGCGAAGCGCGGCGGCGCCGGCGGCGCCTTCGTCGCGGCTGGCTTGGTCCCGGCTGGCTTGGTGCCGGGCTGCTTGGTCGCGCCTGGCTTGGTCCCGGGCTGCTTGGTCGCGGCTGGCCTGGTCGCAGCCGCCGGCTGCTTGGTCGCAGCCGCGGGCTGCTTGGTCGCGGGCGCGGGCTGCTTGGTCGCGGCCGCGGGCTGCTTGGCCGCGAGTTTCTTTGCCGCGAGCTTCTTTGCCGCGGGCTGCTTCGCCGCGGGCTTCTTGTTCGCGGGCTGCTTCGCCGCGGGCTGCTTCGCCGCGGTCTTCTTTGCCGCGGGCTGCTTCGCCGCGGCCTTCTTTGCCGCGGGCTGCTTCGCCGCGGGCTGCTTCGCCGCGGGCTGCTTCGCCGCGGGCTTCTTGATCGCGGGCTTCGAACGGAGTGCCGCCATGCCGCGATGGTCGCCGATGCTCTCGGTCGCGGCAACCGACGCCGTCGAGCGCGTGCATGCGGAGGATCGTGCGCTCGCGCGGCGCCAGCGTGGCCAGGGCCGCGGCCAGCGCGGCGCGAAACGTGGCGCCGTGCCGGCTCCGCGCCACCCGCGCGCTCGGCGACGGCGCCTCGTCGAGGAGCGCCAGCGCGCCGTCGTCGCCGTTGGTCACGGCGCGCGGCCGGTCCGTGCCCGAAGCGCCTGGCGATCTACGCGATCGCCGTCCTGCCCAAGCAACGCGCCGTGGCGGCGCGGGTGGCCGCCGCCCTCGATCGCGAGCTGCGCGCGGCGCCGCCCGTCGTCACATCCGCGTGACCTCGGCCAGACCGAGCATGGTCAGGCCGCGGGTCAGCGTGCGCTTGACGGCGTGGACCAGCGCCAGCCGCGCGCGCCGCGTCGGGAGATCGTCGCAGATCACCCGCAGCGTCGCGTCGTCGTTGCCCTGCGTGTACCAGCGCGAGAACTCGCCGGCCAGGTCGAGCAGGTAGTGCGCCACGACGTGCGGCTCGCAGTTCACCGCCGCCCGCGCCACGTGCTCGCCGAACTCGAGCAGCTTGCGCGCCACCGCCCACTCGGCGTCGTGCGAAAGCAGCGTCCAGTCGGCGGGCCCGTCGACGAGCTCGCCGGCCTTGCGCTCGATGTTCCAGCACCGCGCCAGCGTGTACTGCAGGTAGGGCCCCGAGTCGCCCGACAAGGACGTCACCTTCTCCATGTCGAAGTCGACGTCCCGGTCCCGCTGCGGCACGACGTTGGCGAACACCACCGCGCCGACGCCGACCGCGTGGGCGATCGCCTCGAGCTCGGCCGGCGCCATGTCGGGGTTCTTCTCGGCGATGCGCGGCCGCACCTCGTCGACCGCCTCGGCGATCACGTCGGTCAGCAAGAACTGACCGCCGCCGCTGCCGCCGACGGCGCCGCGGGTCGAGGTCTTCTTGCCGCCGAACCGCACCAGCCCGAACGGCACGTGCTGGCACCGGCTGGCCCAGTCGAAGCCGAGCATGCCGAGACAGGTGAACAGCTGCTTGAAGTGCAGACCCTGGCCGCGGTCGACGACGTACAGCGACCGCGCGAAGCCGTAGGTGCGCTGCCGGTACAGCGCCGCCGCCAGGTCGCGGGTCGCGTACAGCGTCGTGCCGTCGCCGGTCTTGATGAGCAGCGGGGTCTTGTCGCCGGGGATCTTCACCACCTGCGCGCCCTCGCTCTCCTCGAGCAGGCCCTTGCCGGCCAGCAGCTCGAGGATCTCGGGCATCTTGTCCTCGTAGAACGACTCGCCGCGCTCGTCGTCGAACGCGACGCCGAGCAGGTCGTAGACCTTGCGGAACTCGGCCAGCGAGGTGTCGCGGAACTGCTGCCACCGCGCCCGCGCGTCGGCGTCGCCGTCCTCGAGCCGCTTGAACCAGGCCCGGGCCTCGGCGTCGAGGCCGGGCTCCTCCTTCATCGCCGCCCGGTAGCGCACGTACAGCGCGTTGAGCGCGGTGACGTCGATCGTCGGGTACTCGGCGCCCCACCGCTGGTACGCGGCGAGCAGCATGCCGTGGGTCGTGCCCCAGTCGCCGAGGTGGTTGATGCGCACCACCCGGTAGCCGAGCGCGGTGAAGATCTCGACCAGCGCGTGGCCGAGCATCGTCGAGCGGATGTGGTGGTAGGCGAGGTGCTTGGAGATGTTCGGCGACGAGTAGTCGACGCACACCACCGCGCCCTGGCCCTGATCGGGCACCAGCGGCGCGCGGCCGACCGCGGCGTCGATCGCCATCGCGATGGCGCGCACCCGGTCGACCTTGACGTTGACGAACGGCCCGGTCGCGGTCGCGTCGACGATCAGTCCGCCGCGCGGCAGCTCGGCGGCGATGCGCGCGGCCAGCGCCGGCGGGGCGCCGCCGCCCGCGGCCTTGAGCAGCGGGAACGCCGGCACCGCGAAGTCGCCGAGCGCGCGGTTGGGCGGCTGATCGATCTTCACGTCCTCGGGGCGCGCGCCGACGACCGCGGCGACCGCGGCGGCGATCTCGGCGGCGCACGGGTTGGCGTGGGTCGGCGGGGCGGAGGGAGCGGAGGGAGCCATGGCGCGCGGAATCTAGCCCAGAATCGACGGCGGGCCCGCACCCGCGACGAAAACCCTAGCGGATTCGCGGTGCTCCAATTTGACCCCGGCTCCGTGGCCGTGGTACCAAAATGATCGTCAACCCTGGGGTTTCGCGCACCTCGCGCGCCCAGGCCCGGAGGAACGGCATCGATGAGCAAGGTCATTCTCTGCGCCGATGACAGCGTCACCATGCAGACGGTGGCGGAGATCACCTTCCGCGCGACCGACTTCGCGTACGCCGGCGCTCGCTCGGCGGACGAGGCGATCGACAAGATCAAGGCGCAGCGCCCCGCGCTGGTCCTCGCCGACGCGGTCATGCCGGGCAAGACCGGCTACGACCTCTGCCACGCCCTCAAGAGCGATCCCGCCACCGCCGACATCCCGGTGGTGATCCTGTGTGGCAACTCGGCGCCGTTCGACGGCGCGCGCGGCACCCAGGTCGGCGCCGACGGCAGCCTCACCAAGCCCTGGGACACCCAGGTCATGCTCGATAAGGTCGTCGAGATCCTCGACAAGGTCGCCGCGACCGGCGTGGCCAAGGCCGCCGGCAAGTCGGCCGCCGCCGCGCCCGCGCCGGTGGCCCCGCCGCCCGTCGCCCCGCCGCCCGTCGCGGTGCCGCCGGTCGCCGCCGCGCCTGCCGCGGTCGCCGCGCAGCCGAAGGTCGCGCCGCCCCGCTCGGCGACGATCATGGGCATGCCGACGATCAAGATGCCCG
>JAEUJY010000001.1 GCA_016794525.1 Myxococcales bacterium
TCGGCGGCGCCGGCAGGCGCGGCACCGAGCCGGTGCGGTCCTTGCTGTCCTTGCCGCGCGTGTGCAGCACCGCCATCACGCTGTGCTCGGTGATCGCCGCCACCGGCACGGTGCGATCGAGGTGCTCGCGCGCGGTGCGCGGCCGCCGCTCGACCTTGGTCGGCGACGGGGCCCACTCGTCGAGCCGATCGATCGCCGCGACGACCGAGTCGTCGTTCCAGTCGAGCGAAGCCTTGGTGCCGGCGCGGCGGTGGCGCCCCGACGGCGCGTCGACGATCGCCGCGATCGGGTGGTGGACCGCGGTGCCGACCTCGTGCCACACGTCGTGCGCGGCGCGGTCGACCTTGCTCACGACCTCGCCGACCACCGTGCGCAGGCGGCCCGGCTTGGCCGGCCGCGCGGTCGGCTTGCCCTGGAGCACCGCGATCGCCTGGGCGACGTCGCGCGGGCACTGGGTGGCGTCGGGCGCGACCCGCCGGACGACGTCCTCGGTCGAGCCCAGCGCGTACAGGTGGGGGCGCTCGACGAAGCGCACGCCGAGGTTCTCGAGCCACGCGACCGGCGTGTCGGCGCCGATCAGCACGAACGCCTGCTGGTTGGGGATGGTCCGCGTGGTCCCGTCGCCGAGCTTGATCGTCACCTGGTCGGCGGTGAACGCGGCGACGTTGGACTTGAGCAAGACGGTCAGCCGGCCCGCGGCCTCGAGCGCCGCGACCCGCTTCTGGTTGGCCGCCTTGGCGCGGCTCCAGCCGTCGCCGCGGTACGACAGCGTCACGGTGGCGCCGGCGTCGACCAGCGAGGTCGCGGCCTCGAGCGCCGAGTCGCCGCCGCCGACCACCAGCACGTGCTGGCCGCCGAACTCGTCCGGGTCGTCGAGGCGCGACTGCACCTTCTCGAGGTTGGCGCCGGGCACCGCCAAGAGGCGCGGCTTGCCGCGCAGGCCGGTCGCGAGGATGACGGCGCGCGCGCGGTAGGTCGCGACCGTGGTCTTGACCGTCAGGATGCCGTCGTCGCCGCGCTTGACCGACTCGACCGCCTCGCCGCGCTTGATCGGCATCGCGACCGCGTCGACCACCTGCTGCCACGCCGCCACCAGCGCCTCCTTCGACGCGTCGAACACCGGCAGGTACGACAGGTTCGGCGCGTTCGAGGGCTCGGCCATGAAGTGCTTGCCCTTGGGGTAGCGCGACACCGTCGCCGAGATGATGTGCTCCTTCTCGAGCACGACCACCCGCAGCTTGCGCATCAGGCAGGTCAGCCCCGCCGACAACCCGGCCGGGCCCGAGCCGACGATCACGACGTCGTGGAGGTCGGGCGTGGTCGACGGCGCCCCGAGCTGCCGGGCGATGTGCTCGACCACCGCCCGGCCGAGGTTGGCGGCGTTCTTGACCAGCGGCTTGCCCGCGACCTCGCCGATCAGGTACTGGCCCGGCACGCTGGTCTGGAAGTGATCGTCGAGCTCCGGCACGGTCAACGTCGACGGCTGCTCGCCGAGGCGGTGCATCACCAGCGCGGTGGTCGGGCACTTGTTCGCGCACTGCTCGCACTGGACGCACTGATCGAAGCGCGCGACGACGACCTTGTGGTTGACCAGGTCGAGCACCTTGGTCGGGCACACCGCGACGCACGCCTCGCAGCCGATGCAGCGATCGTCGTTGATCGAGTGCACCAGCGGCACCTCGATCCGCGGCGCGACCACCGCGAGGTGGTGGCGGCGGCGCGCCTTGCGATCGTCGTACAGCGCGCCGAGCACGAGCAGCGCGGCGGCGGCGATGGCGATCGTCAGGAACGCGGTGGTGATCATGGGCGGGGTGGGGTCAGGGGTGAGCCCGGAAGCCGGCGGTGTGGCAGCCGCCGCGGTTGCACGAGGCGTCGTCGGCCGTGAGCGCGGCCTGCATCGGGATCACGTCGGGGCAGCGGGCCGAGAACGCCACCGCGGGCGCGGCGATCGGATCGATCGCCCAGAAGTTGCCGTTGCTGGCGGTGACCATCGCGACGTCGGCGCCGGCGGCGTCGAGCACGTGGATCGCGATCCCGGCCGCCGGCGCGGTGCCGCCGGTGTCGGTGTACAGCGTCCCCGCGATCGTGAACGGCGTGCCGTCGCCGCCCTGGCGGTGGCAGCCCAGGCAGTCCTCGCCGGCCCGGTGGTGGCCGTCGCCGCCGGTGGTCGGTTCGGCGCAGGTCGGCGGCGTCACCTGATCGAGCAGCGGGTTCGAGCTGGCCTCGTCCTCATCGAGGACGCCGCCGCACGCGGCGCACGCCAGGGCCAGGGCGATGACCGCGCGCATCCCGGCGGGGAGTGCAGGGGGCGTACCACCGCGCCGGCGCGCGCATCCGACCGGAATGCCGGACTGGGACCGGCGCCGTTCGGTTCCAGCGCTGTACGAGCGCTGCACAGCGCTGTTCGATGCCGGCGCACAATTGTACAGCTGGTGGGCCGATCCCGGTGCAAGTCGCTGATCCGGCGTACCCCCGATCTGGAACCGCAGATGCACTGGGCGACGGCTTCATGCGCCGGACCGCGATCGCCCTCGCCATGCTCGGCGCCGTGTTGGCCGTTGATTCGGTACGCGCCGATACCAGGACGAGCCTGGTCGAGATCACGCTGCGCAAGCTGCCTGGCGAGAACCAGGACGCGGTCGCGACCTACGCGACCGGCGTGACGGTCGAGGTGCTCGAGATCAAGGGGCGCTGGATCAAGATCAAGATCGACAAGTCGGTCGGCTGGGTCCCGCGCACCAAGCTGAGCGAGCCCGCGGCCGCCGCAGCGGCGCCGGCCGACGCCGGGCCGCGCTCGCACCGGCTCGGCGTGCAGGTGCGGCAGCCCGACGCCGCGATCCGCGCTCGCCCCGAGGCCGGCGCGCCGGTCGTCGCGCCGGTCGCGCCGGGCGCCGCGCTGACCGTCCTGGCCGGCGACACGCCGGGCTGGCTGCACGTCGACGACGGCCACGGCCACGCCGGCTGGATCGCGGCCGCCGCGGTGGCCGACGTCGGCGCCGGCGCGCCGGTCGTCGACGCCCCGCCGCCCGCGCGCCCCGCGGCGGCGCCCCGCGCGCGCGGCGCCTGGACGCTGCGCGGCACCGCGGCGATCGGCTACCGGTCGATCGATCAGCGCTTCACCTCCAACGCCACCGGCGGGCTCGCCAACTACGCGATCAGCGCCGACGCCAGCGCGGCCGAGGTCGGCGTGGCCGCGCTGCCGCGCCTGGGCAAGCTGCGGCTCGGCGTCGACGCCGCGGCGCGGTTCACCAGCTCGGACCCCGGCATCGACTACCCCGGCCCGACGCTCGCGCCCGGCGAGATCCCGTTCACGATGTTCGAGGCCCGGGGCACCGCGCGGGTCGGCTACCGGCTGGGGCCGGTCACGCCGCAGCTGCGGCTGGGTGGCTTCTACGGCGCGTTCCTCGCCGACGAGGTCGCCAACGCCGGCCGGCTGCCGCGCGAGGCGCTGTGGGCCGCGACCGCCGGGCTCGGCGTCGAGGTCGCGCCGCCGCGGGCCAAGGTCACGATCGAGGCGCGCGGCGACGTCGCGCTGGTCGGCGCCCGCGCCCAGACCGACGGCCTGGCCGACGGCATGAGCTCGTCGGTCGGCGCGCAGTGGTTCGAGCTGCGCCTGGCCTACGCGGTCGCGCCGCACGTCGCGGTCGTGGCCGGCTTCACCTACGAGCGCTACGCGACCGACTGGGCGGGCGCGTCGGAGCGCTGGGCCGGCGTGACCGAGGCCCACCGGCTCGATCACGCGCAGCTGGTGTCGTTCGGCATCGGAGCCGGTCGGTGAGCTGGGGCCGCTGGCTGCTGATCGCCGCGCTGGTGGTCGTGCGCGTCGGGCTCGCGCGCGGCGACGACTTCCTGACCTCGTCGCCGGGCGCGCTGGCTCAGAGCCACGCGTCGCTCGACAACCCCGACGGCTGCAACAGCTGCCACGAGCCCGATCGATCGATCAGCGCGGCGAAGTGCCTGGGGTGTCACGATCACGGCGACCTCAAGGCGCGCATCGACGCCGGCAAGGGCTTCCACGCGTCGCCCAAGGCGGCCGGGCGCAACTGCAAGCTGTGCCACCAGGAGCACCGCGGCCGCGGCTTCGATCTGATGGGCTGGCGCGCGGTCGGCGGCACGCAGGCGTTCGACCACGGCCTGACCGGCTGGAAGCTCTCGGGCAAGCACGCCGCGCTGACGTGCAACGACTGCCACCAGAGCACCGACCGCCAGGGGCTGCGCACGTACCTCGGCGCCGACAACACCTGCGGCGGCTGCCACAAGAACCAGCCCCACGGCCCGCTGCGCCCGGCGCTGTTGCGCTGCGATCGCTGCCACCTCGACACCGCGTGGACGCCGCAGAAGAGCAACCAGCAGTTCGATCACGACTCGTCGCGCGACGCGGCGATGCCGCTCGAGGGCAACCACGCCGACGTCGCGTGCAGCAAGTGCCACCCGCAGGCCAAGTGGAAGCTGCCTGCGTGGAAGGGCGACTGCGTCACCTGCCACGCCAGCCCGCACGCCGGGCAGCTGTTCGACACCAAGAAGTGCAACCTGTGCCACTCGCCGGCGGCGTCGTCGCTGGCGGTGGTCAAGTTCGATCACAAGAAGGACGCCGGCTACGCGCTGGCGGGCGATCACGCGCAGCTCGGGTGCGACGCGTGCCACACCGCGCGGCTGGGCAAGCGGAAGCCGTCGCCGGCGTGCGAGAGCTGCCACGCCGACGACAACCGCCACGGCGATCGCTGGAAGGCGTTCGGCAGCCCGCCGAGCTGCACCACCTGCCACAGCCAGCGGGCGTGGAAGAAGACGATGGTCTTCGATCACGGCGCGAAGACCGCGTTCAAGCTCACCGGCAAGCACGCGATCACCGACTGCCGCACCTGCCACCGCGGGACCAAGCCGTCGGAGTTCGAGGCGTTCCAGATCGCCAACGGCTGCATGAGCTGCCACCAGCACAAGCAGGCCCACGGCGGCAAGTACGACAACAACGAGTGCCTGACCTGCCACACCGAGCCCGGCAGCAAGCGCATGCGCGACGACTCGCTCGAGCGGTTCCACGGCGCGGCGTCGCGGTTCCCGCTGACCAAGGCCCACGCCAAGGTCGACTGCCGCCGCTGCCACACCAACGACACCTACGAGAACACGCCGACCGAGTGCGGCGCGCGCTGCCACGAGGACTCGCTGCACAAGGGCACGCTCGGCGACGCCTGCAGCCGCTGCCACGAGGCCGGGCAGTGGGAGGCCACCGGCTTCGATCACCAGGTCGACACCGACTGGAAGCTCGAGGGCAAGCACGCCGCGGTCACCGACTGCGCGCGCTGCCACCCCAGCCGCGCGTTCGCGAGCGCGCCGCGCACCTGCGCCGGCGCCGGCTGCCACAAGGGCGACGACGTCCACGAGGGGCACCTGGGGACCGCGTGCGAGCGCTGCCACCGCACCGACGGCGGCCTGACCTTCGCCCACAACCGCGACGCCGCGTTCAAGCTCGACGGCGCCCACCGCCAGGTGGTGTGCGCCGGCTGCCACGACTCGACGCGGTTCAAGCCCGAGCCCAAGGACTGCCGCGGCTGCCACGCCGAGCCCGCGGTGCACAAGGGCCGCTACGGCACCGACTGCGCGCGCTGCCACACGACCCAGACCTTCGCCGACGTCGCGGCGCTCCACGACGTCGGCTCGTTCGCGCTGACCGGCGCCCACGATCGGGTCGGCTGCAAGCGCTGCCACGCCGACGGCGAGAGCCGGCGCGGCTCGGGCAACCTGTGCGTCACCTGCCACCGCCAGGACGACGTCCACGGCAACGCGCTGTCGCCGCGCTGCGGCCAGTGCCACACCCAGCAGGCGTTCACGCCGGCGCGGTTCGATCACCTCGAGGTCGGCTGCAACCTGATGGGCCGCCACCGGACGCTGCCGTGCGCCGACTGCCACGCCAACGGCAACTTCGGCGGCGTGTCGCCGCTGTGCGTGAGCTGCCACCGCGCCGACGCCAGCAAGGTCGCGACGCCGGATCACGGGCCGCTGGTCGACTGCGGCCGCTGCCACAACCCCGAGGCGTGGGTGCCCGCGCGCGGGCTGGGAGGGCAGAGCCTGTGTCGCTGACCCGCCCGCTGATCGCGCTCGCGCTGGTCGCCGCGCCCGCGGTGGCCCACGCGCAGTTCGTCGACCGCACCGTCGTCGTGCCGCCGCCCGCCGAGGAGGCCGCGCCGCCCGAGGACGCCCGCCCGCCGCGCACCGCCAGCGCCGAGGCGCCGGCCAAGCTCGAGGTGCGGCTGACGCTGTCGTCGTTCCTGTACCGCGAGCTGGCCGACGACGCCGACCCGCTGGTCAGCGGCGGCGCCGCGCCGGCCGGCGCCAGCGCGGTGCGGCGGTTCTTCGGCGACCTGCGCGGCGAGCTGACCGCCGAGCGCGTCGGCGGCGGCGCGGTCAAGGTCGACGGCCGGGTGCGCGCGGCGACGCTCGAGCGCTACCAGGGCGGCGAGGACGAGTACGAGCTGCGCGCGCTGACCTACGCCCACGCGCTGGGACCGGCCGAGCTGCGGCTGGGCCGCCAGGTGATCGACGCGCTCGGCGCGACCCGCATCGACGGCGCGCAGCTCACCGCGCCGCTGTCGGCGCGCGTGCGCCTGACGACGTTCGCCGGGGCCTACCCGCAGCGCGGCTCGCGCTCGCTGACCACCGACTACCCGGTGATCCACGCGATGGACGGCAGCGCCGACGGCCGGCTGATCCCGATCACCGGCGGCGCCGGCGTCAGCTACCGCAAGGCGACCTATTCCGCCGACCTCGGCGCGGTCGGCGTGGTCGCCGCGGCCGACGTCCCCGGCGCCACCGCCGCCGACGGGCGCCGCGGCTTCGTCACCGCCAACGGCTACGCGCGCCCGCACCCGGCGATCGACCTCTACGCCCACGGCATCGTCGACGTGGTCGCGGCCGGCGGCGCGCGCGTCACCGAGGCCAGCGGCGGCGTCGACCTGTGGCCGCACGCCGCGGTCGAGCTCAGCCTGACCGGCCACCACGTCGACAACGAGGTGTTCGCGATCGCCGCGCTGAACCAGCTGGTCGATCCCGATCCCGCCGCGATGGGGCAGGTCGAGAACGGCACCGCGATCGTGCGGGTCGCGCAGGACGCGGCCCGGGCCGCGGCGTCGATCGCGCTCGCCGCGCAGCGGTTCCAGCTCACCGTCGGCGGCGGCTACCTGCAGCGGCCGGAGGTCGCGGTGCCGCTGACCGGCGGCGGCGCGCTCACCGTGCCCGGCGCGCGGATGGGCGAGCTGACGGTCAGCGCGCTCGATCGCCGCGCGCCGGGGCGGCTGCGCGTCGAGGCGTCGGGCACCGCGCTGGTGCCGCTGGGCGACGCGTCGGCGAGCCGGTCGCGCGCGCTGGTCGGCCGGCTGGCGATCGAGCGCGACGCCGACGCGGTGGCGTTCACGATCGACGCCAGCGCCCACCGCTACCGCGATCTCGGCGCGGCCGGCGGCTGCGTGACCCTCGACCCGCTGGCGTGCCTGGGCACCTCGACCACCCGCGGCCTCGCCGCCGGCGCGCTGGCCAGCCTGTCGGCCGGCCCCGAGTGGCTGATCCTGGTCGACGTCCACGGGGGCCTCGACGACACCGACGCCACGTTCGGCGGCGCGGCCGTCACCTGGCCGCGCGCGTATTGGCTGTCCGCGTTCGCCCGCTTGCAGTGGAGGTACCGATGACGATCGCACCGCGTCCGACCACGCTCGCGCTCGCAGCCCTGACGCTCGCCCTCGCGGCGTGCGACCTCGGCACCTTCGACGCCGGCGACGCCGGCCCACCGGCGGCGCAGTCGAACTCGTGCGCCGCCGGCTGCCACGGCTCGGGCGGCCTGGCCGCGCCGCCCAAGGACACCACCGGCCAGATCGAGACCACCGCGCGCGGCGTCGGCGCGCACCGCAACCACCTCGGCAGCTCGACCTGGCACAAGGGGCTCGAGTGCGCGAGCTGCCACACCGTGCCCACCGAGATCGGGCAGGCCGGGCACCTCGACACGCCGCTGCCGGCGGAGCTCACGTTCCACGGCCTCGGCGCCAACAGCGCCTGGAACGACGCCGACGGCTCGTGCACCAGCTACTGCCACGGCGCCGCGCTGACCGGCGGCACCAAGACCACGCCGATCTGGACCCAGGTCGCCGACGCGACGCCGGCGTGCGACACGTGCCACGGCGCGCCGCCGCCGGCGCCGCACCCCAACAACCCCGACTGCGGCACCTGCCACGCGTCGATGAACCCGGGCGATCCGACGCACATCGCGTACCCCGAGTTGCACATCGACGGCACGGTCCAGGTCAACCAGGCCACCGCGTGCGACGCGTGCCACGGCACCGCCGGCCAGTCGGCGCCGCCCAAGGACACCACCGGCGGCGTCGCCACCACGCTGCGCGGCGTCGGCGCCCACGCCGCGCACGTGACCACGACCTCGACGTGGCACGCGTCGATCACCTGCGACCAGTGCCACAAGGTCCCGATGGCGACCGCCGATCTCGGCCACGTCGACACGCCGCTGCCCGCCGAGCTGACGTTCGGCGCGCTGGCCGGCGTCAACGCGGCGTGGAACGGCACCGCGTGCAGCAACACCTACTGCCATGGCGGCGGGACGACGCCGATCACCGGCGGCCAGCGCTCGCAGCCGGTGTGGACCCAGGTCGACGGCACCCAGAGTACGTGCACGTCGTGCCACGGCATGGGCCCGCCGGCGCCGCACCCGGCCGGCACCGACTGCGGCTCGTGCCACCCGACGATGGCGCCCGGCGCCGGCAACACGACGATCGCGGTGCCGGCCCAGCACATCGACGGCACGGTCCAGGTCATCGGCGGCCAGGCGTGCGACGCGTGCCACGGCTCGGGCGGCAACAGCGCGCCGCCGCGCGACACCACGATGGGCACCGCGACGACCTTGCGCGGCGTCGGCGCCCACCGCCGCCACCTCGATCCGTCGACCTGGCGCACGCCGATCGCGTGCAGCGCGTGCCACCTGGTGCCGACCGGCACCGTCGCGGTCGGCCACACCGACACGCCGCTGCCCGCCGAGCTGACGTTCGCGCCGATCGCCGGCGCCGCGACCTGGGACGGCACCCGCTGCAGCAACACCTACTGCCACGGCGCGACGCTGGCCGGCGGCACCTCGACCAACCCGATCTGGACCCAGGTCGACGGCGCCCAGGGCCAGTGCGGCTCGTGCCACGGCCTGCCGCCGCCCGCGCCGCACCCGGCCAACCCCGACTGCGGCTCGTGTCACGACACGATGACCGCCGGCGTCGCCAACGTGATCACCGATCCCAGCCGCCACATCGACGGCAACGTCGACGTCACCGGCGGCGCGGCGTGCGACTCGTGCCACGGCAGCGCCGGCCAGTCGGCGCCGCCGCGCGACACCAGCGGCAACACCGCGACCACCGCGCGCGGCGTCGGGGCCCACCGCGCCCACGTCGCCGGCGGCGCCTGGCACGCGCCGGTGGCGTGCGCCGACTGCCACCGCGTGCCCACCGCGTCGAACTCGGTCGGCCACCGCGACTCGCCGCTGCCGGCCGAGCTCACGTTCAGCGCCCGCGCCGGCACCACGACGGCGTGGAACGGCACCCGCTGCAGCAACAACTACTGCCACGGCGGCACGCTCGGCGCCGGCGGCTCGGCGATCGCGCCGGTGTGGACGCAGGTCGACGGCACGCAGACGACGTGCGCGTCGTGCCACGGCGCGCCGCCGCCGGCGCCGCACCCGACCGATCCGAACTGCGGCAGCTGCCACCCGACGATGACGCCCGGCAACAACACGACGATCACCGATCCGACCCGCCACATCGACGGCAACGTCGACGTCAGCGGCACGATCGCGTGCGACACCTGCCACGGCGGCGCCGGCCAGAGCGCGCCGCCCAAGGACACGTCCAACGGCACCGCGACGACGCTGCGCGGCGTGGGCGCGCACCGCTCGCACCTCGGCACGTCGACCTGGCACGCCGAGGTCACCTGCGCGACCTGCCACAGGGTCCCGACCACCGTCGGCGCCGTCGGCCACCGCGACACCGCGCTGCCGGCCGAGTTGACGTTCACCGGCCGCGCCGTCGGCACCGCCTGGAACGGCAGCACCTGCACCAACAGCTACTGCCACGGCGCGACGCTCGCGGCCGGCGGCAGCGCGACCGCGCCGCTGTGGACGCGGGTCAACGGCACCCAGGCGACCTGCACGTCGTGCCACGGCGCACCGCCGCCCGCGCCCCACGTCCAGGACTCGAACTGCATGAACTGCCACGCGCCGGTCGCCGGCCCCGGCATCTCGATCGCCGCCGCCGGCGCCGCGCAGCACATCGACGGCACGCTGCAGGTCACCGCGGTGCACCCGGCGGGCTGGCGCATGGGCAACGCGCACGGCGCGGCGTTCAACGATCAGGGCCCGGCGAGCTGCGCCACCGCCGCCTGCCACGGCACCGCGCTCACCGGCGGCGCGTCGATGGTGTCGTGCTCGACCGCGGGCTGCCACACCAACTGGCAGACCAACTGCGTGTTCTGCCACGGCGGCACCGTCAACCAGACCGGCGCGCCGCCGGCCTCGGTCGACGGCCTGACCGCGGTCAGCGATCGCCACGTCGGCGCGCACACCACCCACGTCACCGCGTCGGCGACCCACGCCGCGATCGCGTGCAGCGCGTGCCACGTCACGCCGACCACCGCGCTGACGCCGGGCCACATCGACGGCGTCGCCGACGCCGAGGTCCGGTACTCGACGCTGAACGCCTCGGGCACCTACGCCAAGACCACGGCCACCTGCGGCGCGCTGTACTGCCACGGCAACGGCCGCACCTCGGCCGGCACCGCCACCTGGACCTCGAGCACCGCGCTCGGCTGCGGCTCGTGCCACAACGCCGGCAACAACCCGCAGGTGATGAGCGGCGATCACAAGAAGCACATCGCCGACGAGAACATGAAGTGCAGCGAGTGCCACGCCCAGGTGGTCAACGCCGCCAACGGCATCATCGCGCCGGCGCTGCACGTCGACGGGCTCAAGCAGGTGCAGATGGCGCGTGGCACCTACACGCCGGCCACCCGCAAGTGCACCAACATCGGCTGCCACGGCACCGAGACCTGGTGACTTGACGCGGTGGGCGGCGGCGGTCAGCATGCGCCGGTGCCGCTGCCGCCCGAACTCCTCGCCGTGCTCGCCTGCCCCGAGTCCAAGGCGCCGCTCCTGTACTTCGCCGGTGGCGAGGCTGGTGACCAGCCCGCGGCGGCGTTCCTGTTCTGCCCGACCTCGCGGCTGCGCTACCGCATCGAGGCCGACGTGCCGGTGCTCTTGATCGAGGAGGCCGAGCGCCTGGACGACAAGGCCGCCGCCGCGCTGGTGGCCCGGGCCAAGGCCCTGAAGATCGCCGGCGCGTGACCGCGGTTGCGACGATCTCGCACCCCGCGCGCGGCGCGTCACCCGGTCGACGCAGCCGGTTGACCGCGGCGCTGCTTTTCGAGTAGATCGCAGCCAACCGACGGCGGCCACGCCGACGGTGACCCCGCCACCTCTTGCGCCGGAGACGCCGTGCTGAAATCACTGTCGATCTTCACGGGAAACTCGAACCGGGCGCTGGCCGAGGAGGTGTGCAAGTTCGTCGAGATCCCGCTGGGGCGCGCCGACGTCACGCACTTCTCGGACGGGGAGATCTACGTCGAGATCGGCGAGAACGTCCGCGGCGTCAACTGCTTCGTCGTCCAGCCCACGTGCTCGCCGCCGAACCAGTCGCTGATGGAGCTCTTGATCATGATCGACGCGCTCAAGCGCGCGTCGGCCGGGTCGATCGTCGCGATCATCCCGTACTTCGGCTACGCCCGGCAGGACCGCAAGTCCAAGCCGCGCACCCCGATCACCGCCAAGCTGGCGGCCAACCTGATCACCGCCGCCGGCGCCGACCGCGCCCTGGCGATGGACCTCCACGCCGGCCAGATCCAGGGCTTCTTCGACATCCCGTTCGATCACCTGTTCGCGATGCCGGTCCTGATCGACGAGCTGCGCGCGCTGGGCTACGGCGGCGACGACACCGTCGTGGTGTCGCCGGACGCCGGCGGCGTCGAGCGCGCCCGCGCCTTCTCGAAGCGCCTGGGCTCGACGCTGGCCATCATCGACAAGCGCCGCGCCGCCGCCAACGTGTCCGAGGTGATGAACATCGTCGGCGACGTGAAGGGCAAGCGGGCGGTCATCGTCGACGACATCATCGACACCGCCGGCACGCTGACCAACGCCGCCAAGGCCATCATGGACGCCGGCGCCGCGTCGGTGGCCGCCTGCGCCAGCCACCCGGTGTTCTCGGGCAAGGCGGTCCAGCGCATCACTGATTCCCCGCTTTCGCACGTGGTCGTGACCAACACGATCCCGCTGTCGGAGGCCGGCACCGCCTGCGGCAAGGTCCGGGTCAAGTCGGTCGGACGGCTCCTGGGCGAGGCTATCAAGCGGATTCATCACGGGGATTCCATCAGCTCACTGTTCATGTAGCGGACGGCCGCCTTTTCGGGTAAGCATCGCGGCCTCCCGCACCAGTACACCGAAGGCACTCGAGGACAGTCATGCAAGTCGGACAGCTCACCGTCAATCTCCGCACCGGCGCTGGCAAGGGCGCTGCTCACCGCCTGCGCGCGTCGGGCCTGGTCCCGGGCGTGTGCTACGGCGAGTCGACCGACGGTCGCATCGAGCCGATCCAGATCGCCATCAACGTGAAGGCGCTCAAGGCCGCGCTCGACCCGGTCCGCAAGCAGAACACCGTCATCGCGCTGTCCATCGAGGACGGCGGCAAGACGGTGAAGTCGCTGTCGGCGCTCGTCCGCGAGTACCAGATCGACGCGATCCGCCGCGACATCACCCACGTCGACCTGCTCGCGATCGACCCGAACAAGGAGGTCACCGCGGTGGTGCCGCTCGAGTTCGTGGGCAAGCCGAAGGGCATCATCAACGGCGGCCTGACCCACACGGTCATGCGTTCGCTCGAGGTGAAGTGCAAGCCGGCCGACATCCCGGTCAAGCTCGAGCTCGACATCTCGCCGCTCGACATCGGCGACGTGCTCCACGTCTCGGACGTGACGCTCCCCGGCGGCGTCAAGGCCGTGACCGCCGGCCGCGAGGCCGTGATCAGCATGGTCGCGCCCGAGAAGGAGACCGCGGCCGAGGCGGCGGCTCCGGACGCGGCTGCTGCGGCGGCTCCGGCGGCTGGCAAGGACGCCAAGGCGGCTCCGGCGGCGGCTGGCAAGGACGCCAAGGCGGCCCCGGCGGCGGCTGGCAAGGCTGCGGCGCCGGCCAAGCCGGCTGCCAAGAAGTAGGGAGCGCGTGGGCCGACGGCCCGCGCCGCGTGACCTGCGATGTGGATGGTCGTCGGCCTGGGTAACCCAGGCGCGAAGTACGCGCGGAACCGGCACAACGTCGGGTTCCGCGCCGTCGAGCTGCTCGCCGCGCGCCACGGCGTGGGCGAGCTCAAGAGCGGCGGCAAGCTGGGCGGGCACACCGCGACCGGCGTGATCGTCACGCCGCGCGGCCGGCAGAAGGTCGTGCTGCTCGAGCCGATGGAGTTCATGAACCTGTCGGGCTTCGCGGTGCAGCGGGCCGGCGCGTTCTACGGCGTCGACCTCGAGCACACGCTGGTGGTCCACGACGAGATCGATCTCGACGTCGGGCTGGTGCGGGTCAAGACCGGCGGCGGCCACGGCGGCCACAACGGCCTGCGCTCGATCATCGAGCAGTGCGGCGGCAACGGCTTCGCGCGGGTCCGCATCGGCGTCGGCAAGCCCGGGCCCAAGCCCGGCACCGCCGACGGCGGGCTGCCCAAAGGCAAGGCCGGCGACAAGGACGTCGCCGGCTGGGTGCTGGCCGACTTCCCCAGCGCGCAGGCGGCGATGGTCGACGCGCTGCTGGCGCGCGCGGCCGACGCGGTCGAGGCGATCGTCGGCCTCGGCGTCGCGGCCGCGATGAACGAGTTCAACGGCAAGCCCGCCGTCGCGTAGCGCCGCCGCCGCGAGGCGCCGTGCGTGGCGCGCGCGAACTGCGCGCGCAATCCGACCGTGCGAGTCGACCACCGCGGTGGTCGCGCGACGCCCGACGTGGGGCCGCGCGCGCGCACGCGCGGGTGCGTCGCGGCACGGCGGTTGCTCTCGCGATGGGCCGTGCTCGGCGCGACGTCGGCACGTTCCAAGGAGAGTTCGAGATGATCGGATCACGCTTCGTGTTCGCTTCGCTGCTCGCGGCTTCGTCGGTGGTGGCCTGCGTCGACGTCGACGACGGCGACCTCGGCGAGGGCCGCGAGGAGCTGTCGCTGGCCAGCTGGACGACGACGACCAACACCCACGTCACGCTCAGCTACGCGCCGGCCACCGCGCTGCTGGACGGCGTCGAGTACCAGGTCTTCGCCGACGACAGCGGCAACGCGCTGCCGTCGCTCACCCACGACCTGTACTGGCGCCAGTGCGATGCGGTCTCGTGCACCAGCACCAAGCGCGTCCCCGGGCAGCAGTCGCTCGGCCGCGTGAGCCTCGCGGCCTACATCGGGTACATCTACATGGTCCACCCCGGCGACAGCGACCACACCGCGGTGTGGTTCTCGCGGCTCGACGTGACGACCGGGACCTGGCTCACGAACTCGCAGCTGCCGTTCCAGTCGCTGGGCGGGGCGCCCGCGCTGGCGGTCTTCAACAACCGGCTGTACATGGTCGGCAGCCGCGAGGTCGAGGTCTACCGCCGCGGCGTCGCCGTGACCACGTACCCGCTGTGGTACTCGACCATGGGCCCCGACGAGGCGTGGACACCGATGGTGACGATCAACGCCCAGTCGGGGTCGCCGCCGTCGCTCGCGGTGCTGGGGTCGACGCTCTACCTCGCGCACCGCGACGGCGCGGCGGGCGAGATCGTGCTGCAGAAGCTGCCGCTCGGCGGGAGCTGGTCGGCGCCGGCGCGGATCCCGGCCGGCCCGTCGGGCGCGCCCATCCAGGGCGACGACGTCCAGCTCGCGGCGGTGAACGGCTACCTCCACCTCGTCCACCACCGGTGGAGCGGCAACTACACGTACTGGACGTACAACCGCGGCTGCGACGCGTTCGCGCCCGAGGTCTCGCTCGACGGGTTCAACTCGTCGGCGAACTCGCTGGCCACCGGGCGCAACGGCACGCTGGTCCTCAACCGCATGGGCATGGACTCGGGCGTGTGGCCGTACACCATCTACGACTGGTACGTGAGCCGCTTCGTCGCGCCGCCGGCGCCGGTGACGGTGCCCCAGTGCGGCGCGCTGTGACGGCTCAGCGGCCGCCCCACAGCTGGCCGCCGACGGCCACGCCGTAGAGCTCGCCGCCGCCGAGGTTGCGGTAGGTGACGGCGAGGAACGGCCCGGCGCCGGCGCCGACCGTCGACCAGTAGCGGCGATCGCGGCCCAGGCGCAGCCCGACCAGCGCGCTGGCCTCGTCGGCGACGCCGAGCGCGTCGTCGGCGTAGGCGTCGCCGGTGAGCCGCCAGGCCAGGCCGGCGCGGGCCAGGAGCCGGGTCGGCCCCAGCGGCAGCTCGACCGCCAGCTCGACCGGCGCGTCGAGCGCGCCCGCGCCGCGCACCCCGCCGACGCCGACCCCGCCGGTGACCGCGACCAGCGCGCCCCCGGTCGAGCGCAGCGCCAGCCCGGCCAGGTGGCCGTCGAGCTCGTAGTGGCCGCCGTCGAGATAGCCGGCGCGCAGGTCGAGGCCGCCGAGGTAGCCGAGCCCGGGGCCGGCGCGACCGACGCCAGCGCGCAGCCGCAGCCCGCCGGTGATCGCCACGTCGTCGACGTCGCGCGGCGCCTCGGCGCGGAGGTCGAGCTCGATCGCGACGACGCTGGCGCCGTGGTCGCCCTTGAGCGGCTGGGTCGTCGACGACCCGGCGAAGGTCACCGCCGGGCCGCCGGTGTGCGCCACCAGCCACGCCTCGATCTCGCCCGCGACCTGCGCGCCCGCGCCGTCGGGCTCGTGCAGCAGATCGTGGTTGAGGCCCGGGTAGATGCGCAGCGTCTTGTCGGCGGCGCCGGCGCGCGCGACCAGGTCGCGGCTGCCGCTGGGCGCGGTCAGCTTGTCGATCGTGCCGTGCAGCGCCAGGAGCGGCGCGCGGAACGCCTCGGGGCGCGCCCACACCCGGCCGACGCCGTCGATCGCCGCGCGCGCGGTCCGCGCCGGGCCCTTGGGAGCGAAGATGAGCGGATCGCGATCCATGTCGGCGATCACCGCCGGGTCCGACGAGAAGTCGCCGTGGGGCGTCGCGAGCAGCGGCGCGTCGGGGTTTAGGCCGGCGACGAAGCGGATCGCGCCGGCCTGCAGCGCCGGCGCGTCGAAGGCGATGCCGGGCGCCGACAGCACGACGCCGGCGAGGTCGGGCTGGCGCTCGATCGTGTACAGCGTGGCGATCAACCCGCCGAGGCTGTGGCCCATCAGGAACACCGGGCGCCCGGGCTCGGCGGCGCGCACCTCGCGCAGGAACGCGTCGAGGTCGTCGAGGTACGCGTCGATCGACGGCGACGACGCCCGCGTGCCGGCCGAGCGCCCGTGGCCGCGCATGTCGAGCGCCCACACCGCGAAGCCCGCGCGGACCAGCCGCTCGGCGAGCCCGGCGTAGCGCGCGCCGTGGTCGGCGAGGCCGTGGTGGATGACCAGCACGCCGCGCGGCTCGCCGGTGACCGGTCGCCAGTGCTGGCCGTAGAGCTGGACGCCGCCGGCGCCGGTGAAGGTCAGCTCGTCCCACGCGACGTCGGCCGCGGGGGCGGCGTGGGGTGGGGCGGCCACGCGGAGGCCGGGATCGGGGGTGGCGCAGGCGGCGGCCAGCGCGAGCAGGAGCCAGAGCGGTCGAGGCATGGCGGCACGGTAGGGCCGGCCGGGCGCGCCGGCGATAGGCCACCCGGCCTAGCAGGTCGCCGAGAAGCGCCGGAGGCGGTTCGGAGTCGACCTGCTCCGTGCCCGTGCCCGTGCCCGTGCCCGTGCCCGTGCCGGTCTCGATTCCGCGAGCCTCCACGGCGAAGCGCGAAGCGGTCTACTACAGCGCCTGCTGCAAGAGCCCGAGCTCGATCGCCCGCAGCGCGACGCCGGCGCGGCTGGCGACGCCGAGCTTGTCGAAGACGTGGCTGACGTGGTGCTGCACGGTCTTGGCGCTGATCGCCAGCAGGCGCGCGATCTCGGGGTTGGTGCGGCCGATCGCGACCAGCCGCAGCACCTCGACCTCGCGATCCGACAGCCGCGCCGGCCACGGCGTCGTCGGCGCGGGCGCGCCGACCAGCTCGAGCGCCGCCTCGACCGCGCGGGCGTCGAGCCGGCCGGCCCGGGCCTCCTCGGCCAGCAGCGTCGCGGCGGCGGCTCGGTCGTGGGCCGGCCGGTGCGCGCGGGCGGCGCCGAGCGCGGCCCACACGTCGGCCACCGCGACGATGCGCGCGCCGTCGTCGAGCGCGTCGCCGCGCAGCCCGCGGTGGTAGCCGCCGCCGTCGAGCCGCTCGTGGTGGCGGCCGATCAGCCGCGCCGCCGGGCCCAGCGCCGGCGCCACCGCGACGATGCGCTCCCCGACCGCGGCGTGCTCGTCGCAGCGGCCGCGCTCGATCGGCGGCAGCGGCCCGGGGCGATCCCACGTGCCCAGCGGCACCGCCAGCGTCCCCAGATCGTGCAGCCACGCGGCCCGGGTGATCGCCGTCGCCGCCGCGGCCTCGACGCCGAGCGCGGTCGCCAGCCGCGCCGCCAGCCCGGCCACCGCGTCGGCGTGGCCCAGCGTGAACGGCGAGCGCACGTCGACGAACCGCCCGAACGCCCGGCACACGGCGTCGATGCGCTCGGGCGGCGCCACCAGCGGCGGCCCCGGCTCGGCGGCGAGGAACGCGTCCCAGGTCGAGTCCAGCGGCGGCGCCGGCGGCAGCGCGAGGTACGCCTGCACCACCGCGGCGTCGAGCTGCCGGCCCGCGCGGCGGCGCAGCTCGCGGCGGGTGTCGTCGGCCCCCAGCACGCCGCGCAGCTGCTCGGCGAGGTCCGCCGCCGCCACCACCCGCGCCGGCAGCGCGATCGCGTCGCCGCGCAGCCCGACCGGCAGGCCGCGGCCGTCGGGGCGCTCGAACACCTCGGTCAGCGCCCGGGCCACGCCGTCGGGCAGGCCGATCGGCGCGATCAGCAGCAGCGCCGCGTCGCACGCCGCGCGGCGGTGGCGGGCCCGCGTGCTCGGCGCGGCGATCGCCCGGCCGATCGTGCGGGCGCGGTGGCCGCGGCTGCCGCCGAGGTCGCGCCACAGCCGCCCGACCGCGTCGCCGGTGCCGTCGGCGGGCAGGAGCGCGTGGCGGAACCCGATGTCGTCGCCGTCGGCCAGCGCCGCCTCCTCGGCCGCGAAGCCGGTGCAGCCGATGAACCGCAGCGCCGCCGCGTAGTAGACGTCCCGGGTGGTGGCGGCGTCGAGCCCGAGCGCCTCGGCCAGCCGCACCGCCAGCAGCGTCGTGCGCAGCGTCTTCTCCAGCGCGAAGCCGTTGGCCAGGTCGGTGGCGAGCGACATCGCGCCGACCAGCTCGGCGAGGCGCACCGGCCTGGCGTCCATGGGCGGTGGATATACCGCGATCCGACCGCCCGAACGTGCTAACCCCTCGGATTGGCTAGCGCGACGGGCCGCCCATCGCTGTTGATCTGCCACGCCGGCTCTGCTAAAAGCCGCCCCTCACCTCGCTCGTCCCTCGTGGACGGGCAGCACCCGAGAGGAACCAGACATGGCAAGACTGCAGAGCCTCCGCGACGCGCCGGGCACGTCGCGCGAGTACGAGACCGTTTACATCCTGCGCCCCAACACCGCCAACGATGGCGTCGCCGAGATCAACACCAAGGTCAAGGGCATCATCGAGGGCATGGGCGGGAAGATCCTGAAGGTCGACAACTGGGGCAAGCGCCGCTTGGCCTACGAAGTCGCCAAGGAGCGCAAGGGCATCTACCTCTACTGGCGGTACCTCGCGACCGCCGGCGTCGTCGAGGAGACCGAGCGCAACCTGCGCATGCTCGACCTGGTGATCCGCTTCATGACGGTTCGCCTCGACGAGTCGATCAACCCCGAGGCGCGTCCGACCGAGATCGACGACGCCAGCTACGAGCGCGCCGCCACCACCGCTGCCGACGAGGAGGACCTGTTCCTGTCGCGCGGTGACGCCGCCCCCGCGGGCGACGACGACGACGAGTACGAGAACCCGGTGGCCGAGGCCCCGATCGGCCAGGAGAACTGATCATGTCGCGCATCGAAGACGATCTCGACGACAAGGGCGACGACCGCCGCGGCGGTAAGGGTGGTCGCGGTGGCGGCGGCGGCGGCATGAACCGCCGCAAGGTCTGCCGCTTCTGCGCCGAGACCACCACGCTCATCGACTACAAGAACCCGCAGCTGCTGCGCAGCTTCGTGACCGACCGCGGCAAGATGGTGCCGCGCCGCATCAGCGGCTCGTGCGCCAAGCACCAGCGCGCGATCTCGGTCGCGGTCCGCCGCGCCCGCATGCTCGCGCTCCTGCCGATCACGGTCGGCGGGGAGTGAGGAGGACGCCATGGCCATGCAGATCATCCTGACCCAGGACGTCCCCAACCTCGGCTCGGCCGGGGACCTGGTCAGCGTCCGCCCGGGCTACGGCCGCAACTTCCTCGTGCCGCAGGGCATGGCGGTGACGGCCACGGCCGCCAACGTCCACAAGCTCGAGCACGACAAGCGCGTCATCGCCAAGAAGGTGGCGAAGGAGCGCGCGGGCGCCGAGGCGCTGGCCGAGAAGATCAACCTCATGACCCTCCAGTTCGACCGCCAGGTCGGCGAGGACGACAAGCTGTTCGGCTCGGTCACCAGCCGTGACATCGCCGAGCAGCTGAAGAAGACCGGCATCGAGATCGACCACCGCTGGGTGGTGATGGATCAGCCGGTCAAGGCGCTCGGCAAGTACGAGGTCCAGGTCAAGCTGGGCAGCGGCGTCAGCGCCACCTGCAAGTTCTTCGTCGTCGGCAAGGCCAAGTAGTAGCGAGGCACGCCGGCGAGCCGAAGGGCTCGACGTGACGCGGCGCGGTTCCGGAAGGGATCGCGCCGCGATGCGTTTTCGGGGATGGGGAGCCGGAGCCGGAGCCGGGGACGGGGACGGGGACGGAGGCGGAGCCGGAGCCGGAGCCGGAGGCGGAGCCGGAGCCGGAGCCGGAGTCGGAGTCGGAGCCGGAGCCGGAGCCGGAGTCGGAGCCGGAGCCGGAGCCGGAGCCGGAGCCGGAGCCGGTGTCGGAGCCGGAGCCGGTGTCGGAGCCGGAGCCGGAGTCGGAGCCGGAGCCGGAGCCGGAGTCGGAGCCGGAGTCGGAGCCGGAGCCGGAGCCGGAGATCGGGCACGGGCACGGGCACGGGCACGGGCACGGGCGCGAGCGGAGTCGGGGCGGCCAAGCGTTCATGGGGGGGTTGTGGCGAGGCGTTCACAGACGTGCGCGGTGGTGGCCGAATCTCGACGGTTGAGCGGCCGCGCGTGCTGGCTTCGGGTTTGCTCAAGGAGTCGGCCGTGCTCACCCCCCTCCGCGCTCTCCTCCCCATGGTCCTCCTCGCCGCGGCCTGCGGCACCTCCACCAAGCACACCATCTTGAACCCGTCGCCGCGGCCGATGACGCCGCGGCCGGCCGAGACGGTCGAGCTGTTCTCGAGCGGCGCGCCGGCGACGCCGCACGTCGACGTGGCGCTGATCGAGGTCGAAGAGTCGTCGAGCTGGAGCCAGGCCGACACGCCCGACATGCTCAAGGCGCTGCGCGCCCGCGGCGCCGCGCTCGGCTGCGACGCGGTGGTCGTCGGCGGCGCCGCGTCCCGCGACACCGGCATCAACGACTGGAGCTCGACCCCCGAGCTCGAGAAGCGCGCGCGCCGCGGCTTCTGGGGCACCTGCATCGTCTACCGGCCCGCTGCGCCCGGCGAGCTGGCGCGGCAGTAGGCGGGCGCCGCCGGCGCGCGCCGCGGCTCAGCCGTTCGGGTCGCTGCGCTGCGACAGGTTCTCGAACCGCGTGAACCGCCCCTCGAAGTGGGTCTCGACGGTGCCGATCGCGCCGTGGCGGTTCTTGCCGATGATCACCTCGGCGATGTTCGGGTTCTCGCTGTCCTTGTTGTAGACGACGTCCCGGTAGATGAAGAGGATGACGTCGGCGTCCTGCTCGATGGCGCCCGACTCACGCAGGTCGGACAGCTGCGGTCGCTTGTCGGTGCGCGACTCGAGCGAGCGGTTGAGCTGCGACAGCGCCATCACCGGGCACTCGAGCTCCTTGGCCAGCGACTTGAGGCCGCGCGAGATCTCGCTGATCTCCTGCTCGCGGCTGGCCTTCGCCGCCTGGGGCGAGCCGCGCATCAGCTGCAAGTAGTCGACGACGATGAGGCCGGTCTTCTTGTCGCCGAACAGCTCCTTGTTCGAGCGGAATCGGCGGGCGCGGCTGCGCAGCTCGCGCAGCGACAAGGCCGGCGTGTCGTCGATCAGGATCGGCGCCTTCGCCAGCGTGTTGGCCGCGTAGGTCAGGTTGGTCATGTCCTGGCGCTGCAGCTGGCCGCGGCGCAGCGCGCTCGAGTCGACCCGGGCCTCCGAGCACAACAGACGCTCGGCGAGCTGGGTCGACGACATCTCGAGCGAGAACACGATCGCCGGCCAGCCGCCGTTGACCGCGGCGTTCTGCGCCAGCGACAGCGCGAACGACGTCTTGCCCATCGCGGGGCGGGCCGCGAGGATGATGAGCTCGGTCGGCTGCAGGCCCGCGGTCTTCTGATCGAGATCGGTGAACCCGGTCGGCACCCCGGTCACGCCGTCGCCGGCCGCGAAGCGCTCGTCGAGCGAGCTGAAGACCTTCTTGATCAGGCCCTTGAGCGGCTCGGGGCCGGCCTTGGCCTTGCGCTGCGTGACCTCGAAGATCTTGCCCTCGGCCAGGTCGAGGTACTCGCCGACCTCGAGGTCGTCCTCGTAGCCCTTGTCGACCACCTCGCCGGCGGCCTCGATCACCCGCCGGGTCGAGCGCTTGCCCTCGACGATCTCGGCGTAGTGGATGACGTTGTCGACCGACGGCACCCGCAGCGCCAGCTCGCCCAGGAACGCCAGGCCGCCGACCGCGTCGAGCTTGCCCAGGCGCTGCAGCTCGGC
This sequence comes from Myxococcales bacterium, assembly GCA_016794525.1. Classification (GTDB taxonomy): domain Bacteria; phylum Myxococcota_A; class Polyangia; order Haliangiales; family Haliangiaceae; genus UBA2376. The sequence continues at coordinate 22,083 of JAEUJY010000001.1, forward strand.
CTCGACCGTCACCGGGTCGATCGGCTTGGCCTGGGCCTCGAGGTTGCGCATGGCCATGAACACGGCCTGGTGCTTCGGGCTGTAGAAGTGCTCGACCTCGAGGGTGTCGAGGTTCGACAGCACCTCGTTGCGCAGGAACACGCCGCCCAGCACCGAGGCCTCGGCGTCGAGGTTGTGCGGCAGCACCCGGGCGCCGCGCCGGCCGGCGTGGGGGTCGCTGCGCTCGCCACGGTCGCCACGGTCGCCGCGGTCGCCGCGGTCGCCGCGGTCGCCGCGGTCGCCGCGATCGGAGTCGTAGGGACCAGCCATGGCGCCGAGGCTGTATACACCACCCCGCCGCGGAAAATCTGGGCCCCGCGCGTACCCGGGCGAGGCAGCGCCTCGCTATAGTCGGCGTTCGCATGGGCACGCCCGCTCCCGGCACCACGCTTGGCGCTTACCGCGTCGACGGCGTCATCGGCGCCGGCTCGATGGGCGACGTCTTCCGCGGCGTCGACGTCGGCCTGTCGCGCAAGGTCGCGATCAAGATCCTGTCGGAGAAGCACAAGGACTCCAACGAGCTGCGGGCGCGGTTCACCCGCGAGGGCCGCGCGGTCGCGGCGATCGCCCACCCCAACGTGGTGCAGGTGTTCGCGACCGGCATGTACGAGGACCGCCCGTACATCGCGATGGAGCTGCTCGAGGGCACCGACCTGGCCAGCCTGGTCGACGACGACGGCCCGATGACGTCGGTGGTCGCGGCCCGCGCCATCCTCGACGCGGCGCGCGGGCTCGACGCCGCGGCCAAGGCCGGGCTGATCCACCGCGACGTCAAGCCGTCGAACCTGGTGCGGCTGACCGAGGGCAAGGTCAAGGTCACCGACTTCGGCCTGGCCAAGCCGGTCGACCCCGGCAGCGAGCCGGCGCTGACCGCGCTCGGCGTCGTCGTCGGCACGCCCGACTACATCGCGCCCGAGCAGGCGCGCGGCGAGAAGATCGACGAGCGCGTCGACATCTACGCGCTGGGCGGCACGCTGTACTTCCTGGTCACCGGCCTGCCGCCGTTCCGCACCGGCAACCCCGCCGAGGACAAGTACCTGAAGGTGGTCGCGCGCCACCTGAAGAACCCGCCTCCCGACGCCCGCGAGCGCGCGCCCGGCGTCGACGCCGAGCTGGCCGATCTGGCCCGGGCGATGATGGCCAAGAAGCCGGCCGAGCGCCCCGACTACCCGACGCTGATCGCGCGGCTCGAGGCGATCATCCAGCGGCTGCAGGACGGCCGCGCGGTGACGCTGCCGCCGGCCGCGCCCAGCGCGTCGCGCAGCGACACCAAGACCCCGTTCGTCGGCGGCGACGCGCCCCCGGCGTTCACCGACGACGTCGGCGCGACCCACGCCGCGATCGTCGCGGTTGGCGCGCAGCGGCTGCCGACCTGGGCGTGGGTGGTCACGGCGCTGGCGGCGATCGTGTTCGTCGGCGGCCTGGTCCACTTCCTCGGTCGCGGCTCGACGGCGGACGCCGGCGCCAGCGCCGGCACCGGGGCCGCCGTGGTCGACGCCGCCGTGCCGGTGGTGATCGACGCGCCGCCGCCGCCGCCGCTGCCGACCGCGCCGGCCGGCATGGTGCTGGTGCTCAAGGCCGATGGCGCGCCGTGGTTCTTCGTCGACGCCCGCCCGGTCACCGCCGCCGAGTGGGCCAAGGGCTTCCCCAAGCTCAAGGCGCCCAAGGCCGCCGCGCTCGACAAGCCGGTGATCAACGCGCCCTACAACTTCGCCAAGGCCTACGCCCAGACCGTCGGCAAGCGCCTGCTCACCGACGTCGAGTGGCAGGCCGCGGTCACGACCGCTGGCGTGATCGCCTCGCCATCGCTCTACGAGTGGATCGCGCCCGCGTCCGGCAAGCAGGCGCCGGTGCGCGCGCCCGGCAAGCAGGCCATGCGCCCGCTGGCCGGCGGCGCCGACGTCACCGTGCGGCTCGCCAAGGATCTGTAGGCGTCACGCCTCGGCGTGAGGCGCGTCGACCGGCAGCCCGCTCAGCGCGCGGAACGCCAGGTCGAGGAAGTCGGTCGCGGTGACGATGCCGACGGGGAGCTGGGCGTCGTCGACGACCACCAGCGCGCTCACCTTGCGCGCCAGCAGCTGCTCGAGCGCGTCGCGCGCAGGAGTTTCGGGGCGCACGGTGAGCACCTGCACCGTCATCACCTGCGACACCGGCACCTGACCGCGGTGCGCCCGGTTCATCGAGCGCAGCAGGTCGCGGTCGGACACGATGCCGCACAGGCGGCCTTTGCCATCGACCACGGGCACATGGCGCACGTCGGCGAGCGCCATCTCCCAATCGACGTTGCTCAGGGTCGCGTCATCCGGGACCGTCACGACCCCGGCCGTCATGAGCTCGGACACAGCGAGGGGACGCATGCCCCGGCGAGGTGCATGCCGCGTGCCGCGGGGGAGGGGCGGCGCGGCGCCCGGGACACCGCCGCGGCGCGCCTCCTCACAGCCCGGTGACGAGCCACAGCACGAGCAGCGAGACGGCGAGGGTGGGGATGGTCAGCAGCACGCCGACGCGGATGAAGGTGGTGACCTTCACGTCGACCTGGTGCTTGCGCAGCAGGTCGTACCAGAGGAGCGAGGCGAGCGAGCCGACGGGCAGCAGGCGGGGGCCGAGGTCGCCGCCGACCAGCGCGGCGAGGGCGCGGGTGTTGCCGGGGTCGGGCGAGCCGTCGAGGGCGAAGGCGTTGAGGACCGACATCGGGTGGTTGTTGAGCGCGGCGGAGCCCACGGCCGAGGTGACGCCGATGGTGGCGACCGGCGCCGGCGACGAGGCGTAGAGCGAGCGCAGCCAGCCGACGACGCCGACGCGCTCGAGCGCCATCGCGAGGATGAACACGCCCATCAGGAACGGGAAGATGGTCCAGGTGACGCCGCCGACCAGCGCGGCGGGGCGGTGGCCGGCGTGCAGGCTGACCGCGACGCAGACCGCCGCGCCGGCGGCCGCGACCGGCCACAGCGGCAGGTCGAAGTACGCGAAGATCGGGTAGGCGCACAGCGCGGCGACGACGGCGAGCAGCACGAGCCGCGCCCCGACGCCGAGCGGCTCGGGCGTGGTCGGCCAGGCGCCGAGCGCCGGCGAGGCGTCGGCGAGCACGTCGCGGAAGATCCACGCGAGCACCGCGTACGCGACGAGCCAGCCGGCGATCGCGACCGGGATCATCGCCACCGCGTAGGCGTTGAAGCCGATGCCGGCGTGGTCGCAGAAGATGAGGTTCATCGGGTTGGAGATGACCAGCGGCGCGACGCCGGCGGCGGTGAAGACCGCGACCGCGAACGGCACGAGGAACTTGGGGTGGCGGCGCGGATAGACCGTCCGCAACAGCAGGATCACCGTCGGCGTCATCAGCAGGATGGCGGCGTCGTTCGACAGCGCGGCCGCGACCAGCGCCGACAGCGCGAAGGTGACGCGGAAGGCGTGCTTCACCGGCCCGCGCGTGCGCGGCTCGATGATCGCGGCCAGGCGCGCCAAGAGGCCCAGGCGCTCGGCCGCCGAGGTCATCGTCATCACCGCGGCGAGCGTGACGTACGCGCGCCACTGCGCCGCGGCGGCGACGCGGAAGTCGGACAGCGCGACCGCGCCGCCGAGCGCGGCGACCGCCACCGCCAGCGAGGCCCCGACCGTCGGGCCGAGGCCGTGGGGCCGCCAGGCCACGGCGCCGATCAGCACCGCGAGCCCGACGAACACGACGACGGTCGACACGTCCGGCGATGATAGCCCAGCGGCGCCGACGGCCGGCGTCGCCCGGCACCTTGGTTCGGGCCCGCGACCGCCGCCGTGCGGCGAGACGGGCGCAGCGCGGTGATCGGTTGCGAGCGGTGCGCCGGCGCGGGGCGGCCGGCGGTGTGGCTAGCATCGGCCCATGCACGCCCGGCTGGTCGCGACGCTCGTGGTGATCGGCACCCTCGCGGCCAGCGGGGCGGCGCGCGCCGACGACGAGCCGGCGGTCGCGCCAGACCAGGCCCAGGCGATCGGGCTGGCGGCGACCGCCGCCGGGCTCATGAGCGGCGCGTACCTGTGGCAGACCGCGGACGGCCTGCCGGCCGACGACGGCCGCGACGAGCGCCGGATGCTGGCGGCCGGCGTCGCCACGCTGACGCTCGGCGTCGGGCCGATGGCCGGGCTGTGGGCCGGCGGCGCCCGGCGGCGCGCGGTGCTGGGCGGCGCGACGCGCCCGGCGATGATCGTCGTCGGCGGGCTCGGCGCGGTGACCGGCGCGCTGGTGCTGGGGTTCGGCTGCGGGGAGACCCGCGACTGCCGCGGCGCGCAGGTCGCCGGTGGCGCGCTGATCGGCGCCGGCGCGCTGCTGGGCGCGGGCGCGGTGGCGTGGGCGGCGTGGGACCTGCTGGCGACGCCGGCGCTGGTGGCGCGGCGCCGCGGCGCGCGGATCGGCGTCGCGCCGGTGATCGGCGGCGATCGCGTCGGGCTGGCGGTGACCGTCGTCCGGTAGCCAGCCGCGCGCGGATCACAGATCGATGCGGTGCAGGGCGAACGGATCGTCCGGCGCGGCGGGTGGCCCGGCGATGGTCGCGCGGTCCTCGCGGTAGCCGCCGCCGGGGTCGGGGGCGGTCGGGCGCGCGGCGAGGCGCGCGGCGGTCCGCGGGCCGACGATGCCGTCGACGGGCAGGCCGGCCTTGGCCTGGGCGCGGGCGACGTCCTCGGCGAACGTCTCGCTGTCGAGCGCCGCGCGGCTGAAGCGGCGCGGATCGAAGCCGAGCTGGCGCTGCCAGCGCGGGTTGCGGACCCGCGCCCGCGCCAGCTGGTCGTCGGTGAGCGGGCCGCGGTGCGGGCGATCGATCGTCGCGCGGTCCTCGCGGTACTCGCCGGCGACGTCGAACGTCACGACGTCGCGCTCGCGGCCGCGCAGGCTGCGCGGCGGCAGGCCCTGGGTCAGCGTGCGCTTGCCGGGCGCCAGCGCGCCGACGTGGTCGGGCGCGTCGGGGTGCGGGACCATCCGATCGAGGTCGTGCATGCGGCGGGGAGGAGCACGCCGCGTGCCGGGCCCGCGCGCGGTGGGTTTGCGTAGTTGCGCCCCGCGTCCGCCCGGTGTGTACACAGGTTGTGCAACCTGCGCCTCGGCGGCGCGGGCGATGTCGGCGCCGTCGACGATTTGCTACCCTGGGCGGGTGACCGCGACCGTCCCCGAGGGCGAGCGGGCGAGCGCCGGGCCCGCCGACTTCCTGCTGATCGCGGGGCGCGGCACGCTCGCGACGCACGCGCTGGGGCGCGCCGAGCTGCTGATCGGCCGCGATCCCGCGTGTGACGTCGTGATCGACGACCCCGGGCTGTCGCGGCGCCACGCGGTGCTGCGGCGAGGGCCGCCGCTGACCATCCAGGACCTCGGGTCGACCAACGGCGTCCGCGTCGGCGAGCAGGTGGTGCGCGGCGGCGCGCCGATCGCGCTGGCGCCCGGCGCGAGCTTCCACCTCGGACCGTTCGCGTGCATGGTGACCGCCGGCGGCGCGGCCGCGCCGTCGTCGGGGCGGTCCGGGGTCGAGCGCCTGCGGATCGACGACCCCACGGTCGACGGCCTGCCGCCGTTCGTGCGCGACGTCGCCGCCACCCGCACCAGCGTGCTGATCCTCGGCGAGACCGGCGTCGGCAAGGACGTGCTGGCCGAGTCGCTGCACGCGCTGTCGCGGCGCACCGGGGCGATGGCCCGGATCAACTGCGCGGCGCTGGCCGAGCCGTTGATCGAGAGCGAGCTGTTCGGCCACGAGCGCGGCGCGTTCACCGGGGCCGCCGCCACCAAGATCGGGCTGCTCGAGTCGGCCGAGGGCGGCACGGTGTTCCTCGACGAGATCGGCGAGCTGCCGATCGGCACCCAGGCCAAGCTGTTGCGCGCGATCGAGGCGCGCGAGGTGGTGCGGCTGGGCGCGACCCGGGCGATCAAGATCGACGTGCGCTTCGTCGCCGCGACCAACCGCGACCTGCCGGCGGAGATCGCGGCGCGCCGGTTCCGCCAGGACCTGTACTACCGCCTCGACGGGATCACGCTGGTGATCCCGCCGCTGCGCGAGCGCCGGGCCCGCATCGTCCCGCTGGCCACGCGGTTCCTGGCCGAGGCCTGCGCGCAGCTGGGCCGGCCGCCGCTGGCGCTGGCGCTGGAGCTGGCCGCCGCGCTCGAGGCCCACCCGTGGCCCGGCAACACCCGCGAGCTGAAGGCGGTCATCGAGCGCGGGGTGCTGCTGGCGCGCGGCGGAGAGCTCGGCGTCCGCCACCTGGCGATCGCACCGATGGCGACGACGGCGCCGGTCGCCGTGGTCGCGCCGGCCGTGGTCGCGACGGCCGCCGTGGCGCCGGCCGTCGTGGCGGCGGCCCGCGGTGACGCCGTCGACGCCGCGGCGGCATTCCTGGCGGCGCTGTCACCCGCCGAGCGCGACGAGCGGCAGCGGGTGATCGACGCGCTCGCGCGGTGCGGCGGCAACCAGAGCCGCGCCGCGCAGCTGCTCGGCGTGTCGCGCAGCACGCTGGTCAACCGCATCAAGCAGTACCGGATCGCGCGACCGCACGGCTGACCGTCAGCGGTGGGTCTTCAGCCACGCCTCGGCGTCGGGCAGGAGCGGGTGGGGGGGATCGGTGGCGCGGGCGGCGGCGACCACGGCCTCGATCATCGCCCGGCCGCGCCGGCGATCTCGCCCGGCCTCGTGCAGCAGCGTGCCGAGCTCCCAGTCGACGGTGATCACGACGTCGGGGGCGCAATTGTCGGCGCAGATCGCCCGGGCGCGCTCGAGCCGCGCCAGCGCCGGGCCGACCTGCCGCGCACGGCGCAGGCACTGCGCGCCGTAGGTCAGCGCCAGCGGGTAGACGAAGGGGTAGGCGGCCAGTCCGGCGTCGATCTCGCCGAGGAGCCGCAGCGCCTCGTCGCAGCGCCCCAGGTGGCGCAGCGCCAGCGCGTGGTTCATCGCGCTGCCCAGGTAGTTGAGGTCCGCGCGGCCGAGCGTGGTCGCCAGCACCGGCAACGCCGCGTCGAAGTACGGCAGCGACTCGGCGGGCGCGGTGTCGCTGAGCAACCCGGCGAGCGCGATCTGGGTGAACGCCACGTCGGCCGCGGCGGCGCCGATCCGGCGCTGGATCGCCAGCGCCTCCTCGAAGTGGGCGCGGGCGCCGGCCAGATCGCCCAGGTTGACGGCGACGTTGCCGAGCTCGACCAGATCGCCGGCCACCCGCGCCGAGTCGCGGCCGTCGCTGCGCTCGTGGATCGCCAGCGCCTCGCGCAGGCGCGCCTGGGCCTCGGTGCGCTCGCCGGCGGTGTTGGCCGCCTGCCCGACCAGCACCAGCGCGTCGGCGGTGGACGGGTGTTGCGGTCCCAGCGCCGCGGCCATCAGCGCCGCCGACTGGCGGGCCCCCGGCAGCGCCGCCGCCGCGCCGTCGCGCGTGAACAGCACGCGCGCGCGATCGCCGATCGCGCGGCCGCGCTCCCCGGCGTCGGGCGCGGTCTCGATCGCGGCGTCGAACCGCGCCAGCGCGGTGGCGAAGTCGCCGCGCCGCGCGGCCAGCGTCCCAGCCGCCATCGACAGCTCGTGGCGGAGCCTGCGCGACCCGCCGGCGCGTCGGATCGCGGCGTCGGCGACCGGCTCCAGCGCCGCGACGGCCGCCAGGTCGCCGCCGCGCTCGCTGGCCACGAACAGCACCTCGATCCACGCCTGGGCCACCGCGGCGTCGTCGCGGCCGTCAGCAGCGGCGCTCGCGGCCTCGCGGAACGCGGCCTCGGCGGCGGCCAGGTCGCGCCGGTCGCGATGGGCTAGGCCCAGCGCGCGCAGCGCGAGCGCCAGGGTCGGCGGATGCGCCAGCGCCCGCGCGTCGGCGACCACCGCCATCATCGCGGCGGGCAGCTCGGGGCTGGCGCCCGCCAGCCGCAACGCGTCGACCTCGGCCAGCCGCGCGTGGACCTGATCGAAGCGTCGCCGCAGCGCGGGATCGCCCGGCGGCGCGGTCAGCGCGCCGAGCCGCGGGAGATCGTCGCAGGCGTCCAGGTCGGGCAGCCGCGCCACCGCGTCGAGGCTGCGCGCGGCGACACCGCGATCGGCGGCGGCCAGCGCGGCGACCACGTGGCGCAGCGACCGCGCGGCGCCGTCGAGACAGATCGCGCGCTGATCCCGCAGCGTCGGTGACAGCCCCGCGGCGCGATCGCCCCGGCACGCCGCGCCGGCCAGCTCGGCCCAGCGCGCGGCGTAGGCGTCGAGGCCGCGCGCGACCTGCACGCCGGTGGCGACCTCGTCGAGGCGGCGGAACGCCTGGTCGACCTGGGCGCGCGCGGCCGGCGTCCAGGCGGCGCCGACCCGCCCAGCAGCGAGCGCGCAGCGATCCGTGGCCGGCGCGCGCGCGAGCACGACCGCGGCGGTCACCGCGCCTGCGGCCGTCAGCGCACCCGCAGCCCAGGCCCAGGTCCGGCGCGGGGCGGCGACCGCCTCGAGCCGCGCCAGCAGCGCGTCGAGCGTCGGCCAGCGCGCCTCGCGCGCGCGGGCCAGCCCGCGCCGCAACAGCGGCCGCAGCGCGCGCGGGATGCCGGGCGCGTCATCGACGATCTGCCCGGCCAGCACCTGATCGCGGATCGCCATGGCCGTGGTCGCGGGGAACGGGCGGCGGCCGCTCAGCGCCTCCCACGCGGTCGCGCAGAACGCGAACTGATCGGCGCGCGCGTCGACCGCCTCGCCGAGCCATTGCTCGGGCGCCATGTACGGCGGGGTCCCGACCACCGCGCCATCGACCAGCAGCTCGCCGTCCCGGGTCACCGCGTTGCCGCGCTCGACCGCGCGGCCGGTGGTGACCAGGCCGAAGTCGGTGACCCGCGGGCGGCCGTCCTTGCCGATGAGCACGTTCTCGGGCTTGAAGTCGCGGTGGACCAGCCCGGCGGCGTGGGCGGCGGCCAGCCCGCGGCCGCACGCGATCAGCACCGCCAGCACCTCGCGCCACGGCCGGCGCGCGGCCTCGAGCCAGGCGCGCAGGCTGACCCCGTCGATCAGCTCCATCGCGATGAAGGTGCGATCGCCGATGCGGCCCATCTCGTAGACCGTGACGACGTTGGGGTGCGCCAGCTTGGCCAGCGCCTGGCCCTCGCGCGCCAGCTCCTGCGCGCCGATCGACGCCGCGGTGTCGACCCAGCGCTCGGGGGCGAGCAGCTTGAGCGCGACCTGGCGATCGAGCACCGGATCGTGCGCGCGCAGCACCATGCCCATGCCGCCGCGTCCGAGCAGCTCGGTGGCGACGAACCGCCCTAGCGCGCCCGGCGCCGGCACGTCAGCCGACCCGGCGGCGTCGCCAGCGAAGGGCACGGTGTCGAGGAGTTCGCCGCTCACGACGCCGCGACGAGCGTACCACGCTCGTGCCGGCGACCACCGCCGGCGCGGTCAGGCCTCGAGCCCGCTGCCGGCGTCGTCGCCGATCGAACCGTCGGGGTGCAGCTCCGGCGCCCGCGGCGGCGGCACCGTCACCTGCACCCGGCCGTCGATCGGCAGCGTCGCCAGGTTGTAGCGGCAGCGCAGCGACGCCGTGCGTGCGCCCGCCTCGATCAGCTCGAGGTCGCCGCGCGGGAACGGGCGGCCGTCGGCGTAGGTCAGCGCGAAGCGGGCCTCCTCGGTGACGCCGGCGTCGCCGCCGAGGAACACGACCAGCCGCGACTTCCACGCGCCGTCGCCGTCGCCGAGCGGCTCGCGGTGGGTGATGTCGACGCGGTAGACCCGCGGTGGCGAGGGGCCGAAGTCGAAGGGATCCGCGGCGGCCGCGGCCGCGGTCGACGGCGCGGCGGGTGGGCGCGGGCGCGGGCCGTGGCGGTGGCGCAGGCGATCGGTGCGGTTGCGCTTGCCGGCGCGGGGCGCGGCGTCGGCGACCGCGGGTGTGGCGTGGGCGTGCGGGTGATCGTGGTCGAAGCTCATGGCACCTCCGCCCCACGGCCTTGCATCTCGCTGGCCAGCGCCCGACGACCGACGGATCGCACGCTTGCCGCGTCGCGGCGCGGCGGCGGCGGCGCCTGTGTACACAGCTTGTGCAGCGGCGGCGCGGTCAGCCCTTCGACGTCACGCGCCGCGGATCGAAGCGGACGCGGTCGACGTGGGCGTCGAACCACTGCTTGATCCACGTGGGGAGGGCGCCGCCCTTCTTGCGCTGGCCCTCGGGGCTGCCGTCGACGTCGCGGTAGTACTCGACGTAGCACTCGGCGAAGTACTCGGCCGGCGCGTTGAGCGAGTAGTCGCTGGGCGCGACCTGGGCGGTCCGCAGCGGCAGCGTGCAGAACGCGGCGCCCGGGGTGCGGACGAACACGTGATCGCCGTGGGTGACGCGCTCGCGGTGGTCGTACGCGGTCCCGGCCCGGGCGTCGGCGACGACCCCGACGCCGGCCTTCTCGTAGCGGGCCGCCAGCGCCGGGTGATCGCCCGTCACGAGGTCCTTGATCGCCCGCCCCGAGAAGGTCGCGTCGCGCCACGTCTGGGCGATCGTGGGCTTGTCGTCGGCCGCCACCTTGTCCCAGCCGCCGGCCAGCGTGGCGATGGTGTCGAAGTCGTCGGGCGCGTGCTGGCGCCAGCCGGCCAGGCCGAAGATCAGCTCGGTGTGGCTGCCCAGGATCTCGTCGACCGCGTGGCCGACCTCGTGCAGCATCGTCGCGGTCAAGCGGTCGCTCGACACCTGGGCGATGCGGTACTCGGCGCCGCGATCGGTGGCCTGCTCCTCGAAGTGGCCGGCGGCGACCTGCGCGGCGAGCTGAGCGTCGTCGAAGCCGTAGTTGTCGGTCACCTGCTGCCGCGTCATCCACGACCGGCGATCCGGCGTGACGTCGTCCTCTTCCAGGCGCTGATCCTGGTCGGTGATCGCGATCGTCCCGGTCGGGCCCCACCACAGGCCGCTGGCCTGGGCGCCGACGTTGCCGCGCTCGAGGTGCTTGATGCGCCCAGCCTGGACGTGGCCGTCGGGCAGCCGCGCCAGCGTGTCGTACATCGCGTGGAGCTGCGTGGCCGAGAACGTGTCGTTGACCGGGAAGCCGAAGCGGACCTCGAACAGCTGGCGCAGCACCTCGGGCGGCTTGACCAGCGTGGCCAGCTCGTCGAGCCAGTCCTCCTCGCGATCGGTCAGCCCGGCGGCGCGCGGCAGCTTGCTCAGCCAGGCGCGCGCGCCGGGCTCGTCGTCGTGGAGCGCGACCGCCACGATCACCCGCGCCCCGGGATCCTTGGCGAAGTACTGCAGCAGCAGGAACGCGTCGCCGTCCTCGAACATCCACCGCCGGGTGTTGGCGCCCCGCAACAGCGTCGCGAACGACAGGTCGGGGAACGCCACCATCGGCATCAGCCCGACCAGATCGCGCAGCGCGGCCACGCTCGGCCACTGCCCGGCGTCGGCGATCAGCGTCGGGACCTGCGCCTTGAACGCCTCGACGATCGCCAGCGCGTCGGCGGTCTCGACGTGATCGTGCCCGGCCAGCGCGGCGATCGCCCCGGCCAGCGACTGCTGCGCGCGGGCCGCCTCGACCGCCTGCGCGCGATCCTCGGCCTTGGCGTCGCCGTCGTCGTAGGTGCCGGCCTGGATGTCGGCGATCGTCGCCGCGGCGCCGCCGGCGTCGGGGGCCTTGCGCACCGCGGCGCCGAGGTGATCGAACGCCTCCTGGGCCGCGTCCGGCAATCGCTCGAGGCGCGGCAGGCCGTCGAGCGCGTCCGGGTTGGCCGCGAGGTAGGGCGCGGCCTTGGCCCGCACCAGCGGGTGATCGAGCAGCCGCAGCGCCCGCCCGGGCTCGCTGCCGGCCAGCATCCGCTCGACGAGCGCTGGCACCAGCTCGATCGCGTGGGCCAGGCGCTTGGGCTGGACCAGCGACGGCAGGGTCAGCAACGGATCGGGGTGGACGTGGAGCACCGCCGGCTCGAGCAGGAGCTGGGTCTCGGTGACGAGGTGCTCCTCGGCCACCGGCCGCGTGCGCAGGTACTCGACCACGCCCCGGTGGTAGCCGCGGCGAGGCAGCGCTCCCACCACGGCGCCGAAGGTCAGGTCGAGCAGCGCCAGCGCGCGCGGCAGCTCGTCGTACGGCAGGCGCGCCAGGATGCGCGCGACCTGATCGAGATCCTGGGCCAGGACGGCGCGCTCGCGATCGTTCAGGTCGGCCAGGCGCGCGACCAGGTCCTCGGAAGGCGCGGTCGCGATCGACTCGTCCAGGCGCGCGCGCGCGCCGCCGGTCACGGCGGCCTGCTCGGGGGTGCCGCCGTCGATGTGCTCGACCTCGAACTCGCGCATCGCGCTGGCCCGCAGGTGGGCGGCGACCTTGGGATCGCCGCAGTTGTTGGCCAGGACCCGGACGTACGCCGGATCGGCGCTCGGCCCCAGCTCGAGCGCCCACGCCAGCCCGATGCCCTCGGCCCGCAGGATGCGGCACGCCTTCGCGCACTCGGCCGGGGTGCCCGAGGCCGCGAACCACAGCTTCGAGCGGGGCGTCGTGCTCTCGAAGAACCACCGGCGCAGCGCCTCGTCGCGGTGCAACGTCGCGGCGTCGAGCGCGTCGAGGCCCACCAGCTCTTCGAGCGCGACCGCCTTGCCCAGCCGCTTGCGCAGGCCGCGTCGCACCTCGTCGTCGGTCAGGATCGGCAGTCGTTGGTCGGCGCGGAAGCTCGACCACAGCGCCAGGACGTGGTCGCGCCCGACGTCGGCGACCTCGAGCAACGCTGCCATGACGGCCGCGGGCTCGAAGGAGGACTCGGCCTGCGCCCCGAGCATGCGCACGGCTTGATCGGGCGTGGCGCGGCGCGTCCGGATCGCGCGACGGATGGCTGGCAACCCGGGGGCGAAGGCGCCGGCGTTGCCGACGGCCTCGGTCAGCTCGGCGGCTGACACGCTGGCGTCGGTGGTCGCGCGGGTGGCGATCGCCCCGTTGGCGCGCGTCAGCTCGATCCCGTCGGCGTCGGCGGCCGCGATCGGCCCGAGCTTCTCGGCCAGCCGCGCCTTGGCGGTCGCGTCCGTGGTGCTGGCCCACAGCGCCGGTAGCTGGTCGTAGCCCTGCGCGCCGACCAGCGCGTCGACCCATCCCCACAGCCCCTCGCGATCGAGCGTCGCGGCCATCGTCGCGCTGGCGCGCGTGGCCAGCAGGTGCGCGGTCGTCGCGGCCGGCATCGACTCCACCAGCCAGCGCACGAACTCGCCGTTCCCGGCGAGGTCCCCGACGTCGCGCACCGCGTTGGGCAGCTCGTCGGCGATCGTGCCTGGCAGCAGCGCGCGCATCTCGGTGAACGCGCGCCCGGTGATCGGCGCCAGCTCCGCGCCGGGGCGGCGCCGCAGGTCGGCGCGGATCTTCGACGCGGTCGGCGGGCGCGCCGCGTAGTTCACGTACCAGAGCGTGAACGCCGGCCCGCTCCCGGCCGCGAGCATCGTCGCCCACAGGACGTCGCCCGAGAACTTCCGCAGGTCGGTGAGCCGCTCGCTCAGCTTGCGTCGGCCGTCATCGTCGAGCCGCTCGGCAAGGTTCGGCAGCCGCTCGCCACCTTCGCCGCTGGTCAAGATCGCGTCGATCGCCGGCCACGCGTCGCCGCTGCGTACGTCCAGCCCCGCGTCAGCGCCGCCGCGGTAGTGCGGGAGCTCGTGGGACGGCTCGTCGCGTTGGGGCGATCGCTCGCGTGACGAATCAGGGGGCATGGCGCACCTCGGGCATCGGCTCGACGGCGAGGTCGAACAGGAGCATGTACGGCGACGTGACCGCCACGTCGCCCGTCACGAACGCCATCGTCTTGTGGGGGCCCAGCGCGCGCTGCTCGAACACCGGGCCGAAGGGCCGACCCTGATCGTCGACGAAGCGCCCGCGCATCGTCTTGGTGACGCCGTCGGCCAGCCCGCGGTCGAGGAAGAACGCGGTCCGGCCGTCACGGATGAGCGGCCCGGCCGCCTTGGCCGCGACGCGCCACCGTTCGCAGTAGTCCTTGCACGAGCGGGGGAAGTGATCGCCTGGGTGGCGACGGACCTCCCACCAATCCCACTCGGGCGGCCCGGCGCGGACGACGGCGGCGTCGGGCGACGGGGCGTCGACCTCGGCGTCGATCGGCGCGTCGGTCACCGCCGCGTCGACGGGCACCGTCACCGCGGCCTCGTCGTCGTCGCCGCTGCGCTGGCCGCGGGCGCCGTGCGAGCACGCGGCCACGACGGCCACCAGCGCGATGGTCATCGACACGCTCGCCACCGCGTGAGGCTACCACCGCCGGTCGGCCGCGGGGGCGTCGACCTCGGCGGCGCTCGGCCCGCGCGCCACCAGCGTCGCCGCCTGCGCGACCGCCAGCCGTGAACTCGCCACCGCGCGCGGTTATCACCGCGACCGCCTTCGGGTAGCCTCGGTCCGCGATGGCGAGCTATCGGGGGAGTCGCGATCACCTCGACGACGTGATCGCGTTCGCGGTCGACGTGGTCGAGCGCGAGCGCGTCACCCGCGCCGGGTCCGACGGCGACGCGGCGACCCGCGCGGCGGCCGAGCTGCGGGTCGCGGTGGGGCGCGAGCGGCTGGCGGCGCGGCTCGACGCGACGGCCGCCGCCGGCGTGGTGTTGCCGTGGCCGCGGCTGGGTGACGCCTTCGGGCTGTCGCCGACCGAGCGCGAGGTGCTGGCGCTGCTGGTCGCGCGCGAGGTGGCGCCGGCGCGCTTCGACGGCGACGCCGGCTTCACGCTCGAGCGGCTCGATCGGCTGGTCTACGGCGCGCCGGCGGTGCGCGAGCTGTTCGCGGTCGAGCTGGCCGCCGACGGCGCGCTGCTGGGCCACGGCCTGTGTCAGTGGCGTGGCGCCGACGGCGTCGAGCGCCGCGCCGATCGGCCGCTGCGTCCGCACCCGCGCGTGGTCGAGCTGGTGTACGGGCGCCTCGCGCTCGCGGCCGAGGTCGCGGGCTACGCCGAGCTGCACACGGCGCCCGACGCGGGCGCGGCGCTGATCGTCGCGGCCGAGGTGCGCGCGGCGGTGACGACCGCGGTCCGCGCGCAGCTCGAGGGCGGTGAGCCCGCGGCGCAGCTCGTCGGGCCGCGCGGGAGCGGCCGGCGGAGCCTGGCGCTCGCCGCGGCCGCGTCCGTGGGACGCGCGGCCATCGTCGTCAGCGGCGAGGCGCTGGCGACCGCGGCGGACGTCGGCGCGCTCGCGGCGGCGCTGGTGCGCGAGGCGCGCCTGTTCGACGCCGTGCTGATCTTCGCCGACCTCGATCGGCTCGCGGCCGACGCGCGCGCCCCCGGCGATCGCGCGCGCGCCCTCGACGCGCACCTGCGCCACGCGCGGGTGCCGGTGGTGATCACGACGCGTCCGGGCGGCGCCACCGCGCTCGTGCCTGGCCGCGGCGCCATCCCGGTCGACGTGCCGCCGCCGTCGATCGCCGAGCGCGCGCAGCTCTGGCGGCGCGCGCTGCCCGCCGCGGCGGCGCCGATCGTCGACGACGCGGCCGCGCGCTACACGATCACCGGCGGCGTCATCGCCACCGCCGGCCGCGCCGCGCGGCTGACCGCGGCCGCCGCGGAGCGCCCGATCACCGGCGCCGACGTCCAGCTCGGCGTGCGCGCCGCGGTCGAGGATCGGCTGGCGCTGCTGGGCGACCGCGTCGACTGGCGCCCGCGCGCGGCCGACCTGGTGCTGCCCGACGACCTGCGCGAGGAGCTGGACGAGTTGATCGCGCGCATGACCCACCGCCGGCAGGTGCTGGAGACCTGGGGCTTCGCGGCGCGGCTCGGCAGGGGCACCGGCCTGCCGGTGCTGTTCTCGGGGCCGCCCGGCACCGGCAAGACCATGGCGGCGGCGGTCGTCGCCGGCGCGCTGGGCCTGGACCTGTACCAGATCGACCTGGCGCGGATGGTGTCGAAGTACATCGGCGAGACCGAGAAGCACCTGGCCGAGGTGTTCGACGCCGCCGAGGCCGGCCACGCGATCCTGCTGTTCGACGAGGCCGACTCGCTGTTCGGCAAGCGCACCGAGGTCAAGTCGGCCAACGATCGCTACGCCAACCTCGAGGTCAACTACCTGCTGCAGCGGATGGAGGCGTTCACCGGCGTCACCATCCTGACCACCAACTTCGACAGCGGCATCGATCCGGCGTTCCGGCGCCGGCTGGCCTTCCACCTGGCGTTCCCGATGCCCGAGGCCGAGGAGCGCGCCCGGCTGTGGCGCACGTCGATCCCGGCCGCCGCGGCGTGCGCCGACGACGTCGACGTCGCCGCGCTGGGCGCGCGCTTCGTCATGAGCGGCGGCTACATCCGCAACGCGGCGGTGCGCGCCGCGTACCGCGCGGCGGCCGCGGGGTCGCCGATCACGATGGCGCTCCTGGTCCAGGCCGCGATCGCCGAGAGCGCGGCGATGGGCCGCGTCGTCCACGGGGGCGGCTGATGTCGATCTGGGCCGACGCCGCGGTCGCGTGCCCGACCTGCCACGCCGCGACGACGCTGCGGATCGCGCGCGGCGTCCACGGCTCGCGGGTGCCCGAGGTGCGCGCCGCGGTCCTGGCGCGGACGTTCCACCGGGCGACCTGCGGCGGCTGTGGCGCGGCGCTCGCCGTCGATCGCACGTTCCTGTACACCGATCTCGAGCGCGGCCACTGGGTGCTGGTGATCGCGGCCGGCGAGGTGCCGGCGTGGCCGCGGTGGGAGCGCGCGGTGCATGACAGCGTCACCCGCGGCTTCGCGCTCGGGTCGCCGCTCGCCGAGGCCGCGACCCCGCGCCTGGTGCGGGTGGTGATCGGCGCCGAGGGGCTGCGCGAGAAGCTGGTGCTGTGGCAGCACGGCCTCGACGACGGCCTGGTCGAGTGCGCCAAGCTGCGCCTGATCGCGGGGCAGCCCGCGCTCGCCGCGCCCGGCGCCGCGCTGGTGGTCGACGCGGTCACCGCCGACGGCGGGCTCGCGGTCGACTGGTGGCCGACCCCGGCTGGCCCGCCACGGCAGCGCCTGGCGCTGACGGTGGACGACCTGGCCGCGTGCGATCGCGACGGCGCGGCCCTGCGCGCGCGGTTCCCCGCGTTGTTCGCCGGGGGCCTGGTGGCGCTGCTCCGCACCGGCGTCTTCGGGTGATCGTTCGGCCGCCGGTCGGCCCGCTGGCCCCGCGGCTCGGGTATAGTCGCCGACCCATGTCCGACGTCGATCGCCTGGTCGATCTCATCACCGAGAAGGTCCGCGCCCGCCTGGCCACCCAGGGCGCGGCCGGCCCGAGCCTGGCTGCGCTCAAGCCGCGCGACCGCGGCGAGTGCACCGACGACGCGGCCCCCGGCGCCGACTGCGCGACCTGCGGCTCGTGCGTGGTCCGCCGGCCGTGGTCGGTGCGGGCGATGGAGGGCGCCGGCGCGATGCGCGTCGGCGCGCCCCCCGGCATCGGCGCGGTGCCGGCCGACCTGGCCAAGCTGATCGATCACACGCTGCTCAAGGCCGACGCCACCCGCGACGAGGTGGTCGCGCTGTGCGCCGAGGCCAAGCAGCACCGCTTCGCGTCGGTGTGCGTCAACACGACGTGGGTCGGGCTGTGCAAGTCACTGCTGGCCGGCACCGACGTGATGGTGTGCTGCGTCGTCGGCTTCCCGCTCGGCGCGATGACCCCGACCGCCAAGGCCTACGAGGCCCGCGACGCGGTCCGCCAGGGCGCGCGCGAGATCGACATGGTCATCAACCTCGGCGCGCTCAAGTCCAAGGACTACGAGACCGTGTTCGAGGACATCTGCCGGGTGGTCAAGGCCGCCGCCCCGGCCGGGGTCAAGGTCATCCTCGAGACCTCGACGCTCGATCACGACCAGAAGGTCATCGGCTGCACGCTGGCCAAGCTGGCCGGCGCGGCGTTCGTCAAGACCTCGACCGGCTTCGCCAAGGGCGGCGCCACCGTCGAGGACGTCGCGCTGATGCGCGCGATCGTCGGCGCCGAGATCGGTGTCAAGGCGTCGGGCGGCGTGCGCACCGCCGAGGACGCGCTGCGCATGGCCCAGGCCGGCGCCAACCGCATCGGCGCCTCGGCGTCGGTGGCGATCGTCACCGGCAAGACCGAGGGCGACAAGAAAGGCTACTGATGTCGACCCGCCTCCCGGTCGAGCTGATCCGCGCCAAGCGCGACGGCGCGACCCTCACCGACGCCGAGCTGCGCGGCTTCGTCGCCGGCGTCACCGACGGCAGCCTGCCCGATTACCAGATCGCGGCGATGCTGATGGCGATCTTCTTCCGCGGCCTCGACGACCGCGAGCTGGCGGCGTGGGCCGACGCGATGCTGCGCTCCGGCGACGTGCTCGATCTGTCGGCGATCCCGAAGGCCAAGATCGACAAGCACTCGACCGGCGGCGTCGGCGACAAGATCTCGATCCCGCTGGCGCCGGCGGTCGCGGCGTGCGGCGTCGCGGTGCCGATGGTGTCGGGGCGCGGCCTCGGCCACACCGGCGGCACGCTCGACAAGCTCGAGTCGATCCCCGGCTTCCGCGTCGACCTGCCGGTCGAGCGGTTCGCGGCGCTGGTCGAGGAGCTGGGCGCGTGCCTGATCGGCCAGACCGCGCGGGTCGCGCCGGCCGACAAGCGGCTGTACGCGCTGCGCGACGTCACCGGCACGGTCGAGTCGATCCCGCTGATCGCGTCGTCGATCATGTCGAAGAAGCTGGCCGAGGGCATCGACGGGCTGGTGCTCGACGTCAAGGTCGGCGCCGGCGCGTTCATGAAGGACGTGGCCCGGGCCCGCGCGCTGTGCGCGGCGATGCGGGCGATCGGCGTCGGCGCCGGCAAGCGCGTGACCTGCGTGCTGACCGACATGGACGCGCCGATCGGCACCCACGTCGGCAACGCCCTCGAGATCGCCGAGTCGATCGAGGTCATGCGCGGCGGCGGCCCGGCCGACACCCGCGAGCTGACCGTCGTGCTCGGCGCCGAGATGCTGCTCCTGGCCGGCGTCGAGCGCGACCCCGACGCGGCGGCGGCGCGCATCGCCAGGAGCCTCGACGACGGCTCGGCGCTGGCGGTGTTCGCCAAGATCGTCGCCGCGCAGGGCGGCGACCCGCGCGTCTGCGAGGCGCCCGAGGTGGTGCTGCCGCAGCCGCGCCGCAAGGTGCCGATCGTCGCGCCGCGCGCCGGCAACGTCGCGGCGATGGTCGCCGACGAGATCGGCATGGCCGCGCTGGTGCTGGGCGCCGGCCGCGGCAAGCAGGACGATCGCATCGACCCCGCGGTGGGGCTGGTGCTGGCGGTGCGCCCCGGCGATCGGGTCGCGGCCGGCGAGCTGATCGCGACCGCGTGGTGCGACGACGACGACGCCCGCCTGGCGGCGTGCCGCGCGCGCGTGCTGGCCGCGGTGCACCTGGTCGATCACGCGGTGCCGCCGCCGCCGGCGAGCCGCGTCATCGAGACGATCCGGTAGGGGAGCCGCATGACCACCCACGCCTCCGACGATCTCTACGATCGCGTCCACGCCGCCGCGGCGGTGGTGCGTGCGCGCCTGGGCGGCCGCACGCCCGCGGTCGGCCTCATCCTCGGCTCGGGCCTGGGCGGGTTCGCCGATCGCCTGGCCGATCCGGTGCGGATCGACTACGGCGAGCTGCCCGGCTTCCCGGTGTCGAAGGTCCACGGCCACGCCGGCCGGCTGGTGATCGGCGAGCGCGGCGGCGCGACCTGCGTCGCGATGCAGGGGCGCGTGCACCTCTACGAGGGCCACCGCGCCGCCGACGTGGCGTTCCCGGCCCGGGTGCTGGTGGCGCTGGGCGCGAAGGTGCTGATCGTGACCAACGCCGCCGGCGGGCTCAACCCGGCGTGGCCGCCGGGCACGCTGATGCTGATCCGCGATCACCTCGACTTCCTGCGCGACCACCCGCTGCGCGGCCCCAACGACGAGCGGCTCGGCCCGCGCTTCCCCGACATGACCACCGCCTACGCGCCCGAGCTGCGCGCGCTGGTCAAGGACGTCGCGGCGGCCCAGGGCGTGGCGCTGGCCGAGGGCGTCTACGTCGCGATGCCGGGCCCCTGCTACGAGACCCCGGCCGAGGTGCGGATGCTGCAGATCGTCGGCGGCGACGCCACCGGCATGTCGACGGTGCCCGAGGTGATCGTCGCGCGGCACATGGGCGCGCGGGTGATCGGCATCTCGTGCATCACCAACCAGGCCGCCGGCATCACCGGCGCGGCGCTGTCGCACGACGAGGTCACCGAGACCGCGACCCGGGTGCGCGCGACGTTCGAGGGCCTGCTCGACGGCATCCTCGCCGCGCTGACGACCCGCGGCGAGCTGGGGGCCGCGTGACCGCGAGGCAGGCCGCGAAGCCGCCCGTGAAGAAGGCCGCCGCCGGCGCCGCCGCGCCCGACCTCGAGGCGCTGGCCCGGGCCGCGCAGGCCCGCGCCTACGCGCCGTACTCGAAGTTCCACGTCGGCTGCGCGCTGGTCACCCGCGACGGCGCGGTGTTCACCGGGGCCAACGTCGAGAACGCGTCGTACGGCCTGTGCATCTGCGCCGAGCGCAACGCGCTGATGGCGATGGCGCTGGCCGGCCACCGCGACCTCGCCGAGCTGGTGGTCGCCACCGACATCGCGCCGCCGGCGTCGCCGTGCGGCATGTGCCGGCAGACGATGCTCGAGTTCAGCCCCGATCCCGCCGCCACCCGGATCACCGCGATCGGGCCCGGCGGGGCGCGGGTCAGCTGGACCGTCGCCGAGCTGATCCCGGCCGGCTTCACCGGCAAGCAGCTCGCGCCGGCCACGCGCCGTCGCCGCTGAGCTACTGCAGCTCGAGCTGGCCGATCGCGGCGTCGCACGCCTCGCGGACCCAGTAGGTCTTCACGTTGCCGCGCTCGATCTTGTACTCGGGGTCGCGCTTGGCCAGCACCTTGAGCTTGGCGATGTCTTTCTTGCTGCCGATCACGCCGATGATCGCGCACGCCTGCCGGCGCTGGTCGGCGACCTTGGACTTCAGCCGCGGCAGCACCAGCGGCAGCGCGGCCTTGCACTCGGTGTCGGCGAAGAACGCCAGCCAGGTGCCGAGCGTCGCCGGGCCGGCCTTCTTGGCGTACGGCAGGAAGCGGTCGCAGCGGCCGACCTTGCCGGCCTCGCGCAGCCAGGTCAGCGCGTGGGCGGCGGCGTAGTCGCCGTGCGCGAAGTCGAACGGGTGGTCCTTGTGGGCGGCGAGGTAGGCCATCAGCTCGGCGTCGACCGCGACGCCGGCCTGCGCCAGCTTGGCGAGCAAGGCCGGGCCGCGGGTGTCCTGGTGGACCAGGTCGGTCCAGACGAAGTCCCAGGCCTTGCACTCGGCGGCGCGCAGCCCCACCGCGTAGAACAGCTGGTCGGCGTCGTCGGCGGCCAGCCCCTGCTGGAAGGTGGTCCAGGTGTCCTTGAGCTTGCCGCAGTCGGCCAGCGCCTGCTTGTACGCGGCGGTCTTGAGCCGGGTGCCGCGCTCGCACGCCGGCTCGTAGTAGTCGGTGTGCCACTCCTTCGCCTGGTTGGTGCAGATCCGCATCAGCGCGTCGGCGTCGCCCTTGGCCTCGTAGCTGGCCAGCACCGCGGTGCACGCGTTCTTCCACGCGCCGTCGAGGTTGGCGTTGTGCAGGCAGTAGTTGGTGAGCGTGGCGTAGTCCTTGGCCTTGAGCGCCTTGTCGACGTCGGCCTGGGTGAACTCGAGGTAGGTGTCGGCGCGGGCGCCGGTGGCGGCGAGCGCCAGCGTGCAGGCGACGAGCGGGCCGAGCGAGCGGAGCGTGAGCATGGGCGAGTCCTTGGTTTGCGCGGTGGTGCCAGCCCGGACGCCGGGCGCGGCGGTGCCCTGGCCCATTGCACCCGGCTTGCCACGTCGCGACCGCGCGACGCCCGCGCGACAGGCCGCCGCGCCGCGCCGCGGTGGGCAAAGCCTGCTCACCCGCCGCGCCGCGCGCAGGCGTTGCTCACGCCGCCCGCGCGGCTACGCCGACGCGCGCTCGATCGCCTCGCGCGAGATCGCGCCGTCGCGGACCAGCTCCCACGAGCCGTCCTTGACCGCGACCACCGTCGACGGCGGCGCCGGCGTGACGTCGCCGGCGTCGACCCACACGTCGATCGCGCGGACGAAGCGCTGGTGGACGGTCGCCGCCGAGCTGGCGCCGGGCTTCTGCTCGAGGTTCGCGCTCGACAGGAGCAGCGGCCCGCCGAAGGCGCGCACGACCTGCAGCGTGAACGGGTCGTCCGGAACCCGGACGCCCACGGTGCCGGTGGCCTTGGCGAGGGTCTTCTTGAGCTTGGCCGGCAGGTGCGCGCTGGGCGGCAGCACCATCGTCAGCGGGCCGGGCCACAGGCGCTCGGCCAGGCGACGCGTCGTGCTCCAGCCGGTGCCCTCGACGACGTGCTTGGCGCCCGCCAGATCGGCGACCAGCACCAGCGACGGGTGGTGCTTCGCCCGGCGCTTGCTGTGCATCAGCCGCTCGACCGCGGCCTCGCTGCGCGCGTCGACGGCGAGCCGGTAGGCGCCGCGCATCGGGAAGCACGCGAGGCCGCCGTCGGCCAGCACCCGCGCGACCTCGTCGGCGCGGTGGTGGGCCTCGGCGAACGGGATGACCTTCATCGACGAACCAGCCCGCGGGTCATCCCATCATCGTACGCGGTTCCCCGCGTGCCGGGGTGCGTCAATTGCAGCGGATCAGTTGCAGCTGAGCCCGCCGGTGCCGGTGTTGCCGGCGACGGTCAGCGCCCAGTTGCCGCACGCGGCCGCCGCGGTCCAGCGCACGGTGATGACGATCGTGTAGGTGTCGCCGACGCCGGTGGTGTCGTTGCGGCGGACCGCGACGACGTCGTCCCCGGTGGCGTTGTTCGACGACAGCGTCGTGCCGCCGCAGCTGGTGCAGGTGACGTCGAGGTCGAAGTTGGCGCCGGGCGGGCTGGTCAGCGTCACCTGCGCGCGGATCGGGTTGTTGCCGGCGACGTTCTCGGTGACCGAGACGGTGTAGACCGCCTCGCCGAAGCCCCCGGCGGTCAGCGCGGTGCTGGTGCCGTCGCCGCTGACCGTGCCGAGCGCGGTGGCGGCGGCGCAGGCCGGGTTGGTGTCGCGCAGCTCGCAGCCGGTGACCGGGTTGCCGTCGCAGTCGTTGGCGCCGGCGCTGCAGGTTGGCATGCAGCTCGACGTCGCGCAGGTGGTGGTGCCGAAGCTGTTGGCGCAGACCCGGCCGCACAGGCCGCAGTTGTTGACGTCGCTGGTCAGGTCGAAGGTCTCGTCGATGCTGGTGTCGCAGTCGTCGTCGACGTTGTTGCACTGCTCGGCGATCGTGCCGCTGGTGTCGGTGCAGCGGGTGCCGCCGGTGCCCGGGTCGCACTCGAGCACGCCCTCGAGGCAGGCGTCGCCGTCGGCGCCGTCGCACGGGGTGCCGACGCCGAAGCCCTCGTCGATGCCGCCGGCGCAGTTGTCGTCGGCGCCGTTGCACACCTCCGCGGTCGTGCTGGTCATGTCGGTGCAGACCACGCTGAGCCCGTCGGTGCTGCACGCGCCCATGCCCTCGGCGCACAGGTCGCCGTCGGCGCCGTCGCAGGCGGCGCCGAGGCCGGTGAAGCCCTCGTCGGTCATGCCGTCGCAGTCGTCGTCGGCGGCGTTGCAGCGCTCGACGTCGTCGTCGGCGGTGGCGTCGCCGCAGGTCGTCGCGACGCCGCTCGCGGCGCAGCGGACGACGTCGTCGAGGCACAGGTCGCTGTCGGTGCCGTCGCACGGGTCGCCGACGGTCGGGAAGTCCTCGTCGGCCATCCCGTCGCAGTCGTCGTCGAGGCCGTTGCACAGCTCGCCGCCGGCCCGGGGCACGCAGGCGTCGATCGGCGGGGCGTCGACCGCGTCGACCGGGGCGTCGACGTCGGTGGCGTCGATCGCGTCGGCGGTGGGGCCGTCGGCGGCGTCGATCGTGCCGGCCGGCCCGCTGGGATCGAACGAGCACGCCGACGCCACGGCCGCGAGGGCCACCAGGATCCAGGGCAGGGGCGGGCGCACCATGCGAGCAGGCTACGCCGGTTGCGCGCGCGGCGGCAACACCGCCAAGGGGTTGGCGGCGGTCGCGTGACGGCGGTAACGTGGCGCCGATGTCCGAGCTGATCTTCCGTGGGGGCACGATCGTGACCGTCGACGACGGCCGCCGGGTCGTGGCCGGCGACGTCGCGGTCCGGGACGGCGTGATCGTCGCGGTCGGCGGGACCTACACCCCGGCCGGGCACGACTACCAGATCGTCGACGCCAGCGGCTGCGTCGTCATGCCGGGCCTGGTCCAGGCCCACGTCCACACCTGCCAGACGCTGGCCCGCGGCAAGGCCGACGATCGCGAGCTGCTCGACTGGCTGCACCAGGTGGTGTGGCCGTACGAGGGCGCGCTCGACGCCGCGGCGCTGACCGCCGCCGCCGAGCTGGCGATGGCCGAGCTGCTGCTGGGCGGCACCACCGCGATCCTCGACATGGCGACGGTCCACCACACCGAGGCGGTGTTCGCGGCGGCCGAGCGCAGCGGCATCCGCGCGACGATCGGCAAGGCGATGATGGACGCGCCCGATCCGGCGATCCCGCCCGGCCTGCGCGAGTCGACCGCGGCGTCGCTGGCCGAGAGCGACGCGCTGGCCGATCGCTGGCACGGCGCCGCCGACGGGCGGCTGCGCTACGCCTACGCGCCGCGGTTCGTGCTGTCGTGCACCGACGAGCTGCTCGCCGAGGTCGGCCGGCGGGCCGCGGCCCGGGGCGTCGGCATCCACACCCACGCCAGCGAGAACAAGGGCGAGATCGCGGCGGTCGCGGCGCGGTTCGGCAAGCGCAACCTCGCGGCGCTGGCCGACCTCGGCGTGCTGGGCCCGCGCACCGGCATCGCCCACTGCATCCACCTCGACGAGCACGAGATCGAGCTCCTGGCCACCACCGGCACCCACGTGCTGCACTGCCCGAGCTCGAACCTCAAGCTGGCCTCCGGCGTCGCCGCGATCCCGGAGCTGATCGACCGCGGCGTCGCGGTGGCGATCGGCGCCGACGGCGCGCCGTGCAACAACAACCTCGACGGCTTCCTCGAGCTGCGCCTGACCGCGCTCCTGCACAAGCCGCGGGTCGGCCCCAAGGCCATGCCGGCGGCGCAGGCGCTGGCGGTGGCGACCCGGGGCGGCGCCGCGGCGCTGGGCCTGGGCGATCAGCTCGGCGCGCTCGAGGTGGGCCGGCGCGGCGACGTGATCGCGGTCGACGTCACCGGCCCGCACCTGGCGCCGGTGACGAACCCGCTGTCGGCGCTGGTCTACGCGGCCCGGGCCAGCGACGTCCGCCACGTGGCCGTCGACGGCCGGCTGGTGGTGCGCGATCGCGAGCTGCTGACCCTCGACGTGGCGGCGGTGACCCGGGCGGCGGCGACCCACGCCCACCGCGTCTTCGCCCAGCTGTAGGCCGCGGCGGATTCGACGCTGCCCCGCGGTCCGACCTGCGGTAGGGTCAGCCCATGTTGCTCACCCGCGAGGAGATGTCGTTCGACTTCGGCGGCGCCAAGCTCGACCCGGTGCGCGACAAGGAGCTGATCGGCTGGATGCTGAACCAGTTCCTGTACGGCGAGATGACCGGCATCCAGGTCGGGCACTGGCTGTACGACGCGCCCGACGTCAACGCCGCCAAGTTCCTCGCGCGGCAATCGCTCGAGGAGATGCAGCACGTCGACAACTTCCTGCGGATGATGACGATGATGGGCGTGCAGCCGGCGCCGGCGCACTGGGCGGTGCGGTTCCTGTCGACCGGCATGATGGGCGGCTCGTGGGCCGAGCACGTCGCGCTCGAGATGGCCCAGGGCGAGGGCTTCGTGCTGATGGCGTTCTACGGCGTGATCGACACGCTCGATCACAAGCCGTCGGTCGACATCCTCAAGCGCGCGGTCAAGCAGGAGGAGCGTCACGTCGAGTTCGGCGAGCGCGAGACCGCCAAGGCGATCGCCGGCAAGGCCTGGCTGCGCCGTCGCCTGCTCGGGCTGTCGCTGGTGTCGATGTGGGGCGTGCGCAAGCTCGCCGGCTTCATGGACAAGCGGCTCAACAAGACCGCCAGCGGCGCGCCGCACCCGGTGATGAAGCACCTGCCGGCGTTCCTGGCGCTGTCGAACCAGTGCGCCGAGACCCGGCTGCGCCGGATCGGCGTGCTCGATCGGCCGCTGGCCGAGCTCGGCGGCTTCAAGCGGTTCCTGCTGGTGGCCGAGGCCTACGGCGGCAAGGCGCTGGGCGGCCTGCTGTCGCTGGTGACCGCGCCGCTGCGGCTGTTGCCGTTCTGGCCCAAGAAGAAGCGCCTGACCGACGTGTACCTGGCCGATCCGCACGTCGCCGGCTACACGCTGGCCGCCGGCGAGCCCGACACCAGCGACGCGTAGGCGCGCGGCCGGGCCGGGCGCCTGGTTGCGCAGGTGGAGCAGAGCGTTGCCGTGGCGGTGCTGGTCGGGCATCCCGGCGTCGGTCATGATGGGCCGATGTCGTCGTCCCCTGCGCCGCCCGCCGCGCCGTCCGCCGGCCGGCTCGAGCGGCGCGTGATCTGGTTGGTGGCGATGGTGCAGCTGGTGAACGTGCTCGACTTCGTGATGGTCATGCCGCTCGGGCGCGACTTCGCGCGGGCGCTGGCCATCGACGAGTCGCGGCTGGGCTTGATCGGCGGCAGCTACACGCTGGCCGCGGCGATCGCCGGCCTGGTCGGCTCGCGGTTCCTCGATCGCTTCGACCGCCGGCGCGCGCTGACGGTCGCGATGCTCGGCCTGGTCACCGCGACCGCGGCCGGCGGCCTGGCGCAGGACCTGCCCAGCCTGATGGCGGCGCGCATCCTGGCCGGCGCGTTCGGCGGCCCGGCGACGTCGCTGTCGATGGCGATCGTCGCCGACGTCGTGCCGCCGGCGCGGCGCGGCGCGGCGATGGGCATCGTCATGTCGGCGTTCTCGGTGGCGTCGGTGGTCGGCGTGCCGCTCGGGCTGTACGCGGCGCAGCTCGGCTCGTGGCGCACGCCGTTCTTCGCGCTGGCGGCGATCGGCCTGGCGGTGACCGGGTTCGCCGCGCGGGCGCTGCCGCCGCTGCGCCATCACCTCGAGGGCCCGCGCCACGCGGCGACGCCGACCTGGGCGCTGTTGCGGCGCAAGGAGATCGTGATGATGCTCGGCGCGGCGGCGGCGATGACGTGGTCGGTGTTCATGATCGTCCCGTACGTGCGGTCGTTCCTGCAGAACAACCACCACGTGCCCGAGGGCGACATCAAGTTCCTCTACCTGGTCGGCGGCATCGCCAGCTTCGCGGTGGTCCGCCTGACCGGGCCGACCGTCGACCGGGTCGGCTCGACGCCGGTGGCGGCGCTGGGTACGGCGCTGGTCACCGGCGCGCTGCTGGTCGGGTTCCTGCCGGCGGCGCCGCTGTTGCCGGTGTTCCTGGTGTTCTCGCTGTTCATGTGCACGGCGTCGCTGCGCGGCGTGCCGCTGTCGGCGCTGTCGTCGAAGCTGCCGGCGCCCCACGAGCGCGCGCAGTACATGTCGCTGCAGTCGGCGGTGCAGCACCTGGCGTCGTCGGCCGGCGCGATCACCGCGTCGCAGATCATCGCCACCGCCGGCGACGGCCACCTGGTCCACGTCGACGTCGTCGTGTTCGCGTCGATCGGCCTCGCGCTGTGCATGCCGGTGTTGCTGTGGCGGGTGGAGCGGCGGGTGCGGGCCCGGCTGGCGGCGGCCGCCGCCGCGGTCGAGCTCCCCGCGCTCCCCGAGCTTCCCGAGGCCCGCGCCACGCGAGCCTGACGCTGGACCGCCGGGCGTCGGCGGGCGATAGTGCCCTCATGCTCGTCCCCGGCCAGCCAGCGCCCGCGTTCCGCGTGGCCACCCACGATGGCGGCGAGGTGGCGCTGGCCGACCTGCGCGGCCAGCGGGTGCTGTTGTGGTTCTACCCCGAGGCCGACACCCCTGGTTGAACGGTCCAGGGCAACGGGCTCCGTGATCGAGCCCGTGAGTTCGCCGCCGCCGGGTGCGCCATCGTCGGCGTCAGCTTCGACGCGGTGGCCAAGAACCACGCCTTCGCGTGCAAGTTCGACCTGCCGTTCGCGCTGGCGTGCGACGTCGACAAGGTCGTCGGCGCCGCCTACGACGCGATCGAGCCCGAGGGCGAGGACGCCGGGTGGCCGCGGCGGATCTCGTTCCTGATCGACCGCGACGGCACGATCGCGCGGGTCTACTGGCCGGTCGACGTCCACACCCACGCGGCGATCGCGCTGGCCGATCTCGCGGCGCTGGGCTGAGCCCGCGGGCGGGTCACGGTGGCGCGCAGGCGGCGCCGCGGCCGAGTTGACGGAGCGCGCGACAGCGGAGCGCGCGCGTCTCGGTGATCAGCGCGTGGGCCGGCCAGCGCGCGAGCATCTGGTCGGCCAGGGTCAGCGCGGCCTCGGGCGCCGAGCGCGCGTCGAGATCGATCCGGATCGCCTCGACCAGCGCGATCGGCGACCAGGTGGGGTCGCCGGCGGCGGCGATGTCGAGGCACGCGGTCCGCGCCGCGTCGGCCTGGCCCTGCGCGCGCAGCAGCCGCGCCCGGCGCCAGCGCTCGTTGAGCGGCACCGGTGAGGGGGCGGTCGCGCCGGCGTCGATCGGCGGCGGGGCCGTCGACGGATCGCGCGGCGAGGACGACGCGTCGATCGCCACCGCGGCGTCGGTGGAGGGCGGCGGGGGCGCGGCGGAGGCCGCGTCGGAGGTGGGCGCGGCGGCGTCGGGGGCGAGCGCGACGGCGTCGGGTGGCGTCGTCGCGGTCGGCGCCGTGGTGTCAGTCGGCGCGGGGACGTCGGGCGCGAACCCGCGCGGCGCGGGCAGCGCGCGCAGCTGCGCCGCGGCGCCGCTCCCGAGGGTCCGGCCGGCGCGGCCGTCGGGCCACCACGCGCCGGCGGCGACCGCGTGCGCGCCGTCGGCGGCGATCACCTGCACCGTGCCCTCGTGGACGCGCACGGTCGCCCCGCGCTCGTCGACCGCGACGGTGAACACCGTGCCGGTCGCGGTCGCCTCGACGTCGGCGCCGCGCAGCGCGAGCCGGTGCGGGCGGGCGCCGGGCCACAGCCGCGCGGTCACGGCGCCGCGCTCGACCACCACGACGGTGTGGTCGCCGTCGGCCGCCGCCACCGCGTAGCGCCCGCCCGGCGAGACCGCGATCGCCACGCGGTCGCCGATCGCCACCACCGCCGCCGGCGGCGGGGCGGCGCGGCGCGGCCACGCCAGCAGCACCACCGCCGCCAGCGCGAGCGCGAGGCCGGCGCCCACGGCGACCCGGGGCCACCACGCGCGCGGCGCGACCGCGCGCTCGTGCGCTGCGCGCGTGGCGGCGGTCACCGCGGCGGCCGCCAGCTCCGGACGCACCTCGGCCTGGCGCGCGCGCGCCAGCAGGTGATCGAGATCGCGTCCGGCGCTCACGGCTCCACCTTGGTTAGAGGCCGCGGGGCGGCCGGGCTCGTCAAAGTTTCGTCACCGTGGCGCGCGAGGTACGCCTCCAGCTCGGCCCGCGCGTGGCGGAAGCGGCTGGCGGCGGTGTTGGCGAACGTGCCGAGCGCGCGCCCGGCCTCGGCCGCGGTCAGCTCGAAGATGCCCATCAGCACGAAGGCCTCACGCTTCTTCGGGTCGAGCGCGGCCAGCGCCCGCCGCATCACCGCCAGCTCGGCCGCGCCGGTCTGGTCGACGTCGAACACCGCGACCTCGACGTCCTCACCGCCCCCGGGGTGGCGCGCGTCACGGCGTCGCTGGCGTCGGGCGGTCCGCATCGCGATCGTGATCGCCCAGGTGCGCGGGCTGGCGTCGCCGCGGAACCCGGGCAGCGCGCGGTGCAGCGCGATCATCGTCTCTTGCACGGCGTCGTCGATGGCGGGGCCGGCGCCGAGGATGAAGTGGATCTGCTTGCGGACGACGACGTAGAGCGCGCGCAGCAGCTCGGCGGTCGCGGCCGCGTCGCCAGCCTGGGCCCGGCGCGCGAGCGCGGCGAGCTGTTCGGGCGGGACCGGCGCCATCGCGGTGGTGTATGACCCACGCGCGCGCCGCGATCGAGCGCCGCGCTCAAGAATGTTTGACGAGCGCGGCCGCGGGCCGGCCACTCATCACCCATGAAGCTCGTGCACGTCCTCGCCGCCCTGCTGGCGGCCCCCGCGATCGCGACCGCGCAGCCCGCCGCGCCGGCGCCCCCCGCCGCCCCGGCCTCGCCGCGCGAGGCGTTCCTCGAGCAGCGGGTGATCGAGGAGCTCGCCGCCGACGGCATCGTCCTGGCGCGGCTCGACGTCGTGCTGGCGCTGACCCCCGACGGCGACGCGCTGGTGATCGCGCTGGTCGATCCCGCGACCGGGCAGGCGCGCGCGTCGACCCGGCTGCCGCAGGTGCCGACCGATCGCGACGCGGCGGTCGCGACCGTGACCCAGGTCGCGGCCACGCTGGCCACCCAGGTCGCGGCCGCGGCGCCGCCCGCGGGGCCCGCGGACGTGCCACCGGCCGATCCGCCCGCGCCGCCCGCCACCGCGCTGCGGATCCCGCGGCGGCTGGTGGCGCTCGAGGGCGGGATGACGTCGTCGGACTTCCTGAGCGCGGGCGTGGCCGCCTACCCGATCCCGGCGATCGCGATCGAGGGCTGGATCGGGCCGACCGAGCTGTGGGGCACGCGGGGCTTCGCGGTCGCGTACACGCACCCGGTCCTCCGCTGGCGGCAGCGGTCGACGACGCTGCTCGGCGGCGTCGCCGGCGTGGCCGAGCTGCGCGTCGGCGGCGGCCTCGGGCTCAAGACGTTCGCGTCGTGCGTGTTCTTCTGCGTCGACGGCGACGCGGTCGACGCGTTCGCGCGGGTCGAGGCGACCAAGTTCGTCACGCCGCACGTCGGCGGGCAGATGGTCCTCGACGCCGGCGTCAGCCGGATCGATCCCGACGACGAGGGCGCCGCCGCCGAGCTGTACCCGTTCGTCGGCTTCCGCGTCGGCCTGGTGTTCGGGCTGTGACCGCCGGCGGGCACCCCGACCTGCGGCGGGCGCTCCCCGCGGCCTGCCTGCTCGCGGTCGCCGCGTGCGGGACCCACGGCGGCGCCACCCGCGCCGACGCGCCGCCGCCCGCCGACGCCGCGGCCGTGATCGACGCCGCGGTCGACGCCGCCCCGTGCCCGCCGCTGCCGGCGCCGCCCACTACGCGCCTGCGGCCGACGCCGGGCGAGCTGTTCTACGCCCAGCTCGGCCTCGGCGGCCTGAGCATCGGCGAGGCCGCCGTGCTGATCGGCCCCGACGGCACGGTCGTGCTGATCGACGTCGGCAACGACAGCCACGACGACGACGTGGCCGCCGCGCTGACCGAGCTCACCGCCGCCGCCGCCGTCGACCACATCGTCATCACCCACTTCCACGCCGACCACGGCGACGGCCTGGCCGGCCTGCTCGGGCGGATCACGCTGCGCGGCACGATCGTGCACCGCGGCCTCACCGATCTGACCGACGCGGCCAACGCCGCGACGATCGCCGCGGTCTGCGCCGCCGGCCACGGCGCGCCGCTGTGCACCAGCGCCGCCGCGCCGCCGTGCGCGCCGGCGAGCTGGACCGGCACCTACCCGGCGACCGCGTGCCCCGGGCTCGGCGGCGGGCTCGCCCTCGGCGCCGACGCCGCGCTGACCTTCGTCGCCGCCGACGGCGTCATCGCCGGCGAGCGCTTCGCCGACGTCGTCGGCCCGATCCGCACCAGCGACTCCAACGGCGAGAACGCCCGCAGCGTCGTCGCGCTGCTCCGGGTGGGGCGGTTCCGGATGCTCCTGGCCGGCGACCTCACCGGCGGCGGCTCCGACACCGACGACGTCGAGGGCTTCTACGCGCCGCGGCTGGCCGCGGTCGGCGTCGACGCGGGCGGCGTCGACGTGCTGCACCTCGGCCACCACGGCCGCGACACGTCGAGCAACGCGACCTGGGCCGATCGGCTGCTGCCGGCCGACGGCGCCGACCGCAACGCGGTCATGGGCATCAGCACGGCGCACCTGAACTCGCCGCACGCGGCGGTGCTGGCGACGATCGTCGGCGGTGGCCGCCTCGGCGCGGGCCGGGCGTGGACCACCCGCGTCGCCACCGGCGGCGCCACCTCGCCGGCGCTGGTCGACGCCCGCGGCGGGCGCGTCGTCGTGGCGACGCTCGATCGCGGCGCGGCGTACGTCGTCCAGGCGATCGATCCCGCCGGGGCGGTGATCGCCAGCCAGGTCTTCCGCAGCGTCGGCGCCTGCGCGCGCTGACGGCGCCGCGCGCCGCGCGCCGCTCAGCGCCTGTCAGTCTTCGGGCGAGCACCGACCAACGCGCCAGGCGTCTCGCGTCCGGGTGGGAGGCTCGGCGGGGACCTGGCCCCACCGAGGGAGGTGCGGCGACGCACCTCCTGGAACTCAGGCGAGCGGCAGGTGGCCGATGAACACCGTCTTGCCGAGCTCGACGCCGTTGTTGCGCAGGATCGAGTAGGCCGTGACGATGTGGAAGTGGAAGTTGGGCAGCGCGAGGTGATCGAGGTAGTCGCCGCCGCGCATGCCCTTGCCGCCCATCCACTCGTGGGCGCAGCGCCGCTCCTCGGCACCCTCGAAGTCTTCGCGGGTGAAGGTCGCGAGGTAGTCCTTGCAGGTGCGGATGCGCTGGCGCAGCTCGGCCATCGTCTTCTCGGTGTCCGGGTGCGACGGCGGCGGCTTGCCGGTCATCTTGGCGACCGTGTACTTGGCCTGGTCGCACGCGGCCTGGATCTGCCCGCGCAGCGGGTACTGATCGAGCGCGAGCCGGCTCTCGACCCACAGCTCGGGATCGAACTTCTTGGCCTCGGCGTGGGCGACCGCGCGATCGAGCCAGCCCTCGAGGTTGGTCAGGTACTTGGTGAAGATCGGGACGGTGGCGTCGTAGAGGTTCATCGCCGCGATGCTACGCCCGATCGTCGCGCCGGCGGGCGCGCAAGGTAACTTCACGTCCGCCGGCGCGCGCGCACGCTATCGTGGCGCGATGGACGACGCCGCGTCGCCGCGCAGCAAGGACCCCGCCAAGGCGCGCCGCGCCGCCGCCGATCCGGCCCGGCCCGGCGAGCGGTGCCGGGCGCCGGCGGGCGCCTACCTGCCGGTCATCGATCACGCCCGCTGTGAGGGCAAGCGCGACTGCGTGCAGGTGTGCCCGTACGGCGTGTTCGAGGTGCGGCGCATCGACGACGCCGACTTCGCGCGGCTCGGCGTGCTGGCCAAGCTGAAGAGCGTCGCCCACCGCCGCCAGACCGCCTACGCGGTCGCGGCCGACGCCTGTCGCGCGTGCGGCCTGTGCGTCGTGGCGTGCCCCGAGGACGCGATCACGCTGACGCGGCGGTGAGCCTCAGCGGCTGGCCCAGTCGTTCGGCGCGCCGACCGGCCCCGGCCACTCGGTCGCGGCCCAGGCGCGGAGGTCGTCGACGTAGCCGCCGCGGACGCCGGCGATCGCGCGCAGCAGCGGCACCGTCAACCACAGGTCGTGCGCGTGGGTCAGGCTGCCCGTCGGGAACCAGGTGTCGGACGGCCCCGGCGTGGTCACGGCCGAGAGGTCGGTCTCGGCCAGATCGAGCTTCCACCAGGTCTCGCGGTCGTTGTCCGTGTCGGGCTGGAAGCGCGGCCACGTGTACCCGACCACCTCGAAGCCATCGGTCACGTCGTCGAAGGCGATCAGGAACGCCTCGGTCACCTTGGCGCGCAGCTGCGGCTCGGTCACGTCGAGGTGGTCGAGCTCGGTGAGCAGCTCGACGCGGTCGACGCGGCCGCGCCAGTTGGAGATCAGCAGCCGCGGGCTCACCTCGCGCATGGCCCAGCCGGTCAGCGCCGCGCCCTTGCCGTTGTCGCGCATCTGGTACGCCTTCATCATCGTCGCGAGGTAGCGGACCGGCTCCCACGGCGACGGACAGGCGATCCGGCACACGCTGCCGCCCGCGGTCAGCGTGGCGCGGGGCAGGTCGTCGACGTGGATCAGCGCGTACGGCCAGTCGACCGGGTCGACCGACGACGTCGTCGTGACGCTGGGGTGCCGGTTGCGCGCCCCCGCGTTGAGGATCATCTGCAGGTGGTACCAGGCGGTCGAGTCGTAGTCGCCCTTGAGCGGGCTGTGGGCCGCGTCGACGATCGTCGCCGGGCACGCGGTCGTCGTGCACACGTCGTGGTTGGCGTGGATCGCGAGCTGTGGCTCGAAGTCGTTGCGGTCGGCGGCCATGATGTGCGGCGCCAGCGGGAACACCACCTGGTGCGCCGCCATCGGCCACGACAGCACCTCGCCGTCGATCTGCGCGTTGGGCGGCGGCGTCACGAAGACCTGGCGGCCGACGCCCTCGAGCTGGTTGGCCTGCAGCTGCTCCCAGTACTTGACCGCGACCCACTGCGCGAGGCTGCGCTTGGTCAGCTCCATGCTGGTGCCGCGCAGCACCGCGGCGTCGAGCGTCGGGCTGCGGGTGGCGCGGTAGTTGGTGCCGTCGGCGGGGCAGGCCTGGCCGCCCGCGGCGGCGCTGTTCATCCACGTGCACTGCGCGCCGACGAACTGCTGCGCGCTCTCGGTGAGCGTCCCCAGCGCGTAGGGCAGGGCGGCCACCGCCAGCGGATCGCCGTGGTCGAGCGCCGCGAGCTGGGCCGCGAGGACCGCGTAGGCCTGGGCCGGGTTGGTGCTGCCGGCGATGCGGCAGGTGGCGCCGTACAGCGTCACCAGCGCCGGCGCGGCGCCGGTGATCGTGACGACCACGTCGTCGGCGCCGTCGCGATCGAGGTCGGCGACCGCCAGCTTGCCGGGCGCGCCGGCCAGCGCCTGCGTCAGCGGCGTCGTGAAGGCGCCGTGCCCGTCGCCGTGCAGGACGACGATCGCGTTGGCGGTGCGCCGCGCGATCACGACGTCGAGATCGTGGTCGTCGTCGACGTCACCGAGCGCCACGTCGGTCGCGGGGCCGCCGATCGCGCTGGGCGCGGCGACGCTGAACCCGGTCGCGGTGCGGCGCACCACCGTCAGCGAGCCGCCGCCGCCGGCGTTGGCCACGACGAGATCCAGCCGGCCGTCGCCGTCGACGTCGCCGATCGCGACCGCCTGCGGGCTGGTGCCGGCGCCGACGCCGATCGCGATCGCGGCGGCGAAGCTGCCGTTGCCCAGGCCGGGCAGGATCCGCACCTGGTTGGCGCTGGCGTTCACGACCACCACGTCGAGCAGGCCGTCGCCGGTGACGTCGGCCGCCGCCACGTCGACCGGGTTGGTGCCGCCGGCGATCGGCTGCGCGGGGCCGAGCGCGCCGGCGGCGCCGAGGTGGATCGCGGTGAGGTTGTTCGCGGTGGCCGCCGCGACCACGTCGAGCGCGCCGTCGCGGTTCCAGTCGCCGGTCGCCAGCGCCTGGGGCGCGCCGACGGTGGCGCGCGACGCACCCGGGCCGAAGCTGCCGTGGCCGTCGCTGGGCAGGCTCCACAGCGCGCCGGGGAGCGCGCTGGCGCCGACGATCAGATCGTCGTCGCCGTCGCCGTCGAGATCGCCGGAGGTGCCCACCGTCGGGCTGATCGCCGGTTGCGAGACGTAGATTGTCTGCGCGCCGCCGAGCCCGGCGCTGCCGCCGCGGACCAGCCACAACCGCAGCGCCGCCGGCAGCGCGACCAGCGCGTCGAGGTAGCCGTCGTGGTCGACGTCGCGCACGTCGAGGCCGCCGGGGGCGCCGAGCAGCGCGGTCGTCGTCGTGCGGGTCGCGTCGAACGCGCCGGTGCCGGCGTCCCACGCGCACGCGCCCCACAGATCGAGCGGGTGGATCTCGGGCAGCCACGAGTTCCAGTCGGGGAGCTGGATCGCGGTGGGGAGCTGGCGGAGGTTGGTGGTGCGCGCCGGCAGCGGCGTCGTCGCGATGCCGCGGACGTTGTCGGCCATGCGCTGCGGATCGGTGAAGCCGTCGGGGAACAGCTGCGGCAACAGCGCCCCGGTCTCGGGCTGGACCGCGTCGACGCCGGCGCCGGCGGCCCAGCCGGCGAGCGCGTCGGGATCGGGGCCGGTGGCGAGGTTGCCGTCGAGGCCCGGGCCGGGCTGGTACGGCGGGTTCCATGGGCGGCCCAGCCGCGGCGCGGCGTTGGCGCGGACGTACGACGCGATCTGCTCGCCCTGCTCGCGGGTGAGCCCGTGGAAGACCGCGCGGCCGACGATCGACGCGTTCGAGAACGCGAAGTACTCGAGGTCGCGGCCGTCCTCGGCGTGGCAGTCGGCGCACGCCGCGACGATGCGGTGGTGGGTCGGCTGCGAGTCGCTCCACAACAGGTCGCGGCGCCGCCACAGCGCCTCGCCGGCGGCGATCTCGGTCGGCCGCGGCGGCGAGCCACGCGTCGGGATCGTCGACAGGGAACGCCGGCAACAGGTCGGTGCCGGCGCTGGCGGCGCCCGCGCCGGTGCGCAGGTTGAGCTCGGTGATGCGGTACCCCGAGCCGGCGCCGTCGGTGCCGTTCCAGCGCAGCTCGAGCGTGTGGTCGCCGGCGGCGCGGCACGTGGGCCCGGTGCACGACAGGGCCAGCGGGACCAGCACGCGCACGGTGCGGAAGCCGCCGCCGACGCCGCCGTAGACGCCGTCGAGGCCGATCGGCAGGGTGTGGGCGTTGTCGAGGTCGACCCAGGCGCCGCCGTCCCAGCGCACCGACGCCTCGGCGCCGCCGGTGAAGCCGTCGCGGCGGGCCAGGCCGTGCGCGCGCAGGTACAGCGCGGCGTCGTTGGGCGCCGCGGCGTCGAGGCGGATCGTCCGCGCGACCACCGCGGCCGGGTCGGGGACCGCGGGGTCGGCGGGGCTGTTGAGGCCCGCCGCGGTGTCCGGCATGACCTCGATCGGCAGCGTGACCGGCGGCGGCGTGCCGGCGTCGGGGGTGACCAGCGCGGATGGCGTGGTGGGGTCGGGGTCGACGCACGCCAGCGTCGCGCCGGCGGCGGCGAGCAGGAACCAGGTGGGACGGAGCAGCATCCGCGGCGGTACAGCAAGCGACGCGCCAGGCGGGAGCGCGCGCCTGGCGTCGTCGTCGTGGCGTCACCGGGACGTCGACGTCCCGGCGGGGCGGGCCGCGCGGGATCTGGCGGTGCCAGGGGCCGTCGCGCTCAGGCGCGGGCGCCGCGCGCGTCGCAGGCGAACCACAGCACCAGCCGCGGCGGGCGGCGGCCGTCGTCGAGCATCGCCGGGCCGAGGAACAGGCCGGGCGCGACCTCGCGCAGCTCGTCGCGGATCATCCGGATCGGCCGCGGGTTGGGCGCCTGATCGTAGTCGAGGAAGATGCACGGGCGGCCGTCGATCGCCGACGGCTCGACCTTGGTCGCGAACGGGAACCAGCGCTTGCCGTCGCCGAGCCGCACGCGGTTGATGCCGCGGCCCCGGGCGTCGTCCTCGGCGGCGAAGCTCTTGCCGGCCCACGGGAAGAACCGCGCCGCGGCCAGCGCGCGCACCGCGCGGCCGCGCAGCCCGTGGTCGAGGCCGCGGATCGCCAGCATCCGGCAGGTCGGGTTGCCGTCGAGGGCGGCCAGGCGGGCGGGCACCGATCCGCCGCGGTACACGGCGGTCAGCGCGGCGACGTCGAGCGCGGCCAGCTCGTCGAGTGTGGTCGGCCGAGCGGGCGTCGCGGCGGTGGTGACGGTGGCGGCGGACGCGGGCGCGGTGGCGGTGGTGGTCATGGCGAGTCCTTGGTGGCGCGTGGAGCAGACGGACCGGCGATCGCCGCCCACGCGGTGGCGGCGACCTCCCGGGACAGCGCGGGCGTGAACGCGACGTAGCCGGCGCGGGTGGCGCGGATCATCCCGACGAACGCGCCCCACACCGCGATGATCAAGGCCGGGGCCGAGCCGCCGCGCAGCGCGCGGGTGGCCAGGCCCTGCTGCACCACCGCCGCGATCGGCGCGAGCACGCGCAGCTCGACGGCGCGCGACGCGGCGTCGAGGTAGTCGCCGTGGTGGTGCAGCTCGAGGAACGCGAACGCCCGCGGCTGCTCGCGGGCGAAGCGATCGAGCGCGGCCCACAGCGCGTCGAAGCGCGCGCGCAGCGTGCCGGTCGTGGGCACGCCGGCCGCGAGCGCCGCGCCGAGCGCGGCCTTGGCGTCGCGGAACACCAGGTTGACCAGCTCGTCCTTGCTGGCGACGTGGCGGTAGACCGACGCGGGCGCCATGCGGGCGGCGGCCGCGATCTCGGGGATCGACGCGCCGTGGTAGCCGCGCTCGGCGAACAGCGTCAGCGCCGCGTCCAGCAGCGCCTCGCGACCGCCGACCCGCGGCGGTCGCCCCCGGCCGCGGCGCGGCGCGGTGGTCGCGGAGACCGCGGAGACCGCGGCCGCTCCCCCCGGGCGCCGGGCGCGGCGGGCCGCCGGTCGAATTTGGGAGCGAACGTTCATTCGCAAAATAGATACGCCCGCGGCGCGCCGCTGTCCAGCCCAAACCGGCCCGCCCCCGCGCGCGGCGGCCCCCCGGGCGTCCCCGCGCGCGCGATCAGTAGGCGTGGATCAACGGCCGGACTTCGCTGCACGGCCGGCACATCGCGTTGGGCAGGCCGGTGTTGCGGCGGGTGCGGCCGGCGATCGCCTTGAACACCGGGCCGCTCTGGACCTCGTCGCACTGCAGGCACGCGTTGAGCGAGCCGTCGGGCAGGTGGTACGGCTGATCGAGCGCCGCGAAGCACGGCGCCAGGCACGCGGCGCGGGTGTGGACGGTGTTGTAGTACCAGATCTGCGCGCACGGCTCGGTGAAGCCGAGGTCGCGCAGGCACTGCACGTGATCGGCCATCGGCCCGTCGGGGAACGCCAGCCCGCACGCGCGCACCGGCGCGGTCAGGTCGTTCGTCTCCATGTAGACCGCGAGGTCGGCCAGCGGCGAGCACCGGCCGCACACGCCGAAGTGCGTCGGCACCGCGCCGGCCGCGATCGCCGCCGCCTGGGTCGGGAAGTCGCGCAGCCGGTACTGCCGCGCGCCGCCCGGCTCGCGGACCACCGCGCACACCGCGTCGTCGCTGATCGGCGGCGCGGGTGCGGCGTACGGATCGGCCGCGAGCGGCGGCGGCGGATCGAGCAGCTCCCAGGTGCGCAGCGCCGCGACGTCGGCGGCGGTGTACGCCGGCGGCTCGAAGTCGAGGTCGCCGCAGCTGCAGCGCGGCGCGCACTGCTCGTCGGTCAGGCCGGTCGCCGCCGCGGGGCGGCCGAACAGCACCGGGCAGCTCGGCGCCGCCGCGCCGTCGCCGCACGCGGCGAGCGTGGCGAGCGTGGCGAGCGCGAGGCGCGGCGACGTGGCGAGGGTGATGCGAGGCACGGCGCGCCGCAGTGTCCCACGCCCGCGCGCGCCGGTCAGCGGCCCCACTCGATCTCGAGGCCGCCGGTCATCGTCCAGCCGCCCTCGACCAGCGTCAGCCGCGTGCCGAGCGCGAACGACAGCGCCGGGTCGGGGCCGGCCGCGCGCGGGTCCTGCATGATCA
The DNA here is from genome assembly GCA_016794525.1 of Myxococcales bacterium. GTDB lineage: Bacteria > Myxococcota_A > Polyangia > Haliangiales > Haliangiaceae > UBA2376. Next base: position 61,363 of record JAEUJY010000001.1, read on the forward strand.
TCGCGCCGAAGAGCCCGACGCCCACGTACGGCCGGCGGATCGGCCCCATCGCGTCGCCGTACCACAGGTAGCCAGCGCCGAGATCGAGGTTGGCGGTCATGCCGAGGGTGCGGATCGAGCGGATCGCGGTGGCGAGCGCGGCCCAGCGGACCGCGCCGCCGGCGCGCAGGAGCTGGGCGTGCTGCGCGGGGCCACCCGGCGACGCCACCGCGCCGGCCAGCTCGCCGCGCCACTGCAGCGCCCGCCAGTAGCGGCCCAGGTGCAGCGCGATGCCCAGCCCGACCATGCCGTCCTGGCCGGGGCGGATGCGGATGTACTCGTCCTGCATCGCCATGCCCACGCCGCGCCGCCGGCCGAGCTCGTCGGCGCGGGCCGTCGCCGCTCCCAGCGCGAGCAGCGCGAGCGCGGCCACCGCCGCGCGGCTCACCGTCCCCACGCGCCCCCCAGCACGATCGCCCACGCGGCGTCGTACGCGACCGGTGCTGGCGTCGGCGTGCACGCGCCGCGGCACGCCGCGCGGCTGACCGCGGCGGTGGTGTGCGGGCGGGCCAGGCCGAGGCGCAAGCCGATCGTCACCTCGCCGCGCGCGCGCCGCGACACCCGCCCGAAGTCGAACTGGGTCGCGGCGCCGACGAACACGCCCGGGCGGGTCAGGCGGCCGCCGCCGTCCCAGGCGTACGACTCCAGCTCGGCGCCCAGATCGAGGCGCAGATCGATCCCGTAGCGTCGGTCGCCGTAACGCTCGGGCTCGAAGCGGCCCGCGGTCCAGCGCAGCGCCGCGCCGGCGGTGAGCAGCAGCCCGTCCACCGGGGGCGTCGCGTCGCCGATCGCCAGCCGCGCGGTCTGCGCCGACGCGACGCCGGCCAGCGCCAGGTCGCCGCGGCGGACGGTGGCGTCGACGAAGCCGCCGGCGCCGACCGACGCCGCGCTGCCGATCGTGGCGCCGCGGATGGTCAGCCCGCCGCCGATCGACGAGGCGGGGCCGTCGTCGGCGCGCGCCGAGCCGACGCACGCGCCGAGCGCGGCGATGATCGCGAGTCGCACGCCTCCCTGTACGCGCGGCGCCGGGGCTCGATCTAACGCGGATCGATCGTCGGGCCAGGCTGGGCCTGGGCCGTGCCGTGGGCTACATTGCGCCGATGTCCGCGCCCCGGCCGCTGTTCGGCTACCGCAAGTTCTGGGCTCACCGCCTGGGGCCGGCGCCGTTCCTGCCGACGACGCGCGCCGAGATGGACGAGCTGGGCTGGGAGGTGTGCGACGTCGTGCTGATCAGCGGCGACGCCTACGTCGATCACCCCAGCTTCGGCATGGCGATCGTCGGCCGGCTGCTCGAGGCGCAGGGCTTCCGGGTCGGCATCATCGCGCAGCCCGACTGGCGGTCGGCGGCGCCGTTCGCCGCGCTCGGGCGGCCGGCGCTGTGCTTCGGCGTCACCGCCGGCAACATGGACTCGATGGTCAACCGCTACACGTCCGACCGCAAGCTGCGCTCGGACGACGCCTACTCGCCGGCCGGCGCCGGCGGGCTGCGGCCCGATCGCGCGGTCGTCGTCTACGCGCAGCGCTGCCGCGAGGCGTTCGGGGACGTGCCGATCATCATCGGCGGCATCGAGGCCAGCCTGCGGCGCATCGCGCACTACGACTACTGGTCGGACGCGGTGCGACGCTCGGTGCTGGTCGACTCGCACGCCGACCTGCTCGTCTACGGCAACGGCGAGCGCGCGATCGTCGAGATCGTCCACCGGCTGGCGCAGCGGCAGGCGATCGAGACGATCCGCGACGTCCGCGGCACCGCGTTCCTCGGCGGCCGCGACGGCTTCGTCGAGCTCGACTCGACGACCGTCGATCGCCCCGGGCCGGTGGCGCCGCCCGTCGATCCGTACGCGATGGTCGAGGCGCAGCCGGGCGCGGCGTGCGCGACCGACGCCGAGACGGCGCCGCCCGCGAAGCTCGTGCAGCTCCGGCCGCGGCCGCCCAAGGTGCCGCGCGAGCAGCAGGTCGTGCGGCTGCCGGCGTTCGACGTGGTGAAGTCGGATCGCGTGCTGTACGCCCACGCGTCGCGGGTGTTGCACCAGGAGGCCAACCCCGGCAACGCCCGCGCGCTGGTGCAGCGCCACGGCGATCGCGACGTCTGGTTGAACCCGCCGCCCTTGCCGCTGACCACCGCCGAGATGGACGCGCTGTACGAGCTGCCGTACCAGCGCGTGCCGCACCCCGGCTACGCCGGCGCCAAGATCCCGGCGTACGAGATGATCCGGTTCTCGGTGACGATCCTGCGCGGCTGCTTCGGCGGCTGCTCGTTCTGCTCGATCACCGAGCACGAGGGGCGGATCATCCAGAACCGCAGCGAGGACTCGATCCTGCGCGAGATCGAGGCGGTGCGCGATCGCACGCCCGGCTTCCACGGGATCATCAGCGACCTCGGCGGCCCCACCGCCAACATGTGGCGGCTGGCCTGCAAGACCAAGGAGATCGAGGCGGCGTGCCGCAAGCCGTCGTGCGTCTTCCCCGACGTCTGCGAGAACATGGGCACCGATCACGGGCCGCTGATCCAGCTGTACCGCAAGGCGCGCGCGCTGCCCGGCGTGAAGAAGGTGCTGATCGCCAGCGGCCTGCGCTACGACCTCGCGGTCAAGTCGCCGGCGTACGTGAAGGAGCTGGCGCAGCACCACACCGGCGGCTACCTCAAGATCGCGCCCGAGCACACCGAGCCCGGGCCGCTCGGCCACATGATGAAGCCGGGCATCGGCACCTACGCGCGGTTCAAGGAGCTGTTCGACAAGGCCAGCGCCGACGCCGGCAAGGAGCAGTACCTGATCCCGTACTTCATCGCCGCGCACCCGGGCACCACCGACGAGGACATGCTGAACCTCGCGCTGTGGCTCAAGGCCAACGGCTTCCGCCCCGATCAGGTGCAGGCGTTCCTGCCGTCGCCGATGGCGACCGCGACCGCGATGTACCACACCGGGTTGAACCCGCTGCGCTCGCTCAAGGCCCGGGACGAGGTGGTGACGGTCAAGAACCCGCAGCGGCGCCGGCTGCACAAGGCGTTCCTGCGCTACCACGATCCGGCCAACTGGCCGATGCTGCGCGAGGCGCTCGAGCGGATGGGCCGCGCCGATCTGATCGGCAACGGCAAGCACCACCTCGTGCCGCGCTGGCAGCCGCAGGGCGTCGCGGTGCGCGGCGAGGGCGCGCGCACGCCGCGCAAGGGCACCGCGCTGACCCAGCACACCGGCCTGCCGCCGCGGCCGCGCGAGCGCGACGTCGGCAAGCGGCGCGGGCGCTGATTGGCCACGCTGCCAATCACGGCGCGCGGCGGTCGACGTACCGGCGCACCATCAGCTTGAGCTCGGCCTGGACCGCGGCGCGGTCGTAGGCCCCGTCCGCGCCCAGCGCCGCGTGCAGCGCCGGCCCGGCGATCGCGAAGCCGAGCGCCATCGCCAGCGCCGCCATCGTCGCGAACTCGATCCGCGCCCGGGGCGGCGCGGGGTGGCCGAGCCGGGTGATGCGGGCGATGATGCCGTCGACGACGACCGTCAGGCCGGGGCGCGCGCCGCCGAGGACCGCCGGGGGCCCGCCGCGTCCGCTCACCAGCGACCAGGTGAGCAGGCGCATCGTCAGCGGCTCGTGGACCAGCTCGATCAGCGCGTCGATCAGCGGCAGCTCGTCGGGGCCGAAGCTGGCGCTGACCAGTCGCGCCAGCACCTGATCGCGGGCCGCGTCGAGCCGGCGCGCCAGCGTCGCCGCGACCAGCTCGTCGTACGTGCCGAAGTAGTGCGTGACCAGGCCATGCGTGACGCCGGCGGCCTCGGCCACCTCGCGCAGCCCGACCTCGGCCGGCATGAAGCGGGCGAACGTGCGCTCGGCGGCGTCGAGGATGAGCCGCCGCGCCTCGTCGGGGGTACGGCGGACGCGGCGGCGCGGCGCGGGCGTCGAGCGGGCGCGGGCCATACCGATCGCTACCACGCCGGCCGGGGTGATCGCGAACACGGCGTATTATTGTCATGCTTGACAATAATGGTGGGCGGCGTCAACCTGGGTGGAGGTCGCCGTCGCGCGACCGAGGAGGCCCATGTCGCTCGCCGCGTCGCTCATCCCACGCATCCTGGTGCTCGCGCTGCCCCTGGCCGCCGCGTGCGCCGACCCAGCCGCCGACGAACGCGCCGGCGAGGCCGCCGCTGGCGCCGCCGCGGTCGACGGCACCGCCGACGCCGCCATGATCGGCGGCTGGTACACCGACACCACCGGGCTGGCCGCCGCTGCGGCGGCCGTGCCCGAGGCCGAGGCCCGCGCGCTGCTCACGGGCAACACCGCGCGCGCGATCACCGCCGCGGTGACGACGCCGGCGTGCGTCGCAGTCGACACCGATCAGGCGACCTACGTCGCGGCGACGTTCACGGCCTGCACCGGCCCCGGCGGTCGTGGCGGCCTGAGCGGGACCGTGCGCGGCGAGCTGGGCTTCGCGACCACGCCGTGCGGCCCCGCGCAGTGCCCGACCGCGCTCACCTGGACCATGACCGCCGACCTCACCTGGGGCGACGGCGCTGCGCTGGCGGGGGCGTGGGGCATCGACGCGCCGCTGGCGACCGCCGCGCCGCGGACGCTGTCGGGCGCGTTGACCGCCATCGCCCGCGACGGCGCCACCGCCAGCAGCCAGGCCACCGCCAGCTGGACCCGCACGGCCGACGACTGCGTCGCGCTCGACGCGCAGGCGACGTTGAGCGGCGCGGCCAGCGGCGCGCTGACCGTCACCAGCCTCGCCGCATGTCCCGGCGCGTGTCCGACCGCGGGCGCCGTCGTGCTGCAGGGCGCCCGGGGCGCGCTGGCGTGGAACTACGGCGCGGGCACGACCGTCACGGTCACCGCTGGCGAGCACAGCTTCGCGCTCCCGCTGGCCTGCGCGCGGTAGCCGCGCGCGCGGCGGCGTCCGAAAATGCGACGAGCGCGCCAGGCGGCGCGCTCGTGGGTCACGACCGACGCGGAGCGCTTACAGGCGCGGCGCGTTGGTGAGGCAGGTGTTCAGCGCCTCGGTCTCGGTCCAGCCGCAGTTGCCCTCGACCTGCTCCTCGCAGACCGCGTCCTGGTAGCACGCGTACTCGGGGCGGTACTCGCAGGTCGAGATCGCGCCGGGCTGATCGCTGCACAGCTGGCCCGAGCAGCCGCCGACGTAGCAGGCCTTGTGGTCGCGGGCGCGGGTGTAGAACTGGGTGACGGTGCGGGCCTTGGCGCTGCCGCCGGGGCCGTGCACGGTGTAGCGGTCGCCGGCGATGATCAGGTCGCGGACGAACAGCTCGGTGATCGCGTTGCCGATCTGGTCGGCGGTCGCGCCCGACTCGTCCCAGCCCAGCTCGGCGATCGACGCCTCGGCCGACGAGTTCAGCTTCTTCTCGCGGAACGAGGCGCACGGCGCGCTGATGCAGCGGACGCCCGTCTCCTCGACGATCGCGAACGGACCCGACGGCGCGTTCGGGCCCTGGCCCAGCCACGCCTCGGTCGGCTTGAACTCGCCGTAGCGGCCGATCGTGCCGCCGTAGTTCTTGGCCACCACCGTGCCGCGCATCAGGGCCGCGCCGGCGCCGATCTTGTCGCCGATCTGGCTGATCGTGTCGTCGTTCACGCCCAGCGTCGACCAGCGGAGCTCCGCGACGTAGCAGGAGGCCGCGTAGCGGCCGTCGAAGCAGCGGGTGGTGCTGGCGTTGACGCGCGACACCCAGTAGCCACCGCACATCGGCGCGGCGCAGCGGCGCATGTCGCGGGTCACGGAGTAATAGGTGTAGGTGCCGCCGAGGTCGGCCTTGCCCTCATCGACGTTCGCGGCGTCGTCGCCGGCGAACTCGTCCTCCACGGCCCCGTCCGTACACGCCGCCAGCCCCACAAACGCAAACGCAGTCACAAGCAATCGAGTCTTCATGGTTACCCCGCCCCTGAGCATGGGTTGTGCCACAGGTGGGATACATAGATTCCCTGCGAGATCATATGGTTGCCAGGTTGACGCAGTGGCTAACCGGCTCGCCAGCGGCCAGCCTCGTGGCCATGTCGCAGCGACGCGCGCGCCTCACCCCAGGTCGCGGGTGTCGCGGTCAGAAGTACGCGGCGGCGGCGAGGAAGCCGAAATAGGCCGCGACCAGCATCGCGCCCTCGGCCCGGGTGACCGTGCGTCGCCCGCGGAGCACGACGATGCCGAGCAGGGTCACCACGCCCAGGCCGATGGCGTCGACCGCGTGCATGCGCTCGCCGACCCGGACCGGGTGCAGGTAGGCCACGGTCCCGAGCACCAGGAACACGTTCAGCAGGTTCGAGCCGACCACCGTGCCGACCGCGATCGCGCCCTGGCCGCGCATCGAGGTCACGACCGCCGTCAGGAGCTCGGGCAGCGACGTGCCGATCGCGATCAGCGTCATGCCGAGCATGCGATCCGACATGCCCCACTTGCCGGCGACCGCGCGAGCGCCGCCCACGAACATCTCGCTGCCGAGCACCAGCATCACCACGCCCAGGCCGCTGACGATCAGCGCCGACACGCGCGACGGGCGCTCGCCCGGCGGCAGCGGTGCCAGCGCCTGCTCGTCGACGTCGCGGCCGGTGACCGCCAGCGACGCGATCGTGAACACCACCGCGCAGCCGACCAGGATCGCGCCCTCGAGCCGCGTGATCACGCCGTCGGCCAGCGTGATCGGCACCGCCACCACCGAGCCGATCAGGATGGGGATCTCGCGGCGGATCAGCTGCCCATCGATGCGGGGCGGGGCGATCAGGGCGGTCAGGCCGAGGATCAGGCTGATGTTGGCGACGCACGAGCCGATGACGTTGCCGAGCGCGATCGGCGTCAGGTGGTCGGAGGCCGCCTCGGTCGACACCGCCAGCTCCGGCGCTGACGTGCCGTAGGCGGCGACGGTCAGGCCGATCACCAGCTGCGGCACCCCCAGCGTACGGGCCAGCGTCTCGGAGCCGCGACCCAGCCACAGCGCGCCCACGAACAGGAGCCCGATGCCGAGCCCGAGCCGGGCCACGGCCAGGATGGTATCGAGGCTCACGGCCCGAGTGTCGACGCGCCGGCGCCGACGGTCAACCGCGCGGGCGTCGATCAGCTGCGCCCACGTTCGGGCGACTTGTTCCCCGCGGGACATCCCACGTGGGACGCCGCGGGCGGCGCGTCGTCTCCCACGTGGGATGGGGCGGACGGCGCGTGCGCGTCTCCCACGTGGGACGTGCCGCGCCGCGGATGCGTGGGATGTGCCGGACGGCGCGAGTCGATCCCACGTGGGACGGGGTGGACGGCGCGTGTCGATCCCACGTGGGACGGGGCGGACGGCGCGCGGCTCCCACGTGGGACGGGGTGGACGGCGCGTGCGCGGCTCCCACGTGGGACGTGCCGGGTGTCGGGCGCGTGGGACGGGGCGGGTGGCGCGTGCGTCTCCCACGTGGGACGCCGCGGGCGGCGCGTCGTCTCCCACGCGGGACGTGGCGGGCTGCGCGTGTGCTGCGCCTGCTTGCGCCTTGGCTCCCACGTGGGATGCGGGGTCGCGCGGTTGCTCCCACGTGGGACGCGGCAGCGCGCCCATCTCCCACGTGGGACCGGGCGGATGGCGCGTGCTGCGCCCCATGCGGGGCCGCGCTCCTGGCGCGGGCGGCGGGTGGCTCCCACGTGGGACGGCGCGCGGCTCACCCGCGCGGGACGCGGGCGCGGCCCGCGGTCACTTCGGCGGATGGTGGCTGAGCCAGCGGGCGTGGCGCATGAGGGTCTCGACCTTGCCCCAGTCGTCGGAGTCGTAGAAGCCGCGCAGGTGGCCGCGCTGATCGACGAGCACGAAGTGGCCGCTGTGGGTGATGTTGGGCGCGCCCGACGCGAGCGTGCCGACGGTGTCGAAGCCGATCTGCATGGCCTGCTCGACGAGGCTGCGGATCGCCTTGATGTCACCGCGGACGAAGCGCCAGCGTTGCGGGTCGGCGCCGTTGGCGAGGGCGTAGTTGGCCAGCACGGGCACGGTGTCGTGCTCGGGGTCGATGGTGAACGACACCAGCTTGATGTCGGGCTGGTCGCCGGTGCGGTCCATGACGGTCCGCATCTTCATCGTCGTCACCGGACAGATGTTGTCGCAGCGGGTGAAGATGAAGTTGACGATCGTGACGTGGCCGGTGAGGCCGGCGCGCGTGAACGCGGCGCCGGTGTGGTCGATCAGGTCGAAGTCGGGCAGGGGGCGGTCGTCGGTGAAGGCCGGCGGCTTGGGCGGGAACAGCACGGTCGGCACCAGCACGGTCGGCACGATCAGCAGCACCACCAGCCCGGCGGAGATCAGCAGCAGCGTGCGGCCGCGCAGGCCGCGGCGGGGCACCACCGCGGGAGGGGGTTGGCTGGCCATGGGCGACGTGTAGCACTGTCGGCCGCGCCCGGGGAGGGCCGGCTCGCGGCGTCGGGGCGCGCCGTGATAGCCTGGGAATCATGGGGTCTCTTCGCCGTCCGTGGCTGGCGGTCACCGCGCTCGGCGTGCTCGCCGGGTGCTTCGATCCGCAGCCGCCGCAAGGCCTGCCGTGCACCGAGGACCACCGGTGCCCCGACGGCCAGACGTGCGATCTGGCGACCAACGTCTGCGGCGCGCCGACGACGGGCGCGACCTGGCGCGACGACACCGCCGCCGACTTCGCGCAGCCGGGCGCGACGCTGAGCGACGCGGTGATCGAGGCGCCCGGCGCGATCGGGCCGACGCCGTACCTGACCGGCGCGTGGCGCAGCGTCGGGATCCCCGGCGCGCGGTTCGCGGGCGTCGACGCGGCGCGCTGGGCCGCGCTGGCGGGCGCGCCGACCGCCGGGACGGGCTTCCTCCACGTCGCGGGGTTCGACGTGTGGACCGATCCGCCGCGCGGCGTCGACCTCACGGCGGCCGACGACGTCACGGTCGCGTTCGAGGGCGAGATCTACCTCGAGGCCGGCAGCTGGCAGTTCGCGCTGTACGCCGACGACGTCGGCTTCGTCGAGCTCGACGACGGCGCCGGCTTCACCCCGCTGGTGACGGCGACCGAGGCCGACTCCGGCCGGGGCGAGCGCACGATCGCGGCCGACGGCTGGTACCCGATCCGCGGCGCGGTGGCCGACGCGGGTGGCCCGATGCAGGTGTACCTGCAGGCCGGCGGCCCCGAGGCTGGCACCGAGCCGGGGTGGATCCGGCCCGAGCGCATGCGGACGTCGGTCGCCGACCTGAGCGGCCTGGTGGTCGACGGCTTCGACGATCCCTACACCCACTACCCGACGGCCAGCGAGCTGCGCGCGGCGCCGCTGGGCGCGATGACCTTCGACGACGACCTCGGGGTGGGCGACGGATCGTGGAGCCTGCGCTACGGCGGACAGGTGCGCGTCGACGTCGCCGGCACCTACGCGTTCCACCTCGACAGCGTCGACGGCCACCGGCTGTGGATCGACGGTGCCTTGCTGCTCGACGAGCTGGGCTGGGACGCCAGCGCGACGACCACCGCGGGCGTCGCGCTCGACGCCGGCTGGCACGACGTCGTGGTCGAGGTGATGTGGAGCGACCAGGTGCCGGCGAAGCTGGCGCTCACCGTCGCGGCGGGCCCCGAGCTGGTCGGCCAGGGCTTCCCGGTCGACCGGACCCGGCCGGTCGTCGGGCGCGGCGTGCGCTGGACCAACGCCGCCTGCTGGTACGTCACCGCGCCGGATCAGGGAAGCGTCAGCTGTGACGCCTGGATCGATCTGCCGCCGGGGGCCACGCCGCTGGCTGCGGGCGCGGCGTTCGAGATCGATCACCCGGTGCTGGCGACGGTGGCGGTCGACCTGACGACGCCCGACGACGCGACCCGGTCGCTGGTCGCGGCCGGCGATCTGACGGGCGCCGGCACCGACGGCTGGCACGTCGACGTCGGCCTCGATCACGGCGTCGCCGGCCGCTGGTCGCTGCGCCTGACCGACGGCACCGCGGACATGATGACCGGCGATCTGAACAGCCTCGACGTCGTCGTCGACTACCGCGGCGGCGCCGCGCCGTTCCCGACGCTGGCCCGCTACACGTCGGCGGTGAAGGATCTCGGCGAGGTGGCCGCGCTCGGCGCGCTGCGCTGGGGCGTGCGCCAGGGCGACGCCGACGCGGCGCGGGTGCAGCTGCGCACCTGCGCGACCGCCGACGCCTGCGCCGCCGAGCCGTGGACCGACGTCGCGCAAGGCGCCACGCCGACCGCGCCGCCGCGCCGCTTCGCGCAGTACCAGCTCGAGCTGCGCGGCGACGGCGACATGCCGACGGCGCTCGACTGGATCGAGCTGGCGTACCTGGCCCGGTAGCGCGGGCCGCTACTCGCGGCCGAGCGCGGCGGCGACGGCCCGCGCGGTCTTCGAGCCGAGGTACGTGGCCTTGAGCGCGGGATCGCGCAGCCGCGCGGCCTTGGCCTCGACCTCGCGCGCCGCCTGCTCGAACGCCGCGCGCGCGGCCGGCAGCTGGCCGGCGCCGGCCAGCGTCAGCGCGTGCCAGTACCAGATGTGCTCCGCGCCCTCGGGCCGGGCCTGCTGCCGCATCAGCGCGATCGCCTCGGTGCTGGCCGCGACGGCCGCCGCGTGGTCGCCGCGCCGCGCGTGGGCCAGGCCGGTGATCGCGAGCCCGTAGATGATGCCGACCATCATCGGCATGCGCCGCGCCAGCTCGGTGGCCGAGCGCGCCAGCTCGAGCGCGCCGGCGGCGTCGTGGTTGGCCTCGAGCTGCGCCAGCGCGATGTACTCGAGGCCGCGGATCTCCTGGAACCGCTCGCGGTTCTCGGTCGCGAGATCCTTGCCGCGCTCGAGCAGCTCGAGCGCGCCGGCGAGATCGCCGCGCGCCAGCTTGGCCTGGCCCCACGAGATCGCGGCGTCGGCCATGCTCGACGGATCGCCGGTCTGCTCGCCGAGCTTCCACGCCTTGGCCAGGTAGCTCTCGGCGCGTTCGACGTCGCCGAGGTCGGCGTAGGCCTGGCCGATGTTGCCGAGCTTGAACGCGACGCCCGAGCGATCGCCGAGCTGCTGGTCGAGCTTGAGGCTCGACTTGTAGTGGGCCAGCGCCTCCTCGTACTCGCCCAGCGCGGCGAAGGCGTTGCCCATGTGGTTGAGCGTGTGGGCCTCCTGCCGCGGCAGCCGCAGCGCGCGGTAGATGACCAGCGCCTCGGCGTACGACTCGATCGACGGCTCGAGGCGGCCCATGTGCCACTGGGTCGTGCCCTGCTCGTTGAGGATCAGCGCGCGCGCGAGCAGGGCCGCGGTGCCGTCGCCGGTCTCGGCGGTCAGCGCCAGCGCCTGCTCGCACAGCTTGAGCGAGTCGTCGTTGGAGCCGACCAGCCGCGCGATCGCCGCGCGCAGGCGCAGCGCGTCGGCCTCGGCCGGCTTGTCGCCGGCGTCGCGCGCGAACTGCAGCGCCGGCGTCACCGCGCGCTGCGCGGCCGGCGCCTTGCCGACGTCGATGTAGAACTGCGCGAGCAGCGCGTGGGCCAGCGCCTGCTTCTGCGGGTCGCCCAGCGCCTCGGCCTCCTTGCGCAGCGCCGACAGCTCGCGCAGCTGCTGCGGCCGGCGGGCCAGCCGGCGCAGGATCTCCTCGCGCTGGCGCCGGGCCTGGAACCGCCGCGCGTGATCGCCCGGCGGCAACAGCTTGAGCGCGCGGCTGAGCTGGCGGAACGCGTCGGCGTTGCCGCCGACGTCGATGGCGTGGGTGGCGGCGCGCAGGTAGCGCTCGGCGGCGGGGATGGCGTCGCCGGCCAGCTCGAGGTGGCGCGCGATGTGGGCGTCGTCGGCGCCGGGGCGGTACGACGGGCCGGTCGCGATGCGATCGGCCAGCAGGCGGTGCAGCCGGGTCTTGTCCTCGGCGGGCACCAGCCCGTAGGCCACGGTCATGATCGTGTCGTTCTTGAAGCGGTACTCGCCCTCGTGCGGCACCAGCAGGCCGCGCCGGCACAGGTCGTCGAGCTCGCCCTTGACCTGCCGGCCCAGGAGCGCCGCCAGCGCCGGCGGGCCGACGACGCGCCCGAACACCGCGGCCAGCAGCAGCGTCTGCTTGTCGCGCTCGGGCAGGCGGTCGATGCGGGTGATCAGCAGGTCCTCGATCGACGTCGGCACCTGGATCGCGGCGTCGCGCTGGGTCCAGCGGTAGCGCCCGGGGTGGCCGGCGGCCGGCGTGATGATCTCGCGCTCGGCCAGCGCGTCGAGCTGCTCGAGGATGAAGAACGGGTTGCCGCCGGCGCGGGCCAGGATCTGCTCGGCGAGCTCGTCGACGTCGTCGTCGGGCGCGAACCGGCTGGCGACCAGCTGGCGGCGGGCCGGATCGGCGAGCTCGTCGACGTGGACGACGTCGGCGCCGGCCGCGGTGGCGGCGTCGATGATGCGCTTGTCGGGCCGCGACGTGACGATGCCCATCACCGCGCGCGAGGTCGGCACCTGCAACAGCGAGGTGAAGATCTCGAGGCTCTCCTGATCGCTCCAGTGGACGTCCTCGCCGACGATGATCAGCGGCTTGTCCGACTCGAGGTGGTGCTCGACCTTGGTCACCAGGCCGAGCAGCCGCTGCCGCCGCTCGCCGGGATCGCCGTCGCTGGCGTCGGGCGTGCGCACGCCGAGCAGCACGCTGACCGCGGCCAGCGCGGCGCGCGCCTCCTTGCCGTCCTCCTCGCCGGGGAAGATCAGCGGCACCGCCAGCGCCAGCCGGCGCTGCACCTCGTGCGGCTCGGCGCCGTCGGCCAGGCCGAGGATCTCGCGGGCCAGATCGGCCAGCACGCCGTACGGCGTCATCGCGGTGCCGACCCGCGTGGTCGTGCGCAGCACGTAGGCCTCGCCGGCGCCGACGCCGGCCAGGAACGCCGCGACCAGCGAGCGCTTGCCGACGCCGTGGTCGCCGGTGATCGCCAGCAGGCGCTTCTTGCGGCCGACCAGCGCGTCGCGGTAGGCGTCGCGCAGCCGCTTGAGCTCGAGCTCGCGGCCGAACAGCGTGTCGCCGCCACGCCGCTCGCGCCGCCGCGCCGCGCGCTCCTTGGCGCCGCGCAGGCGGTAGACCCGGGCCCGCTTGATGCCGGGCTCGGTGTCCTCGTCGACCTTGGGGCCGCCGGCGTCGGTGCCGGCCGGCAGGTCGATCGCGGCGAGCGCCTCGAAGTTCCACTCGGCGCGGGCGCTGCGGAACACCCGGCCGCCGACCAGCACCTCGGCGGCGCCGGCGAACCGCGCCAGGTGCGCGGCGAACCCGGCGGTCGTGGCCTCGATCTCGAAGCTCTGCGCCGAGCCGCGGCGGATCACCGTGGCCGCGCCGCGCTGGATGCCGATCGCCAGCCGCAGCTCGGGCTCGACGTCGGAGCCGATGCCGTCGAGCGCGTCGACCAGCGCCAGCGCCAGGCGGATCGTCCGGCCGGCGTCGTCCTCGCTGGCCAGCGGCAGCCCGACCACCAGCCGGATGCTGTCGAGATCGCGCTCGCCGCGATCCTCGAGGGCGTCGTGCTTGAACGCGATGTCGCGCGCCACCCGGCGGAACTCGTCGACCACCTTGGTGGCGCCGGCCGCGCCCAGCCGGCGCTCGAGCGCGGCGACGCCGCGGATCACGCCCTCGAGCACGTAGACGTACTTGCGCTCGCGGTGCTCGCGCGGCTCGCGGGCCCGCCGCTCCTCGCCGGCGTCGGCGACGTTGCCCAGCGAGCCGAGCGAGCCCAGCGAGCCGGTGGTGGGCCCGGCCGGGGTGCCGGTGGCGCCGGGCTTGCTGCCGGCGGGGCGGCGCGGCGCGCGCCGCTCGAGCGGCACGACCGTCGCGAGGAACGACGCCAGCGCGGTCGAGTCGACCAGCTCGCCCGACGCGTGGCCCCACTCGAGCTGGAACCGGCTGAGGTCGGCGACCAGCTCGCGCGCGGTCGGGTAGCGGTCGTCGCGATGGAACGCCAGCGCGCGCATGACGATGCGCTCGAGGGCGGCCGGCACGTCGGGCACGGCGTCGCGCAGCGGCGCGATCGCGCCGGCCTTGACCTGCTCGAGCGCCTCCTTGCCGCGGCCGGCGAACAGCGGCCGGCCGGTGACCAGCTCGTGCAGCACGATGCCGGCGCTCCACACGTCGGAGCGGCAGTCGACCGGCTCGCCGCGCGCCTGCTCGGGCGACATGTACGCGAACTTGCCCTTGATGACGCCCTCGTCCTCGGTGACGTGGCGCGCCCGGGCGATGCCGAAGTCGACGATCTTGACCGCGCCGTCCCACGACACCAGCACGTTCTGCGGGGAGATGTCGCGGTGGACGATCGCCAGCGCCTCGCCGAACTCGTCGGTCTTCTTGTGCGCGTAGTCGAGGCCCTTGCCCAGCTGCTGGACGATGTACGCGGCGAGGCCGTAGGGGATCCGGCGCCGCTCCTTGGCGCAGTCCTGGAGCAGCCGCAGCAGGTCCATCCCCTCGACGTTCTCCATCGCGAGGAAGTAGGTGTCGCCGACCGCGCCGAAGTCGAAGACCTGGACGATGTTGGGGTGGTTCAGCCCGAGCGCGATCTTGGCCTCGTCGACGAACATCGCGACGAACTGCCGGCTCTTGGCGTAGGCCGGGTGGATCTTCTTGATCACCAGCGTCTTGGCCAGGCCCTGCGCGACCGTCGTGCGCGCGAGGAAGACCTCGGCCATCCCTCCGGTGCCGATCTTCGAGACGAGCGCGTATTTACCGAACTGCTCCATCGCCAGCGAGGGGTGAGCTTAGCGGATCTGTGCCTCACGCGCCGGTGCGGCGCCGCACCGATCGCACCGCTACAGGCGCTTGATGACGAGGTTGTCGAAGTACGTGTCGGTCTCCCAGTTGCCGAAGCCGAAGTACTCGTGGCCGGGGCCGATCAGGGGCTCGGGATCGTCGAGCCGCAGGAACGGCGTGGTCAGGTCGTCGACGTACCACTCGAGGACGCGGGCCTTGCGCACCAGCCGCCAGTGGTAGCGGCGGTTGGGCTCGACCCGCCGGTCGCTGCGCGACAAGAGGCTGGGCGCGTGCTCGTCCAGCCGCGCGATGATCGAGCGCGAGTTCTTCCACGCGCCCTGCACGACGACGTAGCTGGTCGCCAGGTAGCGGTTGCCGTCGGGGTCGAACGAGCGGCCGTCGCCGAACACCTCGACCTTGATGTCGCCGTCGGGCGAGGTCGACCACGCGTCGAAGTCGATCTGGACGTCGCCGGCGGGGAGCTTGCGGGCCAGCCACAGCGGCCGGTTGTGGGCGCCGCGGGCGTTGAGCGCGCCATCGACGATCCGGTAGCCGGTGCCGGTCTGGTTGTAGTCGGCGCCGATCGAGGTGCGGTCGAAGGTGTCGGCGTAGCTCTGATCGATCGGGGGCAGCTCGCGCACCTTGCACGCGCCCAGCGCGAGCAGCGCGGAGATGGTGGCGGCGACCAGCGGGAGGCGCATCGCGCGGACTATCGCGGATGGGGCCGGCAGTGGCAATCCGCGCGGCCCTGCACGCGATCCACTTGATCGAAACTGTTGGAGATTCTGGCGAGATCGGCGCAAGTGCGCGCAATCGCTGTCAGAGGTGGCGAGTAGGTTCAACGCGTCGATGCGCAGCGAGACCTTGCCACTGTTCGGTGCGGCCTGGGCCACGCCGGTGCCGCGGGTCGAGCCGGTGCGGGTCGACCCGCCCCTGCCGGCCCCGCCGCCGGCGGCCAAGAAGCGCCCGGCCAAGAAGCCCCGGGTGTCGCCGGCCAGCGAGGCCAACGTGGCCGCGGTCGCGCCGGCGGTGATCGAGGCGCCCGCGGTGGCGCCGGTGGTGATCGAGGCGCCCGCGGTGGCGCCGGTGGTGATCGAGGCGCCCGCGGTGCCGGTCGCCGTCGCGGCGGTCGGGTCGGCCGCGGTCGAGGTGGTGGCCGCGGTCGCGCCGGCGGCGCCGGTCCGCCCCGAGCGCGGCGTCGTGGTGTTCGACGTCGAGACCACCGGCACCGATCGCCGCCGCGATCAGGTGATCGAGCTGTGCGTGCAGTTCGGGCTGTCCGAGGGCGCGCCGTCGCGCACCTGGCGCATCAAGCCCGACGTGGCGATCTCGCCGGGCGCGCAGGCGGTCCACGGCATCTCGATGGCCGACCTGGCCGACTGCCCGCGGTTCGCCGAGGTGGTCGACGAGATCGCCGCGGTGTTCGCGTCGGCCGAGGTGGTCGTCGGCTACAACCTCGTCTTCGACATCGACATGGTGTCGGCCGAGTTCGAGCGCATCGGCCGGCCGCTGCCCGACTGGAGCAGCAAGACGATCGTCGATCCGTTCCGGCTGTGGCAGCAGTGCGAGCCGCGCAGCCTGTCGCACGCGCACCTGCGCTTCGTCGGCTCGGGCTTCGAGGCCGCGCACTCGGCGACCGCCGACGTCGCCGCCACCGGCCGGGTGCTGGCGGGCATGCTGCGCAGCTTCGGCCTCGACGATCACGACTGGCGCGGCGTCGCCGGCGTGTGCGATCCGCAGCGGCCGAGCTGGGTCGGCCCGTCGCGCCACCTGCAGTGGCAGGGCGAGCGCGTCGTCCTGGCGTTCGGCAAGCACAGCGGCACGCCGCTGTCGCAGATCGATCCCGGCTACCTGCGGTGGATGGCCGAGAAGGACTTCCCGGCGCACGTCGGGATCATCTGCAAGAAGGCCAGCGAGCTGAACGAGCCCGAGTTCCTCGCCTGGGTGCGCGGCGCCTACGGCGTCCCGCCCGCTCCGTAACGGCTAACCTCGGGCCGGGTCGCGGGTCATTGGCGGCGATGATCTCCATGACGTCGACGCGGCTCGCCCTCGGCGCGCTGATCACCGCCACGCTCGGGTGCGGCCACGGCGGCGACGCCCCGGCGCTCGACGCGCCCAGCCTCGACGCGGCCTGCGCCGGCACGCCGGTCCGCGACGTGGCGTACCAGGCGCTGCCGGGCGTGGCGCCCGGGCTGCAGGCCCTGGACATCTACCCGACGTGCGGCGCGGCGGCGCCGGCGCCGGTGGTGATCTGGGTCCACGGCGGCGCGTGGGCCATCGGCGACAAGGCCAACGCGATGGCCGACAAGGTCGCGCTGTGGAACGGCGCCGGCTACGCGGTGGTCAGCGTGAACTACCGGCTGTCGCCGGAGACCGGCGAGCTCGATCCCGGCCGCGTCCGCCACCCGCTCCACGCCCAGGACGTGGCGACCGCGATCGCGTGGGTCCACGATCACATCGCCGAGCACGGCGGCGACCCGACGCGGATCGCGCTGCTCGGCCACAGCGCGGGCGCGCACCTGGTGGCGCTGCTCGGCACCGATCCGCAGTACCTGGGGGCGCACCAGCTGGGCCTCGCCGCGCTGCGCTGCGTGGGTTCGTTCGACACCGAGGCGTACGACATCCCGCGCACGATGCAGACCGCCAGCGCGATGCAGGCGCTGATCCTGCGCAACGCGTTCGGCGACGAGCCGGCGGTGTGGACCGCGGCGTCGCCGATCACCCACGTCGCCGCCGGCGCGCCGCCGTTCCTGGTGGTGCGCCGTGGCGCCGCCGACCGGCAGGCCACCGAGCAGGCGTTCCACGATCGGCTGGGCGCGGCCGGGGTGGCGAGCACGCTGATCGACGCCGCGGCGCTGACCCACGAGGAGGTCAACGATCGCATCGGCGCGCCCGGCGATCAGGTGATGACCCCGCCGATCGTCGCGTTCCTCGACGGCTGCCTGCGCTGATCCGCCGGCGCCCGCGCGGCCGTGGTATCTCCGCGGCGTGATCGATCCGGCTGGCGTCTACTTCACGTGGCCCGATCGGCGGCTGGCGTACACCTGCGCGGGGTGCGGGGCGTGCTGCAAGGGGCTGGGCATCGGGCTCGACGTGACCGGCGGCCAGCTGGCCCAGCTGGTGGCGCGGCGGCCCGACGTGGTGCCGTTCCTGCGGCGGCGCGGCGAGGCGACGACCTTGTGGAACCCGCGCGATCGGTGCTGGTTCCTGGCCGACGACGGCAACTGCCGCGTCGAGGTCGAGGACGGGCGCGCGGCCAAGCCGGCGGCGTGCCGGCTGTTCCCGTTCAACCGGGTGTTCACGCTGGGGGCGATCACCGTCGTCGACTACAACAGCGTGATCTGCCCGCTGGTCCTCGACGGGCCGGCGCCGATCGCCCACGCCGACGTGCTGGCCGAGCTGGCGACGATCCGCGATCCGGCGATCGTCGGCGTGACGCTGCCGGCCGAGGCCGGCGGTGAGGCGATGCTGGCGGCCGAGCGCGCCGACGCGGCGGCGCTGCAGGCGCGGGCGGCGACGCCGAGCGACGCGCCGGGCTGGCTGGCGACGGCGGTGGGCGCCAGCGACGACGAGGTGGCGGGGGTGCGCGGGCTGCTCGACGCGCTGGGCCTGGCGCCGCGGCCGCTGCCAGCGGCGACCCGGGCGGCGGCGCTCGCGCTGGTGCCGTCGCTGCGCTTCAACGAGCTGTGGGGGCCGCGGCAGTACGCGCCGCGCGCGGTGGTGCGGCCGCGGCTGACCGCGATGACGCTGGCGTGGCTCGAGCTGGCGGCGATCGGCGCGGCGCTGGCCGGCCGCGACCTCGGCATGCAGGAGCTGACGACGTTGTGGTCGGAGCAGGCCGCGGTGACGTACGCGGCGGCGTGCTGGCGCGACGTGCCGCGGCTCAAGCCGGGGCCGCTCGAGCTGCCGGGCAGCGATCCCGGCGGCGTCGTGCGCGCGCTGGGCCAGGCCTGCGTCGACAACCGCAAGGCCGGGCGGACGCTGGGCGCGATCGCGGCGCCGATCCTCGCGGCGGCGGCGCCGGTCGATCGCGCGACCGCGCTCAAGCTGGCCGAGCCGCTGTGGCGCGCGGCGCTCGGGCGCGGCTGAGCGCGATCACGACTTGAGCGGGCGGCGCTCGACGTCGAACGGCTGCGGCGCCGTGGCCGGCGGGCGCACCACCAGCAGCCGTACCCGGGTGCCGGCGGCGCCGCGGATGCGCGCGATCGCGCCGTCGAGGCCGATCGCGTCGACCGGCTGGCCGTCGACGGCGACGATGCGATCGCCGACCTGCAGGCCGGCGGCCTCGGCGCCGCCGCCGGGGATGACGCCGTCGACCCGCAGCGCGTCGTCGTCGCCGCCGAGCTTGACGCCGATGCCGACCAGCTCGAGCGTCGGCGCCTCGCCAGGCGCGAGCGGCGCGAGATCGATCGTCAGCGGGCCCAGCGTCGCGCCGTCGGTCGCGACCAGGCCGGCGGCGATCCGCGGGTGGTGCTCGCCGGCGGCGACGAACAGCGCCACCGGGCCGGCCGGCACGCCGGTGAGCTCGAACGTCCCGTCCTCGCCGGTGACGGTGCCGGCGTTGGCCGGCGCCGCGCTGGCGCCGCCGCCGCGGGCCTCGCGCACGACCCGCGCGTAGGCGAGCGGCGCGCCGGTGGCGCGCGACACCACCGTGCCGCGCACGATCGCGCCCGCGGCCAGCGTGATCGTCACGTCGCGATCGGGCGCCGCGGTGGTCGGCGCGCTGGCGGCCCAGCCCGGCGCGGTGGCGATCAGCTCGTAGGCGCCCGGCAGCACCGGCTCGCGGAACCGGCCCTCGCCGTCGACGACCGAGCGGGCGGCCACCAGCGTCCGCGCGACGCCGCGCACCCGGTAGACCAGCAGCGTGAACACCGGCACCGGGGCGCCGTCGCCGTCGCGCACCTGCCCGGTCAGCGCCGCGCCCGCCGGCAGCACGATCCGCAGCGGCCGATCGCCGGTGACCGCGGGCAGCGTGACGGCGGCCAGCCCGTCGGCGCTGGCGATCACGTCGTGGGGGCCGCGATCGAGATCGCGCAGCGTGAAGCGGCCGTGGTCGTCGGTGGTGGCGAACGCGACCGCTCGCGCGTCGGCCTGCGCGGCGGCGCGGGCCGCGGCGTCGGCGCCGGCGGGCAGCGTGGGCTCGGCGCGGACCAGCGCGCCGTCGATCGGGGCGCCGCGCTCGACGACGACGACGCCGGCCAGCGCGACGTCGGCCGCGTCGTCGCGATCGAGGCGGATCGTCATGTGGCGGGTGAGCGCGACGTCGCCGTCGAGGCGGGCCCGCCCGACGCGCCCGCCGGCGCTGGCCTCGAAGACGGTGTCGTCGGGCGCGTGGAACGTGAAGCCGCCGCTGGCGTCGGTGACCCACGCGGTCGGCAGCGGCGCCAGCGCCTGCTCGCCGGTGGCCGCGCCCAGCATCCGCACCGCGGCGCCGGCGACGGGCGCGCCGGCGGCGTCGACGACGGTGCCCTGGTAGTCGAGCGCCGGGAACAGGTAGATCGTGAAGCCCTCGACCTGCAGCTCGGGCCGCGGCACCAGCCGCACCGGGCTGTGCTGCCACGCCGGCGCGTACGGCAAGAAGCCGACCGCCTCGGCGGCGGCGAGCGTGTACGTGCGATCGTCGGCCAGCACCGCGAAGCCGCCGCCGGCGCCGGCGGTGACGGTGAGGACGCTGCCGTTGGGGCGCGCGAAGGTGAGCTCGGCGCCGGCCACGCCGTCGCCGGTCGACCAGTTGATCACCCGGCCGCGGACGCCCGCGTCGGCGGCGGCCACCGGGCGGACCCGCGGGCGCGCGCCGGGGCGTGGGGCATCGGCGGCCGCCTCCGCGGCGGCGGGCCCGGCGGCGGTCGGCGGTTGCGCGGTGGGGCGGGGCGCCGGCGGTGCGACCGCCGCGCGATCCGACGCGGTGGCGGCCGCGCGCGGGGCGCTCGCGCGACCGTGGGTCAGGCGCCATCCGACGCCGCCGCCGATCAGCAGCACCAGCAACGCGACGATGACGAACCCGAGGGTCTTGGACTTCACGGTGGCTCCTGCGGTGAACGTGACCGGCGTGGCCAGCGAGGTCAGCGCCAGCCGCCACGCCGGGCGCGGCGCGTCGCGATCGAGCGCGTCGCGCAGGCGCTCGAGGCCGGCCTTGATGCGCCAGCGGACGGTGCCGGCGGGCACGCCGAGCTCGGCGGCGATGGCCTCGGCGGTGTGGCCGTCGAGGAAGCGGCGGACGATCGCGGTGCGGAACGGCTCGTCGAGCGCGACCAGCGCCGCGGCCAGCCGCTCGAGGGTGCGGGCGCGCGCGAGGATCTGATCGGGGGCGGCCGGCGGTTCCGCGACCGGCGCGGCGTCCTCGCGGGCGCGCCGGCGCGCGGCGGCCCGGCGGTCCATCCGCCAGCGGTTGCGCAGCACGGTGGCCAGCCACGGCGCCAGCGGCCGATCGGCGGCCGGCGGGTGGGTCAGCGCGGCGATCGCCGCCTCCTGCACCAGGTCGTCGGCGTCGTCCTTGGCCAGCGCCCGCGCCAGCCCGCGCAGGCCGTCGAGCTCGGCCAGGGCAGCGGCGGTCACCGGGGTGGGCACGCCGAGATCATGCCGCCGCCGTGGCGAACGTTGGCGTGAATCGACCGGCGGCTCCTTCGGAGCACTGGCTACTGGGGCCGCGGGAACGCCACCGGCAGGTCGGACATCCGGGCGTAGATCACCGGGCCGGTGCCGTCGACCGCGAGGTGGCGATCGATCTCGATCAGCGCGTTGTCGATGCGCTGCAGGTACGCGTCGCCGAAGTTGATCGGGTGGTAGCCGATCGAGTAGTGCCGCGGCGCGGCCAGCGGCGTGCCGTCGAAGTTGGCGCGGAACATCGCGATCATCTCGTCGGCGGTGACGTAGTCGACCAGCGCGCCGTTGTCGGCGGCCTCGAGGATGCCGCGGTGGGGCGCGGCGTCGACCAGGATGTCGTCGACCGACGGGTAGTACGGCTGGGTGGTCTCGTTGATCGGGCCCCAGTGCGCCTGGTTCCACTGGTACAGCGAGGCGTTGGCGACGTTGCGCCACTCCTCGAGCCGCGCCCAGTTGCAGCCGCTGGCGTCGGTGACGTGGCCGGCGCCCTCGAGCGCGCCGAGCACGTCGCCGGTGGCGGTCCAGCCGCCGGCCCGGAACGACGTCGGCCGGCCCAGGCCGTGGGCCACGAACAGCTCGGTGGCCTTCGCGAACATCAGGTCGAGCTCGGCGCGGGTGTAGGCGCCGAGCACGACGGTGTAGCCGGTGGCGTCGGTGGCGTCGCGGAACGACGGCGACGTGCGGCAGGTGACGCCGGCCGCGGTGACGAAGTTGCAGTACGGGTGGATGTGCAGGCCGATCTCGTCGCCCTTCTCGGCGCGGAAGCGCAGCACCCAGTCGACCAGCTGCTGGGCCCGGGCGGCGCTGACCGTGGGATCGGTGAACGTGTACGGGCCGACGAAGTGGGTCAGCACCAGGTGCGGGTGGGCGGCGTGCAGCCGCTCCTGCCGCTGGAGCTTGTCGTCGGTGTGATCGCCGGTGTCCCAGTCGTTGGACACCGCGACGTACAGCGCCGCGCTCTTGTGCAGCGGCAGCTCGGCGAACGCGACCTCGGCGCCGTCGGCCGAGACC
Organism: Myxococcales bacterium; assembly: GCA_016794525.1. GTDB lineage: Bacteria > Myxococcota_A > Polyangia > Haliangiales > Haliangiaceae > UBA2376. The sequence continues at coordinate 83,631 of JAEUJY010000001.1, forward strand.
AGCACCGTGTGATCGCCGATCGCGACGTCGGCGAGGTCGAAGCCGAGGTCGAAGCCGTCGTCGGGGCGGGCGCGCGCGACGTGGACGCCGTCGAGCCAGACGTCGACCACCGTGGCCGGGCCGCCGGCGCGGGCGACGAAGCGCGGATCGGCCGGCGTGAGCGCGTCGCCGGCCAGGTACCAGGCGCGGGGATCGATCACGACCTGCGGCGTGGGGGCCGCCGGGTCCGGCGGCGCGGGCGCGTGGTCGGGGACCGGGATGTCGTCGGCGCCGCAAGCGGCGACGGCGAGCGCGAGGGCGGCGAGGGCGAGGCGCATGGCGGCGGTGATATCGCACGCCGCCCCCGGCGCCGTCCCGCTACTCGACGATCACCTTGTCGGAGGCCGACCGGCCGAAGGTCTCGGGGTGGTACATCTCCTCGGCCTTGGTCGGCGGGACGACGAACGTGCCGGGCGTGGTGGCGCGGGCGACGTAGGTGTAGTCGTAGACGCCCTCCCAGAGCAGC
>JAEUJY010000055.1 GCA_016794525.1 Myxococcales bacterium
ACGAAGTGATCAGGGCCCGGCGATCCGCGCTGTGTGGGTTGTGAAGAACGGCGCCCCGGCGATCGCGGTCGGAGCGCGCTCCTGGCCGCGCCGTTCTTCAAGGCGGTGTGGGCAACCGCGCGACGGCATCGACGCGGGCTCATCGGCGCGCCGCCAGGCGCGGTTGTCCACCGCCGCCGGCAACTCCACAGCGCGCTCGGAGCGGGCCGCCTCCCCGGCACGATCGCCGGCCCGCGCGGCGATCGCAGACCGATCGCCGGCCGAGCCGCCCTCGGCCAGCGCCGCGCGCCGCTCGATCGCTACGCTAGCGGCGTCGCCTTCGCCGGCTGCGCCACGCCCTCCCCGTCGGGCCATGCCCCGACGGGGCCCCTCCCGAGACGCGAAGCGCTGGTCCGTGGGTCGGTGCTCGACCGAGAGACACCCAGGCTCCGAGGCCGATCACTCGGCGGGCGACGCGGCCACCGCCGCCGGCGCCGCCGGCTTGGCGTGGCGCTCGGCGTTCCGGGCCATCATGAAGCGCATCACGTACGGCATCCCGACCTGGACGGTGTTGAGCTTGGGCGCCAGCTGCGACGACAGCCCGAACATGATCACCGCGGCGCGCTCGACGTAGAACCAGCCCTCGGGGTAGGCGATCGACTTCATCAGCTCGCGCAGCTCGTCGCGCTTCATGTCGGGGTCGGCCAGCTGCTGGGCGACGTTGGGATCGATCTTCGAGAAGTCGGTGATGTTGAGGTTGAGCAGCTTCTCGAAGTACTTGCGGACGGTGCGCTCGAGCAGCGCGCGATCGCCGCCCTCGGCGACGAAGCCCATCGTCTCGATGCCGCGCACGACCATGTCGTCGTTCTTGGTCAGCAGGCCCTGCAGGATGTCGAGCATGCCGTCGGCGAGGTTGGGCGACAGCTCGGTGGCCGAGCCCAGGTCGAGCACGACGATCCGGGCCTCGCCGCCCGGGCCCTTCTGCACGAAGAAGTTCCCCGGGTGGGGATCGGCGTGGAAGAACCGGTCGATGAACAGCTGCTTGTAGAACACCTGCGTCAGCTTGGTCGCGACCGCGTAGGGGTCGAGACCCAGCGTCGACAGCGCGTCCTTCTTGCTGATCTTGACGCCGTCCATGAACGACATCGTCAGCACGGTCTTGCAGCTCCACTCGGGGTGGACCACCGGGAACAGCGTGTCGGCGTCGCCGGCGAAGTTCTCGGCCATGCGCGTCAGGCAGCGCGCCTCGTTGGCGAGGTCGGTCTCGCGCGCCAGCATGTCGGCGAGCTGCTCGTGGACCCGCTCGATCTGGTTGATCGGGACGAAGTTCTTGTAGACCTTGAGCGCCCACCCCAGCACCCGCAGGTCGATGCGGATGATGTCGGCGACGTTGGGGTACAGCACCTTGACCGCGAGGCGCTCGCCGTCGGCGTTGCGCGCCTCGTGGACCTGCCCCAGCGACGCCGCGGCGATCGGCTTCTCCTCGAAGCTGGCGAACGCCGCCTTGGGCGACTTGCCCAGCGCCTTCTCGAACGCCTTGGCGACCGTCGGGTACGGCTGCGCCGGCACCTCGTCCTGCAGGCCCTCGAGCTCCTCGGTGTACGACCGCGGCAAGAACGTGCCCATGATCGACAGGATCTGGCCGAGCTTGATGTAGACGCCGCGCAGGCGGACGAAGCCCTTGTACATGCGACGCGCGTTCTTGCGGTGGACCTTCTTCCACCGCGCGTCGGTGCCGAAGCGGTGCGGCCACAGCCGCGCGAACGACAGCGCCCACAGGTAGCTCAGGAAGATCGTCCCGAACACCCGCGTCGCGCGGATCAGGCGGATCGCCGCCCACATCAGTCGTTCACCCGGTGTGCGTCGTCCCCGTGCACGTCCGGCGATGGTAGCACGCACCGGCCCGCTGCCCGCTCCCGCGTCGCGATCTGGTGATCCGTCGATCAGCAGATCAGCAGGTCAGGATCAGCAGGTCACGACGGTGACCGTGCACGCCTTGGCGTGCGCGGCGTCGGCGTGGGCCGGCGCCGGGCCGCCCGCGGTGCCGATCGAGGCGAACGCGAACGCGGTGACGATCGCGAGCACGAGCCCGAAGGCCAGGTCGCGGACGCGGTTCGAGCGGTTGCGAACGATGATCTCGTCGTAGCGGTTGGTGGTGGTCATGGCTGGCTCCTCGCTCGGGTAGATGCGCCACGGTGCGAGTCGGCTGACACGTCCTGGCGACCGATCGCTATTTCACGATGCGCGCCAGCCCCAGCCGCCCCGTCGGCGGCGACGCCCCGAGCAACCGCGCGGAGTTGCAGCCGCGGCCCTACCGAAACCGACACGCCGTGCGACGGTCGCAGCCCTGTCGCACCCGGCGGCCCGGGGCGGTCGCCCTGCCAGGCGCGCGGCGCGATCCGCGGCGGCCTGCTAGCGCGCGCCGCGCAGCAGCGTGTCGAGCTCGACGCGCGCGCCCGCCGTGAACGAGATGAAGTTGGCCCAGTTGTCGATGGCCTGGTCCTCGACCCGGGCGCCGCCCCCGACCACGCGGGCGCCGAGCGTCAGCGCGACGCCGCGGCCGACCGGCTGCCCGACCGTGAGGCTCACGTCGTAGATGCCGCCCGAGACGCCGTCGATCAGCCCGAACGTCGACAGCGCGTCCGCGTCGAGGCAGCCCCACACCGCCCCGGGCCGGGGTCGCAACCACAGCCGCGACTTCGCGGCGAACACCAGGCCGATGTCGTCCTGGTGCGCGCGCTGCCCGGTCGCGATCGACGTGAAGGCGACGTCGGCGTTGCGGATCTGCAGCGACCCGCCGGCCTGCCACTCGAGCGGGGTCGACGCGAGCACGCGGTACAGGTACGAGGCCCGGTAGCCGTCGAAGAGGTAGCGATGGCGGACCACGGTGCCGGCCTCGAACCGCTCGTCGCGGAACTGCAGCGGCGCGGCCAGGCGCGCCTCGGTGACGACCTCGAACGGCGCGTACAGCAGGATCGCGGTGTGGCGGCCCGCGGCGAACTCGACGCTGGTGCGCGCGACGTTGACCAGGTTGTCCTGCTGCCCGACGTCGGCGGCGGTGTACGGCGTGCCCTGCGCGCCGTAGCGGCCGTCGTTCTGGGCGATGTAGGCGGGCCCGATCTCGTAGACCACGGTGGGGCGCAGCCACGGCGCGGGCGGCCGCCGCTCGGCGTGGGCCGGCCCCGCCGACGCGGCGACCAGGCAAGCGATCGACAGCGCGGCGCAGCCCATCGCCGGCCGGCTCGCGCCCCGCATGTCTCGACGCGCACGCGCGCGGTGTTCTTCAGCCATGCGCCACCCTACCCCGCGCGGCCGGCGGGCGCCCGCCGCTCACTCGTTGTCGATCGTCGGCAGCCGGGTCGGCACCAGCGCGTCGTCGCTGCCGATGCCCTCGACCTCGCTGCGCGTGACCCGCAGGATGCCGAGCACCGGGTCGCCGCCCTCCTGGTAGTACAGCGCGACGTCGGCGATGCGCATGCCACGCGGCGTGCGCGGGGCCTTCACCTTCTTGAACACCTTGCCGCGGTCGCGGATCGTCAGCGTCCCCTTGCGCGCGTCCCAGGCCAGGCCGATCGGATCGTAGGTCACGGGCCGCGCCCCCAGCGGGTGCGCGACCAGCTCCACCCCGCCGGCGTGGTCGAGCGCCTGATCGAGATCGGCCCGCGCCAGCTCGAGCTCGGCGAGATCGGGCTGCTCGTCGTCGTCGTACGGCAGCGTGAACGACACCGCGATCTGCTTCCGGCGCCCGCCGCGGGCGTCGAACACCGTGGCCGCGCAGGTCGTCTGCATCTCGACGCCGCTGCAGCCGCCGATCACGTAGTAGGTCTGGGCGCCGACCGGCACCGCGAACGCCCGCCACGGCTGCGCGCCGTCGCCAGACAGGATCCAGTCGACGACGTCGTTGCCGACGCCGCGGCCGGCGAACCGGCCCGGGGGCAGCGGCGCGGGCGGCGGATCGAGCTGCGGGCAGCCCTGCACCACCTTGAGCGTCTTCTCCCAGACCACCGCGCCGCCGTCGTCGGTGAGCCGGCCGACGATGTCGAAGTCCTCGCAGGTGGCGAACAGCACCTCGCCGTTGTCGTTCTCCTGGCCGGGCATCATCACCAGCTCGAGATCGGTGGCGTCGGCGCCCGGCGGGTGCGCGACCGTGCCGAACACGCCGTCGGTGAACACGTCGGTCGCGTCGCCGCTCGGCGCGCGCAGGTGGCGCCGCGTCGCGAGGTTGGCCTGGTAGGTGGCGGGGCCCGCCTTGGCGAGGCGCAGCACGCACGCCACCGGCTGGGTCAGCCGCGGCCGGCGGGCGCCGGGCACGACGTCGGTGATCTCGCCGTCGACGTAGACGCCGCACAGGAAGTCGACCTTGGGCCGCGGGCCGGCGGCGGCGGGGCGCGCCGCGGCGCCGACACCGATCAGGGCGACGGTGGCGACGGCGGCGAGGGTGGTGACGGGGCAGCGCGGCGATGGCTTGGACACGGAGGCCTCCAGGGGTTCGCGTCCCGCCAATCCACGAACCGTGCCGCCCCGGCGCGCACGCGGCGCGGCCGGATCTCGCGACGTTGCGCGGGTCGCGCAGGCGTCACGCCGGCGGCGCGCGCCGTCACACCGTCACGCCGAGCGTAACCGTTACGCCTCGCCCTTGAGCAGCCGCGCCAGCTTGTTGCGGCCGATGCCGAGGCTGCGGGCCGCCGCCGACTGGTTGCCGCCGGCGCGCTCGACCGCCGCCTGCGCGTAGCGGCGCTCGACCTCGGCCAGCGTCAGCTCGTGCGGCACCACCACGCCGGCCGCCGGCGCCGCCGCGTCGCTGCGATCGAGGCCGAGCGTCACCGCGTCGATCACCGTGTCGCGGGCCAGCACCACCGCGCGCTCGATCGCGTGCTCGAGCTCGCGCACGTTGCCGGGCCAGCCATGGGCGCACAGCGCGCGGCGCGCGTCGTCGGTCAGCACCGGCACGACCTTGCGGTGGCGGCGGCCGTAGACCGCGGCGAAGTGCTCGGCCAGCTGCAGGATGTCGTCGTCGCCGCGGGCCCGCAGCGGCGGCAGCTCGATCTCGATCACCCGCACCCGGAAGTACAGGTCGCTGCGGAACTGCCCGGCCTTCACCATCGCGGCGAGGTCGCGGTTGGTCGCGACCACCAGCCGGACGTCGCTCGACAGCGTCTCGCGGCCGCCGACCCGCTCGAACTTGCGCTCCTGGACGAAGCGCAAGAGCTTGCCCTGCAGTTCGAGCGGGATCTCGCCCAGCTCGTCGAGGAACAGCGTGCCGCCGGCGGCCGCCTCGACCTTGCCGATCACCCGGGCGTCGGCGCCGGTGAACGCGCCGCGCTCGTGGCCGAACAGCTCGCTCTCGACCAGGTTGGCCGGCAAGGTCGTGCAGTCGACCGCGACCAGCGGCGCGTCCTTGCGCTCGCTGTTGACGTGGATCGCGCGGGCGAAGACGCCCTTGCCGGTGCCGGTCTCGCCGCGCAGGAGCACCGTGGCCTCGGTCTGCGCGGCGCGCGCGATCACGTCGTAGACCGCGCGCATCGTCGGCGACTGGCCGACGACGTGGTTGTAGCGGCCGCGCACCGCGACGCCGGGCCGCTCGCGGTGGCCGCGCAGCGTCGTGAACTCGAGCGCGCGCCCGATCTGATCGGCCAGCGCGCTGGCGAACGCGCGATCGCGATCGGCGAAGCCGCCGCCCTTGTGGTTGAGCACCTGCAGCACGCCGCGCAACGTCGCGTCGGGGCCGCGCACCGGCACGCACAGCATCGACCGCGTCGTGTAGCCGGTGCGCTGATCGATCTCGGCGTGCCAGCGCGGATCGCGGGCGGCGTCGGCGATCATCACCGCCTCGCCGGTGCGCGCCACCGCGCCGGCGACGCCGCGGCCGACCGGCAGGCGCAGCTCGTCGAGCTCGAGCGCGTCGGCCAGGCGCGCGCGCAGCTCGCCGGTGGCGCCGTCGACGACCCACAGCGTGGCCCGCTCGGCGCCGATCGCGCGCGCCACCCGATCGGCGCACGACGCGAGCAGCTCGTCGAGCTCGACCTCGCGGGCGATCATCGCCCCCAGATCGGCCAGGAGCTCGAACCGCTGCTCGTCTTCGCTCATCGCGCGTGCCGGCAGCATAGCGCGCCGCGCGCCGACCGGGCCGATCACGCCACCTGCACCGCCGGCATCGACGCCTCGGTGCGCCGGGTGGCCCGGGTCTCGACGCGCATCACCGAGCCCTCGCGCGCCGCGGTCGTGCCCGGCCGCGCCGTCGCCGCCCGCGCCTCGAGCGCGGCGACCTGCTCGTCGGAGCGCCGCGGGTCGTGGTGGAACAGCACCAGCTGGCGGACGCCGGCGGCGTTGGCGAGGCGGACCGCCGCCTCCCACGTCGAGTGGCCCCAGCCGACCTTGCCCGGGTACTCCTCGGGCGTGTACTGCGCGTCGTAGATCAGCACGTCGGCGCCGTGGGCCAGCCGCGCGAGGTGCGGATCGACGCACGCGAAGTGCTCGGTGTCGGTGGCGTAGACGATCGACGCGCCGGCGTAGTCGAGGCGGTAGCCGTAGACCGGGTCCGGGTGGTTGAGCTTGGCCATCGTCACCCGGACGTCGCCGACGTTGAACGCCTCGCTGACGCGCGGCTCGCGCCACCGCAGCTGCGGCTTGACGTCGTCGAACTCGACCGGGAAGAACGGCGCCGACATCTGGCGGCGCAGCGCCTGCTCGAGCGGCATCACGCCGTTGGCGCCGGTGACCACCTCGACCCAGTTGCCCGGGACGTAGATCGGCGTGAAGAACGGCAGGCCCTGGATGTGGTCCCAGTGCAGGTGCGACAGCAGGATCGTCGTCGCCGACGGGCCGCTGCTGATCAGCCGGTCGCCGAGCGCGCGCAGGCCGGTGCCGGCGTCGAGCACGATCCGGGTGTCACCCGCGATGACCTCGACGCAGCTGGTGTTGCCGCCGACGCGCGCGGTGCTGATCCCCGGGGCGGCGATCGAGCCGCGCACGCCATGGAAGTAGATCGACAGTTCGTGGGACATCAGGGGCTCCTCGTCGCGAGGGGAATCGACCCGCGACGAAGAGACCTCATTGCACCCGCTGCGCCACCCGCCCGGCGAGCAGTTTCAGGCACTTGCGCCAGACGCCGGGAACCGGCCGGGGCGCGATTTCGGAGCACCTGCTCCACGGTGGAGCAGTCGCACGGCGCGCGGGGAAGATCGGCCCGCACCGCCGTCGACCCCGTCATGGCGTACGACCAGGGCCGCGGCCACGCGCACGACGATCACGACCGTGGCAGCGCCGGCGGGCCGGCCCCGGGCAAGCGCCACCGCACCGACGGGCTCGCGCCGAACCGCCGCAAGCCGGCGCCGACGTCGGACGCCACCGCGCCGGCCGCCGCGCCCGCCACCGCGGCACGCGCCGACCTGGCCAGCGACGATCCGTTCGGCCTGCACACGATCATGCGCAAGGCCGAGACCGGCGCCCCTGACGATCGCGGCGCGGCCGCCGCCGGCGCCATCGCCAGCAAGGGCGCGGGCGAGGCGCTGCCCGGTCCGGTCCGCGATCACTTCGGCGCCGCCTACGGCACCGATCTCGCGAGCGTGCGGGTGCACACCGATCGCGACGCGCAGCAGGCCACCGAGGCCTCGGGCGCGCGCGCCTTCGCGTACGGCACCGACCTGTTCTTCGCCAGCGGCCAGTACGATCCCGGCTCGTCGCGCGGCCAGTTCTTGCTCGGCCACGAGCTGGCGCACGTCGCGCAGCAGGGCGGCCAGGCGGCGCCGGCGCCGCAGGCCAAGGGGCTGAGCACCAGCGACGATCCCGCCGAGCGCCAGGCCGACGCCGCGGCCCACGCCGCGCTCGAGACCGGTCAGGCCGGCGACGCGCACGAGGTCGAGGCCAGCGCCGCGGCCAGCGCCGCGCTCGCCGGGCGGCGCGCGACGCTGTCGTCGTCGGGGCCGGTGGTGCGGTTCTTCGCGCAGGACGAAGGCGAGCCCGGCCACGGCGGTCACGCGCTCCTGACCGAGACCGCGCTGCACAAGATGGGCGGCCTGTCGGACGGCGAGGTGCGCACCGCGCGCGAGGGCAACTGGGAGCGCGACCTGTCGCAGCTCTTGATCCCCGGCTCGGCCGCCTTGAACCTCACCGCCCCCGACCAGCCGATCATGGCGGTGCTCAACCTGATCGCGATCAGCGACTTCGGGCGCGGCGTCAACCTGCGCGAGTTCGGCACCTACGATCCGGTCGAGCACATCGACAACCCCACCGGCCTGCGCGCCAGCGGCGTGATCGATCAGGGCGGCGTCGACGGCATGCCGGCCAGCCACCCCGACGGCGCCAACCCCGACAACGCCGCGACGATCTCCGGGCCGGACGCCACGGTCCACGCCGCCGGCGCCGACGACGAGGCCTACGCCGATCGCGACGAGCGCTACGGGCACACCTCGCACGCAGCGGACGGCGAGATCCACAACGCCAGCGACGCGGCGGCGTTCCGCGTCGACGACACCGCGATCCCGGCCTACATCTACACCAGCCGCGACTGGTGCACCCAGACGCTGCGCAACGCCGCGCGCCTGGGGCGCCAGCGCGACGTCCGCCTGGCCGACGGCCGGCCGTCGCCCGAGACGCTGCACGGCCCCCGCATGTTCTCGAGCGGCGTGCACACGCTGCAGGACTACTTCGCGCACTCCAACTTCTGCGAGATCGCGATCAACATCCTGATCCGCGAGGGCGGCCTGACCGTGGCCACCGAGACCCGCGAGCGCCGCGACGAGGACAACCACCGCATCGTCGAGGCGGCCGCCCGGGCCGACCTCGGCACGGTCAGCGGCGTCGGCGGACGCGTGCTCGACTCGCACGTGCGCCGCAGCGCCGACGACGGCGCCGTCGACCCGGCCAACCTCACGATCGACGGGGCGCGCGGCCACCGCGAGGTGCTCACCACGGGTTCGTTCAACTTCACCGACACCGTCGACAGCCTGGGCGAAGAGCTGAGCGCCAAGTGGCGCGCCCTCGACCCGTTCCGGGTCAAGCCCGAGGAGCCGAGCCCGCTGGCGCTGGCCGCGATGGACTACATCGAGCTCAACCCGAACAACGCCTGCGACTTCAGCGGCGCCGGCGGCCAGCTCGCGGACCTGATCCACCCGGCGATCGCCACCATCTCCGGCCTCGGCGGCGCCGGCGCCACGGTGGTCGAGGGCACCGGCGCGCTGGCCGCCAGCGGCGTGCGCGGCCTGACGGCGCTCGGCAGCGGCGCGCTCGACGCGCTCGGCAGCGGCCTCGACGTCGTGCGCGGCCACACCGGCGTGGGCGGCGACGCGGCGGCCGCGCTGCACGGCGGCGCGCGCGCGGTCACGGCCGAGGGCACCGCCGCGGCGGGCCACGTGACCGGCGCCGCCGGCGGCGCGGCCGACGCGGTGCGCGGCCTGGTGACCCAGCTCCAGGCGCAGGAAGCCGCGCTCCGCGTCCGCCAGCACACGCTGCGCGAGCTGTACGCGTTCGCGTACGGCCACGGCCCGCTCGACCTGCTGAAGGCCGCGGCCCGCGACATCCCCGTCATCGGCGGGGTGGCGGCCGCGGCCATCGAAGGCGTGCAGCGCGGGTGGCACGCGGCGATCGAGACCTTGCTCGGCGGGCTGTGGAACCTCGCGCTCGCCGCCGGGACCAGCTTGCTCAACGCGTTCATCGCCGAGGTCCGCGGCCACACCAACGTGAGCGAGAACCGCGCGCCGGTCGCCGACGGGCCGTTCCGCGCCGAGCGCCAGGCGGTCGCCGACTTCTTCGGCAACGTCAGCGACTTCTACGAAGGCGGCCGGCCGCGCGTCGAGTCGTCCGATCCCGCCACCGACGGCGAGCACTACAGCGGCATCGCCCCGGCCAGCTACACGCCGCCGAGCCACAGCGAGATCGCCAAGGACCATGGCGACATCGAGAACCGCCCCGGCGAGGAGCACGCCCACGCCGAGGGGGGCCACGTCGAGGCCGGCAACTGGCTCAACGGCCTCGCCATGGCGCTGGCACAGCGCGCGACCATCGGCGTCGGCCAACCGGTCGAGGCGTGCTGGGACCGCGTCGACGGCGGCGAGACCATCGGCCCCGCCGATCCGATGCTCGACCAGATCACCGCGCGGGTGAACCTGTACTTCGACCACCCGGAGGCCAACCGGCCGTTCTGGGAGCAAACCGTGCGCGACTTCGTCGGCGGCGCGCTGGGCCCGGAGCTGATCGAGCACCTGCGCTCCGCCGAGGGCGGCGCCCCCGATGCGCCGGGCCCGTTGGTCGACATCCCGATCACGCACCCGGCCGCCGGGCCGACCAGCCCGTGAGCGCCGCGCCGAAAACGCCGCGAGGCGCGGGTGCCGCCGCGCCTCGCCGTGTCTGCGCCCGTGTCGATCAGTTGAACGCGTAGCCGAAGCGCATGTAGCCGTTGGCGAAGACCTCGTCCGAGCCGTACTCGGTGTCCTTGGCCGACCAGTTGCGGCCGGCGCCGGCGGCGATGGCGAAGTTGAGGCCGCTCGACCAGGTCCAGTGCCAGCCGACCAGCACCTGCGGGCCGAAGGTGGTGTTGGTGGTCTCGCCGGCGCTGGAGCAGCCGTCGCACGAGTACGAGTCCTTGAACGTCCGCGAGATGATGCCGGGCTCGAGGAACAGGCCCTGGTAGGTGCGGCGGAAGTAGATCGGCAGGCCGACGCCCAGCTCGACGCCGCTCGCGTTGTCCGCGCCGACCGGCTTGTAGTAGTTCACGTCGCCGCGGATCGCGATGTTCTGGTTGAGCCCGTAGCTCACCGACACGCCGTAGCTACCGAGCACCCAGCCGAGCGGGTTGGTCGACACGTTCCAGCGCTTGTACTTCTTGAGGTAGTCGTTCTCCTGCCCGACCGGCACCAGCTGCCCGTTGAGGGTGTTCACGTTGCTGGGATCTTCGACCGGCGCGGTGGCCGGGCCGGCGGGGGCCGGCTGGGTCACGACCACCGGCGCCGGGGAGACCACGACCACCGGACCAGGGGCGGGGGCCGGCGCGGGGGCCGGCGCGGGGGTCCCCTGCGCGAGAGCGACCGACGACGACGCCACGATGAAAGCGAGGGCAGCGAGCTTGTTCATGGTCCCAGCCGTAGAGCAACCCCCGCGCCATGTCCACGAAGTCGTCCCAACCCCCTGGAATCGCGAGTGACCGCATGCGACGTGACGAACGTCGAACGTCGACCAGTCACCAGGCTCCCGCCAGATCCTGACAATCGCGTCGCGATCCGTGCCGCGGGTCAGCCAGCGCGGCGGCGGCGCAGCCGGCCGGTCACCGCCGCCACCTCGGGCACGCGGAACACCACCATCGGCCACAGGTACAGCGCGCCGTACAGCGGCAGCGCCAGCGCCGCGGCCACCAGCACCCGGTGCGGCGCCACCGCGTGCATCACCATCCACGTGAGCGCGCCCGCGACCGCCGCCGCGGCGAACGAGCCCAGCACCAGCGCCACCGGCACCGGCACGTGGCCGATGCGGCGCGCCAGCCACCGCCGCAGCAGCTCGTACTCGACCCACGCCGCCACGCCCGCGCTGGCGGTGAGCCCGAACGCGCCCCACACCGCGCTGTAGCCGAGCTGGTGGCGCAGCGGCAGCGCGAACGCCCAGCCGGCGATGAACGTGATCGTCACCCGCACGAGCGCCGCGCGCAGCGGCGTCTTGGTGTCGCCGAGCGCGTAGAACGCCGAGGCCAGCAAGCGGCCCTGGGTGCCGGCCGACAGCCCGAGCGCCGAGCCGGCCAGGATGATCCACACCGCGTGGGTGTCGCCGGCGTCGAAGCGGCCGCTCTGGAACACCAGCCCGACGATCACGTCGCCCAGCGCGACGAAGGCGATCGCCGACGGCATCACCAGGAACACCACCCGGCGCAGCGCGCTCTTGAGCCGGGCCCGCAGCGCGGCGGCGATGGCCTCGGCGTCGCCGGTGGCGCGCGCCATCTCGGGCAACTCGGCCGCCGACACCGCCATGCCGAACAGGCTGACCGGCAGCACGTACAGCGTCTGCGCCGCGCTCATGCCGGCGACCATCGCCGGGCCGAGGTAGCTCGCCAGGATCTGATCGAGGTACGACGAGATCTGCACCGAGCCGCGGCCGATGAACACCGGGCCGAACGCGCGCAGCGTCGCGCGCACGCCGGGATCGCCGGGCGCGAGCGTCGGCCGCAGGCTGCCCAGCAGCCGCCACACCGTCGGCAGCTGCACCGCGAGCTGCGCCGCCGAGCCCAGCACCGCGCCCCACGCGACGGCGACGACCAGATCGTCGGCGTGGCCGGCGTAGCGCCGGGCGGCGATCACCGCGGCGGCGACGACGACCGCGTTCCACACCACCGGCGAGACGTACGACAGGAAGAACTTGCGGTGGCTGTTCTGGACGCCGAGGCACCACGCCGACAGCACCAGCAGCGCGACGCCCGGGAACATGATCTGCACCAGCCGCACCGTCAGGTCGCGGGTCGCGCCGTGGAACCCCGGGGCGATCGCGTCGACCAGCACCGGCGACGCCACCACGCCGAGCAGCGCCACCGCGCTCGCGACCAGCGCCAGGAGCGTGCCGACCGCGCGGGCCATGCGCTGCGCGTCGTCGTCCCGGCCCTCGGCGCGCAGCCGGGTGTAGACGGGGATGAACGACGCCGACAGCACGCCCTCGCCCAGCAGGTTCTGCAGCAGGTTGGGGATGCGCATCGCCGCGCGGAACGCGCCGGCGGCGTCGCCGAGGCCGAAGTAGTGGGCCAGCACGCGCTCGCGGACCAGGCCGGCGATGCGCGACAGGAAGATGCCGACCCCGACCGCGAGCGCGCCACCGAAGCGGCGAGGCGGCGCGGGCGGCGACATCGCGGCATTGTGGTTGGCGCGGCGGCGCCGGGCAAGCGCGCGCGCCGGCGAGAATCAGGCGCCGTAGCGGACCGCGGTGATCGTGAAGGTCGCGGCGCCCTTGGGCCGCGCCACCGTCACCTCGTCGCCCTCGCGGCGGCCGAGCACCGCCTTGGCCACCGGCGAGTCGATGCTGATCCAGCCCTGCTTGGGATCGAACTCGTCGGGGCCGACCAGCCGGTAGACCGCCTCGGCGCCGTCGTCGTCCTCGAGCGTCACCCACGCGCCGAACGCGACGCGCCCGCGGTCCTTGGGCACCTCGGTCACGACGGTCAGCACGTCGAGGCGCTTGGCCAGGTACTCGACGCGGCGATCGATCTCGCGCAGCCGGCGCTTGCCGTAGATGTAGTCGGCGTTCTCCGAGCGATCGCCCAGCGCGGCGGCGTCGGAGACCGCCTGGGTCACCCGCGGCCGCTCCTTGGTCCACAGCCACTCGAGCTCATCGCGCAGCTTCTTTGCGCCCTCGGCCGTGATGTACTTTGCCGCCGGCGGACGGGGCGTTCGGTCGCGGACGGACATCGGCCACAGTGTACGCCGCCTTGGGGGCGGCCAGCCGCGGCCGCGGCATCGGCAAGATGACGCGCAGCGCGGACAGCGTGTCGCGCGACGCCTCGCGCCAGGCGACGGCGAAGCCGCGCGGCGGTCCCGCCACCACCCGCACCACCCGCGCCTCCTGCAAGATCCGCTTGGTCTTGCCGAAGTCGATGACGACGAGGTCGCCGACCGCGACCACGAGATCGTCGGGCGCCGCGATGAACGCCCCGCCCAGCGACGCGTCGATGATCGAGGTCAACACGATCAGGTCGCCGTGGCTGAGGGTGACGGCCGCCTCGACGGCGGCGCGGGGGTGCTGCCGGCGCTCGGCGCCGGGGGGCGGTGGTGGATGGGACACGTGGATCGAATCGACCGCGCGCGCCAGCTGTCGAGGGCGCGCCAGGTGATCGCCGGCACCGCGCGCGCCGAAATCGGGAACACGTCGGCCCCGTCGCGCGTAGGATCGAGGCGTGCGCCGCTTCGCCCCGCTCGGACTGGTGCTCGCCGTGAGCTGCGGCGGCCGGGACGCGCCCGCGCCCCCGGCCGCGACCACCGCCGCCACGCCCGCCGCGACCACCGCGCCCACGCCCGCGCCGATCGACGCCGGCGCGCCGCCGATCGACGCCCGGCTGCCCGACGTCGCCGCGGCGATCGTCACGCCGGTCCGCGCGATCGACCCGCCCTGCCCCAAGGTCACGCCGAAGCCGCCGCCGCTGATCGACCGCATGCGGATGGCCGCGGCGCAGTGGAGCGACCTGCCCGCGTGGGCCGACGACCACCACGCCGAGGCCGCCGCCGCGCTGGCCCGCTCGTGCGAGAAGCTGGCGGCGCTGCCCGACCGCGCGTGGATCGGCCTCGATCACCGCTTCGGCCGGGCCAAGCAGTGGCGGCAGGCGTGCGCCGCGGTGGCCGCGCTGCCGGCCGGCGACGACGCGGCGGCCCGGGCGATGTTCGAACGCGAGTTCGCGCCGTGGCAGGTCAACGGCAAGCGCGGCCCGGTCGGCAAGATGACCGCGTACTTCGTCCAGCCGCTGCGCGCGTCGCGCACGCAGCACGATCAGTACCAGTACCCGATCTACCGACGGCCCCCGGAGCTGGCGATGATCGACTGGTCGAAGTGCAGCCCGACCGGGCGCGGCCGCAAGGAGTGGGGCGTGCTCGATCCCGCGACCGGCGGGCTGACGCCGCTGCCGACCCGCGCCGCGATCCGCGCCGGCGCGTTCGCCGGCCGCGGCCTCGAGCTGTTGTGGGTCGACGATCCGATCGACGAGCTGTTCCTGCGCATCGAGGGCTCGGGGCGGGCGATCCTCGACGACGGCAGCGAGGTGTGGGTCGAGTACGACGGCAAGAACGGCCAGCCGTACACCGGCCCGGCGCGGCTCCTGCGCGCGCGGGGCGAGCTGCCCAAGGGCCAGGGCACGATGGCCGGCATCCGCGCCGCGCTGGCGTCGCACGGCGCCGGCGTCCACGAGATCATCGACGGCGACGCGTCGATGGTGTTCTTCAAGCTCGGCACCCGCGCCGGCGCGGTCGGCTCCCAGGACGTCGTGCTGACGCCGCGCCGATCGGCCGCGGTCGACCGCAACTTCATCGCGGCGTCGACGCCGCTGTGGATCGACACCGACGCGCCCCGGGTCGGCGCCCGCGGCACCGAGCCCTGGCGCCACCTGGTGATCGCCCAGGACACCGGCGGCAACATCAAGGGCGCGGTGCGCGCCGACCTGTACTGGGGCCCCGACGCCGCCGACGGCGACGTCGCCGGTCACCTCGGCGGCAAGGGCCAGTACTGGGCGCTCTTGCCGCGCGGCGTGCGCCCCCGCTGAATGCGCGCGACGGAGGAGCGCGAGCCGCCCCGCCCTCGCTGTCACACCCATGTAACGCGGTCCGGCCCGGCAGGTGGGCGATAGTGGTCCCATGAAGGCCCTCCTGTTCGCCCTGGCCGCGCTGGTCACCACCGCCGCCTGCACCGGTGACGACACCTCGACGCCGCCGATCGACGCCCCGGCCGGGCTCGACGGTGACAACGGCACCGACGCCTCCGGCACGATCGACGCGCCGATGGCGTGCGTCCTGCCGACCACGCCGATCACCTGCACCGACAACACCCCGTGCGCCGCCGCCTGCGCCGCCGCGTACTGCTACAACTTCATGCAGGTCGGCATGCGCTGCACCAGCAACTGCGCCGGGCCGGCCGACTGTCCGTCGGGCTGGTCGTGCAACGGCATGGGCCGCTGCCGCCCGCCGGGGTGAGCGCGCGGGTCACAGCGCTTCGGTGGTGGTCAGCCCGGTCTGCTGCAGGAGCAGCAGCATCCGCGCGGTCCGGCGCTGGGTGGCCGGATCGAGCGACTCGGTGACCAGCTCGCCGACGGTGCGCATGCCGTCGATGCGGGCGAACAGCGCCGGCAGCCCGACGATCTCGAACCGCTCGGGCGGCACCGGCGGCCGGACGTAGCGGTGGATCAGCGCGTCGGCGGCGTGCTCGCCCATCCACGCGACGACCAGCTCGTCGCGCATCGCCATCGCGCCGGCGCCCAGCACCTCGAACGGGTTGAGGTCGAGCGGGAACGCGTTGCGCTCGAGCGCGCGGCCCTCGTACCAGCCGTACGTGCCCTTGGTCCACGTGCAGACGTCGATCAGCTTCTGCCGCACCTGCACGGTCAGGTGGCGGAACACCTCGAGCGGCTTGAGCAGCCCGAGCCCGACCAGCGTGTCGCCGAGCTTGCCGCCGTAGTGCGGCATCATCGCCAGCGCCATCGCCAGCTCGCCCGACGACAGCGCCCCGCACTGCACCAGGTACGCCCCGAACAGCTCGCTGGCGATGTTCGACGAGACGAACTCCGGCACGCCGGCGCGGATGTAGATCTCCTTCTTGATGCCGCCGACCGACGCCACCAGCAGGCCGGTGGCCTGGGTCGAGGCCAGCCGGAACAGCAGCTCGATCGGCGCGACCGTCGTGAAGTCGCCCTCCTCGGTGGTGGTGGTGATGACCTCGGCGTCGGGCGGCGGCGCCGCCTGGGTCGCGCGGGCGGCGATCTCCTCGGCGCTCGGCAGCCGGATCGCGTCGGAGCGCGCGTGCTCGGGCTCGACCTCGGTCTCGTCGAAGTCGATCGACGCCGGATCGGGCGCCTCGGGCGACACCGCCGCGATCGCGTCCTCGATCGACGCGTAGCGCACCGACGCCTCGACCTCGGCGGCGGCGATCGGCACCGGCAGCTGCAGGTGCTGGACCGCCGCCTCGATCTCCTGCGCGAGGTCGCCGAAGTCGGTGTCGAGGAAGCCGGCCGCCGACACCGCGGCCTGGGTCGCCACCGACACCCGCCCGCCGTCGTCGGCCAGCGGGCTGGTGCCGCGCGCGCCGGCCGGCCCGAGGCCGAGATCGTCGGGCTCGACGCCGCTGGTCATCGCGTCGAGGCCGAGATCGAGATCGAGCGCGCCGTCGCTGCCGATCGCCAGCGGCCCGGACGACGGCGGGGCGTCGCGCTCGGGCTCGACCTCCTCGATCGAGATGATCGGCAGGCTGTCGGTCATCTTGAGCTCGCCGCCGGGGATGCCGTCGAGCGCGGCCACGCCGCCGGTGTCGCTCAGCGTCATCCGCGCGTCGAGCAGCGCCGGCATGCGCTCGCTCTGGCGCCGCGGCCGCCGCGGCGGCGCCACCAGGCCGGGCGCGGCGGCGGCCAGCGCGGCGTTCTCGGCGTCGCTCTGCGCCATCGTCTCGCGCTTGCGCCGCCACACCTGATCGTGGAGCGACTCGACCAGCTCGCCGATGTGGCGCGGCGTGACCCGCAGCCGCTCCTGGAACATCCAGTCGGCCAGCGCGTCGCGCAGCTCGGCGGCGCTGCTCCAGCGCTCGGTCGGATCCTTCTTCAGCGCCTTGCGCAGGATCACGTCGAGGCCGGGCGGGATGTGGCCGCCGAACTGATCGAGCCGCGTCAGCTTGGCGTCGCGCACCATCAGCAGCACGTCGAGCTCGGCGGCGGCGGCGAACAGCCGGCGCCCGCACAGCATCTCGGCCAGCACGACGCCGACCGAGAACAGATCCGAGCGCGCGTCGACCGGCTGCTCGACGACCTGCTCCGGCGACATGTACCCGTACTTGCCCTTGAGCGTCCCCGACTTGGTGCGGTGGTGGCGGCCGCTGCCGCCGGCGCGCGCGATGCCGAAGTCGACCAGCTTGACGTCGCCGCGCCGCGACAGCAGCAGGTTCGACGGCGAGATGTCGCGGTGGACGACGCCCAGCGGCTGGCCGTGCTCGTCGGCGAGGTTGTGCGCGAAGTCGAGCGCGTCGAGGACCTCGTGGCAGATCCACACCGCGTGCTCGGTCGGCGGGCGCTTGCGCTGCCAGGCGTGCTCGCGCAGCAGCCCGAGCACGTCGATGCCGTCGACGAACTCCATCGCGATGAACAGCGAGTCGTCGACCCGCCCCAGCTCGTAGGTCTGGGCGATCTTGGGGTGCGACAGCCGCGCGGTCAGCTTGGCCTCGTCGATGAACATCGCCGTGTAGACCGGCTCGCGCGCCAGGTGCGGCAACAGCCGCTTGATCACGACCTGCCGCTCGAAGCCGTGCTCACCGGGCGCGGTCGCCCGGAACAGCTCGGCCATGCCGCCGACGGCGATACGCTCGATCAGCGTGTAGCGACCGAACCGGGATGGGAACTCATCTCCCACGGCAGTAGACGATCATAGCAGGCCGGCGCGGCCGACGCGCCATCGCGAGGCGTAGATCGCCCCCTGTCGCCGAAACGTCACGATCTCCGGACGATGCTGATGCCGGCCCGGCGGGCGGCGTGGGCCAGCGCGTCGTCGCACCGCTCGAACCAGGTGGTGGCGACCTTGTGGGCATCCGCCTCACGCCGCCACCGGTCGGCCACTTCGGTCGCCGCCCCGACCACCACCAGCTCGACCTGCCCCATCCGGCGGTGCTCCCACAGCCGCGCCATCGCCGCCGTGACCGCGCGGGCGTTGGCGTCGGCCAGGCCGCTGACGTCGAGCAAGAGCGACGGCGCCCCGACCCGCACCACCAGCAGCATCGCCCGCGCCAGGATGCTGTCGAGCGCGTCCTCGGTGGGCGCCCCGACCAGCCACACCGCCGGCAGGTCCGGCGTCAGCAGCACCACCGGGGTGCCGGCCTCGAGCTGCTCGGCGGCGCGCTCGGCCACCGCGCGGCGGCCGGCGGTGGCGTAGGCGTCGAGCGCCAGGATCGTCAGCCACTCGAACAGGTCGGTCACCGCCGGCGCCAGCTCGAGGTCGGCGTGCTCGAGCACCGCGTCGCGCATGGCGGCGATCACCGCCCCGACCTCGAAGCCGCTCGCGCCGTCGGCCGACCAGGTCGCGCCGGCGAACACCATCGCCTTCTCGAGATCGCGCAGCGCCGGCTGGCCGGCGCGCAGGTCGACCGCGTCGCCGGCGACCGCGACCGCCAGGCCCTCGAGGAGCCCGCTGACGATCGGCGCGTGCTGCCGCGCCGGCCGCGCGCCCGGGCCGCGCTTGCCGCCGCGCTCGTAGCGGTGGGCCCAGCTCGCCAGCACGGTCTCCCGCGCCTGCGTCAGCGTGCTGGCCAGCTGGTACGCCATGCCGACAAGGTAGCCCGCCTCGACGCTGCCGGCCACGACATCCTGCTGGTATGATCGTCGGCGATGGTGAGAGGTCAAACCGTGGCGCTGCGATCGGTGGGACGGACCGACGTCGGACGCCGCCGCGCGGTCAACGAGGACTCGTACTTCCGCGACGATCGCATGGGCTTCTACGTCGTCGCTGACGGCGTCGGCGGCCACAACAAGGGCGAGGTCGCCAGCCGCGAGTGCATCGACCAGCTCGAGATGTGGGTGCGCGGCGCCGCGCGCAACCTCGAGCGCCTGACCGCCGAGATCGCCGCCGGCGACCACGAGGCGATCTGGGAGGTGCGGCGGCTGCTCGAGAGCGGCGTCCAGTCGGCCTGCTACATGGTCTACGGCATGGCCGAGCTGTCGCCCGAGAAGCGCGGCATGTCGACCACCTGCTCGGCGATGCTGATCGGCGGCGGCTACGCGTTCGCGGCCCACGTCGGCGACAGCCGCGTCTACCGGCTGCGCGGGCCGGTCGCGATGCAGATCACCGAGGACCACACGCTCATCAACTACAAGCTCAAGCACGGCCTGATCACGCCCGAGGAGGCCGAGAAGTCGACCGCCAAGAACGTCATCACCCGCGCGGTCGGCCACAAGGACTACGTCCAGGTCGACACCGCCGACGTCGACGTCGCGCCCGGCGATCGCTTCATGATGTGCACCGACGGCCTCCACGGCTACCTGCGCAACGATCAGGAGGTGGTCGAGCTGATCGGCGACGACGCCATCGAGGCGTGCGCCGACGCGGCGATCGACCTGGCCAACCAGCGCGGCGGCCGCGACAACATCACCGTGCTGGTGGTCGACGTCGCCCGGTGAGTCTCCTGGAGGGCTTGGGCGAAGCCCTCGAGGTCCTGGAGCGGCTCTCGCAACGCCCACCCCCGCTGACCGCGACGCCGCGGGAATGACCGCCGCGGCCAGCGGGTTGATTTCCTGAAACTTGGGCGCCCCTCGGGCGTCCCTATCCCAGCGATGGCCGCCCCCGTGAACCCCCCCGTCCCCCGGCTGCGTCGATGGTGGTGGTTGGCGGCGGCCGTGGTCGCGGTGATCGTGGCGATCGTCGCGTGGCCCGAGCGCCGCGACGCGCCGCGCCACGCCAAGGGCAGCGGCACCGCCAAGGCCGGCCCCGCGTTGCCGTGGCGCATGGGCCCGAACGGCTGGCAGACGCCCGGGCGGCGCCGGCTCGGCCCGATCGCGATCGCGCCGCCGGCCGACGGCCTGGTGCGCGTCACCGGCACGGTCGTCGACCGCACCAGCCACAAGCCGGTGCCCGACGTCGAGGTGGTCTTCGCCGACGGCACCTCCGAGTCGAGCGCGGTCGCCGACGTCGCCGGCCGCTACAGCATCGACCTGCCGGCCGGCCGCTACCGCCCGTTCGTGCGCGGCGACGGCGTGATGTCGGCGGCGCCGCCGGTGCGCGAGCGGCTGCCGGCGCGGCCGCGCCCCGATCAGGTCGCCGCAACCCGCCTCGAGCTGGCCGCCGCGCTCGATCTGCAGACGTCGACCGACGGCGTCGACCTCGAGGTCGAGCGCTCGGGCAAGGTCCACGGCCGGGTCATCGACAAGAACGGCAAGCCGATCGCCGGCGCGATCGTGCGCGCGTTCGCGACCGACGATCTCGGCACCGCGCGGCCGGTGCTCGGCACCGACGTCGCCGAGACCGACGGCGCCGGCGGCTTCCAGCTCGAGGTCGCGGCCACCACCTACCGGCTCGACGCCTTCCACGATCGCTACGGCGGCGTCGCCGCGTACACGATGGTCGTCGTCGACGCCGGCCAGACCGCCGAGGCCGAGATCACGATGCAGGCCGGCTGCGTCATCGCCGGCCGGGTGGTGCGCGCCGACGGCAAGCCGGTGTCCGACGGCGCGCTCGAGCGCGGCATGAGCGACACCGACGCGTCGGGCAGCTACTTCCCCGACGGCGAGTTCGGCGAGGACGGCGCGTTCGTGTGGTCGACCAGCGAGGAGCAGACGCTGTTCCTGCGGGCGTGGCCGTGGAAGTCGCCGCCGTCGCAGCCGCGCCGCTTCGAGTGCAGCGAGGGCCGGCGCTACGACGACGTCGTCTTCGTGATCCCCAACGCCGCCCCCGACCTCAGCGGCCGGGTGGTCACCGCCGACGGCCGGCCGGTGCCGTTCGCGTTCGTCGACGTCGGCGGCGAGTCCGAGGGCACGATGAACCAGCAGGAGCGCGCCGACGCGGACGGCAACTGGGCCGTGTACAGCCTGCCGCCCGGCCAGTACCGCGTCGCGACCACCGCCGACGGCGTCGGCGCGACGATCACCCACGTCAGCGCGCCCAGCCAGGGCCTCGAGCTGCGGATGTCGGGCGCCGGCACGCTGACCGGCAAGGTCGTCGGCGTCAGCGACGGCTCGGTGACGCTGACCGCCCGCGCCTGCGGGCTGGGCGACGACGTCATGGCGATCGAGTTCCGCCGGGTGGTCAGCGTCGTCGGCGGCAGCTACCGCCTCGACGGCGTGCCGGCCTGTCAGCTCAACGTCCAGGTCGAGCACGGCGGGCGGGCGCTGTTCCTCGAGGCCACCGTCACCTCGGGCGGCACCACCACGCTCGACCTCGACTTCCCCGACGACAAGCCGGTGCTGGTGCGCGGCGTCGTGCGCGACGCCGATCGCCGCCCGGTCGCGGGCGCGATGGTCGTCGCGTCGGGCACCGGCGACTCGACGACCGCCGAGACCACCGCCGACGGCCGCTTCTCGCTCGAGGCCAAGAGCGGCGACACGATCGTCGTCAGCAGCGCCAGCGGCTACACCTCGACCGAGCTCGATCGCCACAGCCCCAGCACCGTCGACCTCGAGCTCACGCTCGACCCGACGCCGCCCCTCGACGAGACCGACGTCGAGTAGCGGGGCGCGGACGCAGCCCGCCGGAACTCAGAACTCGGCCTGGCGGGGCGCGCGCGGGAACGGGATCACGTCGCGGATGTTCTCGATGCCGGTCGCGTACTGGATCGCGCGCTCGAAGCCGAGGCCGAAGCCGGCGTGGGGCACGGTGCCGTAGCGGCGCAGGTCGCGGTACCAGCCGTAGTCGTGCTTGGGCAGGCCCATCTGGTCCATGCGCGCGTCGAGCACGTCGAGGCGCTCCTCGCGCTGGCTGCCGCCGATGATCTCGCCGATGCCCGGCGCCAGCACGTCCATCGCGGCGACGGTCTTGCCGTCGTCGTTCTGCCGCATGTAGAAGGCCTTGATGTCCTTCGGGTAGTTCATCACCGCGACCGGCCCCTTGATGACCTCCTCGGTGAGGAACCGCTCGTGCTCGGCCTGCATGTCCATGCCCCACTTCACCGGGAACTCGAACTTCTTGCCGCTGCCCTCGAGCGCCTTGATCGCGTCGCCGTAGTCCATCCGCGCGAACGTCGACTCGACCAGCGCGGTCAGGCGCTGCCGGCAGGTCGGATCGACGTGCTTCTCGAAGAACGCCAGGTCGTCGGCGCGCTCGGTCAGCAGCGTGCGGTAGATCGACTTGAGGAACGCCTCGGCGAGGTCGGCGTCGGCCGCGAGATCGGCGAACGCGATCTCCGGCTCGATCATCCAGAACTCGGCGAGGTGGCGGCGGGTGTTGGAGTTCTCGGCGCGGAACGTCGGCCCGAACGTGTAGACCTTGCTCATCGCCATGCAGTAGGTCTCGACGTTGAGCTGGCCCGACACCGTCAGGTGGGCCTGCTTGCCGAAGAAGTCCTTGTCCCAGTCGACGCCGCCGGCGGCGGTGCGCGGCGGGTTGGCGGCGTCGAGCGTCGACACCCGGAACATCTGGCCGGCGCCCTCGGCGTCCGACGCGGTGATGATCGGCGTGTGGATCCAGAAGAAGCCCTGCTCGTGGAAGAACCGGTGCACCGCCATCGCCAGCGTGTGGCGGACCCGGGTGACCGCGCCGATCACGTTGGTGCGCGGGCGCAGGTGCGCGACCTCGCGCAGGTACTCCATCGTGTGGCGCTTCGGCTGCATCGGGTAGTGGTCGGGGTCGTCGACCCAGCCGACCACCTCGACCGCGCTGGCGACGACCTCGACCGCCTGGCCCTTGCCCTGCGACGCGACCAGCTCGCCGGTGGCGCGGATCGCGCAGCCGGTGGTGAGCTTGCCGACGGTGTCGGCGAAGCCCGGCAGCTCGGCCGGCGCGACGATCTGCAGCGGATCGAAGCACGAGCCGTCGTGGACGGCGATGAACGACACCCCGGCCTTGGAGTCACGGCGGGTGCGGACCCAACCCTCGACGACGACGCGGCTGCCAACCGCGACCTGACCCGAGACGATCGACGCGATCCGGTGCTTCATGGGCCCGGGCAGATACCACGATTTGCGCCGCGATTCTCGGCCCATCCCGGCGCGCCGTTCACCGCTGGGCGGTATAGTGGACCTCGTGGTTCGTCCCGCGGGGCAACGATCCCTGGCCGGCTTCACCGTCGGTGACCTGGTCGCGCGTCAGGTCTACGGCGACCTGTACCGGGCGACCGGCGAGGGCCGCCGCGAGGTCCGGCTGCTGGTGGTCGCCCCGGCGCTGGCCGCCGACGCCCACTTCAACGACGCGCTGGTCGCCGGCACCGCCTCGCTCCTGGGCGCGTTCCACCACCGCGCGGTCGTCGGCACCGTCGTCGTCGCCAAGGACGGCAAGGACCTCGTGATCGTCACCGAGGCGGTCAAGCCGGGGCGCTCGCTCGACGAGGTGCTGACCGGCGGCCGCGGCCTGCCGCCCCGGGTCGCGGCGGCGATCGCCCGCTCGGTGATCGACGGCATCGCCACCGCCCACGCGGTCGGCATCACCCACGGCGCGCTGCACCCGCGCAGCGTGCTCATCGACGACGACGGCGTGGTCAAGGTCACCGACTTCGCGGTGGGCCACGCGGCGATGGCGGCGGCGGCGGCGGGCTCCGACGCGGTGCCGCTGCGCGGGCTGGGCGGCTACCTGGCGCCCGAGGTGGCGCTGGGCGACGCGCCGGGCCCGGTGGCCGACGTCTACGCGCTGGGCGCGCTCTTGTTCGCGCTCTTGTCGGGCAGCACCCCGCCGGGCACGCTCAACACGACGCCGGCCGTCGAGCGCCTCGTGCAGCGCGCGCTCGACACCGATCTGCACCGGCGGTTCGCCAACGCGATCGAGCTGCAGGAGAACTTCAGCGAGGCGCTCGAGGACGATCGCTGGGACGTCGCGACGCCGGGCGAGGTCGCGCGGGCGCTGATCGAGCGCGCCGGGCACGCCGCCAGCAGCGACGACGGGATCGAGGACCTGCTGGCCAGCCTGCCGGGCGCAGTCGAGGTGACGCGGCCGACCGCGGCCGCCGAGCTGACCCCGGTGGCGACGCCGCCGGCGCCGGTCGCGCCGATCGCCCCCCGCCGGGCCGGCCGCGGCACCGGCGGCCTCGACGCGCTGCTCGACGATCTCGACGAGAGCGGCGACGACGCGCTGACCCACGTCGACGACGGCCCCGGCCAGGCCGCGCGCGATCCGATCTCCGAGCTGATCGCGATGACGCCGGCGCCCGATCCGCTGCCCGATCCGGGCGGGCGCGCCCGCCGCAGCCCGGCGCTGCCGGCGCCCGAGCCGACCGGCGAGACGCTGCCGGCCCCCGAGCCGACCGGCGAGACCCTCGAGCCCGCGCCGCCGCCGCCGGCGAAGGCCCCGCCGCCGCGGCGCGTGGTCGCCGCGCCGACCGATCTGGTCGAGCAGCTCGAGCCGCCCAAGCTCAAGAGCAACACGTCGTGGATCGTCGGCGCGATCTCGGTGGTCGTGCTGGTGGTCGGCGGCTGGTTCATCTACACGCGCATGCAGCAGCAGGGCAAGGACATCGAGGAGGGCAAGGCCGCGGCGGCCAAGCGCCGCGCCGAGAAGAAGGAGGCCAACCGCCAGCTCGAGCAGCGCCTGCGCGACGCCAAGGCCAAGCCCGGCACGATGCGCATCCAGTCGTCGCCCGATCTCGCGGCGGTGTGGCTCCTGCTCGGCCGCGGGCCGTTCGAGTCGATCGCGCTGCGCACCAACAACGTCTGGGAGCTGCGGGTCGAGCTCGAGGGCTACCAGCCGGTCGACGTCCACGTCGCCGGCACGGCGTGGGAAGGGCCCGACGACGACCTGCGCGCGACGCTCGAGGTGAAGCTCGAGCCGCTGACCGGCGAGGCCAAGCCGCTGCCGGCGATGCCGCCGGGGCCGCCGACCGAGGCGCCGGGGCCGGCCAAGGGCAAGGGCCGGCTCAAGGTCGTGACCTCGCCGCAGGGCGCGGCGGTGTACCTGCTGGTGGGGCAGACCAACCAGATGGAGCTGGCCGGCGTCGAGGCCGCCCGCGACTACGAGTTCAAGCTCACCCGCGACGGCTACCTGCCCGGCTTCGTGCGGATCGCCGCCGAGGACTGGCGCAACGGCGGCGATCCCAGCCTGCCGCTGCGCGGCGCGCCGCTGAAGGGGACGCTCGAGCGCTCGGTCGAGCTGGTGCCGACGCCGGGCGCCAAGCCGGGTAAGCCGCGGTGACCGCCCCGTGGCGCATCGGCCGGGCGGAGCCGGCGCGATGACGCCGCGGCTCTTGCGCGTGCGCTGCACGCGATGGGATCAGGTCGACGCGTTCCTGCACAAGAAGCTGCGCGCCGACGGCCGGCTGTCGATGAAGGTGCCGTTCGTCGCCGAGCCGGGCGCGCCGGTGACGCTGGCGATCGAGCTGCCCAACCAGATCGTCGTCGCGCTCGACGGCGTCGTCGGCGCGCCGGCGCAGCGCGATCGCCCCGACGCGGCGGTGGTGGTGCTGGCCGGGGCCAAGGCGGCGATCGAGCGGCTGAGCGCGATGGTGGCCGACGCGCGGGTCGGCGGCGGCGACGGCGATCTGTCGGCCACGCTGGCCGCGCGCGAGGCCGAGCTGCGCCGGCTGCGGCAACAGGCCGCGCACGAGGTGCTCGGCTGCAGCCGCGGCCCGACGCTCGAGGAGCTGCGCGCGGCGTGGCGGCAGCGCGTGCGCCGCGAGCACCCCGACGCCGTCGCGCGGTTCCGCAGCGCGGCGCTGCGGTTGACCGCCGAGGAGACGATGATCCACGTGACCCGCGCGTACGAGCGGCTGCGCACGACGGTGTGCGCCGACCACCGCGCGGTGATCGCCGGCACCAGCGTGCGCACGATCGGCGCGCTGGCGATCGAGAGCCACGCCGGCGACGGCTTCGACGTCGTGCCGCTGACCCCGCCGGTCGACGACTCGGTCGAGGCGATCCCGACGCGCGGCGCGACCACGCCGCCGCCCATCCGCGGCGCGACCATGCCGCCGTCCCCCCGCGGCGCGACCACGCCGCCGCCCATCCGCGGCGCGACCATGCCGCCGCCGCTGGCCAGCTCGATCGACGTCACCGGGCTGTCCCTGCCGGCGCCGCCCACGCCGCTGGCCCTCGAGCTCGATCTGCCGCCGCCGCCGCGGACCGGCGCCACGCTGCCGCCGCCGGTGCGCCCTGCCGCCGCGCCGACCGCCGCGCCGACCGCCACCATCGAGCAGTCGCTGCGCCAGGCGCGCTCCGGGCCCGGCGATCGCTTCGTGCGCGCGATCCGCGAGCGCCTCGCCGACGGCGATCACGCCGGCGCCAGCCAGATCGCGACCGCCGCCAGCCAGGTCTATCCCAAGGACCGCCGGCTCGCCGCGCTGGTCGAGATCGCGCGGGCCCAGGCGGCGTGCGCCGCCGGCGATCGCGACCTCGCGGTGCGCGCAGTGCAGGCGGCGCTGGCCGCCGACGCCGACGCCGACGAGGCCCACCGCCTGCTCGGCAGCCTCGAGCTCGGCGTCCCGGTGACCGTCGCGCTGATCAGCGAGGCCTACCGATGACGGTGCTCGGGATCGAGCTCGGCGCGGCGTGGCTGCGCGTCGCGACGCTGGTCGACGGCCAGCCGCGGGTGGTGGCGCAGCTGCCGGCCGCGATCGGCTTCGTCGACGGCGCGCGCCGCACCGACGCCGCCCTCGCCGCGTGCCGCCCGGACCAGCGGCTCGACGCGGTCGCCGACTGGCTGGCCCGGCCCGCGGCCGACGGCGTGGCCGGCGTCGCGTGGCCGGTCGTCGATGGCGTCGCGCGCTCGCCGGTCGAGCTGGCAGCCCACCTGGTGCGGGCCGGCGTGGTCGCCGCGATCGCCGCCCACGGCCCGGTCGTCGGCGCCGTCGTCGCCGTGCCGCTCGACCTCGGCGCGCTCGAGCGCCGGGTCCTGCGCGACGCGGTGCTCGCCGCCGGCGTGCCGATGGTGCGGCTGGTCGCCAGCGCCAGCGCCGCCGCGGTGGTCATCGCCGACCAGCGCCCGGCCCGCCTGCTGCTGATCGATCGCGGCGCCCGCGCCACCCGGGCCACGGTCGTCGAGTCGATCGACGGCATGATCGACGTCGTCGGCTACGCCGCCGCGCCCGCCGACGCCCGCGACGACGATCCCGCGGCGCGCGCGCTGGCGGCGGCGGCGATCGATCCGGCCGGGCTGTCCGACGCCGTCGTCATCGGTGGCGGCGCGGCCGACCGCGCGCTGACCGCGCGCTTGCTGACGCCCTACGGCCACGCCGCCCACCCGGTCGACGACCCCGCCACCGTCGCGGTGCGCGGCGCGGCGCGGCTGGCGCGGATGTTCGTCGACGAGCCCGCCGCCGTCACCGTCGACGTGATCACGCCCGGCTTCTCGCTGGGCGCCGGCAGCGCGCTGACCCCGATGATCCCGGCCGGCGCGATCGCGCCGACCCGCGAGGTGCGCCTGATCGCGCGCGATCGCGCCGATCGGCTGACGATCGATCTCGAGCTGTGGGAGGACAGCGCGCCGCCGCGCCCCTACGGGCGCTACCGGATCGCCGGCCTGCCGCCGGGCAACGGCGCGATCGCCGCCTGCGAGGTCACGATCGACGTCGATCGCATCCCGCGGATCGACGCCAGCGATCTGGTCAACGGCGGCGCGCTCGCCGTCGAGCCGGTGGTCGAGGTCGGGCTGGGCCCCGACGAGCTGGCCGAGCTGCGCGCGGCGGTCTGCGAGGACCGATGACGCGCGCGCTGCCCCTCGTCGTCGTGCTGGCCGCGTGCGGCGCCCGGGCCGCCGGCCCCACGCCACCACCGCCGCCGCAGTTCCTCGCCATCAACCAGCCGGGCGAGCTGGTCGACGTCGAGGCGGCGCTGGTGCCCGGCGTGGTCAACGTCGTCGACTTCCGCGCCGACTGGTGCGGCGGCTGCGCCGTGGTCGACGCCAACCTGCGCCAGGCGATCACCGGCGATCCGCGCATCGTCGTGCGCACCGTCGACGTCGGCGACGGCGTGACGCCGGTGGCCCAGGCCTACGGCATCCGCGGCCTGCCCCACGTGCTGGTCGTCGATCGCACCGGCGCGCTGCGCTACCGCCTGGTCGGCAACGACGCGCTGACCGTCGGCGCGATCGCGCGCCAGGTCGCCGACGAGCGTTGACCCGGGAGGCGCGTCGCCGCGCCTCCCCGTCAGATCAGCGACACGCCGGCGCCGGCCAGCAGCGCCGCGCCGATCAGCCCGGCGTCGTCGCCGAGCGCCGCGTCGACGATCGTCAGCGGCCGCATGATCGCCGCCGGCGCCACCGCCGGCAGCCCAGCGACCAGCCGCGCCCGCAGCCGCGGCGCCCGCCCCAGCACGCCGCCGCCCAGCACCAGCCGATCGCTGTTGAGGATCGTCAGCGCGTTGCCGATCGCCAGCGCCAGGTACGCGCCGCACTCGTCCCACAGCGCCCGCGCCCAGGGGTCGTCGTCGGCCAGCGCGTCGACGTGGCCGGGGTGCGCGGCGTCGACCGCGCCGGCCAGGGCCAGCACCGCCGGCGACGCCCCGGCCGCCAGCTCGCGGCGGATCCGCGCCTGCAGCGCCGCGCCGCCGGCGTAGGCCTCGACGCAGCCGTCCGCGCCGCAGCCGCAGCGGGCCGCGCCGCCGCCGGCCGCCACCTTGACGTGGCCCAGCTCGCCCGCGCAGTTGCTGGCGCCCTCGACCAGCGCGCCGCTGGCGATCACGCCGGCGCCGATGCCGGTGCCGACGAACACCGCCAGCAGATCGCGCGCGCCGCGGCCGGCGCCAGCGCCCAGCTCGCCGAACGCGATCGCGTTGACGTCGTTGTAGACGCCGAGCGGGTGGCGCGCGCCCAGCCGCGCCGCCAGCGCCGCGCCGAACGCCACGTCGCGCCAGCCGAGGTTGGGCGCGTTGACGACGGTGCCGCGGCGATCGGCCAGCATCGCCGCCACGCCGACGCCGACCGGCACCACCGCCGCGTCGCCGGCGACCTCGGCCACCAGCTCGGCGATCGCCGCCACCACCGCGTCGACGCCGCGGGCCTCGCCCAGCACGATCCGCTGCCGGCGCACGATCGCGCCGCCCTCGACCGCGGCCACCCGCAGGTTGGTGCCGCCCAGATCGACGCCGACCACCGTCACGGCGCCACCGCCGCGGCGATCGCGTCCTCGATGATGGTCCGGATCTCGGACAGCCGGGCCGCGGTGGTCGCCTCGCAGCGCAGCACCAGCGCCGGCTGGGTGTTCGACGCCCGGCACAGCCCCCAGCCGTCGGCGAACCGCGCGCGCACGCCGTCGAGATCGATCACCTCGACCACGTCGGCGCGGGCCCGCATCGCCGCGGTCACCGCCGCCACCACCGCGAACTTGCGGTCGTCCGGGCAGTCGACCCGCAGCTCCGGCGTGGTCACCGTCACCGGCAGCCCGTCGGCGATCACCGCCAGCGACGGCCCGCCGCTGATCACCTCGAGCAGCCGCGCGCCGGCGTAGATCGCGTCGTCGAAGCCGAACCAGCGGTGGGCGAAGAACAGGTGGCCGCTCATCTCGCCGGCCAGCGCCGCGCCGGTCGCCTTCATCCGCGCCTTGATCAGCGAGTGGCCGACCTTCCACATCTCGGGCCGGCCGCCGGCCCGGGCCAGCTCGTCGAACATCGCCTGCGAGCACTTCACCTCGCCGACGAACACCGCCCCCGGCACCTCGGCCGCGACCGCGCGTCCCAGCACGATCATCAACTGGTCGCCCCACAGGATCCGGCCGTCGCCGGTGACCGCGCCCAGCCGGTCGGCGTCGCCGTCGAGCGCCAGCCCCAGCTCGGCCCCGGTGGCCGCGACCGTCGCGATCAGATCGGCGAGGTTCTCGGGCATCGTCGGGTCGGGGTGGTGGTGCGGGAAGCGGCCGTCGAAGTCGCAGTACAGCGGCACCACGTCGAAGCCCAGCCGGCGGTACAGCGCCAGCGCGGTCGGCCCGCCGGCGCCGTTGCCGGCGTCGAGCACCAGCTTCGGGCGCCGCGCGCCCAGCCGGACGCCACCCACCGCGGCGTCGAGGTACGCCGGCGTCACGTCGTGGTCGCTGACCTCGCCGATCGCCGGGCCCGCCGGCGGCGCCGCGGCGATCCAGTCGCGCAGCGCCGCGATCTCGACGCCGTACAGCGAGTCCTTGCCGCACAGCAGCTTGAAGCCGTTGTCCTCGGCCGGGTTGTGGCTGCCGGTGATCATCGCCGCGCCGTCGACCGGCAGCGTGTGCGCCGCGAAGTACAGGACCGGCGTCGGCACCACGCCGATGTCGACCACGTCGGCGCCGGTGACCAGCCCCGCCACCAGCGCGTCGCGCAGCCGCGGCGAGGTCAGCCGGCAGTCGCGCCCGAGCGCGATCCGCGGGCGGCGGCCGGCCGTCGTGCGCGCCACCCGGGCCGCCAGCGCGCGCCCGAGCGTCGTCACCAGCGCGTCGTCGAGATCGCGGTCGGCGACGCCGCGGATGTCGTACTCACGGAAGATGCGCGGGTTCATCGCGCGCATCCTACAGGAACGGGGGCTACAGGAAGCGCTCGAGCCCCGCGGCCACCAGCGCGTCGACCGCGGCCCGCACCTCTTGCGCCCGCGCCACCGGCACCACCAGCACCGCGTCGCCGGCGCGGATCACCGCGACGCCGCTGACCCCGACCACCGCCACCGCCGCGCCGGGATCGCTGACCACGAGGTTGTCGCGGCCGTCGACCACCACCGCGTCGCCGACGATCGCGTTGCCCGCGGCGTCCGTCTCGGCCAGCTCGGCGACCGTCGTCCACGAGCCGACGTCGCTCCAGCCGAAGTCGCCCGGCACCGCGACCACGCCGGTGGTCCGCTCCATCACGCCGACGTCGATCGACACCGACGGCAACGTCGGGTACCGCGCCGCGATCTCGGCGGTCGCGTCGCCGTGGGCCAGCGCGGCGGCGATCGCGCGCATCGCCGCGCCGGTGGCGGGCACGAAGCGATCGAGCTCGGCCAGGAGCCGCGCCGCGCGCACGAAGAACATCCCGCCGTTCCACAGGTGGCGGCCGCCGGCCAGGTACTGCTCGGCCACCGCCTGGGCTGGCTTCTCGACGAAGCGCGCCACCGGGCGCACGCCGGGCGCGACCTCGCCGTCGCCCAGCTCGAGGTAGCCGAAGCCGGTGTCGGGCCGGGTCGGCGCGATGCCGATCGTGACGATCACGTCGTCGCGCTCGGCGGTCGCGAACGCGCGCTCGACCGCCACGCCGAACGCCACCGGATCGCCGATGTGGTGGTCGGCCGGGAACGCGCCGATCACCGCGTCGGGATCGCGGGCCAGCGCGTGCACCGCGGCCAGGCCCAGCGCGGCGGCGGTGTTGCGCGCCGCCGGCTCCGCCACCACCTCGACGTCGTCGACCGCCGCGGTCACCAGCGACGCCTGATCGGCGGCGGTCACGACCATCACGCGGCCCGCGGCCGACCGCGCGCGCGCCACGGTGGCGGCGATCAGCGTGTCGCCGCCGGTGACCGCCAGGAACTGCTTGGGCCGCGCCCGTCGGCTCGCGGGCCACAGCCGCGTGCCACTACCGCCCGCGAGGATCACCGCACATCGCATGGCGGCATCCTCGACAACCGCGGCCGCAGGCGCAAGCCCGCCGCCGCTATTGCGGCGTCGTGACCGGGCCGCTGTCGTCCGGGGCCTCGACGACCGGCGCCTCGACGCGCGCCGCCGGCTTGTCGACGTCCTTGCTCGCCGCCGGCGGGTCCGCCTCGGCCTTGCCGGCGTCCTTGCTCGCCGCCGCCGGCTTGTCGCCCGTGTCGCCCTTGTCGCCGTCGGGCTTCCCCGCGTCGTCGCCGCCGCGCTTGCGGGTCGGCGGCCCATCGCCGGGGCGCGCCTGCGCCGGCACCGCCGGCTTCGCGGCCGGCCCCGCCGCCACGTCGGCCGCGTCGCCCGCCTCCGCGGTGTCGCCCGCGCCCGCGTCGCTCACCTTCTTGCCGGCCGAGCCCTTGCCGCTGCCCTTGCGCTGGCCCTTCGGCAGCTGCTTCCACTGCTTCTCGGCGCGCTCCGACCGGCTGCGATCGACGACCTTGTACACCACCACCAGCTCGCCCTTGTCGACGACGGTGTCGGGCGGCTTGCGGTTGATGCGCGCCATGTCGCGCTTGCTCAGCCCGAACCGCTTGCCGATCTGCTCGTAGCTCTCGCGCTTGGTCGGCACGTACTCGACCCGCTGCCGCCCCGACCGCCCCTCCGACAGCTCGAGGTGCTCCTTGCTGCCGCGGGTGACGATCACCAGGCGGGTCTCGTCGAGCAGCGCCACCCGCGCCTGGTCCTCCGACCAGGTCGGCGCGACGAACGCCTGCAGCACCATCCGCGGCTGCAGGCTGGCGTCGATCGCCTGGCCGTTCCACGTCGCCAGGTCGCGCGCGCTCACGCCCATCGCCTTGGCGACCACGCCTAGCTCGTCGCCGGCGACCACCCGGTAGAACACGCGCCGGGTGTTGGCGACCTCGGCGTCCTTGTCGGGCACCGCGACGATCAGCGCCTCGCCCGGCTTGTGATCGACGCCCGAGCCGTAGAGATCGTCGGCCGCCGCCGCCAGGTTCTTCTTGCGCACGTCGGCCGCGACCCGCGGCACCACCAGCACGGTGCCGCCGGTGACCTCGGTGTCGTGATCGAGCTCGTTGAGCGCGCGCAGCTTCTGCCGCGAGATCCCGAACTGCGTCGCGATGTCCTCGAACCGCTCGCCGTAGCGCGCGACGTAGGTGTCGACGGTGTCCCAGTCGCCCTTGAGCTGCCCCAGCTTGGCCGCGAACGCCGCGCCGCCGCCCTGCGGCACGCGCATCACGAACGCGCGCCCGGCCGGGGTGCGGTTCTTGCGCAGGTGCGGGTTCAGCCGCTTGAGATCGGCGACGCCGCAGCCGGCGGCCTTGGCGATCGTCCCCAGCGCGATCGACGACGGCACGGTCACGTCGTCCCACCGCTCGGGCGCGCCCAGGTCGACGTCGGCGAACCCGAACGTCGCCAGGTTGTGGCCGACGATCGCCGCCGCCAGCGCCTTGGGCACGTAGATGCCCGACTCCCACGGCAGCGCGTTCTCGTAGTCGACCAGCGCCCAGAAGTCGTTGCTGTTGAAGCGCGCGATCGCCTTGAGCACCGCGCCGTAGCCGGCGTTGTACGCGGCCATCGCCAGGTCCCAGTTGCCGAAGCGCTGGTACAGGTCGGCCCACGCGCCCGTCGCCGCCTCGGTCGCCCGCACCGGATCGTTGCGCTCGTCGACCCAGCGATCGATCGTCAGCCCGTAGATGCGGCCCGACGCCGGCATGAACTGCCACAGCCCGCTGGCGCCGACCCGCGACTGCTCGGTCGAGTCGTAGCTCGACTCGATCATCGCCAGGTACAGCAGGTCCTCGGGCAGCTTGGCCTTGCGCAGCGCGGTCAGGATCACGTCGCGGTAGCGCCCCTGGCGCTCCAGCCAGCCGCGCATGATGCGGCGGCCGCGCGGGTCCTCCTTGTAGAACACCAGGTAGTCGATGACCCGGCGATCCCAGGTGACCGGCAGATCGGGCATCGTCAGGTTGGCCAGCCACGGCAGGTCGGGGCGCAGCGCGGTGGGCGACGTCGCCCGGCGCGGCTCGCCGCCCTCGATCCACGGGCCGGCCGCCTGCGAGAACGCCTCGAGCTCGAACTCGCGCAGCTCGTCCTGCCACGGCCGGCAGGTCTGGCCCACCGGGCAGCCGCGCACCGCGGCGCGCTCGTCGGGCTGCGGGGTCAGCGGCGCGCGCACGGTCGGCGGCGCCGCCGCGGCCTGGCCCTCGACGCCGATCGGGTGGACGTCCGGCTGGTCGGCGCGCGCCGCGGCCGTGGACAGGAGCAAGCTGGCCAGGGCCGAGAGACAGAGCCGCACCGACATGGCCCGAATGTAAAGAATGCCGTGCGGGTGATCCACTTTTGCGACATCCGTCAACGGTTGCGCAGGGTTGCCCCCGACGGTGGGCCGCGCTTCCACGTCGCAGTCGCCACTTTCCCACAGCGCGTGCTAGGGTGCGCGCAGTCGGCTTGAGCCGGCGCAGGAGTCCGCTATGCCCGGCATGGGCGAATTGCTCATCATCCTACTCATCGTCATGGTGGTCTTCGGCGCCAGCAAGCTGCCGCAGATCGGCCATGGGCTCGGTTCGGCCATCAAGAACTTCAAGCGCGCCGCCGCCGGTGACGACGAGATCGAGGTCTCGAAGAAGGCGATCGACGGCAAGAGCGCCAAGGAGCTGTCGTCGGGCGCCGACGAGGACGGCGAGTTCGAAGAGGTCGTGGTTCGGCGGCGGGTCAAGAAGGAGAGCTAGCCGAGCGCCGCGAGGCTGCCTCCGGGTCTAGCCATCGCAGGATCTCGCTAGCGGCGTCGCGGATCGCGGCGCTCGCGCAGCTCGCGGGCGGTGGCCCGCACATCGTCGGCCACCCCGTTGGCCTCGGCCACGTCGCCCCAATCGGCGGGCGACAGCGTGACCACCAGCCGCAGCGCCACGTGCACCGGCGTGTGCGGGTTCAGCACCAGCGCGCGCCGCACGCCGGGGCGCGTCGACCAGCGGCGGTGCTCGGCCACCAGCGCCAGCGCCGCCGGCACCGCCGGGCGCATCGCCGCCACTCGCACCACCTCGCGCTCGGTGAGCTGCGGGTTGTCGAGGAGGATCGCCACCACGTCGGGGTGCGGATCGCGCAGCAGCTCGGTCAGCGCGTCGCCGCGGGGGCGGCGGGCCAGGGCCTTGCGCTCGCCCAGGGTCAGCGGTCGGCCGCGGTTGCGCAGCGGCCGCTCGGGGCGCAGCTGGCGATCGATCTCGGCGGCGTCCGCCGTCGGCGGCGACGCGTCGAGGATCATCGCGCGCAGCACCCGATCGCCGGCGGCGTGGGCCGCGGCGTACAGCGCGTGGCGCGCCGGGTAGTCGAGCTCGGCCAGCGCCGCTGGCAAGCACCCGACCGCGGCGAGCAGCTCGGGATCGTCGTCGCCACCCCCGGCCCGCCCCAGCAACGTCAGCGTCGCGGCCACCGCGAGCTCGGCGTCGGCCGCCAGCAGCGCGGCCAGCTGCCGGATCTTCAGGGCGCGATCGGCGTACCGGCGCAGCCGGTCGAGGATGATCGCGTCCGCGGCGGCGGTCACACGCCGCCGGTGCTACTCGCGGCCCTCGCTGTCGGCCATCGCCTGCAGCTTGGCCTCGAGCTCGGCGATGCGATCGGACAGCGCGCGGACGTCCTTGTGCAGCCCCGAGAACGGCGAGATGCCGCCGATCGCGGTGCGGACCTTGTTGTCGACGCGCTTCTGCCACTCGTCGAGCGCGCGCTGCTGCTCCTCGACCCAGTGGCGGAACTCGCGCAGCACGACCAGCTCGCGCCGGCGCGGCGCGCCCTCGTCGCCGGCGTCGTCCTCGGGCTCGGCCTCGGGCGGCGGCTCGTCCTCGTTGCGCTTGAACGGCAGCACGCTGGTCACCCGGCGCTGCGCCTCGGCGAACCACTCGCCGCCGTTCTGGATGATGTTGCGCATCGCGCCCAGCGGCATGAAGCTGCGCTGCTTCTTCTCTTCCTCGAAGATGATCTGCGCCAGGGTGACCGAGGTCAGGTCTTCCTTGGTCTTGTTGTCGACGATCTTCACCTCGTCGCCCGCGCGGATCATCTCGGAGATCTGGTCGAGCGTCACGTAGCGGCTGTGCTGCGTGTCGTAGAGCTTGCGGTTCGCGTACCGCTTGATGACTCGCGCCTCGGCCATGGTGACTCCTCGAAGGGGAGGCCCCCCTCTCTCTTAGAGGTATCACGCGGCGCGCCATGGCGGCAACGCACCGCGGCAGACGCGGGGGTCGACAGCCGCCCTCGCTCCGCGCTACCCATGGGGGATGCGCACCTACGCCCTGTTCGCCGCCCTGTGCCTCGCCGCGTGTGGTGGCGACGACGCCGGCACGCCGATCGACGCCGCCCCCTCGAGCGTCATGACCGTGGCCTGCGGCACCAGCACGCCGGTCGCCACCTTCACCGCCCCGTCGTTCACCGCGTTCTCGCCGACCTCGGCGACGATCGCGGTCGGCGACGTCGTCGAGTTCCAGATGCCGGCGGCCCACAACGCGGTGTCGACCACCGGGCTGTTCCGGGTCGACTTCGGCGTCACCGCCTGCCTCAAGTTCACCGCCGCCGGCACGTTCCCGTTCAAGTGCGAGCCGCACCAGTTCACCGGCACCGTCGTCGTCCAGTAGCCGATCAACCGCGGTCGCCGCCGCGGCAGTGCGACCGCTTCGCCGCGTACATCTGCGCGTCGGCCCGGCCCAGCAGCTGATCGAGGCTGCACGGCGCGGCCGGGTCGAACGCGGCGGCCCCCACGCTCCACGCCAGCGTCGCCACGGCCGGGTCGGTCGCCCGCGCGTGCGCGAGCGCCGCGGCCAGCCGCTCGGTGACGCGCTCGGCCTCCGGATCGTCGGTCAGCACCAGCGCGACGAACTCGTCGCCGCCCAGCCGCGCGACCACCTCGTCGCCGAACGTCGCCTGCAGCACGCCGGCCGCGCTCCGGATCAACGCGTCGCCGCCGGCGTGACCGTGGGCGTCGTTGACGTGCTTGAGGTGATCGAGATCGACGAACAGCAAGACCGCGCGGCCGTGGTGCCGTTGCGCGCGGGCCAGCTGGCTCTCGGCGACCGCGAAGAACCCGCGCCGGTTGAGCAGCCCGGTCAGCTCGTCGTGGAACGCGATCACCTCGAGCTCGGCGGTGCGCCGGTCGGCCGCGCGCAGGTGGCGACGACGATCCAGCACCTGCCCCAGCACCGCCGCCAGCCGCGGCGCCATCGCTCGCAGCGGCGCCACGTCGGGCGACCGCTCGCGGGACATCAGCTCGAGCACGCCGATCGCCTCGTGGCGCACCAGGATCGGGAGCGCCGCCACCGTGTGGACGCCGAGCGCGACCGCCAGCGGCCCGCGGCTCGGCCCCAGCGCCCGCGCGACGTCGTGGTCGAACAGCGGCGCCCGCGCCTGGGTCGCCTCGGCCGCCAGCGGCGCGCGGTCGCGCGGCCGGGTCTCCGCGGCCACCAGCGGCTCGAGCGCCAGGTCGTCGACGTGCGCGCCGTGCGAGCGCAGGTGGTCGCCGTCGATCAGCAGCGCCTCGACGCCGACCCAGCCGACGTGGCGCGCCAGCCGGCTCAGCGCGGTGCCGAGCGTCGCGCTGCCCCCGAGCGTCGCCATCGCCAGCATCAGCTCGGCCTCCTCGCGCTCGCGCTCGAGCTGGGCGCAGCGGCGCTGCAGCGCCTGGCCGTCGAGCGTCGACGCCGCGATCGCCGCGAACCCGCGTAGCACGCTGACGTCGCGCTCGCACCACGCGCGCGGCGCGCCGGCGATCGCCGCGAGCACCACTGGCGCGACGACCGCGTGCGTGGCCACCGGCATGCCGGCGTACGCGACCGCGCCGAGCCGCGCCGGATCGTCGACGCGGCGGGCCCGCCCGTCCTGCACCAGCCGTGGCTTGCCGGTCGCAGCCACGACGCGGCAGGACGGGTTGGCCGGCACCAGCAGCGCGCCACGCAGCACGTGGCCCGGCAGCCCATGGACGCCGAGCACGCGCTGACGCTCGCCCTCGATCGAGGTGACCAGCACGCCGTCGATCTGCAGCGCCGCCGCGCACCCCTGCGCGATCGCGTCGAGGTCCTCGGCGAAGTGGACGCCACCCCCGGTGTCGGTCCTCGCGCGTCTCCAGGCCATCGTCGCCTCCTTCCCGCTCCATCATACCCAGCGGACCGGAACTGAGAACCAAGTCGTGAGGGCACTCCCGCCCGCGTCGTGCAGCTTTGCAGCTGCGGTGGATCGCCGCACCGCCGCGTCGTCGCCGCCCGCGCCGCCCCGGATCGCGGCGAGGCGTACACTGGCCTCGCCAGGAGGTCCCCGTGACCATCAGCTTCACCCTCAACGGCGCCCCGGTGACCGTCGAGCCCCGCCCCGACGAGTCGCTCCTCGAGACGTTGCGCGAGCGGTGCGGCGTCCATTCCGTCAAAGACGGGTGCGCGCCGCAAGGCCAGTGCGGGTGCTGCCTCGCGATCGTCGGCGGCCGCGCGGTCACCACCTGCGCGACGCCCGCCGCCAAGGTCGCGGGGAAGGACGTCCTCACGCTCGAGGGCCTGTCCGCGGCCGAGCGGCAGCAGATGGCCGACGCGTTCGTCGCCGCGGCCGGCATGCAGTGCGGCTTCTGCATCCCCGGCATCATGGTGCGCACCAAGCACCTGCTGGATCACAGCCCCGATCCGACCCGCGACGAGATCGCCAAGGCCATCGACGTGCACCTGTGTCGGTGCACCGGCTACGTCAAGATCATCGACGCGGTGCAGCTCCTGGCCCGGGCCCGGCGCGGCGAGCCGGTGCCCGCGCCGCAGCCCGACGGTGGGGTCGGCGCCAGCGTCGCCCGCTTCCGCGGCCACGACCTGGCGCTCGGCCAGCGGCCGTACGTCGCCGATCTGCGGCGCGACGGCATGCTGTTCGGGGCGCTGCACCTCGCCGCGCACCCGCGGGCCCGCGTCGTCCGCATCGACACCACCCGCGCCGCGGCGCACCCCGGCGTGATCGCGGTGGCGACCTACCGCGACGTCCCCGGCCAGCGCTGGTACGGGCTCATCAAGCAGGACTGGCCCGGCTTCGTCGCCGAGGGCGAGGAGGTGCGCTACGTCGGCGACGTGCTGGCCGCGGTCGCCGCGGTCGATCAGGCCACCGCGCGCGCGGCGGCCGCGCTGGTCGACGTCGACTACGAGGTGCTGCCGGCGGTGACGTCGCCCGAGGCGGCGCTGGCCCCCGACGCGCCCCAGGTCAACCCGGTCTACGGCAACGTCCTGTCGCACACCAAGATCCGCCGCGGCGACGTCGACGCCGCGCTCGCCGCCAGCGCCCACGTCGTCACCGGCACCTGGACCACCCAGCGCATCGAGCACCTGTTCCTCGAGCCCGAGAGCGCGCTGGTCGAGCCCGGCCCGCGCCCCGGCACGTTCAAGCTGTACAGCCAGGGCCAGGGCGTCTTCGACGATCGCCGCCAGTGCGCCGCGTTCCTCGGCATCCCCGAGGACGATCTCGCGGTCGAGCTGGTGCCCAACGGCGGCGCGTTCGGCGGCAAGGAGGACATGTCCGTGCAAGCGCAGACCGCGCTGCTCGCGTTCCTCACCGGGCGGCCGGTGCTGACCACGCTGACCCGCGAGCAGTCGATCCGCGTGCACCCCAAGCGCCACCCGATCGCGATGACCTACACCGTCGGCTGCGACGCCGACGGCCGGTTGACCGCCGTCAAGGCGCACATGGTCGGCGACACCGGCTGCTACGCGTCGGTCGGCGCCAAGGTGCTCGAGCGCGCCGCCGGCCACGGCTGCGGCCCGTACCGCGTCGCCAACGTCCACATCGACGCGATCGCCGCGGTCACCAACAACCCGCCGTGCGGCGCGATGCGCGGCTTCGGCGCCAACCAGGCCCACTTCGCGATGGAGGGCTGCATGGATCTGCTGGCGGCGAAGGTCGGGCTCGACGGCTGGGAGATGCGCTGGCGGAACGCCGTCGAGGTCGGCGACACCTTCGCCTCGGGCCAGGTGTTCGAGAAGTCGGTGGGCCTCAAGCGCACGCTGCTGGCGGTGAAGGACGCCTACCTCGCCGCGCGCGCCGCCGGCCACGCGGTCGGCATCGCCTGCGGCCTCAAGAACAGCGGCATCGGCAACGGCGCGGTCGAGTGGGGCAAGGCGCGCTTGGTGCCCGAGGCCGACGGCACGGTCTCACTCTACAACGGCTACACCGAGATGGGCCAGGGCCTGCTCACGGTGCTCAGCCAGTTCGCCGCCGAGGTCACCGGCCTGCCGACGTCGATCTTCCGGCCCAAGGTCGACTCGACCTTCGCGCTCGGTTGCGCCCAGACCACCGGCTCGCGCGCGACCCTGTTCGGCGGCAACGCGGTGGTCAGCGCCGCCCGCAAGCTGCGCGCCGCGCTCGACGCCGGGCGCGCGCTGCCGGAGCTGGTCGGCGAGGTGTTCGCCGCCGACGTGAAGGTCGACGACACCACCGCGCCGGGCGCGGTCAACGCCGCCGGCAAGATCAAGACCCACACCTCGTTCGGCTTCGCGACCCAGGTGTGCATCCTCGACGACGCCGGCCGCATCGCGCGGGTCATCGCCGCCCACGACGTCGGCCGCGCGGTCAACCCGGCGCTGTGCGAGGGCCAGCTGCAGGGCGCCGTGCACATGGGCCTGGGCTACGCGCTCACCGAGGACCTGCCGGTCGTCGACGGCTGGCCCACCACCAGCAAGCTGCGCGAGCTGGGCGTGCTGCGCGCGCGCGACATGCCGGCCGTCGAGATCATCCTGGTCGAGGATCCCGAGCCTGAGGGGCCGTTCGGCGCCAAGGGCGTGGGCGAGATCGGCCTGGTGCCGACCGCCGGCGCGGTGGCCGGCGCGCTCGAGGCGTTCGACGGCGTGCGCCGCTACGCGCTGCCGATGAGCGACGCGCCGGCGGCCCGCGCGATGAGCGTCGGCAAGCGCAAGCCCAAGGAGGCCGCGCCGTGACCGCCGGCATCGTCAACGCGCATACCCACCTGTACAGCGGGCTGGCGCCGTTCGGCATGCCGACGCCGGCGATCGCGCCGACCAGCTTCGTGCAGATCCTCGAGCGGATCTGGTGGCGGCTCGACCGCGCGCTCGACGCGGCATCGCTGGCGGCCTCGGCCGAGCTGTACGTCGCCGAGGCGGTCGCCGCCGGCTGCGCGGGGCTGATCGATCACCACGAGTCGCCGACTTTCATCGACGGCTCGCTCGACGTGCTGGCCGACGCCTGCGCGCGCTTCGGCATGCCGGCGGTGCTGTGCTACGGCGCGACCGAGCGCAACCGCGGCCGCGCCGAGGCCGCCGCGGGCCTGGCCGAGTGCGCGCGGTTCGCCCGCGCCAACCAGCGCCCCGGCGTGCGGCCCGCGGTCGGGCTGCACGCGTCGTTCACCGTCTCCGACGAGACGATCGCCGAGGCCGCCGCCCTCGCGCGCACGCTCGGCAGCGTGCTGCACGTCCACGTCGCCGAGGACGGCGCCGACGTCGCCGACGCCCGCGCCCGCGGCTACGCCGGCGTGATCGATCGCCTGGCCCGCCACGGCGCGCTCGTCGCCGGGTCGATCTTCGCCCACGGCGTGCACCTGACCCGCGCCGAGGTCGCGGCCTGCGCCGACGCCGGCGTCTGGCTGGTGCAGAACCCGCGCTCGAACCGCGGCAACCAGGTCGGCTATCCCGCCGCGCTCGCCGCGTCGCCGCGCGTCGCGCTCGGCACCGACGGCTACCCCGCGGCGATGGCCGACGAGCAGGCCGCGCTCGTCGAGCTGGCCGCCGCCCACGGCGACGATCCGGCGCGGGTCGCCGCGCGGCCTGGCGCCGGCGCGCTCCTCTTGGCCGAGCGGTTCGGCGGCCCCGTCGCGCCGCCCGACGCCGCCGCGGTCGCCCGCGCCACCGCCGCCTTGCCCGAGGTGCGCGCCCGCGCCCGCGAAGTCGCCCCCGCGCTGTGGGCGCGCATGGCCGCGCTGTGAATTCGATCTGACCTGTCCCGCCCTCCCACTCTTCCGAGTCTAAACGCATGACCCGACCTGCCTTCGAGACCGAGATCGTCGACCGCGCCACCCGCGACCGGACCGTCGCCCTGTTCCGCGAGCGCCGCATCGTCTTGCCGACGCTCGGCGAGCTGGCCGATCCCACGACCATCCCGACGGCCCACGACGCGGCGCTGGCGGCGGCCGCGCCCGACGACGCCGCGCCGGCCAACCTGTTCCGCGTGCACTGGCACAACGGCGGCGACCGCCGCACGCGCGTCGCGGTGCCCGAGCACGTCGTCCTGCCGCCGGCGCTGACCGGCGTGGCCAGCCCGATCATCGTCGCGTTCGGCGATCGCTTCCCGATGATCACCGCGCACAAGGTGCTGGCGGCCTACGGCTGCCTGGTGCCGCGGCTGGTCACCGGCCAGTTCGATCCCACCCGCCACCGC
This sequence comes from Myxococcales bacterium, assembly GCA_016794525.1. GTDB lineage: Bacteria > Myxococcota_A > Polyangia > Haliangiales > Haliangiaceae > UBA2376. The sequence continues at coordinate 42,154 of JAEUJY010000055.1, forward strand.
GCGGTGTGGCCGTCGACCGGCAACTACTGCCGCGGCGGCGTCGCGATCTCGCGCATCCTCGGCTGCCGCGGCGTCGCGGTCCTGCCCGAGGGCATGAGCGCCGAGCGGTTCCGCTGGCTCGAGCGCTGGGTGGCCGACCCGGGCGACATCGTCCGCACCGTCGGCACCGAGAGCAACGTCAAGGAGATCTACGACGCCTGCGCCGCGCTCGACCGCGACCCCGGCAACGTGATCTTCAACCAGTTCTCCGAGTTCGCGAACCACCTGGTCCACCTGACCGTCACCGGCCCGGCGATGGCGCGGGTGTTCGCCGCCGCCGCCGCCACGCGCCCCGGCCTGCGGCTCGCCGCGTTCGTGTCGGCCACCGGCTCGGCCGGCACGATCGGCGCCGGCGACTACCTCAAGGATCACCACGGCGCCAAGGTCGTCGCCGTCGAGGCGCTCGAGTGCCCGACGATGCTCTACAACGGCTTCGGCGAGCACAACATCCAGGGCATCGGCGACAAGCACATCCCGTTCATCCACAACGTCACCAACACCGACGTCGCGGTGGCGGTCACCGATCGGGCCACCGACGAGCTCAACGTCGTCTTCAACACCGAGGCCGGCCGCGCCGCGCTGGCCGCGCGCGGCGTCGCGCCCGAGGTGATCGCCGCGCTCGCGCACTTCGGGCTGTCGTCGATCTGCAACGTGCTGGCGGCGATCAAGACCGCCAAGCAGCTGGGCCTCGGCGCCGACGACGCGCTGGTCACGGTCGCCACCGACGGCGCGGCGATGTACGCCACCGAGGTCGACAAGGCGATCGCCAGGCGGTTCGGCGGGGCGTTCGATCGCGCCGCCGCCGAGCGCGCGCTCGACACCCACCTCGCCGGCGCGACCACCGCGCACACCCAGGTGCTGTCGCCGATCGATCGCGACCGCATCTTCAACCTCGGCTACTTCACGTGGGTCGAGCAGCAGGGCGTGCCGCTGCCCGAGTTCGAGCGCCGCCGCGACCAGGCGTTCTGGCGCGGCCTGCGCGCCGCGGTGCCGCTGTGGGATCAGCGCATCCGCGAGTTCAACGCCGACGTCGGGGTGGCGCCGGCGTCGTGACCGCGCTGGCCTGCACCGGCTGCGGCCACACCGTCGCGCTCGACGAGCCGCGGCCGTTCCGCTGCCCGCGCGCCGGCGACGGCCGCGACCACGTGCTGGCGCGCACCGACGCGCCGCCGTGGCAGCCAGCCGCGGGGCCGCCGGTCGGCAACCCGTTCGTCCGCTACCGCGCGCTGGCCTACCCGTGGCACGTCGCGCGCGCCCGCGGCATGTCCGACGACGCCTACGTCGCGCGGGTCGAGGCGCTCGATCGCGCGGTGGCCGCGGTCGACGGCCGCGGCTTCGCGATCACGCCGTACCGCGCGGTCGCCCCGGCGCGCTGGTGGAAGGACGAGACCGGCCACGTCGCCGGCTCGCACAAGGCCCGCCACCTGTTCGGCCTGGCGCTGTGGCTCGACGTCGCCGAGCGCACCGGGCTGGTCACCGCCGCCGAGCGCGCCCGGCCGCTCGCCATCGCCAGCTGCGGCAACGCCGCGCTCGCCGCCGCCGTCGTCGCGCGGGCGATCGAGCGCCGCCTCCAGGTGTTCGTGCCGCCGACCGCCGACGCCGTCGTGGTCGCGCGCCTCACCGCGCTCGGCGCCGAGCTCACGGTCTGCCCGCGCCGCGCCGACGATCCGCCCGGCGATCCTTGCTACCACCGGTTCCAGGCGGCGGTGCGCGCCGGCGCGCTGCCGTTCTCGTGCCAGGGCAGCGACAACGGCCTCACGATCGACGGCGGCGTGACGCTCGGGCTCGAGCTGGCCGAGCAGCACGCCGCGCTCGGCGCCGGCGGGCTCGCCGAGCCACTACAACACGTCGCGATCCAGATCGGCGGCGGCGCGCTGGCCACCGCGGTCGCGCGCGGCCTGGCCTGGGCCCACGCGCGCGGCGTCATCGCGACGACACCTGCGATCCACGCGGTGCAGACCGCCGCGTGCTTCCCGCTGGTGCGCGCGTGGCGGCGCGTCGCGCGCGGCCTGGCGGATCAGCTCGCCGCGCCCGTGCGCCCCGCCGCCGCCGACGCCACCGCCGGCGCCGCCGATGACGCCGCCGCCGCGCGCTGGCTCCACGCAAACGCCCCGCCGGCCGCGATCGACCGCGCGGTGACGGCCGCCGCCGCCGCGCGCAGCCAGTTCATGTGGCCGTGGGAGTCGGCGCCGCACTCGGTCGCGTCGGGCATCCTCGACGACGAGACCTACGACTGGCTGGCGATCGTGCGCGCCATGCTCGCCACCGGCGGCTGGCCGGTCGTGGTCGACGAGGCCGCGCTCATCGCCGCGCGCGCCGCGGCCCACGCCGGCGGCGTCCCTGCCAGCGCCACCGGCGCCGCCGGCCTCGCCGGCCTCCACGCGCTGGATCTGCCCGCCACCGCCCGGGTGGCGGCGCTTCTCACCGGAGTCGAGCGATGACCCGCACCGTCCGCGTCGCGATGACCGAGACCTGCAACGCCTACCGCGGCATGCCGCACACCGTCGAGGAGCTGGGCCAGCTCGCCGATCACCTCGACGCCGTCCGCGCCGCCAACGTCGAGCACCACGTCGCGCTCATCCGCGCCGCCGCCGGGCTCGGCGCGCAGGTCGTCGGGCTCGGCGAGCTGTTCACCGCGCCGTACTTCGCGCTCGGCAAGGATCCGATGTGGCGCGGCCTGGCCGAGGACGCCATCGTCGGCCCCACCGTCACCACGCTGCGCCAGGTCGCGCGCGAGACCCGCGCCGTCGTCGTCGCGCCGATCTACGAGCTCGACCCGCGCAACGGCCGCCGCTTCAACACCGCGGTGATCATCGGCAGTGACGGCGCGGTGCTCGGCCGCTACCGCAAGACCCACATCCCGGTCGGCGCCAACGAGCAGGGCTCGTTCACCGAGACGTTCTACTACGACGCCTCCGACGGCGACCTCGGCGCCTGGCCCGCCAACCGCTCGAACAACCCGTACTTCCCGGTGTTCGAGACGCCGGTCGCACGCATCGGCGTCGCCATCTGCTACGACCGCCACTTCGAGGGCGTGATCGCCGCGCTCGCCACCAACGGCGCCGAGCTGGTGCTGTCGCCCGCCGTCACCTTCGGCGCCAAGTCGCGGCGCATGTGGGATCTCGAGTTCCCCGTCGACGCCGCCCGCCACCGCGTCTACATCGCCGGCTCCAACCGCAAGGGCGTCGAGCTGCCCTGGACCCAGCCCTACTTCGGCGCCAGCTACGTCGCCGGCCCCGCCGGCGTCGTGCCCACCCTGCCCGCGCCGCCCGAGCTCGTCATCGCCGATCTCGACCTCGACGCGCTCACCGGCCCCGACCCCTCGGGCTGGGATCTCGCCCGCGATCGCCGCCCCTCGATCTACTAGCCGGCTGCCGCAGCCGCAGGCTGCGGCAGCCGGCCCCGTGCCCGTGCCCGTGCCCGTGCCCGTGCCCGATCTCCGGGCCGCTCTCGCCCCCGGCCGCGCCACTCGCGCATCGATCGCGTCGTTCCGACGCAACTCCGCACGCCTCGCGCCGATACCGTCCGCGTGACTCTCGATCACGCCAAGCTCGACGCCTATCAACGTTCTCTCGACCTGCTCGACCTCATCGACCAGGTCCACGAGCTCATGCCACCGGGGCGCTCGCACCTCAGGGACCAACTCGACCGAGCCGCGACCTCGATCGTCCTCAACACCGCCGAAGGCGCGGGTGAGTTCAGCAAGGACGAGAAGCAGCGCTTCTACCGGATCGCGCGCCGGTCCGCGGTCGAGACCGCAGCCATCCTCGACATCCTCGAGCGGCGCAAGGCCGTGCCCGCGGCGACCCTCGCGTCGGCGCGGGCGATGGTCGTCCGCGTCGTGTCCATGCTCGCCCGGCTCGCCGGCGCGTGACCAGCTCCAGATCCGGGCACGGGCACGGGCACGGGCACGGGCACGGGGCAGCGAGACTGAGAAGCGCCTTGCGCTTCTCAGTCTCCTGCGGCCACGTCCCGCACCACCGCCAGCAGCACGTCGGCCCCGGCGATCAGCTCGTCCGGCGCCGTGTGCTCGCGGACGTTGTGGCTGATGCCGCCCGCCGACGGCACGAAGATCATGCCGGTCGGACAGCGCGGCGCGAACATCTGGGCGTCGTGGCCGGCGCCGCTCGGCATGCGCCGCACCGAGCGCCCCTGCGCCTTCGCCGCCGCCTCGACGCGATCGATCATCGCCGGATCGAACGCCACCGGCGCGAACCGCGCCAGCGCGCGGCGCGCGACCGTCACGCCCTCGGCGGCGGCGGTCGCCTCGACGAACGCCCAGGTCTCGCGCTCGGCGCGCTGCAGCACGTCTTCGTCGGTGTTGCGCAGATCGATCGTCATCACGACCTGGTTGGGGATCACGTTCACCAGGTTCGGCCGCACGGTCAGGTGGCCGACCGTCGCCACCTGCGCGCCGCCGTACGCGCGCGCCAGCCGCCGCACGAAGCACGCGATCTCGGCGGCGACGTAGCCGGCGTCGGTGCGCATCGCCATCGGCGTCGTGCCAGCGTGGTTCGACACCCCGCCCAGCGTCAGCTCGCTCCACGAGATGCCCTGCACGCCGGTGACCGCGCCGATCGTCACGCCCTCGCGCTCGAGCACCGGTCCCTGCTCGACGTGCAGCTCGAGGTACGCCGCCGCGCGCACCGCGTCCACCGGCGCGTCGCCCGCGTAGCCGATCCGCGCCAGCTCGTCGCCGAGCGTCGCGCCGTCGATCGCGACCGTCGCCAGCGCCGCGTCCAGCGCCAGCGCGCCCTGGTGCACCGCGCTGCCCAGCATGTCGGGCTGGAACCGCGCGCCCTCCTCGTTGGTGAAGAACCCGACCGCGATCGGGTGGCGGGTCGCGACGCCGGCCTCGCGCAGCCGCTCGATCACCTCCAGCCCCGCGAGCACGCCGTAGTTGCCGTCGTACTTGCCGCCCGTGCGCACGGTGTCGATGTGCGAGCCGATGATCACCGGCGGCAGGTCGGCGGTGCCGGCCCGGGTGCCGAGCACGTTGCCCACACGATCGACCGTCACCGCCAGCCCGAGCTCCCGCATCCAGCCCACCACCAGGTCGCGCCCCGCGCGGTCGGCATCGGTCAGCGCCAGCCGGCACACGCCGCCGCCGTCGATCGCCCCGACCTCCGCCAGCGCGAACAGCCGCCGCATCAGCCGATCGCCATCGACGCGCAGCGCGCCGCCCGCGGTCACGGCGCCACCTCCGACCCCACCGGCGGCGCCGCCGCGTTCAGGTAGTTCACCGTCGGCGCCGCGAACACCGCGGCGTCGATCCACCGCAGGATGTGCAGCGGCGTCAGATCGATCTCGCCGTCGGCCCAACCGTCGAGCGTCGCCACCGGGTCGCCGGGATCCAGCGTCACCGCGAAGCCCGGCCCGCTGTAGCGCACGCGCCGCCCCCCTGGCTCGCTCACTGCCTCGATCGCCAGCTCACGCCCGTCGATGCGCCCGAGCACGCGGCGCACCCCGGCCACCACCTCGATCGCGAAGCCGTCGCGCGGCGCGAACCGCCGCCAGTCCTCGGCGCTGCCGAAGAACCGCGGCTTGATCGCGTACGGCCCGCCGTCCTCGGGACAGAACACGTCGCAGTTGCCGCACTCGTTGCAGAAGTCGGCGAAGTTCGCGAACTGCACCTCGCGGGTGACGGTCAGCGCGCCGGCCTCGCGCGCCACCCAGCCCGCGCCGTCGTGCTTCACGAACACGATCGGCTGCGTCGCCGGCGCCAGCGCGAACGTGAAGTTGGCGTCGTTGGGGCACACCGGGATGCACTTGCTGCACGTCACGCAGTCGAACAGCGCCAGGTGGGTGCCCAGCTTGCGCGGCGGCTTCTTGTTGGCCGCGTAGGCGTAGCGCGCGTCAGCAGTCGCCCGCGGCACGTGGTGTGCGGTGTTGTGCAGCGCGGTCGCCGCCGCCCACCGCGCGAGCAACGCCGGCCCCGCCGCTGCCTCGACGTCGCCGCCGGCCAGCGCCGCCGCGCACGCCGCCCGGGTCGCGTCGTCGACGTCCGTCAGGTCGGCCAGCCCCGCCGCGCCCTGCCCGAACGCCTTCACCACGAAGCCGTCGATCGTGCGCACGCCCAGCTCGGTCATCCGCGCCACGAGCGGCTCGGCGTAGCGCGCCGCCCGCGCGTAGCCGCCCGGCTGCAACAGATCGCTGCACACCGTCACCGGCACCAGCCCCAGCGCCACCGCGTCGGCGAAGTTGCCGCGATCGATCCCCGCCGAGAACGAGATCGCGAACCGCGCGCCGAACTCTTGCCGGAACGCCGCCACCAGGTTCATCGCCAGCACGTGCAGCGGCGGCCCCGACAGGTACATCTCCTTCTCGCTGGCCGGGAAGAACGTCCGGTTGTTCTCGACGATCAGCGTGTTCGTGAACTTCACGCCGAACGACCGCCCCAGCGCCGCCGCCTTGGCGCCCAGCCGATCGACGAACCCGCGCATCTGCGCCCACGACGCGTCGCGGGTGAACGCGCTGTCGGGCACGACGACGTCCTGGTAGCCCATCACGCCGTGGAGCAGCTCGCGCAGCCGCGCCGGCCCCAGCAGCATCGGGTTCAGCTTGACGTTGCAGTCCAGCTGGTGCTCCTCGAGCAGGTAGCCCAGGATGCGCTCGATCTCGTCGGGCGGGCAGCCGTGGAACGTCGACAGGGTCAGCGTGTCGGCCAGCTTCGTCGGGTAGTCGAGGTCGCGGTAGCGCGCGTACTCGGCCGGCAGCTCGGCGCGCAGCCGGTCGACGATCGGCCGCGCGTCCTTGAGGCTGGCGATGAAGCGCTGGATCGCCGGGCTCTGGATGCCGGCCAGATCGTAGCCCACGCTCATGTCGTAGACCGTGCGCTCGAAGCCCGGCGCCAGCGGCAGCTGGCCGGTCGCGCGCAGGATCTCGATCAGCATCGCGCCCTTGACGTACTCCTCGACCGACTGCTCGAGCCGCAGCTCCTGGCTCCACTCGACGTTGTAGCCGACGGTCTGCATGTCGATGCACGGCCGCGGGATCACCAGCTCGTCCTTGATCTGGACGGTCTTGAGCTCCATCACGCGGCAGCCAGCCAGCCACGCCAGCACCAGGTTCTGCGCCATCTGGGTCTGCGGCCCCGCCGCCGGGCCCAGCGGCGACGCCGGCGCGTGGCGGTGGAACCGCACCGTTAGATCGTGCGCCGGGCTGCCGTAGAAGCCCTTGGCGATCGGGAGGTCGAAGATCGCGCCGCGCTCGTCGAGCTCACGCAGCGCGCGCCGCACCAGGGCGGCGAACGGATAGGGTCGGAGTTCGGCCATGGGGCACCTGCCGCGATGGTACCCCCGCCGCGCGCCGTGGGCGGCGTCAGCCCCGAGTTGCCCGCCACCGCGACCGAACGCCGCGGGTCGACACGCCGCCGCGGGCCTCCTACGCTTGCGCCGTGACCCAACCGTCGACCGATCTGTTCAAGGACAAGGCCCAGGACTGGGACAGCCGCCCGGTGCCCGCGCAGATCTCCGCCGGCGTCGGCGCCGCGCTGCGCGCGCGGGTCGCGCTGTCGCCCGAGCTGCGCGTCATGGATTTCGGCGCCGGCACCGGCCTGGTCTGCGCCCACGTCGCGCCGCACGTCGCGACGGTCCACGCGGTCGACATCTCCGCGGCGATGCTCGCGCAGCTCGCCGCCAAGCCCGAGCTGCAGGGCAAGGTCGTCGTCCACTGCCAGGACATCCTCGCGCGCCCGCTCGATCAGCAGGTCGATCTGATCATCAGCGCGATGGCCATGCACCACGTCGAGGACACCGACCGCATGCTGCGCGCGTTCGCCGCGCACCTCGCGCCGGGCGGCAAGGTCGCGCTGGCCGACCTCGACACCGAGCCGGGCACGTTCCACCCGCCCGACGCCGTCGGCGTCTTCCACGCCGGCTTCGATCGCGCGCGCCTCGGCCAGCAACTCGCCGCCGCCGGGTTCACCGCCATCGAGTTCGCCACCGCGACCCAGGTCGACAAGGACGATCGCCGCTACGACATCTTCCTGGTGACCGCCACCAAGGCGTGACCCGCGCGCCGCGACGTCACAGACACGCGCGGATCGGCGGGTCCTGGCGCAGCACGCGGATGTAGTAGGCCGCGTCGGCCGCGTACACCTTCGGCGCCAGCAGCCGCACCGGGCTGCACTGGCCGGCGACCGCCGCGCGCCGCGCCTGCTTGGTCATCCGCACCGCGTCGGGGTGCGCGCCGGGCATCTCCGGCAGCGGCGCCAGGTCCTCGCCGCCCAGCGCGGCCGCCTGGCGCCCCGCGTCCTCCGGCGTCACGTAGTCGACGTTCACCTGGTAGTTGAGGACCGCGCCGACCAGGCCGGCGATGATCATCGCGGCGCCCACCTCGTGCATCGCGTAGAACGGCACGACCGCGATCGAGCCGGCCGCGCCGCTGGCGTCGCTACCCGCCGTCGTGCTGTCGCCCTTCTCCCACTCGTCCGGCTCCGGCGCCACCGCCAGCGCCGCACCCGCCGCCACCATCGTCCCATCGACGACGTACGCCACGCCGCGGTACTCGCCGCGCAGCGCGCAGCCGCTCGCGAGGGTGGTGATGAGGGCAGCCAGCAGGAGCGTTCGACGCATGCCCACCTCATTTGCATCGCCCATGCCCGTGGTCCGACCACGACATCTCGCCCACTTGGCCGGGCGCACGTCTCGATCTGACGCCGCGGATCGGACACCTGTCGAACGGCCATCAGCCGCCGGGTAAGGCGCGTAAGGTCGACAGATCCCCTTCTATTTCAGCATCTTCCGTCGGCGCCAAAACAAACAGTCTTGACTGACTGTTTCCCGGGCGGTACGCCTCCACCCGATGACGCCGCAGCCCGCGCGCGCACCTCGGACCCAGGCTCAGCGCCGGGACGAGATGCGTCACGCGCTGCTCGAGGCCGCGGTCGACAGCCTCGTCGAGCTCGGCTTCGCGCGCACCACCACGCTCGAGGTGCAGCGCCGCGCCGGCGTCTCGCGCGGCGCGCTGCTCCACCACTTCCCCAGCAAGGCCGCGCTCCTGGTCGCGTCGATCGCGCACCTCGCCGAGCGCCGCGGCCGCGATCTCAAGCAGCGCTCCACGTCCTTGCCCACCGGCCCGGCCCGCATCGACGCGGTGCTCGAGCTCCTGTGGGAGAGCTTCGCCGGCCCGATGTTCCAGGTCGCGATCGAGCTGCGCGCCGCCGCGCGCACCGACGCCGAGCTGCGCGCCGCGCTGACGCCGATCGAGAAGCTGGTGCGCGAGCGCATCATCCACCAGACCAGCGTCATGCTCGGCCCGGCCCTGGCCGCCGCGCCCGGCTACGCGGTCGCGCTCGATCTCACGCTGCACGTGATGATCGGCGCCGCCACCACCGCCTGTCTGCACGGCGAGCAAGGCCGCGCCGACGAGCTGGTCGCCCACTGGCGGCGCATGTTTCCGGCGATCGTCGCCGCGGCCGCCGCGCCGCCGACGCACTCGACTGCTGGCACCACCGACAACGCACGGGAGAACATTCGATGAGCAAGGAACTGCGGTTCGATGGCAAGGTCGCGATCGTCACCGGCGCCGGTGGCGGACTGGGGCGCTCGCACGCGCTGTTGCTCGCGTCGCGCGGCGCCAAGGTCGTCGTCAACGATCTCGGCGGCAGCTTCACCGGCGAGGGCAAGTCGAGCTCGGCCGCCGACAAGGTCGTCGACGAGATCAAGGCCGCCGGCGGCACCGCGGTCGCCAACTACGACTCGGTCGAGAACGGCGACGCCATCGTCAAGACCGCGGTCGACGCCTTCGGCAAGGTCGACATCCTCATCAACAACGCCGGCATCCTCCGCGACGTCTCGTTCCAGAAGATGAGCCAGGCCGACTGGGACCTCATCTACAAGGTCCACGTCTTCGGCAGCTACAAGTGCACCGCCGCCGCGTGGGGCCTGATGCGCGACCAGGGCTACGGCCGCATCGTCATGACCGCGTCGGCCGCCGGCATCTACGGCAACTTCGGCCAGGCCAACTACTCGATGGCCAAGCTCGGCATCCACGGCTTCGCCCAGACGCTGGCCCTCGAGGGCAAGAAGAAGAACGTCCTGGTCAACACGATCGCGCCGATCGCCGGCTCGCGCATGACCGAGACCGTGCTGCCGCAGAACCTGATCGAGGCGCTCAAGCCCGAGTTCGTCTCGCCGCTGGTCGCCCGGCTGTGCCACGAGTCGTCGGAAGAGACCGGCGGCCTGTTCGAGGTCGGCGGCGGCTTCATGGGCAAGCTGCGCTGGGAGCGCTCGACCGGCAAGACGTTCCGGCTGGGCCGCCCGATCACGATCGAGGGCGTCGACGCCGCGTGGAAGGACATCACGCAGTTCGACAAGACCGAGCACCCCGGCTCGGTCACCGAGTCGATGGGCCCGATCATGGCCAACCTCGAGGCCGGTCCGTCGAAGGGCGGCAACGACCTGATCGACGTCGACGCCGCGCTCGGCTACAAGTTCCCCGAGGTCGAGTCGAGCTACGACGAGCGCGACCTCGCGATCTACGCGCTCGGCGTCGGCGCCGCCACCGACCCCGGCAACGACAAGGACCTGCAGCTCGTCTACGAGATGCACGGCAAGGGCATGAAGGCCCTCCCCACCTACGGCGTCATCCCGGCGATCAACGTCATCCTCAAGATGGGCAAGGAGGGCAAGCAGGCCCCCGGCCTGCACTTCGGCCTCGACCGCGTGCTGCACGGCGAGCAGTACACCGAGCTGAAGCGGCCCCTGCCGCGCGCCACGAAGCTCACGCACCGCATGCGCGTGAAGGACATCTTCGACAAGGGCAAGAACGCGCTGGTCGTGAACGAGATCATCTCGTACGACGAGGCCGGCAACGAGCTGGTGCGCAACGAGGTCACCACCTTCGTGCGCGGCGCCGGCGGCTGGGGCGGCGATCGCGGCCCGTCGGCCGACGTCAACACGCCGCCCGATCGCGCCCCCGACAAGGTCATCGAGGAGCACGTGCCCGCGCACCAGGCGCTCCTGTACCGCCTGTCGGGCGACTGGAACCCGCTCCACGCCGACCCCGGCTTCGCCAAGGCGTTCGGCTTCGACCGCCCCATCCTCCACGGCCTGTGCTCGTTCGGCTACGCCGGCCGCCACGTCGCCGCCGCGTTCGCGCCCGACGGCAACACCGACTACGTCAAGTCGATCCGCGTGCGCTTCGCCAAGAGCGTGCTGCCCGGCGACACGCTGGTCACCGAGATGTGGAAGGACGGCGATCAGAAGATCATCTTCCAGACCAAGGTCAAGGAGCGCGACGAGGTCGTCATCTCCAACGCCGCCATCGAGCTGTGGAAGGAGATCCCCAAGGCCGCCGCGCCCAAGCCCAAGGCCGCCAGCGGCGGCGCCGCCGCGCCGAGCGCGATGCCGATCTCGGCCGACATCTTCAACGCCATGAACGCGTTCGTGAAGGCCAACGCGGATGTCGCCGAGAAGGTGAAGACCGTCTTCCAGTTCAAGCTCAGCGCGCCCGACAGCGTCTGGACCATCGACCTGGGCACGCCGCCCGGCTCGGTCACGCCCGGCGCCGGCGTGGCGCCCAAGTGCACGCTCGAGCTGAGCGATGCGGACTTCATGGCGATGGCCACCGGCCAGGCCGACCCGATGAAGCTGTTCTCGACGGGCAAGCTCAAGATCGGCGGCGACGTCATGGCGTCGCAGAAGCTCGGCTTCCTCAAGAAGATCACCCCCGACCTGGTGATGGCCGAGATGAAGAAGCGCGTCGGTAGTGGCGGTGGTGCCGCGACCGCGGGCGGCGGTGGCACGGAGGGTGGTGGCGTCGCGCCGGCCGGTGACATGGTGCCCACCACCTGGGACGTGTTCATCGCCATCCGCGACCACGTCGAGCGCAACCCCGAGCTGGTCGCCAAGGTCGGCGCCAGCTACCTGTTCAAGGTGACCAACCCCGACTCGGCGTGGGTCATCGACCTCAAGAACGGCAAGGGCGCGGTCACCGAGGGCCACGGCGCCGCGGACTGCACGCTCGAGATCAGCGAGGCCGACTTCATCGACATGACGACCGGCAAGTCGGACCCGATGAAGCTGTTCACCACCGGCAAGCTGAAGATCAGCGGCAACGTGATGGCGTCGCAGAAGCTCAGCTTCCTGCAGAAGATGGATCCCGAGCAGGCCAAGCAGGCCGCGATCAAGGCCCGCGCCGCGGGCGGCGGTCCGGGCAAGGCGGGCGCGGCGGCGGCGGCGGGCCCGACGGCGAAGGCCCCGGCGTTCTTCGCGGCGCTGGGCAAGCGGCTGGCGGAGAAGCCGGAGCTCGCCAAGGAGCTGGGCGCGATCGTGCTGTTCAAGATCGTCGACCCGGGCTCGGAGTGGACGGTGGAGGGCGCGGCGGTGTCGCCGGCCGACTTCGGCACGGCGAAGGCGACGCTGACGCTCAAGGACGAGGACCTGGCGGGCCTGTCGGCGGGGGATGTCTACAACCTGTACCAGCACGGCAAGCTGCGCGTGGACGGGGACGTCTCCGTCGCGCACCGCCTGGGGCTCCTGAAGGGCCTCCTGTAATCAACCGACCCGATCACACCGCGAGAGAAGGAGAGCAGTCATGACCCGCAAAGTGAATGTCATCGGCGTCGGCATGGTCCCGTTCGCCAAGCCCGGCGAGTCCGAGGAGTACAACGTGATGGCGTCCAAGGCCGGCCGCGCGGCGCTGGAGGACGCGAAGGTCCCGTTCGGGGAGGTCCAGCAGGCGTTCGCTGGGTACGTCTTCGGGGACTCGACCTGCGGCCAGCGCGCGGTCTACGAGATCGGCCTGACCGGCATCCCGGTCTTCAACGTCAACAACAACTGCTCGACGGGAAGCAGCGCCCTGATGCTGGCGGCGCAGGCCGTCGCCGGTGGGCTCGCCGAGTGCGTGCTGGCGGTGGGCTTCGAGCAGATGGAGAAGGGCGCGCTGTCGGCGAAGTGGACCGATCGCACCAACCCGCTCGACAAGCACGCCAACCTCATGAGCGAGGTGCAGGGCTTCAACCAGGCGCCGCCCGCCGCCCAGATGTTCGGCGGCGCCGGGCGAGAGTATCGGTGGAAGCACGGAACGAAGCGGGAGACGTTCGCGAAGATCAGCGCGAAGGCGCGCCAGCACGCGTCGAAGAACCCGTACGCGCTGTTCAAGAACGTGCTGTCGGTCGAGGAGGTGATGGCGTCGCCGGAGGTGTTCGATCCGCTGACGCGCTACCAGTGCTGCCCGCCGACCTGCGGCGCGGCCGCGGCGGTGCTGTGCAGCGATGACTTCGCGAAGAAGCACGGGATCAGCAACCCGGTCTACATCGCGGGGCAGGCCATGACGACCGACTACCCGTCGTCCTTCGAGGAGAAGTCGATGATCAAGATGGTCGGCTACGACATGGCCAAGAACGCCGCCGCCAAGGTCTACGAGCAGACCGGCATCGGCCCGCAGGACGTCCAGGTCGTCGAGCTCCACGACTGCTTCACGGCGAACGAGCTGCTGACGTATGAGGCGCTCGGGCTGTGCAAGGAGGGCGAGGCCGAGAAGTTCATCTGGGACGGCGACAACACCTACGGCGGCAAGTTCGTGACGAATCCGTCGGGCGGCTTGCTCAGCAAGGGGCACCCGCTGGGCGCGACCGGCCTGGCGCAGTGCACCGAGCTGGTGTGGCACCTGCGCGGGACGGCTGGCGAGCGGCAAGTGGCCGGCGCGAAGGTCGCCCTGCAGCACAATCTGGGCCTGGGCGGGGCGTGCGTCGTGACGATGTACCGGCGGGATTGAGGTAGACTGGCGGCGAGGCGCCGCGGATGTGGAACGACGACGACGATATACCCAGAGCCGCAAGCCGGCTCAGCGCCCGTTCACGTAGTCACCGATGGCAACGTGGTGGGCGCTGTGCACTTCATGTACAAGGTAGATCATCGCCCCGAGCCTCGCGTCCGCCTCTCTCTCAAGGTTACCCACATCGCCGATTTGACTCAAACGCAAATGAGCAATCTTGTGTCTTGTAGAGGCAATTGAATTGGCAATCGAATCTCGCGAGCCGTCCTTCATACCAATCCTGACTCGAGCCACATCAAACACTTGCTCCGCCAACACAGAGAACAAGCGGACAAGCGCTTCCACGCCCTTTGGATGCCAGCCCAGAGCATTCTCTACCTCCATATCGTACTCCCGCAGCGGACGAGAATGACGCCGTGCCATGGATTCCACATAGGGGATCCTAAACAAAGCCTCCAGCGATCTGTACAGCTCTAAGTACTGATGCCGGGCGCTGAGCGATGTCGCGACTCGCCACAGCTGCTCACCAGCAACGTCCCCCGCCGCGCCATCCGCCGCTCGAGCGAGTTCCTCGGCCAGGTCAGGGCGCGCTCTAATCGGGAGTTCATTTGCAGCATACGCGAGAACCAACGACATCGCAATCAACCGCGAATATCGATACCCCGCCTCAATACCCACGCGCAACTCCCAGATCTTGACGGGAGCAAAGAACGGCAACATTTCATTTAGGTCATACGCTCCGCTCTTGAAGAAGATCCGCTCAACATACTCCGCAGCGTCCACTTTCCGCAGTGGCCATTCGAGCTCCCCCATGGCCAAGGCAGCGATGCCAGCGTTACCGAATGGACCCGCAAGCCAAGGTGTAGCAGATGGAAGATCGGCCACAGCAGCTATTGCAACACCACAGGTCGTCACGAGATAGTTCTTGCCGCGCCATTCCAGCAACACGCTCACCACGCCTTGCCCCTCCACAAAAGCGCTCAATACAATCGCTCTTTGCAACGCATCCTGGTCATCAGCACCGCCAAGTATCCATCGACTCTCGGCAACAGGAGAGGCACACGCATGTTCCAATCCGGCGCGAACGACCTCTCGAGAGAGTCTCGAGAAGATCGTCGCCATCACGCTCTTTGAGTTTCTGGTCACGACGAGCGCCAGCACGGCGTCATGGACGTCAGAGAATCACCCTCCGTGAGCAACAACCGGAACGCGTCAGTGAAAAGGGAGCGTTCGAACTCACCGATTTTCCCGGCCTGCTTGTTTAGCACCTCATTAAGGGTGCCAAAGTCCAAGAACTCACCAATCGTCGACGGACTCGCTCTCGCCAGTCTATCCACCACGGCGGTGCAGCTCTCAATCATGGATTTCAGTGCGCTTTGCTGGTCCTTGCTCTTT
Source organism: Myxococcales bacterium (assembly GCA_016794525.1). GTDB lineage: Bacteria > Myxococcota_A > Polyangia > Haliangiales > Haliangiaceae > UBA2376. The sequence goes on from JAEUJY010000055.1 coordinate 57,310, forward strand.
CGCTCCATTCCTGGACGCCCCATAACGATTTGGGCGGCAGCGGCAATGAACCCCACACAGGCAGGCGTACTATCGAAGAGAGCGCGGCCTGTCGAGAAGCGATCCGCGCTTTTGGCCGGCATGCCCGGCCAGCGCGAAAACACGTGATCGAGACGATTGAGTTGTTCGAATGCCTTGGCGAAGTTCTCGAAGTAGTCATCTCGTGACACCGCATCGATCATGTCGAGCCGTGAGAACTGATCAACCAGAACCGTCTCCTTGTCCACCTGGTGCTTCCTGAGTCCAAACGCAACGTACATCTCGATGACTTCGTTTGCCTGATACTGTCCTGGCTCTGTCCGCCGATGCTTGTCGTCTACATTGTATATCTCAGGCGGAATCTCCCAAGTCTTGCCGGCATGGGAGATCTCTTTTATGAGAGATGAGTGTATTACTTCAATCTGCCGACGCAGATTCCACGGGACCTGCCCAGTATTGAGAATCAGCATTCGGTATGCTAGGCTCGATGTTTTCTTGGCCATCCAGAGTTCAACGCGGACATCATAGGCCGAAAGCTCGTCCTCAATTCCTCGGAGTACCGTCGTTCGCTGCATGCCATCGATAATTGATATGTCTGCGACGTCGGTCGTCGCAAGAAACGTAGCCAACTGCTCCTGACTCCACTCGGCTGCGGCGGCGATGTCCTTTGCCTTTAGAATGAGTCCCACGGTAAGCGGCGGGATAATTGCGCCTCTCTTGATATCCTCTGCCAGCCGGTCGCGAATACGAATGGCACTGCTTGTCTTCAGAGCTTCGCGCTGACCTTCGAGGCCGCCGCGCCGCTCGTAAGCATCTTTCACGAATCGCAAATAGTCGCGCCCACGCATCGAGATCAGAATGGATAGACTGTCGACCCTCCCGTCCTTTCGACGGTCCAACAATCGAAGGGTTAGCGCCTTCTTCTTCCCTACTCGCTTTGTTGCGCTTGCGCGCTTGGCTGGGGCCGGCATGCTGGTAGCCTAATCAAAATCCAGCCTCAGATCCAGAGTCGCAACCACTCATGAGCCCCAGAGATCACGCGACGGATCGCGTCGCGGAATCATCGCTACGTCAGCCCCGAAAGGTCCGCCGGCCTGACCGCCGCGGAGGACGCTCGGCGCGAGGAACGTCCGGTCGCGGCGACGGATTTGTCCGCGTCCGAGGTGTCGGCGCGCCAGCGCAGCTGGAAGTTCGCGGGTCAGGATTTACCAGGATGGACGGGTCAGAGTCCCGGACGAGGTAGATCTCGGTCGGCGAGGCGGCGCGGTCGTTTGCGTAGCCGGCGCGCGGCGCGCAGGTGCGTGTCGCGAACCTAGGGAGTGCCTGTGCCAGGGCAGACAAGTTGGCGTTTCCCTACGAACAGCGTGCATGTTCCGGCCTTCCCGCGCAAGCCCGGCGACCCATCTGCACCACTTGGACATTCGTGTGCCGGCGGGGCGTCACTTCCGCGGAGATGATGCCGCATCCCAAGTCCACCTTTCCCGGGCGCACCAGGATCGCCACCCGACAACTCCCATGACCAGGTCCCGCGCGGCTTAGCGCGCAAAAAAAAGACCACTTCAGGTCCCGGCAAGCCCGTACCACCGGGCTCACCTGGTAGCCCCCTGTCGCAACTGCTACCGTTGTGATCGCACGCTACATTTGCCGCGTCCCAATCATCGGCGTTGTCCGTATCCCAGTGTGGTCTCCCATCGCCATCGTGCTTTTCCGTGACAGGGCGACAATTGGGTTCGAATCCGCCGCCATTCCCATCACGCCCCTTCCTCCCGGGTTGGCCAGGCGCTCCCGTTCCAACTACCCGCACCCTCCCTTGCCCCCAAGAACGTACTGATCGCGCGTGGACCTCGAGACGACCTCCAGCCGGGAGCTGAAACTCTCCGCCCGGTTTGAAGACTATGTCACCCTCGTATCTGATGAAGTTCGTCTTCTCGGCGAATACCCATGGACGGTCAATCACGAGCGGCGAAATCTTGCTGGGATCGCGCGGGCGATTCGGCGTGATCAAGCAGATGTTTATCACGCCAAACGTGCTCACTGGAGCTGTCGTCTGTATTACGACGTTACAAGGGCTATTTACCATAGTGAGCCGCTGCTCGGGCTGCGCTTGAGCCACCGCCGTCGCGCTCCATCCTGCCAGCAGCAACGGTACACATGCCAAGGATCTTATCATGGCTTCGTCTCCCCCTGGTCCTGGGTCAATTCCGATCCCGCAACGTCCTCCACTCGCATCTCCTGCGGCCCTGATTCGTGCGTTGTCTGTTTAAGCTCCGAATCCCGCACATGCTTTGCATCCATTACTTGAGATGACGCAGCAGGGAGCGGCTGACCGCCATCGACCCTCATGGACATGGCAGCTGCACCCGCGCCTAGGTCAGTCTTTCGTCCTTTCGCGTTGTGGACACCCCACGGGAGCGGCCAACCAAAGAAGAACGAGGAAAGGCTGAGAGACGCGGACACAATTGTGGCAACGACGACAAACCACATCATTACCGTGGTGGGGACACGAGCGCCGGGACCGAGCTTTGCCGCCGCACCTAGCAAGACAACAAGGAACGACAACCCAAGCATCACGCCGACGGTTGTCGCGAGCCCTTCCAAGCTCCTTCCAACGAAGGTAAAGGCTATCGCGGCCGCAGCAGCGATCCCGGCCACGGCCAATGCTAGCTGAACGGCGACGCTGTCCTTGGCCGACTGCCGCACGAAGGTCAGCGCTCTAACGAACACGGATGAGTCCGGCACATTGTTGTGTTACCACACAGGAAGTACTGGTACCATCCCCGACCCCCTCCGATGGAGGGTCGGAGGGTCGCCCCCAATCGAGAGTCGGCACCTCAGCACCTCAAGACACTCTGGCACCCATGGCACCCATGGCACCCATGGCACCGGGGGCACCGGGGGCAGGGGCACCGGGGGCACCGGGGCACCGGGGGCAGGGGCACCGGCACCGGCACCGGGGGCCACCGGGGGCCACCGGGGGGGCCGGGGATCGAGGGTTGCAACCACTCAAGAGACTCTCGGGGCACCCTGCACGGGTGAACGCGCGACGGATCACGTCGCGGAATCCCTGCTACGTCGGACCGAAAGCTCCGCCGGCCTGACCGCCGTGGGGTGATGCCCCGGGCGAACAGGCGGTGATGGGCGGGAGCAGGTGATGGGTGGGTGGCGCGTCGGCGCGAGGGGAGCGGGCGGCGGCCGTCAGGTGGCGACGGCGAATTTGTCGGCGTCAGAGGCGCCGACTTGCCAGGGCAGCTGGAAGTTCGCGGGTGTCGGGATGTACCAGCCTGGACGGGCCAGGCTGCCTGGCGGATAGAGGCGGTGGATCTCGGTCCGCGAGGCGGCGGGATCGTTGCGCAGGCGCTCGGCGGCGCGCAGGTAGGTCGTGCGGAACTCGCGGTAGGCCGTCGTGTAGCGGCGGTAGCCAGCGGCGGTGCTGGCGTGGCAGCGCGGCATCGGCGAGTGCTTGGACTTCTTCGGCGCGCGGTGCGGGTTCTGGGTCCGGAGCGCGCGGGCGCCGAGGAACGTCTTGCCCTTGTGCTGGGTCTCGATGTCGTCGATCAGCGCGGCGACCTTGGCCCGGCGAGCGTCCGCCGTCAGCTTGGCCCAGGCCGGCAGCGGGGTCAGGTCGAAGGAGACGTCCTCGGCGAGCTCCGCGACCGGGCGCGGGTCGGACAGCGCGGCGTTGCGGCGCTGCTTGTCGAGCGAGACGTACGACGCCGGCACGTGCAGGTCGTCGAGCAGCGCCCGCGTCGAGCTGGCGCCCGGCCACTGCGTCGGCGAGCACACCAGGCCGGCCGCCGGGCCCTGGGCCAGCAGGTAGCGCAGGCGCGCGACCTGGGCCTGGGGGTCGAGCACCGCGATCACCGCGCCCCGCCGGCTCCAGAACGTCCCGCGTCGCCGTCGCAGCGCGTTGATCTGCCGCGCGATGTTCCCGTGCACGAAGTCCAGGAACAGCGGCAGCTGCGCCGGCACCGTCGCCGACACGAGGTAGTGCACGTGGTT